>JADZAY010000001.1 GCA_020852375.1 Candidatus Yanofskyibacteriota bacterium
GTTGGCGATGCCTCAGGCGCTCCGTCTCCAAAGCCGGAGCGCCGTCAGCATCGCCCGGATGCCGCTCCCTGCGCGAGTGCTGACGGAGGGCATGGCGGAGAGGTGATGGGTCGAGAGTCGGGGTGCCCCGAGGGGAGCGGGAGGGGAGGCATAGTGGAGAGATGGAGTGAGAGGGGTTGCCACGCGTCTGTCATCGTGCTATGATTCTTTCCGCAATGCCGAACACCAAATCAGCCATTAAGGCCAGTCGTCAGTCGATCAAGCGACGCGCCCGGAACCTTGCCAAGCAGCGAGGGTATAAGGACGCGGTCAAAGAGTTTCGGAAGACGGCTGCTACGAGCCCGAAGAGCGCAGCCGAGATGATGGTGAAGCTTCAGCAGAAGCTCGATAAGGCCGCGAAGGCGGGGGTCATCAAAAAGAATAAAGCAGCCCGACTCAAGAGCAACGCAGCGAAGCTGCTCGCAAAATCCTCGAAATAACCAAACGCCCCTCACGGGGCGTTTGAGTTCGTGGTACGAAAAGCCGGCTCGCAAGAGCCGGCGTGAGACTAGAAGCCGACGACCAGACCGCCGAAGACGTACCAACGCTCCGTTCTGCTCGTGAGGTTCACGGTGCCGTAGGGCGTCTGGGGGGAGAAGTGCATCTCGTTATCCCCGAAGGCATACCGTCCCTGAATGAAGATGCCCATCGGGACATCTTCTTTGTAGCTCTTCCCAACGAAACCGTTGGTTCGGCGTGCGCCGAGTCGCAGGTCGAGTCCCGTAATGGGTTGCCAGCGATGCGCGGAGGTGTGCGAGCGTTCCCCGGAGTCGCTACCGGTCTCGGTGCGGAGGTCGCCCATACCGTTCGGGAATCCGCCCGCGAGCTCCTCGGCCACGAAGTGGGTATACACGGAGTCTCGCTGGACGCTCCAGTGACGATTGCTCACCAGTATGTACTGGGCCCCTGCGACAAGGGCGACGCCGCCGACGCGATCGCCGAACAGTTCGTACTTCAGCGCTGCGGAGAGCGCATGACCGCGCATCTTGAACTCGTCCTGTCGGGCGATGTATCTCCGGTCCATGCCGATATGGAGAACCCGTGGCGGCAGAATGGCGACCTGGTCCACGCGCGTCACGTTGATGAAATCGCGAGTGTTGTCGAAGGTGAACTTCTCCTGGCCGCTTACCTGGTATCCGGTCTGGACCCAGAGCGATCCGAGAAGCCGGGTATCGACGCTCATGCTAAACGTATCGTCGCCACCACCGGTGTCGCTTGTGGTCGACTGACGACCGTAGAGTAGGTGGGTGTCGCCGGGTTGGATGTTGGGCCACGGGCCGCCCAGGATGTAGGCGTCGGCGTTCGCTCCCTGTGGGATGATGGGCGCCCGGGTGAACTTGCGGGCCTCGTCCAGCAGGTTGAAGATGGACGCGCCGCGATTGTATTCGAGCGATGGAGCGGTGATGCGCTCCTGCTGTAGGAGCGGACCGCCCCCTCCGACTGTGATGCGAACCCGGGTGCGCCGCTCCTTCTGTTGTGGCTTCTTTTCTGTGGCCGAGAGCGGGAGGGCGAATGCGAGCAGCGCGGCGATCAACATGCGGTAGCGCATGAGATTTCCTTTCGGATGGTGCGGCGTTTTGAGATGACGAAGAGCTGGGCAGTATTTACCACATTATCAACGATGTGTCCAGTTTTGCCGGAGCTCCGAAAAATCGCATGATACGGATATCCCCATGGCAGATACACGGAAACATTCGATGATCGCTCATCTTGATATGGACGCGTTCTTTGCAGCCATTGAAGAGCGCGATAATCCGCGGTGGCATGGGATGCCGATCGTGGTGGGATCTGACCCGCGTGAGGGGCGAGGGAGGGGCGTGGTGAGTACGGCAAACTACCCGGCGCGAAAATACGGCATCCGTTCCGCGCTCCCGATACGCACTGCGTGGCGGCTTGCCCGGGAGGCTGCTGCTCGTGGCGAACCGGAGACCCTATTCTTACCGGTGAATGGGAGGCGGTACGGCGAAATATCGGAGCGCATTATGGGGATCATCGGGAAACATGCAGAGACCGTCGAGCAGGCGAGTGTGGACGAGTCGTATTTCGACCTCTCGCATCTCAAGAGCTGGCGAAGCGCAGAAGCAGTGTGTCGGGCGGTGAAGCGCGACATTCTTCTGGGCGAGGGGCTTACCTGTTCCATCGGGCTTGGGGCGAATAAGCTCATAGCGAAGATCGCGTCGGATTTTAGAAAGCCGGACGGTTTTACGGTCGTGCGGCCGCGTGCCGCAATGCGATTCCTTGCCCCATTGGATGTGCGCCGGATGCCGGGCATCGGGCCGAAGGCGGAGCTGGTACTAAAGCAGGAGGGATTGGCCACGATCGGAGACCTCCAGCGGCTGACCGAGGCGGATCTCTGGCGTATGTTCGGTGAGTGGGGTCTCGAGCTCTACGAGCAGGTGCGCGGACGCGGGGCGGAGGCGCTGAGCGTTGAGTGGACGCCGCGATCCGTCGGTGAGCAGGAAACGTTCGACGTGGATACGCTCGACAGCCGGTTCGTGGGGGAGCGGCTGGCTGTGATGTGCTCGTCGGTCATCGCTCGCATGAGGCGCGAGGGTTTTATCGCATATCGCCGGGTCGTGCTGACGGTTCGATTTTCCGATTTTCGCACTGTGACCCGGAGTCATATGCTTCCGACTGCTGCTCGCGCAGTAAACACGCTGAAGACCGAGGCGCTCCGGTTGCTTTTGCCGTTCTTCGACCGACGCGAGAACGTGCGCCGGCTGCCGCTCCGTTTGGTAGGTATTCGTGTTGAAGAGTTGCGAGAAAAACCCCAGCGCTCCTAGCGGTGGGGTTTATGCGCGTTCTGTCGCGCCTCGAAGTGTTCCTGATTTGCCTGCTTGATGTCGGTGAGGGTCTGGTTGATTTTCCTGACCGCCTCAAGCAGCTGACGCAGGAGCATATTGGTCTCGTCCAGCCTTGCCTCAATGTCGCTGGTTCCGATCACGGTACCTCCTCTGCGATGGATATATCATGGCCGGACATCGTTGCCCAGAGCGCGGCGGTGGGGTACCATGGTGGGCATGCAACGGGCACTTCTCTTCAGGAAAAGCCCCATCGTCATCGTGCGTAATTTCATTGCGCTGCAGTTCGCTTCCGCGGGGCTCTATGTATTTGCGGGTTCGCTGGTCTACTACGCCCGGATTTGGCGGGCGCAGCCGCTACTCGGCGCGGTCCCGTTCGAGTTGGCGCAGGTGGTGTTCATCTTTTGCGCAGAAGCGGCGCTCGTCTTGTACATTTTCTTCTCGTGGCATCGGCAGACGGTACGAATTTCCGGGAATCAATTGGTGTGCGATCAGGGCATCCTAGTGCGGTCGCACACAACCGTGCCGTTCTCGCGTATCGCGACGGTGGTGTTCACGCAGAGCATCCTGGGGCGATTGGCGCGGTACGGCACGATCGTTGTCCGTGATTCCCAGGGAGCCCTTTTGGTGCGTCTGATGAACATGCCAGAGCCGCAGGAGCTTGTTGATGTGCTCACTGAGCGGAAAATGGTGCACACCAACGAAGACGCCGAACCGCTGCGTCTGGTGGCCGAGGCGGAGCATGAGCGGCTTGAGCGAAAGAGCACCCTTCGCTGGGATCTCCGTGCTCGTGCCGTCAATAAGACGCTTGAGAGGGCCGCGCTCAAAACGGTTGCGGCCTTCATGAACACCCGAGGAGGCGATTTGCTTCTCGGCATCGACGATCAAGGCGGTGCTGTCGGCATGCAGCACGATATCTCGACGCTTGCGCGGAAGGATGCCGATGGACTCGAGAATCACTTCTCGAACCTTCTCGCGGCGATGATCGGTCCGTCGTTCCGGCAGTTCGTGCGCGTAAAGCCATTCACATACCAGGAAAAACTGTGTATGCTCGTGTCGGTCGCGCCAGCGGACCGGCCGGCGTATGTGCGAGATCAGGAGACCGAAGAGTTCTTCATCCGCACCGGGAACGGCACTGCGTCTCTGAAGATGTCTGAGGCGAACGCCTACATCGCGACCAGGTTTTCCGCATAATCCATTCTTCCCATGGGAGTCATCAAAAGTATCGGCGTCGGGGTGGTGCTTCTGGCGGTCATTGTGGGCCTGGCGGTTTGGGCGCAGCGCTCCGGAGAAAAGCCGGAACCGATCGAGTCTCCGAGTCCGACCGCTTCCGTATCAACTTCAACGAACAACATGCACGAAGTCACGATCACTACGAACCTTGGGGATATCGTCTTCCAGACCTACGATGGCGATGCCCCGAAGGCGGTCTCGAATTTCATCGATCTTGCGAACAAAGGATTTTACAACGGAGTAACGTTCCACCGGGTCATCGAGGGATTCATGATCCAGGGCGGAGATCCGAAGGGGGATGGTACTGGCGGTCCGGGGTACACATTCGAGGATGAGCTTGATCCGAATACCGAGTCGGCTCGAAAAGGGTATGCTCGGGGAACTGTCGCCATGGCGAATGCTGGGCCGAACACGAACGGGAGTCAGTTCTTCATCATGCATCAGGATTATCCGTTGCCGCACAACTACACCATCTTCGGGCATGTTGTACGGGGTCAGGATGTGGTCGACGTCATCGCGACCACCAAAACGGGTGCGAACGATAAACCCGTGACGCCCGTTATCATGAAGAAGGTAACGGTCGTGGAAGTGCAGAAGTAGTTGTTCTTTGCAGGGAGGGGTTGGTGCGAAAAACAGTCCTTTGTGGCGTGATCGCTGTCGCGCTCATAGCGCGTGGGTCCCGGTGGATTCCCTGTGCCGGGATGTGGATCGGGTATCATCCCGCTTTCACGATCCCGCAGAAACACCTACTTCTCGGGAAGCTCTGGCTGCACGGGCCCGATAGCGTTCCAGCGGTATTCGTGGAGCCGGCATCACCGCGGATCCAGCGGGCATACCGCACCATAGTAGCGCGTGCTCGGGGGTGGGGATTCTCGGTCGTGCCTCAGCGGGTGTTGCAGACATCGGAGTTGGTATCCGAGTGCCTCGGTTGCCCCGATCGCGACACCTACGCGGTATACTCGCCGGGCGCGGAAGCAATCCTATTCGACCAAGTGTGGGTTCGCCGCATGACCGATCAGGAGCTTCTCATTCTTGCGGCGCATGAGGTCGGTCACGTGATCGATCATCACATGGGACGAAAAACGCACTGGGCGTTTCGTGAGGCCCAGAATTACACGACAGAGGCGTTCGCGGATTTCGTCGCTCGTCTGCTGGTGAGTCCGGAGGAAGTGGGCGAGTTCAATAGGAAGTACTGTATGCAGGTGACTCGGCTTCGCGGGAGACCCGCGGAGCCGTTTCTTTTTTGCGGAAGGTCGGTATCATGTCGACATGCTTGGCCTCGATCGTAATGAACTGCGCACTCTTCGTCAGCTGCGCACGCCGGTCCGTATCCAGGATTATTTGGAGGCGCTGAAGTATAGCTTTGACACTGGCCGTGACGCACTCCGTTCCCCACGGCGCGTTCTTCGTGAGGGGAGCGCGCACTGTATTGAAGGCGCGCTGCTCGCTGCAGCGGCATTGTGGGTACATGGTGAGCGGCCGCTCCTGCTCGATCTGCGCTCCGCACCCGATGACCTCGACCATGTAGTCGCTCTTTTTCGGGCGCATGGCTGCTGGGGCGCGATCTCAAAAACGAATCACGCCGTGTTGCGGTACCGGGAGCCGATCTATCGGACGGTGCGGGAGCTGGCGCTTTCGTATGCGCACGAATATTTTCTCGATGATGGGCGTAAGACGATGCGAGATTACTCCGTGCCGTTCGATATGCGCCGATTCGGCCACGGATGGATCACGAGTCCCGATGACCTCTGGCACATCGCGGAGGCGCTCGACGACAGCCCGCATCGTCTGGTGATGTCGGCGGCACAACGGCGTGGCTTGCGGAAAGCCGACCCGGTCGAAATACGAGCCGGGAAGCTCACGGTTTGGCGCCGCCGTTGATATCAACAGAGACTTTCCCGTCACGCCGTATATGATGAGCGCATATGGGTGTGTTCAGTATTCATCCCGAGCAGCCATCACGCCGCGGCGTCTTCGCTGTGCTGGCGGTCGCCGCAGTGCTTGCAGGGGGCGTGTTGGCAACAAGTCAGTTTCCCAATGTTATTCCCACGGCAGCAGAGTTGAACGCACTTCAAGGTCTGCGGACCGATCCGGAACCCGCGGATACGGTATTTCCTGAGCCGCGTGCGATCGATATCGAAGCTCGCATTATCGGAACCCTTGTCAGCGGAGAGGGGCTTGCCTTGCAGCGGCTCGACACCCGGGAGTATGTGCAGGCCTATTTTCCCGAGGGCGGCGCCGTGAAGATCACCGAAGGTCCCGTGCGTATCACGGGCCAGTGGGTTGGCATAAGCTGTGCGTATGCAGCGACATTCTTCGAGGGCCGCTGTACTCCTGATATCCGCATCGAAACGATCGGGCAACTCGATATCGCGCCCGAGTAGGGTGTTACCGTTCCGATCCGGCATCGTTGATGTCCATGGTACAATGGAAGAACGATGGCGGACCTGAGCGAACTTGAACTTATTCGGGCGGCGCAATCCGGCGATGCCGGCGCTTTTGGGCGCCTCTATGAACGGTACGCTGATCCAGTCTACGTCTTCATCTATTACAAAACGCATCATCGCGAGACCGCCGAGGACCTGACGTCGCGAGTGTTCCTCAAGGCGCTTGAGCATGTTGATTCGCTGACGCCCGCAGAGCAGGCGTTTCGCCCCTGGATCTATACGATCGCCCGCAACACAGTGATCGACCACTACCGGACGCGGCGCGATCACGCGGATATCTCCGACGCATGGGACCTGGCGGGGGATGATGATATCCCGCGTGACGCAGAGCTCCGTATGCGATTGGCGACCGTACAGGAGTATCTGAAGCAGCTTGACCCCGTTCAGCGCGATATCGTCTTGTTGCGGGTGTGGCAGGATCTTCCGTATGACCAGATCGCCGCTATCGTGGGGAAAACGCCGGAAAACTGTAAGGTCATTTTTTCTCGTGTCGTCCGGCGAATGCGGGCGGACCTTGCTGTGTTACTTGCGATGGCCATTATCCGTTTACATCTGTGACCATGAACATCCAATCCAATATCGAGCAACTTCTGGCGGAGCTGTATGAAGCCGATCCGTCACTGCGTGAGCGGGAGGCTGTTTTGCGGCCGCTTCTCCACGAGCTGGTCGCGAGCAAGCCGGATATCGCCCTGGACCCCGCATTTCGTCGGCTCGTTCACGAGCGGCTCCTACAGCATTCACGGCAGGCGGCGCACAGCGGGTTGCGATGGTCGTCATTTATACATATGCCTATGAACAAATATATCTACGGGTTGGGCGGAGCGGTCATCGCGTTGGTTCTTGCGGTTCCGATCCTCACCTCGCTGACGCGGCCGACAGCAGAACTGGCTTTTGCGCCGAGCGTTCAGAAGAGTTCGAGTGATCGAGCGTTCGGTTCGTTGCAAGGCGTTACCGGCGGAGCCGGTTACGCAGGCGGCCGTGGGGGTGGTGGCGGCGGAGGCGGTTACGCCCCGGCAAGTGTTGCTCGTCCGGAGTCTGGCGGAGGCGGTGGAGGCGTCACGATGCCCGCACCGGAATATGTTCTTCCGAGGTTTACGTATTCGGGAGAGATCTCGCTTGAGGATAAAGAGGTTACCGTTCTTCGCCGCGAGAAGGGGAGTCTTTCCCAGGGCGCGTTGTCTCGCCTGGTCGGTTCGTTCGATCTCGGTTCCATGATGAACCTGAAAAGTTTCCCGGGAGCGAGCCTCTGGTCCGTATCGCTGTCGCAGGATCGAGAGTACGGATACTCGATCTTCGTTGATTTCGCAGAGGGAGCTGTGTCGGTTACGCAGAATTGGCTGAAGTGGCCGAATCCGTACAACGCGTGCACAAAAACCAATACGCCAGAATGCTACGAGGGACTTCGCATTCGCAAAGAGCAGCTTCCGAGCGATGAAGAGGTGCTGGCCGCGGCGAACGCATTCCTTTCAGAACATGGCATTTCTCACGATGGCTACGGAGCTCCGGAAGTCATGAAGGATTGGGCGATCGCCTACGAGCGTGCGAGCTCTACGGAGCGAGCACAGTGGTATTTCCCTGAGCAGGTGATGGCAGTGTATCCGATGGTGATCGACGGGCTTCCGGTCTATGAGGAGGGAGGGCAGAAGGCGGGAATTATGCTCTCGTACGATGTGCGCTCGAAGCGCATCACATCGGTCTCCGGACTTACGACGCGGCGTTATGAATCGTCTTCATACGCAGCGCAGACGGATGTGGCGGCGTTGCGCAGTGCGCTCGCGCGTGGCACATGGCGCGACTATGGACAGATAGATCCTGTTGCGCGAATTGCCGATGTCGCCGTTGAAGCACCCGAGCGTGCATGGATGCGCACCTTCGTCCCGGATACATACGGAGCCGGGTCGGAGCTTCTGGTTCCGGCGCTCGTGTTCTCGGTGAAGGCCGTGCCCTCATCGGTATCGGTCTGGCAGCAGGCGATCGTGCTCCCGCTGGCGCGCGAGCTCTACACGCTGCAGAATGGCGCCATGCCTCTCGGTACTGCGCAGTAGGCAATATGAATACGACATCGGGCACCCGTACGGGTGCCCGATGTGTTCTGTGAGCGCGCCTCGACGCTGACGGATTTCCGCGATAGGATACGGACATCATGATCACCTACGATGATTTTTCGAAGCTCGAGCTACGGGTTGCGACCGTGACCGCAGCGGAGCGTGTGGAGGGCAGTGAAAAGTTGCTGAAGCTGCAGCTGGACCTCGGAGAGCTTGGCTCACGGCAGATCGTCGCCGGGGTGGGGAAGGCGTATACGCCGGAAGACATAGTAAACACGCAGATCGTCATCGTGGCGAATCTGGAGCCGCGCACGCTCATGGGCGTCGAATCCAACGGCATGCTCACGGCCGCGCGCGACGAGAACGAAGTCCCGGTGTTGCTGCGCCCCCATCGTCCGGTTCCTGCGGGAAGCAAGATTAACTGACGCATATGCTTGGGTTGCCCTCATGCACCCTGGCGAACCTTTGGGAGCCAAAAGACCAGTGACATCCGCTGGCATCTCCCAGACCATCCGTCTCCAATGTCGGATGGTCGCCGAGATGCCAGGATGTCGCACATTGGGCGAGTTGGTGAGCGGGGTGTATGAGGGCAATCCAGCTTTCGCATGATTTATTTGTATAAAAAGAGGGAGTCCAGTTGGACTCCCTCTTGGCGGCGGGTGGCGCGCTACTCCTGCCTCGCGACCAGCCCGTCGGAGTGGCGGAAGATGATCAGATTGTCGGTCCGAACCGCCCGGAACACCTCCTTCTCGTCCACCGTAACCTCGACGGTCGCGATGACGGTGACGCGCTTGCCGAGGTAGCGCTCTCGCATGACCGAGCGGTCGCCGAGAGCGGCGCGGTGCTCATCGAAGAGTCGCGTGTCGTCGTCGATGGCGCCGAGCGCCACTTCGAGCTGGCAGCTCGCACGGACGAAGAACTTCCCGCCCTCCTCCTGCAGGAGTCCCGTGCCACCCACGGTGATGATGCGGGTGACGGGCTCTGGCGCGGCCTGCGTGGTCGCGAGCTCGGTGGTCGCCGGCTCGGGGCCGAACACGACCATGAGCGGGTAGGCCACGATGAAGGCAACGAGCCCCACGCCCCCGAGAGCCATCGCGATCTTGGTTCCCATCTTCTCCTCCTCTTTCCTTGAAAGAACACAGACATTATATCATTTTTTTATAATAAAGTCAATCCCGCCGATGGCGGGATTGATGCTATTTCTCGGCCTTTTACGCGCTCAGCCGTGCAGCAAGCTCGGAGAGGGAGATTTCGGATTGCGTGCGAGCGGCCATATCCTTGAGCTGAACGACGCCGCGCTCGTGCTCGGACGCGCCCATGATGACAACGTAGGGGAATCCGCCTTTGACCGCCCAGGAGAGCTGACCCTTGAGTGTCTCTTCGTTGCCCAGGTAGAGCGCCGTGGATATGCCGCTGGCACGGAGGTCGGCGGCGATGCCAGCGGCGGTGTGGCTGGCGGTTGGTTCAAAGTTGAGGACTGCGACTTTTGCGGGAGCCGCATCGCGTTCGAGCAGTCCGAGCTCGTCGAGCGCTGCGATGAGGCGGTCGATGCCGACCGAGGTGCCGACTCCCGAGAGCTCCATGGGGGAGAAGCGGGTGACGAGGTTGTCGTAGCGGCCGCCGGAGCAGACCGAACCGTACTGCGGGAGCGCGAGCAGTGTGGTCTCGAACACGGTGCCCGTGTAGTATCCCAGCCCGCGCGCGACGGCGAGGTCGAGGGTCCAGGCGGAGCGGGGAATATCAAAGGCGTCGAGATGGGCGATGAGTTCGCGGAGTTCGGCGATACCACGCTCTGACTGCGCACCGAATTTCAGGAGCGCGCTCGCTTGGTCGAGGAGCGCTTCGGGTGTGTCCGCAGTGAGCGAAATGAATTCTTGGACGGCGTCGATCTGCTGCGCGTCGAGGCCGACCTTGTTGGAGAGCTCGCTTGCGATCGCTTCCCATGGCTGTTTGTCGAGCTTGTCGATGGCGCGGAGCACCTGCGGAGTGCGTTCGGCGTCGAACTGCAGGAACTCGGCGAGGCCGTTGAGGACCTTGCGATTGGAGATGCGGATCCGCACGCGATCTGCGAGGCCGAGTTCTGAGAACACTGCGTACATGACCGCGATGATCTGCGCATCAGCGAGCATGGTCTTTGCTCCAACGATGTCGACATCGCACTGTACGAATTCGCGGTAGCGACCGGCTTGTGCGTGCTCGCCGCGCCAGACCTTGCCGATGTGGTAGCGGAGGAAGGGGAACTGAAGATCTTGCGAGTGGGCTGCGACAAAGCGGGCGAGCGGGACGGTGAGATCGAAGCGGAGCGCGAGCGGTTCATCGTCCTCGGTGATGCGCGCGCGGTAGATGTTTTTTGAGAAGCTTTCATCGCCGCCGGTGAGCACTTCCGGTCGTTCAAGCGCCGGAGTGTCGATCGGTGCGAATCCAAATCGCTCGAATACGCCTGCGATACGGTTTGCCATGCGCTGGCGCATTGCCGCGTCGGCGGGAAGCGTGTCGCGGAATCCTGAGGGGGTGCCGGAGTCGATGCGGTCCATGGCGGCAGTGTACCAAACGGAGTGATATTTTGCTATGCTCGGAGGTATCTTCTATGGCCATGTCGACATCGCGGAAGCACACGTCGCAGTTGACCGTTCTGGTTCTCACCGTATTCCTCGACATGCTCGGGGTGAGCTTGGTCATCCCGGTGGCCGCACCGCTGTTCCTCGGGCCTGATGGCGGGATCTTCGGTCCTCTGGTGCCACTCGATTACCGCACTCTCATCCTCGGGTTTCTGTTGGGAACCGCTCCTATCGTTCAGTTTTTTAGCGCGCCGCTTTTGGGGGCATACGCCGACCGAGCGGGGCGCAAACCCGTGCTCACGTTGTCGGTGCTGGCTACTGGCTTGGGGCATGTGCTCTTTGGGATGGGGATCCTTTCCCAGCAGATCTGGCTCCTCTTCGTGAGTCGTGCGTTGGCGGGGGCTGGTGCGGGGAATATTTCCGCCGCGAATTCGGCCATGGCGGATGTGAGCGATGACACATCCAAGGTGCGAAACTTTGGGCTCATCGGTATGGCGATCGGGCTCGGGCTCATCTTCGGGCCGTATCTGGGCGGCCAACTTTCCGATCCGTCCGTCGCGCCATGGTTCACCTACGCAACCCCGCTGTGGATCGCTGCGGGGCTTTCCGCTTTGAACGCGCTTGTTATTCAACTGTTCTTCCGGGAAACACTCGTTCAGGCGATCTCGGGGGATATGGATGTGCTGACCGGTGTCCGCAATATCGTTCGCGCATTCACGATGCCGACGATGCGCACCATGTATCTGGTGAGCCTTCTGTTCGGATTCGGATACAACTTTTTCACCCAATTCTTTTCAGTGTTCCTGATCGCGCGCTTCCAGTTCTCGTCATCCGAGATCGGAGTGTTGTTCGCATATGTCGGTCTCTGGATCGCGCTGAGCCAAGGATTGCTCGCTCGTTTTCTGTCTCGATTGGTTCGGCCGTCCACGGTAGTACATTGGGCGCCGTTGGCCACTGCGGCGGTGTTGCTGGTGTTGGCGGGTGTGCACAAGGTGCACACGGTGTATCTGTTGCTTCCCGCAGTGGCGGCGTTCTACGGCCTTAACTCACCGAACGTGACCGCACTCATCTCGGATCTTGCCGATCGCCAGTCTCAAGGCGAAGCGCTCGGGATCAATCAATCTATGTCGGCGTTGAGCTTCGGCATCCCGCCGATCATCGCGGGCATTGTTTCTACCGTGAATGTCGCGCTTCCGATGATCCTTGCGGCCGTATTTATGCTGGTCGCGTGGTTCATCTTCGTCCGATTCCACTATCAGCGGACACGTCCGCTGTTCCACGAGGTCGAATGATCGTGACAGAGAAAAACCCCGGCACGATGCCGGGGCGGACCGCTGGCGACTGGTTTGCGGGCTGTGGGGGCAGTTCCCGCGCACCATCCTCGTCGAGCGCATCCAAGAGCACGAGAATACCACTCAGCGCTCATTTGTCAACCAACAAAAATCCCCGTCAGCAGGGTCTGAACGGGGATGCCACTACTCCTCGAAGAATCCGGGAGGAATAGGGATGGCTTTGAACGGTTTGTTCTCCGGCCGAGGGGTCGCCTGCGGCTCGGGAGTCGGCGTTGGTTCCGGGGTCGGCGTGGGCGAAGGTGTGGGCCGTGGCGCGGAGACTGTCCGTACGGTTTCTGCGACCACTGCATCAGCACGCTGCTGAGCCTGTCCGATCGCGTTCGCCGTTTCTGGCCACACAGCTTTGTAGGTGCCGAGCGCAAGGAGCACGGCTCCGGTCGTGGTGACCCACTTACCAAGTTGGGAGTTGTTGGCGACGAGCCAACTGCCGCCCATGAGGAGGATCACTCCAAGGAGGAGATACCAGAACGGCGTTTTGACGGTGACCAGTTCGAATCGGATGGACACCGCGACGAGGAAGGTGATGGCGAGAAAGACGATGAGTGCGATCTTCACGAGTGCGACGACGAGGTCCCTCACGGGCGACTCCTTTCAGCGTTCCAGGGCCACAGCGTCGCAGCGGCACTCTGGCAAGCACCATTGAGCGCGGCGCCGATGCGCGACGACAACGACGGTCGAGGGGTGTGCGGGGGAGCGAAGAGGGATAGCACCAGATGCTGCTGCTCCCGAGGCAGTCCGGCGAGCGCGGCGAGTTCCAGTGCGGTCGCTCGCATGAGGAGGGTCCGAAGGCGGTCCTGCTCTTGCGGGTCGAGCGACCCATAGAACTCGAGGATGCTCCGGCGGCTCTCGGTGTCCAGGTCCCAGAACGGTGCGACCGTGTTTGTGGACGCGCCCGATTCCTGTGATCCGACATCCCGAACGCGTTCGAGGATGCGCTTCGCTTCCTCTCGCACGCCGTCTTCGCTGATCTCGCGCAGGAACGTGCCGATCGGGCCGACGGGTCCGATCTGCTGCTGGACGAGGCGGGAAGCGAGGATGGCGACAGCCGCTACGGTAAGCCGCGCAGCATTGCCGCTGGGGAGCGCGCGTTGTTCGAGCAGCTGATGGAGGCGGTCATAACCGCCTCCGGGAAGATCGAGCGCGACAGCGCTGGCGTCGGCGGCAAGGCCGGAGACCAGCTGGGGAAGCGAAAACCGCATGAGTTCCTCCGGAGTTCGGTTGTCAAAGAACAACCGCTGATAACGCTACAATAACACATTAAACGACTTAATGTCAATACCTAGCATCGCGGCACGGAGAACGCTATACTAGGCCATATGATCACTATTGGAGCACCGGCGCCCGCATTCAGCGGAGTCATGGCATATCAAGCGGGGGAATTTGTTCGTATCAGCTCAAGCGATTACACGGGAAAATGGGTTGTGCTGGTTTTCTACCCGCGCGACTTCACGTTCATTTGTCCGACGGAGATCCGCGAGTTCGCGAAACTGCAGGAGCAGTTCACTGAGTGCGGATGCGCCATCATCGGAGCGAGCACCGACAGCGAGTATAGCCACAAAGCATGGTTCGAGCGCGATCTTCCGGAGGTGACATTCCCGATACTTGCCGATACCACGCAAGCCATCTCGAAGGCGTATGACGTACTGGGGAGCGATGGGGCAAGCCAGCGGGGGACATTCATCATCGATCCGGACGGAGTGGTTCGCTGGGCCGTCGTGTCCGACAATTCAGTCGGGCGCTCAGTGGGAGAGACCATCCGGGCGCTCAAAGCGCTTCAGACCGGAGAGCTGTGCCCGGTCGAATGGAAGCCGGGCGAGGAGTTCGTCGGGAAAAAGAATTAATTCTATCGTATGGATACGACCAATACTACGGCCCGCGATGTGTTCATGTATCTGCTCGTGGTGATCACGCTCGCGATGAGCGCGGTGAATGTTGGTACACTGCTCTTTCAGTATGTGAATCTCTATGTGCCGGATATGACGACACCGGTGTGCATCGGTACCTGGTGCCAGAGCGCGATCCGGTGGTCCGTTGCATCACTGATCGTTGTGTTTCCGGTTCTGCTGTGGGCATGGAAATTTCTTCAGCGCGATATTTCGGCGCACCCCGAGAAAGCGAACTCACGGGTTCGCCGATGGTTGCTGTATTTGACCCTGTTCGTTGCCGGAGGCGTACTGATCGGGGACGCAGTCTCGCTGATCTTCAATTGGCTCCAGGGTGAGCTGACCATCCAGTTCCTGCTCAAGGTGCTTATTGTGCTCTACGTTGCGGGTACCGTGTTCTACTATTTCCTGCGAGCGCTGGATCCGAAGCGTCCCGGATATGCGCGACTGGTCGGGCGTATCGCGGTCGGTGTTGTCGCCGCTTCTCTGGTGACGGGGTTCATTGCATCCGGTTCTCCGTTCGCGGTTCGTGATCAGCGGATCGACGAGCAGCGCGTTGCGCACCTGCAGGAGCTGCAGAGTTATCTGGTGTCGAGCTACTGGCAGTCGAAGGGGGAGCTCCCGACGACGCTTGATGAGCTTCGCGACCCGGTGTCCGCGTTCATGCCACCGGTCGACCCCCAAACGAAAGAACCGTACGAATATGCGCGAACGGGCGCTCGCTCGTTCAAGCTGTGCGCGACCTTTGCGACCGCGAGTGAGGGAACGATCGCGAACTACCGCTATCCGTCCGATGCGATGAACGCATCGTGGGCTCATCCGGCCGGGAAAACATGCTTCGACCGGACGATCGACCCGGAACTCTACCCGGTTCGACAGCCGGTGCCGGTGAAATAGGAATCTATGAGTAGGCGATCGTTCGTATTCATCGCGCTCATTGCGCTCGTCGTCGGAACGGGCGCGATGGTGTACGTCCGGCAGCGGGCGGGCGCTTCTCGGGCGACCGCCTATGTTGGGGCGATGCTTGGCGTCACCACTCCTACGCCGACGTTCGGCGAGATGGCGCTACAAGATGTCGGATCGATCCTGAAGCGGGTGATGACTCCGTCGGTCGAGCCGCACCCGAGCTCTGCGGGAAGTGTGCGGACGCTTGAGGGCGGTCTGCAGGTGCAGGACATCTCTGAGGGGAGCGGCGCGGAGGCGACCTCGGGGGCAACGGTTTCTGTGCAGTACACGGGCTGGCATCTTGTGCAAGAGCAGGATGGTTCGTTCCGAAAGGGAGAATCGTTCGATAGTTCCGTGGGGCGTGGTAAGCCGTTTACCTTCGTACTCGGAAGTGGATCGGTGATCCGTGGGTGGGACATTGGTCTCGCTGGTATGCGTGTGGGCGGGAGGCGCCTACTGGTGATTCCGCCGGCTTTGGCATATGGCGCTCGTGGGGCGGGGGATGTGATCAGGCCGAACGAGGCTCTGCTCTTTGAGGTCGAGCTCGTCTCCGTTGATGTTGGTTCTTCACGAAAGTGAAATTGCGACACATTGTCAACTTGTTGGGGCAGGGTAGTAAACGTTGATAACCTGTGGATAACTCTAAACCGTAGTTTGCGGGGGCGGGTGTTTCCGGTGATGTTTCGCGGATCGCTCGAACATTCCGAGTGTGAAGCGATGCGGAGGTGAGGGGCGAGCAGGAACATACGCTGTCTCGGCGGCTCTATGCAGGATGCTCCTCCCTTCTCTCCCCTGTCGGGGAGGAAAAAATATGAGCGGCGGCCTCTTCTCTTTTTCGGCGGGTGTTTCCCGAATCTTGTAATGTCGCATAATGTAACCCGCAGCGGATGTTTTGCTTTTTTGCATTCAAGCTTGTATCGTATGCGCCATGAATTCTGGTGCTGTGTGGAAGATGGTCGGTCTTGTCGCCCTCGTTCTTGTCGCTACTTGGTCCATCCGGTACCTCGAGCACATTCCCCCGAGCCGGCTCGCATCTCTTTTGGGTGTTTCCGTGACGGTATCCGATCTTGATGAAGGGGTGAGGTCTCCATCCCCTTCGCCATCGGTTGTTCCGGTATCGGAGAGCACACTGGGGTCGGTTGCCGTACAGACTTTTTCCGGTTCGGTACTCATTCGCCAAGGAGCCGGGACGTCCGTTTCATCCGATGGTCTTGTGCTAACAACAAGCGCCGCGGCGCCGTATGGATCCGGATCGTTTGTGTATCAAGTCGCGACGCCGCGCGGGCAGGTGTTGCGGGCGCGGCGTGTCGCGGGTGATCGAGCGAGCGGCCTAACACTCTTGAAGGTCGACGCGACCGACCTCCCCGCTGTGGTGTTCGAGCCGCAGGCGACGTTTGCCGCCGGGGCAGAACTCTCGGCGCTTTCGGGAAGTGTCGTGTTGGGGCGCTTCGTGCCGGAGCGCCTTCCCATGTGGGTCGTTTCCTGGTCGGATGCTGACCATCGGGTCTTGCTGTCGCTTGATCGGGCATACGGCGCACGGATGCACGGCGCACGGATGATCGACGAATCTGGGCGCTCGGTCGGGATTTTCCGCTGGGGCGGACAACCGAGTCTGATCGATGCCGATGGCATTAATGCGTTTCTGGACCGATATCTCCAAGCAGAGCCACTACCATGACCGCCTCAGCGAACATTCTCGAACGATACGCGATTCGTGCGTCAGTCGCACTGGCGGCCGCGTCTTCCCAGGGATCGGAGCCAGAGATCGTTATTCACATGCGAGAGGATGCCGCGCATCTTGCTGAGTTGTGCGTTGCCGGCGACGAGGCGCTTCGTGGAGAGGGGCGGCAGTGGTGCGATGATGTCCTGCGCGCGCTTCAGCGATGGATGACCGAGGGGCTCGTCGCCGAGCATGCGGCATTATCGGCTTCGGTTGCCGTGCTTCGCCTTCGACTCATGGTGGGCCGGAGCGAGAGCGGCGATGCCTCCGTCAAAAATGTCGCAGCCGAGAAGAAGGCTCTCCCGATCCGAGAAACGCAACGAGCGACGGCGAAGATCGAGGGGAATCAGAAAAAAGTTCTTGCGTACGTTGTTGCGCACCCCGATGCGCGAACGGGGGCGCTCATCGCTGCGCTTGCGCCCGGTGTTTCCCCAAGAACGGTGAAGCGCTGCCTGAAAGAGTTGGTTGCGGCGGGGCTCATGCGGCGGGAGAAGCTTCCCGACGGGGGCGTTTCGTATGTCGCGAATTGACAGTGAAGCGCCGTCTGCTATAAGGTCGGCAGGGTTATGCGGCGTCATACCCTGCCGCGATCGTTCCTATGGACCGTAATCCCTCCTCGGTCCATCGGAGCACTCGTCGTGGCAGGATATGGATCCGTATCACCGTCTCGGTATGACGCCTGTAAAATCGGTACTCATGGGAATCTCGGCAGGCGCTCTGGTCTATTTTGTTGCCCCACACATCGGGGGAGTCGTCGGGCGAAGTGGAGGTGCCACGATCGGCGAGCCGGTGGCACCGGTGGTGTCACAAGGTGCCAAGGCGGTGCCATCAGGTGCCAAGCGTGGTGCCACTGTGGTGCCATCAGGTGCCACGAACTTGGCACCAGCTGTGACACCAGGTGCCACTGGTGTCATGCAGGTTGCGGTGGTGTCACCAACGATGACACCGATCGTGACACCACGGATAGCAACGAGCACTCCGACTCCAAGCAATACGCCATCGCCAACGCCTTCTCCGTCGCGCCCACCCGTGACACCAGCACCGACTCCGACCCCAACCCTGACTCCGACACCCTCCCCAACCCTTTCGCCAACGCCGTCGTTCACTCCACCCCCGACTCCTTCCCCGCTTCCCACTTCCCCCTCGGTCGTCATCAACGAGATCGCTTGGGCGGGAACGAGCGCAAACGCTTCCGATGAGTGGTTCGAGCTCTATAATGCTGGGTCGGTGGACGTCCCGCTCGACGGCTGGAAGCTTGCCGACGGGCAGGGGCGCACGATCATTGCGCTTTCCGGGGCGATCTCATCCGGAGGATTCTACCTTGTCGAGCGTACCGACGACACGGTGGTATCGGATATTTCTGCGCACCTGTTCGGCCCGTTCGGTGGCTCCGGTTTTGTGAATGCCGGGCGCGATATTGTGTTACAAAATGCCGATGGAGTCGTTATCGATTCGGTTATCTGTGGGGGCGGCTGGTTTGCGGGCGATCTCGGTCTGAAGGCGAGCATGGAGCGTATCAGTGTAGCCTCGGATGGCGGTGATCCGACCAATTGGGCAACCAATAATGGGCAGGTGACCGTCGGTGTCGATGCGAACGGCGCCCCGATACGAGGTACGCCTGCATATCGGAACAGTGTGGCTGTTCAGTAGGGACCCGATCCGGTCGTCGGATCGCGGATTATCCACAATTCCGGTATTGTTGACCCTTCCGGTTCGGATATAATGGCTTTGATACCTCGGTTCGTTCCACGGAAGCGGAGTGTGCTTGGTGCAAGAAAAGGTTGACTTTCCTTGCATATCTGCTAGTATACAAGCTGCCGCAGAGGGCTGTGAAACCGCGGTAGAGTTCCCTTCAAAATCCTTGACAGATTAAGAAAAAAGCCGTTTTGGCTCGTTTTCTGCGTCTGTGTCAAGGTTTTCGCTTGAGCGTTCCATCTCGGCTCGCCACTCGCCTTTCGCGGGTCGCTCATCGAGATGGACAGCCCAGGAAAGGACGTTAAAAACACAGGAGTGAATGAAAATAATGTTGCATACGGTTGCATGACTGCAAAGGAAGCGTAAGTAATCCCATTTGTCACCAGAACGAATCCTGGAGTCGACACAGTGCAGACCTCGGTGCTTCTTGGTCGAAATAAGAAAGACCCGGGACCGTACGTCTGGGCGTACGGCTGCATGGTGGTACAGGGTTCTAGTCCCGTGTGCGAAAGCCCGTGGGACGATAATGTCAGTTGCGGTATTAACCCCTCTTCTCCCTTCGCCCGCCACCCGCAATGGTGGCGATACGACGGATCGAGATGAGGTTCACCTTAGATAATGTCTAACACTATCAAGGGCGCAGCCCAGCGCACGCTGGCTGCCCTGACGATGGCAACGACTGTCATGTCGCTGGCAGGCTTCGCGGCCTTCCCGCTGACGGCAGCAGCCGTTGCTCCCGCGGACTTCGGCCTCAAAGAGGGCGATGTCATCCGCGCGACTGGCGATGTAGACCTCTACATCGTCAACGAACTCGGCTTCAAGCGCTTGTTCGTGAACCCGGCTATCTTCAACCTCTACGGCCACCTCGGCTGGAGCAAGGTGAAGGAAGTCTCTCCGGCAACTCGCGATGCGTTCAAGACCTCCGGTCTGTTCCGCAATTGTGAGTCCGGCGATGCGAAGGTCTACGGTCTCGATGTTATCAGCGAGGACGTAGCAAACCTCCGCTGGGTCAACACCTCCGGTGCCCAGGCCGTTGCAGATGATCCGAACTTCTTTAAGAAGGTCTTCTGCATCAACAACGCTGAAATGGCACTGTATGGTTCCGGCGCGGCTTACACGTCGGTCCTCCAGGTTCCTGACTACTCCCGCCAGACCGGCGGTACGGTGTCGGGTGCCGTCAGCTTCAGCGCCAATGCCAACCAGGGCGGCAGCATCATTGCTGGCGCAGCCCAGGTTCCGGTGTTGAACTTCCGTGTCACGAACAGCGCCTCCGGTGCCGTCTCGCTCGACATGCTGAAGTTCACCAAGACGGGTGTCGTGTCTGATGCAAACATCAGCAACGCCTATCTGTCGATGGGTGGCAAGATCGTTGCTCAGTACTCCGGTCTGTCCGGTGGCGTCCTGTCCTTCTCGGGCACGGGCATCATGGTTCAGCCGGGTCAGTCTGTTGACCTCACGCTCCGCGTGGACGTCTCCAGCAGCACGAGCAACGGCAACACCGTTGGCTTCAACCTGAATGCGGCTTCGGACATCACCCTTTCGGGTGGCGCGTCCGTTGGCGGTTCGTTCCCGGTTGTTGGTGGCTCCTATGTCACCACGAGCGTGAGCAACCCGTCGCTCGCTTCTATCGGTTCCTTCGCCTACCAGACCGTTGGGTCTGAAGTCGATGCCGGTACGCAGGCGTTCCGCGCAGGCGCCCTGTCCTTCACCGTGTCCAACAACCCGGTCAAGGTGCAGAGCATGCGCTTCACGGTCTCCGGTTCTGTGACCAAGAGCACCGACCTCAAGAACGCCGTTCTGAAGGTTGATGGTGTCCAGGTTGCTTCGACCGCGATGATCGATGGCGACTACCTGTACTTCGATATGGGATCCAACCAGCCCGTGCTGAACACTGGCACGCACCAGGTTGAGGTCTACGTCGACGTGCTCGGTACGCCGAACCGCACCTTCAAGCTTGAAATCCTGCGCCCGTACGACTGGCTCGTGTGGGACACGCAGTACAACACCAACATCTCTGGTGGCACGCCCTCTACGGGTTCCGCTACCACGGTGACGGTGCGCGCCGGTACCTCGACCGCGACGCTTGCCTCGGACACTCCGACCGGCTCGCTTGCCAAGGGTGCCAGCAACGTGACCATTGCCAAGTTCCGCATCTACGCGGCTGGTGAGGGTCTCCGCATCAAGTGGCTGCCGTTCCAGATCGACGTGACCGGTTCCGTGTCCAACCCGTGGACCACGACCGCAACGACGGTTGACGACGACATCCGCAACATCAGTCTGACCAGCGATGATGGCTCGCAGATCGGTACTACGATCAACACGCCGTCGTCCTGCACCTATGGTACGGCGATCTCGACCGCGACCACCTACAAGTGTTCGTTCGGTTCGTCTACCAGCAACATCAACTACATCATTCCGGCCAACACGGCCCGCGTGCTGTCGTTGAAGCTTGATGTTCAGTCCACCCCGGATGATCTTAAGACCATCAAGGGTACGCTGCTTGCCCCGGCCAACTCTGTGAGCTGGACCGGTAGCAACTACGAGGGTCAGGTATCGTTCGCGACTGGCTCCTTGCCGGCCGGGAACATCGCTGGCTCGATCTTGAACATCAGCCAGTCCCCGTTCGTCGCAGCGAAGAACAGCGCGGTTGGCACGCAGACCTTCGTGGCCGGCACCAACCAGGCGAAGCTGGGTAGCTACTCGCTCTCGGCCTCCAACGCTGAAGGTATCAATGTGACCTCGGTGACGATCTTGGCCTACGATGCCAACGGTACGAACCTCAAGGTCCAGAACCTTCGCGTGAAGAACGGCTCTACGGAGTGGAACTTCAACGTTCCGACCGTGACCGCTTCTAGCTCGTACACCTTCTCCAGCCCGTCGGGCCCGACGCTGATCCCAGCCGGTGGTTCGGTCGTTCTGGATGTGTACGGCGATGTTCTCACCAACAGCAACGCGGGTA
>JADZAY010000002.1 GCA_020852375.1 Candidatus Yanofskyibacteriota bacterium
ATCCCTTCGTACGCCGGACCGCTCATCGTGGAAGAGGTTGCGCAACTAACAAAAGCAATGCACGCTCCCGCGCAGGGGAAGATTGTCTACATGGGGGGAGCGAAGGCGAGCACGAAAGTTCCGGTCATCCGCTCGCTCATTGGGGTGTCGGAGCGAGTCGTTATCGGCGGCGTTCTCGCAAACGACATCTTTAAGGAGCTGGGGCGCGATATCGGTTCATCGCGCGTTGACGAGAATACGCACGAGCTTCTCGCGGGGCTCGACCTGAATGATTCTCGACTGGTGCTCCCAACCGATTCCGTCATGGATGACGGTCGCATTGCCGATATCGGGCCGGAATCAGCAGCCGCATTTGCCGCTCTTACCCGTGGCGCAACGACTATCATTTGGAACGGTCCGATGGGGGAGTTCGAGAATCCGCGGTTTGCCGCGGGAACGAATACGCTTGCGAAGGCCGTTGCGGAAAGCGGCGCATGGACGGTCATCGGTGGCGGTGATACGATTGCCGCTGTCGCTCGCTTGGGACTTTTGGAGAAGTTTAGCGTGGTGTCTACGGGAGGCGGTTCGATGCTCGCATTTCTGGGCGGAGAATCGCTTCCGGGCCTCACGGCGCTCGGATACTCCGCGTCATGACAAAATTTATTGAACATCGAACCGGCCGCAGGCGGCCGTCAAAGAAGATTGCCGTTCTCTACCACAAGGGTTGCACCGACGGCTTCGGTGCGGCGTGGGCGGCGTTCCGCTCGCTGGGGAAGTCAGCCGAATATATTCCGGTGGAACATCAGACGCCGCCGCCGGACGGTCTGACCGGTAAAACAATCTATCTTCTTGATTTCACGTACACGCGGGATGTCATGGAGCGGCTCATCCGCGACAATGTTCGCGTAACCGCACTTGACCATCACCTATCATCTCGCGCAGAGACCGAGATGACGGAGGATTTTCGGTACTCACAGGACCACTCGGGTGCAGTTGTTGCATGGGAATATTTTCATCCCGGCGTTCCGGTGCCGTTCATACTGCAGGTTATCGAGGATATTGATCTGCATCGGTTCGCGCTCCCGGATTCGGCGACCGTGAGTGATTGGCTCGATGTATTCGACTTTGATTTCAAGGTATACACGAAGCTCGCGCGAACGTTGGCGAGTGAAGCTGGCCGTCGGCGGGCACTGCGCCACGGTGCGTTCGTTCAGCAGTACCGGACCAAGTGTGTTGACCGGCTTATCAGCAACAACTCATATGAAGTTGATTTTGAAGGGCAGCGAGTACTCGCGGTTACTTCGGAGTTGTTCCACTCGGAGATTGGAAGCCAGCTTGCAGTGGGCCGACCGTTCAGTGTCGTATGGCGTATGCGCTCCAGCGGCCCCTATGTTTCACTCCGCTCAGCGCCGGAAGGAGCGAATGTCGCGGAGATTGCACTCCGGTACGGTGGCGGTGGTCACGCTCACGCCGCGGGGTTCAAGGTTGCGCGCCTTGAGGACCTGCCCTTTCGTCCGGTGCGCGAAGTTCTGAAGGAATCGACATCATGAACACGACTGCATATACCATCCACACCGATGGCGGCTCGCGTGGGAATCCTGGCCCCGCAGCATCAGGGTTCGTCATTGACGGACCCGGTATTAATCGCATCGAACATGGCGAGAAGCTGGGTGTTGCCACAAACAACGTCGCCGAATACACGGCGGTGCTCCTTGCGCTTCGCAAGTTGAAGGCGCTCTTGGGTGCCGAGCGTGCAAAAAATGCTGTAGTGCACGTGAAGGCCGATAGCGAACTTCTCGTGAAGCAGCTGAATGGGGAATACAAAGTGCGAGACGCAAACCTGCGTGCCATTTTTCTGGATGTGTGGAACGTACGGCTGGATTTCGGTTCGGTCACCTTTCAGCATATTCGCCGCGAGCAGAACCAGGAAGCCGATCGAATGGTCAACGCGGCTCTCGATGGAGAGCTGACACCGGGGCTCGACCTCTAGCCGTCCACAGATATCGACATCATGCGCCCAAGGCGGGGTAGTTTTGTTATATACTGGGAGTTATGAAGAGCTCCGCCGAGTGGCCAATACACACACAGACGACATCTCCCGCTGAACATAAACAGCTGGCGCGTGAGCGCGCATTCGGAGCATACCAGGAGGGCGTTGAGGATCGTGTTTGGGATGCGCAGAGCGCATACGAAGAGGCGAGAGCGGCGTACCGTACGGGGCAAGGTTCCGCGGAGGCGCTTCACGCTGCAGAGGCGGAACTCGAGCGAGCATACGACGAGGAGCTCGAGCGCCTTGAACATGCATCCGGACTCGAGCCGGTAGAAATCGCTCGCGTGCGTGATTGGCTGGGGCGGCGTGTCCATCAGGCGCACAGCCTGGAGCATGACAAAGAATTCACTTCGTACGAAAGTGAGGTGGTGATGCTTCTGGAAGGAGTCGCAAACTTGGAATCATACGCCGAACTTCTTGAAAAAAAGGGAGCGCTGAGCCGAGATGTCCGCGAAGACCTCCACGAGCAGGTGAACCGATTTTACGAGCAGTTGGAAGAGCTTGATGAGCGGCGCACTGATACGCGTCCATCCCGCGAGCGCGAGCAACTCGTTGCACTCCTGCAGCGCATCCACGACCGGTATCCGCTCGTTGAGCGCGCACCTGTCGCTCCATCGCTCTCACGCGTGCGGGCCCTCCATCGGAGCGTGCGCGCGAACTACGCCGCCATCCAGCACGATCTTCCGTTGGAGCAGCGGCAATCGCTTCGGTCTCGTATCGCGCTTCTTTCGGGGCTTGTACGGCAAGCCGAAGATGCGCGGTATCGAGAGCTGTTTCGTCATCCACCGCGCTTCAGGGTACACGCCGCTATCGAGCGCGCCACCGAGTATGCTCCCGCGCTTGC
>JADZAY010000003.1 GCA_020852375.1 Candidatus Yanofskyibacteriota bacterium
AGGGAGCCGGTAATACCTGAAGACCCCTATTTTCCTGGGGGGACACGGTAGGATCGGTAACAGGGAGTAAGTCGTAACAAGGCAAGGCTAGCGGAAGCTGGTCTTGGATCACCTCCTTTCTATCACTGCTTTCTTTCGAGGAAGCATGATGACAGAGAAAGGTATATGTAGTCGATATAGGGTGTACGTCGCGTGCCATTTCGGTGGCCCACGGCGTACGAACTATGCTGGGTCCGACAGCGAAATCGGAGTTCCATATGGTACTGGAACACAAACGTACCCTGGACTGATTGACTGTGTGAAATTAGAAACCAAACGCCGCCCCTCCGGGGCGGCGTTTGTGGTAGAATGGGCGCATGCTCACGGGTCCGCAAGTTCCGCAGCTTTCGCAGGCTCCACTCCCGGAGTTTCGCATGGCATGGGGCGGGGAAGCGCTGCGGCTCGAGATCTCTCCGCTCTCGCTGGTAGTGCTTACGCTACTTGCGGGGATTTTCGTTGCCGCGATGAGCGTTGTGCTGGTGTATCATTGGCGGCGGTTCCCATTCGAGCATGAGACGTTCCGGCGCGCAGAGCGCGTGTATCTGTTCGGAGTGGTCGTATTTTTGGCGATGGCGGTTGCTGGTATTTTCTTGCTCTAGCCATGTATCTGCCCATGGAAGAAGGGGAGGAGGTTGTCATGAAGGTGCACCGGCACTGGCTGTTCATTGTCACTCGCATCATCGTGCTCGCTCTCTTGCTCGTTGCCCCACTGCTCGCGGCAGAGGCGTTTCGTGCCTCCGGCGTGCTGGGCGAGGGCGGGATTTCCGGCGCGGCACGTATGACCCTCTGGGCGTTGTGGGGGCTCGTGCTGTGGGTCGTGTTTTGGCAGTTCTGGACCACCTACTACATGGACATCTGGGTCATCACGAATCGCCGTATCATCGACATCGATTATGAGCGCCTCTTTGACCGGAATATCGCTATCCTGCGGCTTGATCGGGTGCAAGATATCACCACGCATGTGCAGGGGGTAGTGGGCACGCTGCTGAAATACGGCAAGGTCGTGGTGCAAACTGCTGGCTCCGATAAGGAGTTCGTCATCGACCAGATCGCGCACCCGGAAGCACTCCGTGACGCGATATCATTCCAGCTGTCGCGCCTGAAGGAGCGCTAGCGGATGATCGTCGAGCACGCCGTCTGCCGCCAGACTCGGCTGTCGAGAAAGAAGAGCCAGGCGGTTTTTTGTCCCTGGCCTGAGAAGATGGCCGTAAGCCGCCCGTCCGGGAGAACATGGGAGGTGCCTTCATCGAGTGCCCAGTGGTATATGGTGCCGCTGGGGATGCCCGAGGTGGAAAAAAGCATTGGCTGTCCGACCGTTCCCGATGGCATGGCGGCTGCGCAGGCGACTTGTTCCGCGCGTCCCCCGGAGAATTCGAATGCGTATTGGGTCGCTATGCCGGATACGCCGATATAGATGCCGAAGCCCACAATGATGACGGCTACGATCGCAACGATGACCGGGTTCATATGCTTTTAGTATATCACGGGATCATCTTGCCAGCATACCGAATGAATGGTACTGTGCTCGCCGGGAAGGGAGGACATCATGCAAGGACAGCGGTACGAGTGCCTGGAGCGTGACCCGGAAGGGAGAGTGATCCGACGGTTCAGGGCTGTCTGGATTCCCGACGCAGAGCTGGTGGTTCATTGGGATGTGCCGCACGGTCACAAACGCGTCGAGCGTGCGTCGACCTTCTCATTCGAGGGAGGCCCGTTCTCTTCCGTGTCGCTGGGATCCTGTGCCGTGCCACATCGGTGCGTCGTGGCGGCGCGGCGATACCTCGCTCAACGGGCGGACATTGCGCGGCGGCTTCCTGCGATCCAGCTCGCGATCGAGCGGTATCTGGCGCGGCACGCATCGAATGATCGGCACATGCAGATCGAGCTCCGACAGCTTGGACGGTAGAACGCGACAGCGCCCTCACATGGAGAGCGCTGTTTTTATTCGCGTTTGCTTAGCGGAGCTGATAGGTGACCGTCACATTGATCGTGATCTCGTTCTCGCCGGCCGGGAGCTCGGGAGCGGGGACCGCGGAGACCTTTATATCGGCGGCTCCGCCACCACGCCCATAGAGGATCGGCATAGCGTTGCCGCTCTCACTGAATCCGACGATCTTTCCGAGACGGACACCGAGCTGGCGCTTCAGCTCCTGGGCCTTTGCGTCGGCATCGGCAATCGCCTTCGCGCGAGCCTCGCTCTTCAGCTGATCCGGCTCGTCGATCTCGAAGCGAAGACTGTTGACCTGGTTCACTCCCGCATCGACGACTTTATCGAGGATGGTGTTCGTTGTATCCATATCCCGGATCTTAACGGTGATGGACTGCGTCACCTGGTATCCACGGATGCGGGTTCGTCCGTCAGCGTAGTCGTACTGGGGGTAGATGTTGTACCCGCTGGTCTTTATGTCCTTTTCATCGATACCCGCCTTTTTGAGGTAGTCGATCGCCATCTTGGAACGTCGGTTTGCTTCGGTTTGGGCCGACGCTGCGGTCGAGCCTTCTACGCTAATAGCGAGGTCTGCGACCGCGATA
This sequence comes from Candidatus Yanofskyibacteriota bacterium, assembly GCA_020852375.1. Lineage (GTDB taxonomy): Bacteria > Patescibacteriota > Minisyncoccia > 2-02-FULL-40-12 > GWA2-44-9 > JAGOPO01. The sequence goes on from JADZAY010000003.1 coordinate 2,572, forward strand.
TCCGGGACCGCGCGTACGGTGCCCGTACCGCTGACCGTGATGATATCGCCGACGTTGCCGGTGCGGGAGGTCTGGTCGATGGATTGTCCCAGCCACACCGCAGAAAGTGCGAGCACCGCTACAACCAGCCAACCGCCAACCTGCAGCTGCTTCTGGAGTTTCTCGATCATATGATGAGAGGGTTAGTGTTCAATACTATGATACCATGAACAACGATATGTCCTCCGCACAGGTAACACCCCGTCTGCAGGTCGTTGCGTATAATGTTCGCAGCATTTTAAATGTGGGCGCTCTATTCCGGACGGCCGATGCGGTAGGGGCGGGGAGGGTCTGGCTCACCGGATTTACGCCAGGGCCGGATATTCACCCCGAACGCATCGCAAAAACGGCGCTTGGTTCGGAGGCGGTTGTTCCGTGGAGTCGCATTGACCGTCTCGAGGACTGCATCGAGCGCTTACGGCGGGAGGGGATACGGATCGTCGCACTTGAGCGGACGGAGGGTGCTGTTGACTATCGAGCGTTTCAGCCGGTATTTCCGATGGCGCTTATCGTGGGAAATGAAGTTGCCGGCCTGCCGGTCGCGTCGCACAATCTATTCGATGAGGTTGTCAGCATACCGATGCGTGGCGCAAAGGAGTCACTCAATGTTGCTATCGCGTTCGGTATCGCGGCATATGAGTACACACGGAAGTGGGACGAAAAACCGACCCAGGAATGAGTCGGTTGGATCAGTGCAACCATGCGGTCCGCGGAACAATAACGACCACTTGAGGGCGCGATGCGTGGCTTGATCGAAGGAATGAGTATGACCCGTCAGTGCTGGTCGCCGTCAGAAGGGCGCCATCGGGCCACGTGCAGTAGTCGCACAAGTACACGTGGCGCTGATCCATTGTTCGGTCCGCGCGGCGGGCGTACTTGGTCCAGCGAAGCGGAATAACTCCATGCCGGACGCGTGATGTTCCGAGGCACGAATCGCAGCTAGCTTTTCCTTGAGCAACGAAGGGAAGATGTGCCCAGGGCCAACCTTTCGAGGGAGGCGGGTCTTCTTCCATGGGGCCTCCGATTTATTATGCGACACGATTGACTGTGTGGCAGGCGGTCGCATACTGCAAAAGAACATGGTCACGGTACCGCGGAAAACGCTCGAACGCAATTTGTGCGCAGAAGGTCACCGCACTATTATTGGCGTCGATGAAGTTGGCATGGCATGTCTCGCCGGTCCGGTGGTTGTGTGTGCGCTTGCTGTCGATGCGGGATTCTATGAGCGTGCGCACCGGGAGCTTTCGAAGCTCCGGGACTCCAAGGCGCTCCTTCCCCACCAGCGCGAGCGGTACGCCGATGCGCTGGTACGCGAATCCGGCCTTCGGTGGCATATCGGTGTACGCGACCCCGCTGTCATTGATGAGGTGAACATCTATCAAGCGAGTCGCGACGCCATGCGGGAGGCGGTGCAAGCGCTCGCTTCCGTGAGCCCCACCCCGGTGGTGTTGGTTGATGGAAACAAGATACTCCGCGGCATCGATCTGCCGCAGCGAGCGGTTGTGAAGGGTGACCGGAAGATTTGGGCTATCGCCGCCGCGTCCATATTGGCGAAAGTCCACCGAGATCGCATGATGGCCGTGTATGCGCATGAATATCCGCTCTACGCATTCGAGCAGCACAAGGGATACCCCACGCGTCTCCACTATGCGAGACTCCGCGAGCATGGCCCCTGCCCCCTTCATCGGAGGTCGTTTCTGCGGAATTTGACGAAAGCCGTGTAGCATGCCATTCTTCCGCATCCCGATAGTCGTTCTTTGTTATCGCTTTGCGGAGGTGACTCATGGTCCGTTTGATGGTAGGACTTGGAGCTCTTGCCCTCCTTGGAGGGTGCCTCATTGTCCTGCTTGCGCGGGCTGTGATGGCCCCGCGAGCATTCGTGAAGTCGCTCTCGCTGAAGCGTTTTGTGGGAACCCTGCTTGATTCCGGCGTTGCAGCTGGGGCGATACTTCTTTCCGCGGTTCTTGCGTGGATGCTCTTCGGAGTGCATCCGCATCGCCTTGCGATGTCGCATGGAGACCGCGGGAGTTACGGCGTCATCTCCGACGATCGTTTCATGGCCGAAGGGGTAGCGGTGAAGCGGTTCACCGCTGTGTATGTGCCCTCTCGCATCATCAGTGTTGTGGGGATCCCGTGGCCCGTTCCCGAAAGCCTTGAGGTCGAAGTCGTCTACCAGGGGCGCGGGGGTGCCGAGGAAACGTGGGAGCACACATTCCTCCTCGCGTGCGACGAGGAGAGCGCGTGCGTTCCGGTGTATCGTCTTACTGGAGTCCAGCTGTGCGCGGAGCGGGATGAGGGAAGAAGCACTCCGGCCTGCGGTCCATTCGTATACCTCGGAAACAAGGGGTGGCCGATGGTACTTCCAAGACCTCCGGTTCGCGCCCCGCTCCCGGACCTCGTTCCATCCCCGGGCCCGGTTCCGAACCCGAGTCCGACGCCGACGCCTCCGGTGAAGCGAGAGAACAATCTGTTCAGAGTTGCGCCCGGCGCGATCATCGCCCTTGCCCCGCCTGTTCATAAGGCGGGGCGTTTTTCTGCGCTACCATGGTAAAATGGCCGTATGGCGAATATCGCGATAAATGGGTTCGGGCGTATCGGGCGGGCGCTCTTCAAGCTTGCACTTACCAAGTCGGAGCTTAATATCGTTGCCATCAATGATCTGGGGGACCCCGAGAACCTAGCGTACTTGCTTCGGTTCGATTCCGCATACGGGCGGTATCAGCACGACGTGTCCGTGGAGGAAGTCGACGGAAAGACGTGGCTTGTAGCCGGGGGTCGGCGCTTCCTCTTTCTTCAGGAGAAGGATCCCGCGGCTCTCCCGTGGGGTGATCTCGGCGTCGATATCGCCGTCGAGGCGACGGGCGTCTTTGAGAGCTATGAGAAGGCGCGGGTGCATCTGACCGCGGGTGCCAAGCGGGTCGTTCTTACTGCGCCTGCAAAGGATGACGATGGCCCGGATGCCCGTACAGTGCTGGTCGGGGTGAACACCGACCAGCTTAAGACGTGCACGCTGTCGAACAATGGGTCGTGCACGACGAATTCCGCTTCCCCGGTCATTCAGATATTGCAGGAGGGCCTCGGCATCAAGAAGGCGTTCTTGAATACCGTCCATGGATATACCGCGACACAGAGCCTAATCGATGGGCCGACGAAGGGACACGACTTTCGCCGAGGGCGCGCAGCGGCGGCGAATATCACGCCCTCGAGTACGGGCGCGGCGATCGCAGTAGCCCGTGTTGTCGACGGTATGGACGGTCATTTTGATGGAATGTCCCTTCGAGTCCCGATCCTTACCGGGTCCATTTCCGCGATCACCTTCCTCGCAAAGCGAAAGACGACCCCCGAAGAGATCAATACGGTGCTCGAGAGTGCCGCAAAGGATCCGCGATGGAGCGGCGTGTTTACGGTGACCCGTGACCAGCTGGTGTCGTCGGATATCATCGGTGACCCGCATGCCGCGATCGCGGATCTATCACTGACCAAGGTTGTGGACGGCGATCTGTGCGCTGTGTACAGCTGGTACGACAATGAATTCGGCTATACGAACTCTCTTGTCATGCACGTCCTAGCAGCGGCTGCCGCATTGTGAGCATTCATATCCGGCGACCTGCTTCGTTTCCGAGTGCTGCGAGTCCGCTCAACTGATGTCCGAATATATCTCTGAAAAGAAGGTGCAAGAGCTCGAGCTGAAGGCGAACGAGATCCGCCAGAGCGTTATTGAGATGCTTGTTGCGGCGGGCTCGGGGCATACCGCAGGGCCGTTGGGTATGGCAGACATCTTCACCGCCATGTATTTTCACGTGCTTAACCACGATCCGGAGAACCCTGACCTTTCCTCGCGGGATCGTTTGGTGCTCTCGAACGGGCATATCACTCCCGTCCGGTATGCTGCCATGGCGCACGCAGGGTATTTCCCGATCGAGGAGCTGAAGACGCTTCGGAAGCTGGGGAGCCGCCTTCAGGGGCATCCCGAGCGCTCCCGGCTTCCCGGTCTTGAGACGACTTCCGGCCCGTTGGGATCGGGTCTTGGGCAGGCCGTTGGTATGGCGCTGGCGGCGCGGATGGACCGTGCGTACTGGCGGACATACTGCTTCATGTCCGACGGTGAGCAGGACGAGGGTGTGGTGTGGGAATCGGCGATGTTCGCCGGCAAGGAGCGGCTTTCGAATCTCACGGGCATTATTGATCGCAATAATATCCAGATCGATGGCATGACCGAGCAGGTCATGCCGCTGGAGTCGCTGCGAGCGAAATGGGAGGCGTTCAATTGGCATGTGCTCGAGGTCGATGGCCACAACATCGAGGCGTTCGTGGATGCAATTCAGCAGGCGAAGGCCATCTTCGAGAAGCCGACCGTCATTATTGCGCATACGATCCCGGGAAAAGGAGTGAAAGAGATCGAGTTCGATTACACATGGCACGGGGTGCCTCCCAAGGCGGATGAGGCCAAGCGATTCCTTGCCGAGTTGCGGACGCTTCGTGGTACGATACAGAGTGAACATCAATAATCCCGTTAGAGTCCAACAAGCAAGCTATGACATCAGGCATCGGCAACTCGACTTATGTTCCAGCGGTCTTCCGTGCCGTATTGTTTTTTGGACTCTAACGGGATGCTCCGCGACCTTACCATGATCTTCTCGGTACTCGTTTCGGTGTTCTCGCTGGGTTTTGGAGTGTACAAGAACATCGAGGCGGGGAATGCGCGTGGGTTTGCGTATGAGCAGGCATATCGCATTCTCGGTGCGGTCGAGGGTGCCAATATCGGTCCGGCGGCGAAGGCGTCGATCGTGGATGCCGCGTTTGCATCATTCGCCACTCCTCCTCCGGTGATCGACCTCTCTCGTTCGAGCGCCGACACTACGGTTTCCGCGGAGGCGTGCACTGAGGCGGCTCGTTCTCAATGTATCGCTCTCGCTCGCTCGCTCGCAGGTGCGAATGCACAGTGCGTGCGCGAGCGGGATGCTGGCGTTTCATGCGAACATGCGGTGGCGCTTCAGACAGCTATCGAGCAAACCGCATGCGTGCAATGTTTTATTCGCTGATATGGAAAAACGAATGCTCTTCCCGTTGACGATGTTCTTGTTTGCCGGCGTTTCATTTGTGTTTGGGGGTTGGCAGTATTTCCAGGCGCGCGCCACGCACCAGGCATCTCAGCAGCGGATGGCATTCATCCTGACTTCGATCGAGGAAAGCGGCGTGTCGCGTGTTCAGAAGCAACAGCTCTACGCGCGCATCATGGACGGACTTCCCGCCGCGCCTAGCGTATTCGGGATCGATGTGTCCGGCTCATTCGCAAGTCCTGGGAGTGGCGACGCCTGCACGAGCGAAGGCCAGCGCACCGTGTGCCGTGCGCTCGTTGTGCGGGGGGTGTCGCGCGATGCGCAAAAGGCTATATGTGGCGCGTGCTATCCCAGTATGGAGTAGGTTTCGCATATTTCATGGCATGATCATGCACGGCGAAAGGAGGTGGAGAGCATCATGAGTACCGGTCTTTTGTTCGGACTTATCGGTGTCGCTGTATTGGTAGTTGCAGGAATCATCTGGGGACAGAGCAAGTAGCCTGATCGTCCCACGATAGCGCTGACTATGGTGGGATGCATGAGGACGGTTGCCTTGTTCATCGTATGAGCACACCTAGAAACACAATTGGTTCCCGGGCCGCCCCGCTAGACATGGTTCCGACGCGGGACGGGTATGGGAAGGGAGTTGTTGATGCCGGCGAACGGGATGAGCGGGTGGTGGTTTTGTGCGCCGATCTTACCGAGTCGACCCGGAGCCACTGGTTTGCCGAGCGATTCCCCGAGCGTTTCATTCAGGTTGGCGTTGCGGAGCAGAATCTTGCCGTCATCGCATCCGGCCTCGCGGCTGCAGGAAAGATCCCATTTATCGCGAGCTATGCCACATTCAGCCCCGGCAGGAACAACGAGCAGATACGAACGAACATTTGTCTCAATGATGTGCCGGTGAAGGTGGTCGGCGCACACGCGGGCATCAGCGTTGGCCCCGATGGGGCTACGCACCAAGCCCTCGAAGACATCGCACTGATGCGCGTTCTACCGAACATGACGGTCGTTGTCCCGTGCGATGCGATCGAGGCGCGGAAGGCAACGCGTGCCATTGCCGAGACCGCGGGGCCTGCCTACCTCCGTCTCGGACGGGAGAAAAGCCCAGTGATTACGGACGACCAGACTCCCTTTGAGATCGGCCGCGCGCATGCACTGCAAGAGGGCGATGATGTTGCGATCATTGCGTGCGGGATACTGGTGCACGAGGCGCTTGTGGCCGCTGATTTACTGGCGAGCGAAGGTATTGCCTGTACCGTGCTGAACAATCACACGATCAAGCCGATGGATGAGGGCGCAGTGGTTTCTGCTGCGCGGCGGTGTGGGGCGGTGGTCACCGCCGAAGAACACCAGGTCGCCGGTGGGATGGGGTCTGCTGTCGCAGAGATGCTTGCGCGGGTCTATCCGGTGCCGATTGAATTTGTCGGTATCGGGGACCGATTCGGGGAGTCCGGTGCTCCCGCGGAGCTCATGAACGCATTTGGGCTTACGGCAGAGCGCATCGTTGTCGCCGCCAAGAATGTCCTTGCCAGAAAGAGCGGCTAGTATCAGCCATTCTTAGGGCGAAGTTTGACTTTCCTGAAAAATAGAGTATACTTAACATGCGGGGTGACATCAGTCCCTGCGTTGTTTGAAAACGAAGTATCACCGCACTGTGCGGCCCCGACCTCGGGCAAGAGGGACGTACACGCGCAACCAAGCGCAAGGAGACAGTCATGAGCGAATTCGCATCCGCTCCGTACACTGCCGGGCAGTTGAATGCCATGGTCAAGAAGCTCGTGGAGCTCGCGGGACAGGATGGCCCCAAGAAGCTCTTGTCCGGTGAGCTGGTCCTCAAGGCGGCCAATCTCCTCCATCTCGTCACCACCAATCCCGTCCCCGCCGTGAAACGCTTCGCCGCCAGCGACCACTTCAAGGTCGGCACTTCCAAGAAGGCAGCGGTCCGTATCGGCTATCTCGGCGACAACTTCAAGAAGCACTTCCTGGCCAAGGTGGAGGTGAATGTTCCCGCCACCACGCTGGTCTTCTCCACGCTCACTCGAAGCTCGCTGGATGCTCCCATTCTCGCTGAGCTGGGCACTCAAGCGCAGACAACCCTGGCCTCCCTCTGGGAGTGCCTGAAAGCTCAGGGTCACGGCCAGCCGGGCACCCTGCTGACCGATGGTCGATGGAACATCTTCTACATCTCAGACGCCAACGGCAACCCCTGGGCCGTGTGCGCGTCCTGGCACGTCGGCTACGGCGACTGGCGCGTGTTTGCCTACTCGGTGGACTACCCGGGCGAGTGGGACGGCGGCGGTCGGGTGGTGTCTCGCAAGTAGGGCTTGGGGGCTTGATTGCTCAGCCCTCGGACCGGTGCGGTTTATCCGCACCGGTCTTTTTATTTTCAGAAGTATTTGATATATTTTCAGCGGATAGTAGGCGAATCTGCCGGCGGTCACGGCTTCCGGCGGCCGAACTCTAGGCGTGCATACTTAGATGATACCGGAGCCTAAAAAATGAAGATACTTGGTGCGGAGTGCTAGGGCATTCCACATGCCGAATACGATACAGTCTCAAGAGGCCGGGCAACCGGAACCAAGGGACAGTGGCGCGGACGGCACTTCGTACGCATCTGGGCCGTGTACGCGAACTGGAACGTCGACTACGGCGACTGGAACGTGAATGCCAACTCGGTGGACAACCCGAACGAGTGGAACGGCGGCAATCAGGTGGTGTCTCGCCAGTCTCTTCACACAATAGCCCCTTACGGGGTTATTGTTTTCTTTTGCCATCCACCCAACATCCTCCCAATCTCATTGAGTTTTAGTGAAAGGGCGATATACTTCTTATCGTTCAATGCTTGGAATTCCCAGCAAATCCGCAGGAAGAACTTGAGTGCATCGAGTGCTGTGGATGCCCGCTTCAAGTATCCGTCCTTTTGTCCGGGTTGACGATAGGTCGCCGTGAAGATATTTTCTATGATGACAATAAAAAGCGAATCGATTTTTATTCCGAGACTATGCCGCAATTCTTTGCTGAACTGGAGCCGATAGATGTGCCAGATTTTATAGGCGTCAATCAGTTTTTGAATGATTGGCAAGGTCTGGTTGGGGGGGGGTCTTCATAGTTTTGATACTATCACTTCCGTCGAGAACTTGCTCGGTGCATGGCAGGAATTCGTGCGCGGCAAAAAGACCAAGCCCGATGTACAAGAGTTCGGCCTTGGCTTGATGGATGCCATCCTCACTTTGCATGATGACCTCGTCACCGATTCTTACCACCATAGTCCATATCTCAAATTCCGCATCAATGACCCAAAGCCTCGCGATATAAGTAAGACCATTGTTCGCGACCGCCTCCTACATCATGCGCTCTACCGAGTGCTTTATCCATTCTTTGACGGGAAGTTCATTGCTGATTCCTATTCTTGCCGAGTCGCCAAGGGGGCGCATCGAGCGCTGAACCGGTTCCGCGCCTTTGCCTGCCAGGTCAGCAAAAATCATACCCGTACCTGCTGGGTGCTAACATGTGATATTCGGAAGTTCTTTGCCAGCATCGATCATGGCATTCTGAACGACATCCTAGAAGCGCACATCTCCGACCCTGATACTCTCGGTCTCTTATCCGAAATCATCGAGAGCTTCTCACCCGGCTTACCCTTGGGCAACCTCACCTCTCAGCTTCTCGTGAACATCTACATGAATGAGTTCGATCAGTTCGCAAAACGACAACTCAAGACCAAGCACTATATCCGCTACGCGGATGACTTTGTATTCTTGCATCAGGACAAGGGTTATTTGGAAGAACTGCTCCCGAGGGTCGGCGCCTTTCTCAGTGAGCGATTGAAGCTCAATCTGCATCCAAAAAAAGTATCTATCACGACTCTCGCCTCCGGTATCGACTTTCTCGGCTGGGTGCATTTTCCCGACCATCGGGTTCTACGGACAACCACGAAACGGCGGATGATTCGGCGGGTTGTTAGCGGTACAACCGACGAACAAGCCGCGTCATATCGCGGCTTGTTGAGTCACGGCAACACCAAGAAACTGATTAGTTTGCTTCCTGCTTCGGGAGCTTGAAGAGTTCTTTGAGTTTCGCAAAGTCTGCTTCGAGCAACACCTTCGCGTCCGGGTCGCGGAGCGCGCGCTCGGGGTGGAACGTCGGGAGCAGGCGGTATCCGCCCAGCGGGAATGTGCGGCCGTGGACGTTTTCCACGGGAATCCGAAGCCCGACACCGTTGAGCGCAAGGTTGCCGAGCGTGACCACGATCTCCGGGTTCACGGTCCGGATCTCTTCTTTCAGGAAGGTTGCATGGCTTTTGATCTCCTTTGGGGTTGGGAGCTTGTCCTCTTCCGGACGATACTTTACCACGTTCGTGACATATACCTTGCGGCGGTCGATTCCCGCGTCGCGCAGGAGCTTATTGAGCAGCTTCGCGTGCGGGCCGCCGAGCGGGGCACCTGCCTTCTCGCCATGGGCGCCAAGCATCTCGCTTACCACTACAACTTTCGCGCCGACAGATCCTTTTCCGAACACGATTTTTCGGCCCTTGAACTTCTCCTTGAGGGCCTTATTGACCGAAGTGAGTGTCTTCGTGTCGGTCATATGAGTAATGCAATACTACCATGTCAGCGTGGTTTTGGCAAGGTTTTGCAGGAAACCGGCCATAGGCCGGTTTCCTGATGAGGGTGGGCGACGAAGGAATCGCCCTCGGCTCTCGGCGCGTCGTCACACGCCTCGGCCCTGCCTGTCGGCAGTCGAGCTGGGCACGGCCTCGCGGCGCCACTCGAGGTGGCGCATCGCTCCGGCCTTCGATTCCCTCGTCTGTTCATAATGCAGACGACACGGATGCCAAACGGCATCCGTGTCGTCCCTTGTGGGCGACGAAGGAATCGAACCTTCGACCTCTGTCTTATCAGGACAGCGTTCTACCACTGAACTAGTCGCCCATAGCTGGGAAATCATAACCCGAAAGCTGGTATTTTGCAACTTTTCTGGTATGCTGGGTGTCTCTGGGCTCATACAGGAATACGTGTGTGCCCGGTGTTCGAGCGAGCGCAACGCAGTTGCGTTGTCCCGTTCTCATTTGGGCCCATAGCTCAGCTGGCTAGAGCGCCTCATTTGCAATGAGGAGGTCACCGGTTCGAATCCGGTTGGGTCCACTCTATCGCGGTATCCGTACGCCATGATCTCGCACGACGTCCCCTTTTCATCGCAGTATACCGATCTCGGGGATCATGAATGGCGTGCCCGCGGGTGCGGCATCACGTCCCTCAAAATGGTGATGGACTTCTGGCACCGCGTCACGGGAAGTCGTTGTGCTACGACTGTCGACGAGCTTCTTGCGCGGGGGCGGGCGATCGGCGCTTACATCCCGGGGGTTGGGTGGTCTCACCGCGGTCTGGTGAATCTTGCGCGCGAGTACGGCTATGAAGGGTTCAATGCCGATCACGCCGAACAGGCCCCCATCCCGAAAGATGCTGCGGAGGCATGGGGTCTTCTGCTCAGTGAGCTTGCTCGCGGACCCGTGCTCGCGAGCGTCTACAGTGGGCTCGACCCGCACCGCGGCGGCGGGCACATCGTTGTGGTGACGGGTTTTTTTGACGGATTGGTCGCGCTCAATGATCCCGAGGAAATGCATGAGCGTGAAGGGCGACGCCTCATCGCGCTCGAGGTATTTCTTACCGCGTACAAGAGGCGGTTTATCGTTATCCGACCGGCGGAGGATTCGGCTGTGCACCACCCGACTGGTTCGGAGGCGACGCCGGGATCGCGGCAGGATTCTTCGGCCTTCGCAGTTTCAGGACGCCGATGGTGATACCGATGGCGATCGCAACACTTGCGAGCGCGTAGGGTGCTGTCGCGCTGACGCGCTCAATGGGCGAGGGCTTGTGGACGCGCACGGTGGTGGGCGGGGCGACCTTTTCGAAGGCCCCGCCATGATTTGCATATACAATAACCCGATATTCACTATCTGGAAGGTCTCGAAGCGTTGCCGTATATTGATCTGCGGGCACAGCAACACTTCTGACGAGGTTCCCGCTCCCATCGAACACGTCGATGCGATACTCGTTCGTCGGCTGCCCCGGTGCGGCTGGGGGCCATTGGATATTTGGCTGGCCGCCGGTATCGCTGGCTGCCAGCGCTGAAGGTGTTGGCATCGGTGCTTGGGTCGTCTGCGGAGGGGTGGAGGGCGTCGGTGTCACTGCGAGCTCTTTCGGGGTGAGAATGTTCAGTGTGGTCTTCCCGGCGTTCCCACTCGCGTCATTCGAAGTAATGGTCGCCCGGAGGTAGGTGTCCGGGGGTAGATTGTTGACGGTAATGTAGTGCTCGAGTTCGAGCGTTGCGTCGCTGTTCCCCCCGACCGTAATGAGCAGTGGAGTGAGCTGTGCCACGACGGTGCTTGTGGCCGGCTCATTGGTGGTCCACGCGAATGTGGCGCTCGTTGGCGTCATGGTAACCGTGCGAGCATTCGTGATGATGGGGACTGCTGTATCGGGGGTGGGAGTTGGTGTTGGGCTGGTGGTCGGCGTCGGGGATCCGGTTGGTGACGGATTCTGTGTCGGACTCGGGGACGGCTCGGTTCCAGAGATCGTGAATGTTCCGGTTGCCGATGATTGGTTTCCCCAGGAGTCGCGGATCGTCAGGGTGTACGTGTAGGTTCCTTGTGTGACCGCGAGAGTTGCTGTGCATGTTTGCACGCCGGTGAGGCATGAAGCGTATTGGCCGGTCCAGTCGAGTGAGGCGGTGTTGTATTCGATGCGGCGGTCAACGGGCTCGTTCGAAGAGAACGCCATGGTCGCTTGCGTCGGGTTTATCTGAGTGATAGTAACCCCGGAGATTTGCGGCGGGGTCGTCTCGGTGCTCTCGTAGAGAGCATAGAGGAAGCTAAAGCTCGTATCTTCATCGCCGAGGCGGGCGATACCGTTCGTATACGCAGGCAGGGGGGCGCCGTTGTGAGCGAGGAGTTTCTGTGCGGTCGCATAGTACAGGCGGAGGTGCGGTTCGGTTGCGGTAATGCGCATGCGGTATGCCTGGTTCCCGCTCACTGCTATTTGCGCGGGGAGCGCCACATGAACACGGGCACCCGTTTCGCTGTCGGCGATCGCCGGGATGGTGATTGCGCGCTCGCCTACCAGTGTTCCGGACGGATTAAAAAGTGCGAAGGTGGCATCTCCGGGATTACCCGCATTGCTGAGCCAAAGATCCATTCCGCTGAAGTGGTCGTTCAGCGGGAGGAAGACTTCAGATGGCGTTTCAGAAGATGCGACGAGAAGGCTCTGGGCGTAGTCGGGGGCGAACTCCGTATAGGGTGCGGCATGCACGATCGATGATAGTGCGTACACGATGCCAATGATCGCGAGGGTCCATTTCATCAGTATGAGTATACCACGAACAAACCGCGCCTTGTGGGCGCGGTTTGTTTCGAGAACGGGAGGTCTTAGCGAGAGACGGAGATGGTCTCTCCGAGCTCCGCATAGGGTGCCTGTACCGTGATGCGGCCGTTCGCGGCGCGCATGATCTGGTATCCGGTCGATGCCTCGGACGCGCCCGTGGTCGGGTCTACGACCATCGTGGAGACGTAGTCAGGAACGAGACAGCCGCCCAGGTTCGTGTTGCCTGCCCCAGAGCCGACGATCGTGAATGTCGACGGGAGCGAGGAGGGACAGCCGCTGCCGGAGGTCCAGAGACCCCGGTTGTCTGCCATGCGCTGACCGACCGCGTTCAGGATCGTGTTGATGTTGCTCCAGCGCTGCGTGTTGCGCGCCTGCGCGAACTGACGGGCGGGGTTCAAAGCCACGATGACGACTGCCGCCAAAATGGCGATGATACCGATAACGACAAGGATCTCGATAAGGGTGAAGCCCTTCGGACTCTTTTTGATGATTCCTTTCATGAGGTGGTAATTAGTACACAGATTACGAAGCAGAGTATTGGCTGAGGCGCCATGCATGGAGCGACCCAGCGATATCGACCATTCCCTTCTAGTATACCGCACTGCGATCTGAGCGTGGGCTTTTTTATCCACACTACTTCGCCTCGTTCCAATAGATAGGAGTGTAGTAGTCCGCAGTGAGTGGGAAGCTGGGCGGGGGGCTATACAGCAGGTTTGCATCGTAGATGATGACGCGATCCTGGTATCCGGTCCCATCTGTATAGGCGAATCCGTAGCGCTCACGAGAGCCGATCATGCCGAAACTCGTGATGCGTGTTCGGGTGTGGTAGGGTGAGCAACGATTCAAGCCACCGCCGGGCGGTCGGTAGTAATAGCGACCGACGCGGCCGTTTTGCGCCATGAGCGCAGCGTCAACACGAAGGTCGGTATCGCTGACCATGCCGATGTTGATGTTATTTTGCGATATCAGCGCAAGCGTGTCCGAGCCGTCATAGTTGGTGTAGGCAAGGTCGCTTGCGACCGCGATGCTGCTATACGTCGATGGGTTTTCGGGGAACCTACCCGAGGCGACCGTTACGCGTGCGGTATTGATCTGCCCGCGCACCCAGACGTCATCCTCGAGAAAGATGATGCCATTTGTAGGGAGCGGGAAGGTGCCAAGACTGGTTCGGGTATTCACCGACCAGGTCCCCCATCCTGACTGGCTGAGGTAGTTCGTGCATCCTGATGGTGGTGTGACGGTCGAGTCAACGCGATAGAGTGTGAAGGTATCGTTGGTGTTGAAGACGACTTCATACCCGGGCGCAGTGATGCCCGCACGATAGAATCCGTTTGCGATGGCATCGGCTTTCATGTTGGCCAGATTCTGTGTCATGCCGACGAAATCTGCCGAGGGGACGCCGAGCTCGCGTCCTGCCATAAAAATGTCCGACCGGGACGGCGGTGGCGCGGGGGGAGAGCCGACCGGAAGCGGATCGGTAGGGGCTATGTGCGTGTGCACGCCATACTCGACACCGCCGCTATGATCAGGGTCGTCGTAGGTTGTAGTCGAGCTGGTGACCAGGTTGTGTGAAATGCCGTCCATGCGGATGCCTCCGTTCGAGTGGATCGGGCCATACAATTCGGTTCCGGCGCCGAAGCGGACATTTCCGCCGATGACCGCTGCGTATTTTGCGAACGACGGTATCGCCATCTTTGCTTCAATGATCTTTGTGATGCCGGGGTTCGCTGCGACGCCTCCGGTCGAGGTGATACCAACAACGGTCGATCCGACCGGCGGAGCCGCGATCTCAAGTGAGAACGATCCGACCGGGTTTCCGTCCTTATCGTTGAAGGTGTGCACATAGGGGCCGGCGCCTCCGGTTCCATCTTGGTAGTCGGTCTGTGCGTGTGCGAGATGCCATCGGTAATACTCGATGCCCGCTTCAGCCGACATGAATGCTTGAGCGCGGTCGGTGTCTCGAAAGACCGCTCTCATGTTCGCATCAGCCCAGAGGACGAACCCCGAGAGTACGATCAGTGAAACGGCGCTAAAGATGAGCACATACATCGACAGCTGCCCAGATTGGTGTGTGCGGGATGTGTTCGTCATATGTCACCTCGTAGATTTCGGATGGTCACGGTGATCGAGAGCGTTGAGGGGAGCGGTGGTTTTGTCGGGTCCTGATCCGTAGTGCCCGTGATCGTGATCAGGCGGATCTTCGCGACGTCGGTCGGACTCGGGAGCGGTCCGATCTCTGATGGTAGCCCCGCAGCGTAATAGGTGAATATCGTCCCAGGGACGAGCCAGTGCACAACTTCGCTGGTCACTTCGTTTGCAGGCGGGTACTGCGCCGGCTCAGTTCCCGTTGCCTCGGTGATGCCTTTCTTGAGCGTTGTGCCATCCAAGAAGTAGCGCACCTGCTCGAACGAGCCGTCGTTGTCGATGTCGCTGAAGAAGGTGAGCGTTGTTCCCGTTGCGGTGGCGACGGGGTATGCCCCATTCTCCCCTGGACCCATGGAGCGGATCTCGGAGATCATGGCGCGCAGGGTCATGTCGAGTTCGCGCTCGGTTTCGAGGCGCGTGTTGAGGTCCGTTCCGAAGCCTGAGATGTCGAGCGTAAAGAGCGTCACAAAGCCGAGCGCAAGCGTTGTGAGCGCAATGCCGATCAGGAGCTCGATGAGGGTAAACCCGCTCGTTCGGTTCATGGAGCCAGAGAAAGAACGATACGTTGCCATGCGCTACTGATTGCTGCGGTCGTTGTGAGGGGTTGGTATCCGGGGCGGGTTATCTCAACGGTCACCGTATCGGCGCTGATGCCGTTGAAGTATGCCTGTCCGGTCGGGACGCAGCCGGATGAGAACCCGAGCGCGACGTCGGTGAGCGAAGGAGTGTAGGCTGCGTCCGCAGTACTCAGATACGCGCGATATTTGAAGTAGCGATTTCCCGCGAGGAAGCCGGGGATGGCTTGTCCGGGCGTAGTGAAGAAACTGGTCGGGGAGCCGTCGGGGCCGACCCACGTCCAGGTTGCGTTGTCGCTGTTCGCGGCGACCTGGAATGTGAGGCTCTCCGCTCCGGTCGGTGCGGGCTGGCTGGTCGGGTTCCACTGCAAATCCTGGAAGGTGATGCTTGATGTGCCGAGATCGATCGATTCCGATTCGAGCCACTCAAGACTTGCGCTGGCGTATGAACCTCCCTGCGAGAGGAGGGTGAGCTGTTGCGGGTCGGAGACATCCAAAAAGTCGCTTGCGAATGTGTAGGACCCTGCAGGCCAATCCGTTTGTAGGATCGAGCCGTAGCCGGAGGTGCGTGTTCGGTCGTATCCGGTTCCCGTGACTCGAACGGTCGCGTCGTTGAGTGGTTGACCGTTTTGATCCGTTACCGATACGAGCAGCGCATTGCCGGAGCGCGACGCCACCATCCAGGCCAGGGCGTGGTCAGTTGCTGGGTCGATCGTCAGTGAGAGAGACGCAATGGCTCCCGCGATGTCTCGAGTCGTGTCGGTTGGGCGGAATGTGTAGGTATCCCACTCTACGGCGGAGAGTGATGCGATACCCGATGCGGATGTCGTGGTGGTTGCCGAATATTTCGGCGTATCCGGACTCGTTCCGATGAGTTTCGTTCCGGTCATCAGGAATGAGAACGCACCTGCGGGTGTGCATACCTGATCGCGCGCCTGAACGGAGAGGGTGCTCACACGATCGATCGCGAGACTTGTGATCGTGAGTTGTTGGGTTGCGACGGTCGCGTCGGGCTGGAGCGGGTTCGCCGGCGCGCCGGGGGCGTAGGTTTGATCGCTGCTGTAGCCATCTTTCTGGACGGTGATGCGATATCCGGCAGAGCTGGTTGCGATGTCGACGAGCTGTAAAAGCCCATCATTGTTCGTGGTGTCGGTCAGGTCGATCGCCGGAGTAACAGAGGCGTTCGTAACATGCACGGTCGCCCCTGGGATCGCGGCCCCTGCAGCATCAAAGACGCGGATGAACAGGTTCCCGTTCTTCGATGTACTCTCCAGATTCTTGGGGGCGATGTAGGTCGCCATGGAGATGATCTGGTATCGGGAGCAGGTGTCGCAGGTGACCTGGAATTGGACGATCTTATAGTCAGCCGGCGCGGTATCGTTCGGCGAACCGCCGAGCGTCCCGTCGAAGGGGTCGTCGATATTGCGAACGTAGGTGTGGAGCGTGAAAGGGACGCCGCCGACCGAAACGGTTTTCTCTTGTTGGAGTTTACCGGGCGGAACTCCCCCGACAACGCCGATAT
Organism: Candidatus Yanofskyibacteriota bacterium; assembly: GCA_020852375.1. Lineage (GTDB taxonomy): Bacteria > Patescibacteriota > Minisyncoccia > 2-02-FULL-40-12 > GWA2-44-9 > JAGOPO01. The sequence goes on from JADZAY010000003.1 coordinate 19,295, forward strand.
CTTCGTAGCGCATATTGCGGGCGGTCTCGATTTCTGACTCGATGACGGAGAGCGCGCCGCTGTTGTAGTGCGCGGACTGGATGATCTCGAGGACGCTGGCGTATGAGAAGTACACGCCGGTGCTGACGATCGCGAGAATGCCGAGACCGATCAGCGTCTCGACGACGGTAAATCCGGCGATGGGTACATGGCGAGCGTCGAGCTTCATCGGCCGAGCGTCTGAGTGATCTTGTAGATCGGGGTCATAATGGAAAGCGCTACGAAGCTGACCACGCCGCCCATGACCAAGAGAAGGAGCGGCTCAAGCACGTTGCTCAAGCTCTTGGTGGATCCGTCGAGCTCCCCTTCATAGAAGTCGGCGAGGAAGACGAGCGTTTCATCGAGCTTCCCGGTGTTCTCTCCGACCATGGACATCTGGGAGAAGGTGGGCGGGAAGAGGCGCGGGTGGTCGATCATGGTCTTGCTCATAGGCTCTCCGCGACGCACCGCCTCGGCGATGGCCCGCACTTCGTTGCGATATACCAGATTGCCGAGCGTATCAGCGGTGATCTCGAGGGCCTGCACGATCTTTACGCCTCCGCGGAGGAGGAGGTTGAGTGTGCGCGCCATGTTGATGATGTTCACTTCGGTCGCGAGGCGCCCGATGAGCGGGAGGGCGAGAATGAATCGATGCCAAGCGAGGCGGAACGATTCAACGCGAAGCAGAAGCCAGAACGCCACCGCGAGGAGCGCCATCCCGGCAAAGACGTATCCCCCGTACGCGTACAGGAATTCCGAGGACGCGATGAAGGTTCTCGTCGTCCAGGGGAGTTCGGTGTTCAGACTTTTGAGAACGGGGAGGATCTTCGGGAAAATGACGAACGATAGGATCCCGGTGATGCCGAGCGTTGCGAAGAGAATGATGAGTGGGTAAGCCATCGCTCCGCGGATCTTCTTTTGGAGCTCTCCTTTCTTTCCGAGCTCTGCGGCGAGGTAGCGGAAATTCTCCGAGAGTGTTCCGGAGGTCTCGCCGACCCGAATGAGATTAATAAAGAAATCGCCAAAGATCGCTCGGTAGTGTTCCATCCCGACTGACAGGTAATGACCGTTGCGGACATCGGCGATGAGGCCGTCGAGAACATGGATGAACGGCTTACTGGTCGTTTGGCGCTTGAGGATCTCGAGAGCGTCGAGGATCTGCATGCCCGACCGCGTCATCATCTCCATGTGGCGCGCGAAGAGCATCTTATCCTTCAGAGATAGACGGAAGAACAGGTTGTTGAGATCGGAGAGCTTACTCATGGATGACGCGGAGAATTTCTTCGATGGTCGTGAGTCCGGCGACGGCCTTGCGGAAGCCGTCCTCGAGGAGCGTTGTCATACCGTTCTTGATGGCGATCTTCTTGATCTCGCCGGCGTCCGCATGCCGCATGACCGCTTCGCGGATGAAGTCGTTCATTTCTAGGATCTCGTAGATGCCCATACGGCCGTGGTACCCGGAGTTGTGACACACCTCGCATCCCTTCCCCTGAAAGAAGTCGTGGTGGTCGTCGAGCAGCTCGGCGGGGATGTTCTCTTTCAGTGCGTTGAATTCTCCCTCGGTAATGCGACGCGCGACTTTGCAGTGCTGACAGATCATACGGAGGAGACGTTGCCCCATGGCCACATTCACGGTTGATGCGACCAAGAATGGCTCTACGCCCATATCAAGCAGGCGAGGGAGCGTGGTCGCGGCGTCGTTGGTGTGGAGGGTCGCCAGCAGTTTATGTCCGGTGAGGGCGGCGTTCACCGCGATGGAGGCAGTCTCCTCGTCGCGGATCTCGCCGACCATGATGACGTTCGGGTCCTGACGAAGGATAGACCGGAGACCGGCGGCGAAGGTGAGGCCGGTGCGAGTATTCACCTGGATCTGGTCGACGCCCTCCAGGGAGTATTCGATCGGGTCTTCGAGGGTGATGATCTGCACCTCTCGCGTATTGAGCTCCTTGAGGATCGTGTAGAGCGTGGTTGTTTTCCCTGAGCCGGTCGGGCCGGTGGCGAGGATCATGCCGTACGGGGTTTGTACTGCCTTCCGGATCTTTTTTCGGTCGACCTCGGTGAGCGCGAGGTCATCGAGCGAGTCGATCGTGGTCTGTTCGGCGAGCAAGCGCAGGACTGCGTTCTCTCCGTAATACGTGGGGACGATGCTTACACGCACGTCGAATTGTTTTTCGGAGTCGGTGACGCTCATGCGGAACCGCCCGTCCTGTGCGGCCTGGTGTTCATCGGTGCGCATGCCGCCAAGCACCTTGATGCGCGTGATGATTCCCGAGTGAAGGCTCTTTGGGAATGTGAAGATATCGTGAAGAATGCCGTCGATGCGCATGCGTGCGACGAGCCGGTCCTCGTAGGGTTCGAGGTGGATGTCCGATGCGCGGGCCATGTAGCCGTAGCTCATCATACTGTCGACAATCTGGATGATCGACACATCTGCTTCCGGCATCTTGAGGAGCTTCTCGATGTCTTCTTTGAATTTTTGCGCCTGCGCAACTAGGGCCGCCTCATCGACTTGTTTGGCGGGGACTACGGCAGCTGCTTCTTTCTTTTTTGGCGAGGCGTCCGGTGCGGGTGCTGCGGGGCTTTGCTCGGGAGCTTTCCCGAGTGCGATCTCGGCGATGCGCGCCGCGATGCCATCGACGTTGGTCTCCGTTTTGATGATGTGCTCGGTGAGCCCCGCATCGGTTGCCTTGGCGACATTTTCCGTATCTTCGGCACTGAAGAGTCCGAGGATGGGAAGCTCGTCTGCTGGATGGCTGGCACGGATCTGTTCGATGGTCGCTTTGCCATCAGGCGTCCCGGTGAGCGGGAAGTCGATGACGATGAGTGTTGGCTTCTCTCGCGTGAGCGCTTCAATGCCGGCCGCGCCCGATGCGGCATGCAGGGGGACGAGTCCGAGATTCGTCATCTTTTCGGCAAGCAGCTGCGCCATTAAGGCGTTATCCTCAATCAAAAGGATGTGAGTTCCCTTCGCTGATGCCATATACAATATAGTATATCACAGCGCCGAGCTGTGCCGTTTCCATTCCCGTGGAGATTGGGTAGAATACAATCGTATCGACACAACATGATGCAATCATGCTAAATACGGTGAACTATTGGGCGGTGTTTGCTGCTGCGGTGGCGTATATGGTGATCGGGTATCTCTGGTATGGGCCGTTGTTCGGTGCGCGATGGCGACGACTGCAGGGGCTGAGCGATGAGGCGATGCGCTCGATGCCGCTGTCGGCGGGACAAGCGATGGGGATCGGATTCGTTTCAGCGCTTCTTATGGCTTTCGTGCTCGGGCAATTCGCGGTCCTGTGGGGGGCGCTGACGGTCGGCGATGCGATCGCTCTCGCATTCTGGGTGTGGCTCGGGTTCGTGGTGACGACGCAAGCTGGGTCGTGGCTCTGGGAGGGGAAACCGTTCGCGTTGCTGGCATTGAATGGGGCGGCCTCGCTGGTGTCGTTCGTCGCGATGGCTACGATACTGGTGTTGTTCCAGTAGGCTTCGTGTTGTGATGTGCTCATGACGGCAAGTACCATCATCATTATTGCGCTCTTGGTAGGCATTGCGGTCGCCCTTGCGATCATCGCGCGGGGACTTGTGGCGCGGCGTTCGTCGGAGCCGGATCAGTCAGTGCTCATGCTTGCCCAACGGCTCGACGCACTGCATCAGCAAGTGACGCAGCAGCTTGAGCAGAGCCGGCAGGCATCGGAGCAGGCGACCCGTTCGGTCTTCTCGCAGGTGCAGTCGTTCACCCAGGGAATGACCGAACTCCGAGAGACGGTGCATCGAGTGCAGGAATCGGTGAAAGACGTTGCATCATTCCAGGAGATGTTCCGCTCCCCGAAACTTCGCGGGACTTGGGGAGAGCTGACGCTCGGATCGATCTTGCGCGAATATTTTCCGCATGGCGGATACGAAGAACAGCATGCGTTCTCATCAGGAGAGATCGTTGACGCCGTCGTGAAGCTTCCGAACGACCTCTTGCTTCCCATCGACAGCAAGTTCAGCTGGGAGAATTTCAAAAAGATGACCGAGGCTGAAGGGGATGCGGCACGGCAGGCGTATCGCAAGGCCTTCGTATCCGATGTGAAGAAGCGTATCGACGAGATCGCCACGAAGTACATCCTTCCCGGCGAGGGCACTGTGGACATGGCCCTCATGTATATGCCCGCCGAGTCCATTTACTACGAAGTGATCCAGAATGTGACCGCCGACGATGTCGCCGAGTATGCGCGCAAGCGGAAGGTGTATCTTGCATCACCGAACACGCTCTACATCACGCTCTCTGCGGTGATCCACTGGTTCAAGGATGTGCAGCTGCAGAAACAAACGCGCGACCTCATGAAGAAGCTTGAAGTGGTCATCAAGGATGCGAGCGTGCTCGCGACCGATTTTCGGAAGCTGGGCGATCATCTTTCCGATGCGCAGTCCGCGTTCGAGCGCTCCGACAAAAAGCTGGGGCATCTGGTGGAGCGGACGCAGAAGGTTATCGATCTCGCCGGAGATGCAAAGCAGATAGAATAAACCCCGCCGTGGCGGGGTGCGAGCTGATTGGTATATCAGCTCGGAATCGAGAGCGACCAGACCGTCACGGAAATGGCGTGGGCGGCTTGGTTCGCTCTGAACCATGTACGCATGGCGGGAATTGCCGCTTTGCCCTCTTGGTGGCTGGCGACGCGGGCGCCGAACCCGACCTGTCCGGTTGGCGTGGTGACCTCCATGAACTCGAATGCGTGGTCGTCGACGTGGTAGGTGGTCACCCGAGTCCCGTTCGGGTAGATCGTTGTTGTGCTCAGTGCGCGCTTGCCCGAAACGTTAGTGTACGCTCGGAGTAGGGCGCGCTCTTCTTCCAGCGCTGCTTCAATGTCCGCTTCCGAGGTCTCTCGGGGGTCGACATTGATGCCGACCCATATCAGTTCTCGCATGGGTGCCTCCGCGGTGAATATACAGTAAAAAGTTCATAAGTCAATTGATTTCTTTGTACCGATTTTCTACACTGGTCAACGTACACAACTAAGGAGTCGCACGTCTTTTTTATTCGTATGGAGTACACGCTGCTTGCGTTCGGTATCTCGATAGCCGCGCTCATCTTTGCGGGCCTGCTTGCCCGGTGGGTGCTTCGTCAGCCAGTCGGTACGCCGGCCATGGTCGCCGTATCCGATGTGATCCGTGAAGGCGCGAATGCCTTCATGCGTCGCCAGTATCGGACCATCGGTCTGATCAGCGTCTTGCTGGCCGTTGTATTGCTGCTCGCGTACGGACTGACCGGAAGCTGGAGCCATGGATGGCAGACCGCCGCCGCGTTCTTGTTCGGTGCAGCTTCGTCCGCGGTTGCGGGCATCGTTGCGATGGCAATCTCGGTGCGGGCGAACATCCGCGCAGCAGGAGCCGCACAGCGCGGCCTTCCGCAGGCGCTTCAGATCGCACTTCGTGGTGGCGCGGTGTCGGGCATCATCATTGTTGCGATGTCCCTGCTTGGCATCAGCATCCTGTTCTTGATCTATGAGTGGCTCGGCTTTTCGATTCAGGAGATCCCCTCGCTCATCGTGGGCTACGGTTTCGGGGCCTCGCTGGTTGCGCTCTTTGCGCAGCTGGGCGGTGGTATCTTCACCAAAGCTGCCGATGTCGGTGCTGACCTCGTCGGGAAGGTTGAGTCGGGTATCCCCGAGGATGATCCTCGGAACCCGGCCGTTGTTGCTGATCTCGTGGGCGACAATGTCGGCGACTGCGCGGGTCGCGGTGCCGACCTGTTCGAGTCCGCGGCTGCTGAGAACATTGGCGCCATGATCCTCGGCGTATCGTTGTTCCCGGTGTTCGGTATCAAAGGCATCATGTTCCCCCTTGTGCTGCGAGCGTTCGGATTGATCGCCACCATCGTGGGAATCTTTTCCGCGAAGGCGAAGGCGGATGAAAATCCGATGAACAGCTTGAACCGCGGCTACTGGGTGACCTCAGTGCTCGCTGCGGCAGCCTTCTACTTCGTGACGCAGAGCATGCTCGGCAATATGTGGTTCTTCTGGGCCGGCATGGTCGGTATTGCGACCTCCATCGTGTTCGTCTATCTGACCCAGTACTACACCGAGTCGCGGTTCCGCCCGGTTCGTGAGATCGCGGAGGCATCAACGACCGGGCATGGCACGAACATCATTTCCGGATACGCGGTCGGCCTTGAATCCACGGGTGCAACGGTCGTCGCTATCAGCACAGCGCTTCTTGCATCGTATTGGCTCGGCGCGAACAGCGGCGTTGCGCACGGCGGTCTATACGGTACCGCAGTGGCGACCATGGGAATGCTCGCAACGGCTGCATATGTGCTCGCGATGGACGTGTTCGGTCCGATCACCGACAACGCGGGCGGCATCGTCGAGATGTCGAAGGCGTCGGAAGATGTTCGCCGGACGACCGACAAGCTCGATGCCGCAGGGAACACCACCAAGGCGCTGACGAAGGGCTATGCTATCGGGTCGGCCGCGCTTGCTGCATTCTTGCTCTTCAGTGCGTACCTCGAAGAGGCACACCTGTCGGTCGTGAACCTTGCGAACGTTGAAGTGTTCATCGGAGCATTGCTCGGCGCAACCCTCGTCTTCGTCTTCAGCTCGCTGGCTATCCGCGCCGTCGGAAAGGCCGCATACTACATCATCAATGATGTTCGCGCGCAGTTCAAAGAGAATGCCGGTATCATGCAGGGAACCTCAAAGCCCGACTACGCTCGTGCGGTGGACATTACCACGCGCGGTGCGCTGAAGGAGATGATCTTCCCGGGAGTGCTCGCGATCGTTGTGCCGATCGCAGTGGGTATGACCTTCAAGGCGGAAGCGGCAGCGGGCTTGTTGATGGTCGGTACCATCGCAGGCATCCTTATGGCGACGCTTATGAACAATGCCGGTGGCGCCTGGGATAACGCGAAGAAGTATATCGAAGAAGGGCATTACGGCGGAAAGGGTTCCGATACTCATAAGTCCGCAGTGACCGGAGATACGGTCGGCGATCCGTTCAAGGATACCGCGGGCCCGTCGCTCCATGTGCTCATCAAGCTATTGTCGACGCTGACGCTCGCGCTGGTTGCGCTGTTCGTGTAAGCGTAAGTACCGGGAAAAGAATACAGGGCGTCCGCTTGGACGCCCTGTTGCGTTGCTACTGGCCCAGTGGCTCGTTCATGCCTTCACACCGGTCGTCGAATTTCTGAAGATCCTTCACGCTCGTTTCAATAGGAGTGATGGGCGGATTCTTTCCGCGTGGCTTGCCGAGGATATACCACTCTTCGGGTGTCTTCGTGAAGCCTCTTGCATCGCGGTTGAACGTCTGACGTTCAACGATTTTGATGCTGAGAAGTACCCAGCCCTCCTTCAGAAGCTCATTTGCGACTTGCCAGCAATCGGCACGCGCAACTTCTCCGATCTTCGCCAAGTCCATGGCGGACTCCTTTTTGGTTTTCGCTACCCGTGTCTCGTGCGATTCCACGGCCGGGACATTATGTCTATAGCACGATGCATATGGCGGTGCAATGAGGTCATGATATACTTAGGCATATGGCAGACGCTCCGAAGATCCGGGTCGGCGATGTGATGACGAAAGATGTGCTAGCGATCGACGCCAACGATACGCTCGATGTCATCGCGGGGCTGTTCGAGAAGTACGACTACGACGGCATGCCCGTTGTAGATCAGCAGCACACGCTTCTGGGGATGATCACGGCGTACGACATGGTCGTACAGTCGTCGGATGTGCACATCCCGACGCTCATCAAGCTGATGGAGCAGATCGGTCGCGAGAAGGGGGACCGTCGGATGCTCGACGCGTATTTCGGGAAGCTCAAAGACATCAAGGCGACCAGCATCATGAATCCGAAGGTCGTTTCCGTTCGTCAGGACGCGACGCTCGAAGAGGCGGCAAAGATCTTTGCGGACTTCCATAAAGTGAATCCGCTCTGCGTGGTGGACGATCAGGGGAAACTGGTAGGAGTGTTGAGTCGCTACGATGTCATCAAGTTTTTCAACGAGAACTACCTCCAGCGTGTTGTCCAGCAGGTGAATCCCGGGACTGATCCGTTCAAGGAGTTTCCGACCAAGTCGGGGACCGAAGTCGAAGAGGCGGTGCAGAAAGTGGAGCAGGAGTTCCTGCTGGTGAGCCGCCGCCGCCCGCTCATCTGGAAATACGTCGCATTCGCCATGTTTGCGGCCGGCCTCATTGCGGCGACCGCGCTCATCATCCGTATCGTGCAGAAGAGCGGGTAGCTTGACGAAAAGCCATAAGTAGTGGTATAATATTCTCACGAGGCACTGGGCCTCTTTCGCTCGTTTACAGTATCGACAGCGAACACAAATGCCCCATGAGATGGGGGCGGAGGTTTCGATGGGACAACGGCAACGGTCGTACCCGGTTGAGCTCATTGCATCGCACATTGCGACGCACAACGACGAGTTCCTCGATCACGCCATCGGCGTGCGATGGGGCGCGGAGCGCCTCCCGGGATTCGCAAGCGCCCCGGTCGTCCTGCTGGACGCTGGGCTCAACTCGAAATCCGGCAAGGACGGATGGTGGTACCTCGAGCGCCGCCGAACGGCCTGCATCGGTATCCTGGGCGGCCCGTTCGACGAGCACGGCGAGCTGGCCGATGGCGTTCGCGAGAACGCCGCGACCAAGATGGCCAAGTTCGTCGGAGTCGCGGACGACCCGGCGTTGGCGCGCATGCTGGAGTACTCCCTGCGTGCCGACCGTGACGGTCACGACTCGCCGTTCGAGCTGGCCTCGCTCATCAAGGCCTGCTGGATGGCGGGGATGTCGCTGGAGCGCATGCTTCTGATGTACGGCGTCATCTTCGATGCGCTGTATCGCCGCGATGCCGGAGAGCTGAGCTTCCCGATCCCGCCCGGCGGATTCCGCCGCCTGTTGGCGGAATGGGTCATCGAGACCATCGGGTGTGAGGCGGCTGCTCCCGCGTTCGCCTCTGCCCTGGAGGCGGCGAAGTTCTTCAGGAAGAACAACAGCGACAAGCTCGACCAGATCCTGAAGTTCGAAGGTCGCAAGGGAGCGTTCGCCGACAAGCGCCCGTTCGACTTGGAGGGCATCTGGGAGGCGATGGTCGCCTCGGGCGTTTCGAGCGATCGCATCCGTCTCATGATCTTCGCCTTCCTACAGGCGAAGTATCAGGAGCAGACCCGGTTCATCGCCGCGGTCGACGAGTTCCTGGCTATCTCCAAGATCATCGAGCCGACTTCGGAGATGCCGTATCTGATCGGATTGGTCAAGTCCGACAACGACCAGATGAAGCGGGCTGCGGCCATGGTCGATCGCGGACTGGACGTGCTCATCCAGCGGCGCTCGTCGGGGAGGGTGAATGTGTTCGACCTCCGCCAGCGGCTCCCCATGGGGCCCGTCATCGCGCGCCTGCGTTATGACGAACGGCTCGCCAAGGCCGATCCCGGCGCACCCATTCCCGCGGGCGTTCTGCGGATGCCGGGTACGCTCCGACAGGTTCCGGAGTGGTTCGGCTTCTACGGGTGCCACAACGGCACTCTGACGGCGCCCAACCGTCCGGTGACCCGTCTGCCGTTCGGGCGGATCGCCCGCCTCGTCGAGGATGGCCTCGCCAAGTCCTGGGCAGAGAACAAGGTGCGGCCATGGCGGGTCGAGCGGCGTGCGATCGACGAGCAGCGCGCACAGCGCGTCGCGGCGAAAGCCACAGCGTAGTCAGCCGACGTTCAGGCCCGAGGGTTTCCCTCGGGCCTTTTTTTAACGGGTGGCTGCGTGCAGCGGCGCTAGTGCTTGAGCGCTTGGATGAGACGCACTTCGCAATCCTTGAACACGCCTTTTAATTCATCGCGCTGGGCGGGCGTGAATTTCTTGAGCACGAAATCTTTCACGAACTCGTCGCGCTTTTTGTCGGAGGCTTCACGGGCTTTGTCGAGCGCACGAACTCCAGTTCCAATGCGGATGCGGTAGAACTTATTCGTTTTGAGAGCATCGATGATGTTCTGCACGCCGCGATGACCGCCGGAATTCTTTTCGAAGGAGAACTTGCACATCCCGAAGGGGATATCGAGATCGTCGTGCACGACGACGATATCTTCGTTCTTCGCCTTTGCCCATGGCTTTGCCTTCTTTGCCGCATCGCCGGATTTGTTTACGAACGTCGATGGTTTGAGGAGCCAGCACTTGAACTCCTCGATATCTGTGCGGGAAACTTCGCCGAGGACTTTTTTATTCTCCTCGAATTTCCCTCCTTTATATTTCTTATTTAGCCAATCGAGAAACTGCCACCCGACATTGTGCCGGGTCTCGAGGTATTCCGGGTCCGGGTTGCCGATACCGATGATGAGCTTCATGGGAAGGAGTATACACAATGCGCATCGGGTCGCAAAGCCGGGTTTTGAGGAACCCTTGAATTCATCAAAAAAGCATGGTACGATGCGGCGTCCGTTATTATATTTCGTCACGAAATGGACCAAACACCAGCACCCGTTCCCCCGGCATCTCAGCCCCCGGTGAAGCCGCTCGAAAGCGCTGGCTCCACGTTCTTCGGTGAGCTGTTCGAGTTCGCATGGGAGACGGTTCGGGTGGTGCTCATTTCGCTGGTCATCATTCTCCCGGTTCGCTATTACCTCATTCAGCCGTTCTTTGTGAAGGGAAGCTCGATGGTCCCAAACTTCCACGACAAAGAGTACGTCCTTGTCGACAAGTGGACGTATCGGCTCGGTCAGCCCGAGCGAGGGGACGTGATCATTTTCCGATACCCGGGCAATCCGAAGGAATACTTCATCAAGCGGGTCATCGGATTGCCAGGAGAGTCGGTGCTGGTAGGAAACGACAATACCGTCACGGTATTCAACGAGCGGTATCCGAACGGCTTCAAAGTTGCCGAGGCGGGGTACCTGCCGAGGGAGAATCCGACTTATTGCTCCGGAACATCGGCATGGTGCGGGACGAAGGTCCTGCTGGAGCCGAACCACTACTTCGTGATGGGTGATAATCGAGAGCACTCGAGCGACAGCCGATTCTTTGGACCGGTCGACCGTTCGTACTTTGCTGGTCTCGCATGGCTTCGCCTCTGGCCGCTCAACAAGATCAGTTTCATTCCGCGCACCGAGTATCCTCCGGTGGTCCAATAACCATGGCAACCAAAAAGAAAGCCACAATTCCCGTGCTGCCCGAAGGTTTCTTTGACATCATCCCCGATGAGCAGCGATTTTGGCATCACATCTGGCGTCGGGCGAACGGGCTTCTCGCCGACTACAGCTTTTCGCGTATTGATGTCGCCCCGGTCGAGCAGGTGGAGGCGTTCACTCGTCCGGTCGCGACGAGCGACCCTGAGCTGGTGCGCCGCCTTGCGGTCGGGAAGAGCCATGGCATGCACTTTGCATTTCGTGCCGCCCTGGCGCCGTCGCTCATGCGCGCCTATCTACAGCACGGCATGCATGCCCTGCCGCACCCCGTGAAGCTGTTCGCGAATGCTCCGGTACTGGTTCCGGTCGAGCGTGGGCATCAGATGCGATGGCAGTTGGGCGTACAGACGATCGGAGACACCTCCGAAGCGGTCGATGCCGAGTTGCTGTTCCTGGGATGCCGTATCATCGAGGCAATGAGCCTTGGCTCGTTCACGGTTCGCCTGAATACGATCGGCGATGCGGCGGGCAGGCAATCGTACCTGCGAGCACTTCGGGATTTCTTCCGCACCAACACGCGCAAGATCAGTGCGAAGGTCGCAGCTGCCGCGAAGGAGCATCCGTTCCACGGACTGGCTGCGCTTGCCGCAGAGAGTGCTGAACTTGCCCGTGAGGCGCCGCAGTCCGTCGACTACCTAAGCGAAGAGGCTCGTGCGCACTTCAAGCACTTGCTCGAGTTCCTTGATGAGGGGCAGGTGCCGTACGTGATCGATCACACGCTCGTGACGGTCGATGACTACGCATCGCACACCGTATGGGAGTTCGTTCTTGATGCGACCACGGATGAGCAGGGGCAAGCCATTGCGGGGCAGGCCGTGCTGCGCGGAGGACGAATGGACCGACTGTCCGAATTACTCGGCGGTTCGCGGACGCCCGCTGCTGGCTGGGCGCTCGACATTGACCTGATCGTTGCCCGCCTGAAGGCGAAGAACGTTTCGATCCCCGAGGTCGGCGCGCGACCGAAGGTGTTCTTGAGCCAGCTGGGAGAGGCGGCCAAGAAGCGGTCACTTATGCTGTTCGAGGAGATCCGGAAGTCGGGCATTGAGGTCCGCTACTCGCTCTCGCGGGACACGATCAAGGGACAGCTTCGCATTGCTGCTCGGTATGGCGTTAGATTTGCGCTCATCTTCGGGCAGAAAGAGGCGCTGGAGGGCACGGTCATCGTTCGCGAAATGGACACGGGCATCCAAGAGACTATCCCACTCGAGAAGATCATTGATGAGCTGAAGAAGCGTCTAAAAGCAAAGGCATGATCGAGGATGTGTTCTGCAAGATCATCGCGGGGCAGATTCCTGGGGAAGTGGTGTACCGGGATGATGAGGTCATCGTGCTGAAGGATATTCATCCGCAGGCGCCGGTGCACTTGCTGGTCATGCCCGTTCGCCATGTCGATGGGCTGGGGGATCTCGCGGAGCACGACGGTGTGCTGCTCGGAAAACTGATCGCCGTTGCGCATCGGGTGGCGGGTGAGCAGGGGCTCGTGAAGGGGTATCGGCTCATTGTGAACGAGGGCGAGCATGGCGGGAAATTGGTGCCGCATCTGCATGTGCACCTACTGGGCGGGAAAGCATTGGGCCCGAAGATCGTTGCGAATGACTAATCTTCAGTCTCCAGTTCCCGATCGGAGCGATCGGCGGCTGAAGACTGACGATTTTGTCAGTTACAGAAAGGAGGTATGACATGGTAGAAGTAAAACGAAAGCCGAATGAATCGATGGGCAGCCTTCTGCGCCGGTTTTCGCGTTTCGTCCAGCAGTCCGGCGTCCTCGTTCGGAAGAAGAGCCTGAAGTATCGTCCGAAGAAGCTCACCGAGCGTCAGGAGAAGAACAAGGCCATCATGGGCATGCACCTTCGCAAGCTGCGGCAGAATCTCGAAAAACTCGGTAAGTACAACGAGGATACCTTCGACGAAGCAAAGCGTCGTCTGAAGCAGGAAGTCGAACTCTAACAGTGAAGGGCGGATCGCGGGGAGCGAGCGGCGCCGGTGGCGCAATTCGCTTCTCGCTATTCGCTGGTCACGTTTGGCGAATGGCACTCAAAGAGACCCTCAAAGAAGACATGAAAACTGCGTTCAAGGCGGGCGATACGGTCGCGCGCACAACGCTGTCCATGGTTCTGGCAACGATCCAGAATCGGGAGCTTGAGAAGCGAGCAAAGCTTATGAAGGCGGGGAGCGTGAGCGAGGCCGAGGTTGCCGAACAGGCGATGCTCACCGATGAGGAAACGCTGGACGCCATCTCGAGCGAGATCAAGAAGCGTCGCGACTCCATCGCGCAGTACGAAGCCGCCGGACGGGCGGAGCTTGCCGCTGGCGAATCTGCCGAGGTTGCCGTTCTCATGAAGTACCTGCCGGAGCAGTTGACCGAAGAAGCGGTGCGCGCGCTCATCACGGAAGCGATCGCCGCGACCGGTGCCTCCGGTGCCGCCGATATGGGACGGGTCATGGGAGCCGTTGCTCCTAAGACGAAGGGCAAGTTCGACGGGAGCCGGGTGAACCAGCTCGTAAAGGAGATGCTGCAGTAAACCATGATCGACCTGGTGCTGAACAAGCGCCTGCGGAGTGCCGCGGCTCGTACCTATGGCCGGGCGTTCTTTGCGCGCGTCATTGCCGCCGCGGAACCACGCCTCAAGATTCCGCGTGGGTGTCGGGCTGAAGTTGGCATCACACTGGTGAGCGCTCAGGCGATGCGAACACTGAACCGTGAGCGAAGAGGAGTTGATGCGCCGACCGATGTTCTCTCTTTTCCACTCCACATGAAACCGATTTCGGGCTATACTGCTCTATTATTGGGCGATCTTTTCGTGTGTCCCGACATCGTGCGGATCCGTGCGGCGGAGTCGGGTAGATCAGTGCGGCGTCAGATGGAGTGGAGCGTCGTTCACGGGCTCTTGCATCTGGTGGGGTACGATCACGAGCGGAGCACCCGAGCGGCGAAGGCGATGTTTTCCCTGGAGCAGCGGATTCTTGATACACTTTATACCAAGTAGAAGTCTCATATTTCTTTCGTGTCTCACCCGTACGTCATCTGTGGCATCGATATCGGCAATACCGCGGTGAAAGCCGTGATCGCGCGGGTTGAGCCGGGATCATCCCAGCCCGAGGTGATCGGTGTGGGGACGATCCCATCCACATCGGCGCTCCGCGCCGGAGAGGTGGTAGATATGAAGGAGGCCACCGAAGCAACGCGTGCGGCGCTTCAGCAGGCGTCCGCGATGGCGGGAATTCCGATTCGCCGCGCGTATCTTGCGGTCAGCGGACTTCACATTGGGACGCAGGTCTCAAAAGGGACGATCGCAGTGGGCCGAGCTGACGGAGAGATCACGGCCGGAGACATCGAGCGCGTACTGGGTACGGCGCAGGTCGTCTCTTTGCCGCCGAATCGCGAGATCATCCATGTGATCCCTCGGGAGTTCATCATCGACGGCACCGAGCATGTGCGCGACCCGCTCGGTATGAAAGGCGTTCGTTTGGAGGCCGATGTGCTGATCGTTCATGGACTTTCGCGACACCTGAAGAACATCGGGAAGTGCGCGAACGAGTGCGGCGTTGAAGTCGCCGGGTTCGTATTCGCTCCGCTCGCTGCTTCCATGGCGGTGCTCGATAAGCATCAAAAAGAATTCGGCGTTGCGCACCTTGATTTCGGAGGCGGAACCGCCTCATTGACCGTGTGGGACCAGGCCGACATGGTACACAGCGCGATGATGCGGGTGGGGAGCCGGCACATCACCAACGACCTCGCGATCCTTTTGAAGACATCGCTTGATACGGCTGAGCAGATCAAGTTGCAATTGGGCGCGGTGAATGAGCGGTGGGATCGGCGCAAGAAGCCCGAGCTGGTCGATCTGAGCGCATACATGGACGAGCCGTTTACGGTGCAGCGGCGCGATCTCATGGGTGCCATTGAGGCGCGTACGCGCGAGCTGCTCGACATGGTGCACGATGAACTGAAGAAAGCGGGAAAGGACGGTCTTCTGCCCGCCGGGGTCGTCGTTTCCGGCGGCGGGTCAAAGCTCCCCGGCTTTGCCGCATTGGTGCGCGACACGCTTGAGCTTCCGGTCAGGATTGCGAAACCGGTAGGTGTAGAAGCGTTCGATGCCGCTATGGATCCTTCGTTCTCCGTCGCGATCGGCTTGGTTGCCTGGGGATTTACCCAGGAGGGCGGTGAGGGGCATCGTTCCACCGAGCTGACCACGGTCGGCGGCTGGATCAAGGAGGGCGTTGCCTGGCTGAAGAATTTCCTTCCGTAGAGAAACTTATCAACAGGGTTGTACACAGGGGAGGGAGCGCTGTTTGCGCCCCTTTTTCATTTGTGATAGACAGCGTCAGAGGACAGAGAGTCCTAAATACCCCGACGAGGTCCGAGCGATTTCTTGAGCGAGAGGCCGTAGGCCGTGTACGAGGAGGGCGGGGAGATAGGAACGAGGATGGTTTCCGTAGGAAGCCGACGAGTGACACAGGAAGGGGTCAAGCCGCAGGCGAAGACCCGCTCATGACATATGCCACAAGTAAAACCACAATTTGAAACGTTTGCCCGCCTAAAAGTCGTCGGTGTTGGCGGGTCGGGGTGCAACGCTCTCGCACGCATGATCGAGTCGCGCATTCACGGTGTGGAGTTCATCGCCGTGAACACGGATGCGCAGGCACTCCACAATAGCCCCGCTTCTATTAAGGTCCATGTCGGAAAATCGCTGACTCGCGGGTTGGGGGCGGGCATGAATCCCGAAGTCGGTCGTCAGGCCGCTGTTGATACAAAAGAAGAGATCCAAGCCGCTCTGCGAGGAGCGGACATGGTGTTCGTGGCATGCGGTCTGGGGGGCGGCACCGGCACGGGTGCTGCACCGGTGATCGCCGACATCGCTCGCGAGATGGGCGCACTGACCGTGGCGGTGGTGACGAAGCCGTTCATGTTCGAAGGGAATGCGCGCATGCGCATCGCCGAAGAAGGGCTCGCATCCCTGCGGGAGAAGGTAGACTCCATTATTGTTATTCCGAACGATCGCATTCTCAGCATCATCGACCGTAAAACCCCGGCTCGCGAGGCGTTCCAGATCGTCGACGACGTTCTTCGTCAGGGAGTGCAGGGCGTATCCGATCTCATCACGCGGCACGACCTTATCAACGCGGACTTCAACGATGTGAAGAAGGTCATGGCAAACTCCGGGTCTGCGCTCATGGGTATCGGCGTCGCCGCCGGGGATGACCGCGCCATCGAAGCTGCGAAGCTCGCCATTAACTCCCCGTTGCTCGACGTATCGATCGAGGGCGCGAAGGGTGTATTGCTGAACATGCGCGGTGGTGAGGATCTCGCGATGGCCGAGGTTGCGGAGGCGGCGAGCATCATTACCCAGCATGTGGATCGGGATGCGAACATCATCTTCGGCCTCGGATACGATGTCGAGGGTGAACTGAAGAAGGGCGAAGTGAAGGTCACGGTTATCGCTACCGGATTTTCAGGCGGATTTCAGCCTGCCCGTCCAGCGCTCGTGAATCAGTCTCCGCGCGCTTCCGCTGCGGATATCAGCTTCTTCGGTGGCGATGCTCCTCGTCAGGAGCAGCCGCATCGTCCGGAGCCGACCGCCTACCAAGCTCCCCAGCCGGCGCCTGTCGCATCTCGTGAGACCATTACCGATCCGTCAGTCGCGGAGGACTACGATCTCGATATCCCCGCATTCATCCGACGGAAGATGAAATAACAGTTTGAGGAGGGCTCTGATTGAAAAGCCCCGCACTCGAGTGAGTGCGGGGTCTTGGTGCTTACTACTGGTAATCGTACGTGACGGTGAGCGTCGCGATGATGTGCGCTCGTGGGTTGCCGAGACTCACTGGATGAAAGGCAATCGCAGTGCTTGCCCCGGCGATCCGGATTGGTGCTAAGCCGGACTCTATGCGATCGGCCTCCCAGCCGCTGAGCTGTGTTTCGAGGTCTTGCACTGCCCTCTCGAGTGTTTCCTGAGCTTTGCGGGTGCAAAAGATCTTCACCACCACGAGAACCTCCAGGCCTGTTATTCATAATACCACATAGATTAGTAATATGTCAAATTATGTCTTTTGTGCGGGAAAATCGAGCCAAAATTATCCACATTTGCCCGGTCGCCGGAAGGGCCTACAATGGAGGTCCAAACCTTCCTGTAGGAGGGACCTTCACAGAACGAACTCGCGGTTCAACCACACCCCTTCGGTGTGGTTGCTGGTCCCTGCGAGGCGTTCAATCCACCGCCGCATGGATATCACACCGCCGCCAGTCAGGTCAGCACGCTCGCGTACGAGCGCTCGAGAGCACACCGACGATCGCCCCGTCGCGCCGTCGGGCTTTGCGTGGGAGCGCCGCTTCGGAAACGGAGCGCATCCCTACGATGAGGTTCAGTGGGAGCGTCGCGATGCGCGCATTACCAAGATGGACGGTACGGTGGTGTTCGAGCAGCGAGAGATCGAGACGCCAGCGTTCTGGAGCCAGACGGCGACTGATATCGTTGCGAGCAAATATTTCCGCGGGCAGCTGGGGACACCTGAGCGTGAGTCCAGCGTCCGGCAGATGATCGATCGTGTTGCGAAGACGATCGGATTCTGGGGTCTGAAGGGCGGGTATTTCGCATCGGCGGATGATGCTGAGCGATACACGGAAGATCTCACGTGGCTGTTGGTGAATCAGTACGTCTCGTTCAATTCTCCGGTGTGGTTCAATGTCGGGGTCTACGACAAACCGCAGTGCTCGGCGTGTTTCATTCTCTCGGTAGATGACACGATGCAGAGCATTCTCGAGTGGTACCGCGACGAAGGCATCATCTTCAAGGGAGGATCAGGATCGGGCGTGAACATTTCCCGCCTTCGGTCGAGCAAGGAACCGCTCTCGAAGGGTGGGTTCAGCTCGGGTCCCGTATCGTTCATGAAGGGTGCTGATGGCGTCGCGAATACGATCCGTTCCGGTGGGACCACTCGGCGGGCCGCAAAGATGGTGGTGATGAACGTCGATCATCCGGATCTCAAGGACTTCATCGACAGCAAACGTATCATTGAGGAATACAGCAAAGCGCTGGTGGCGAGCGGTATCAGTAACTCGCTCGACGGAGACCTGTTCTCACCGTATACGCTGCTGCCGTATCAGAATGCGAACAATTCGGTGCGCGTCACCGACGAGTTCATGCGCGCTGTTGAGGCCGACGGAATGTGGGAGTTTAAGGCGGTCACGACCGGAAAGACGATCGAACGGGTCCGTGCTCGGGAGGTCATGCAGTGGATCGCCGATGCCGCATGGCATTCAGCAGACCCTGGCATGCAGTACGATACGACCATCAACCTGTGGAACACCGCCGCGAATACCGGGCGCATTAATGCATCCAATCCGTGCTCGGAGTACATGCACCTCGACAACAGCGCGTGCAACCTTGCTTCGCTGAACCTTTTGAAGTTCCTGCGCTCGGACGGGACCTTCGATACACACCTGTTCCGACATGCAGTCGACACCATTATTCTCGGGCAGGAGATCATCGTGGGGTACTCGAGCTATCCGACCGAGAAGATCGGGAAGAACGCGAACGATTTTCGCGAGCTCGGTTTGGGCTATGCGAACCTGGGGGCGCTGCTGATGGCTATGGGGCTTCCGTACGACAGCGAGCGGGGACGCCTCCTTGCTGGGCAGATCACATCTCTGATGAGCGGACAGGCATACCGCATGAGCGCTCGTGTCGCCGATGTAAAGGGACCCTACGCCGGATACGCGGTAAACAAGGAGCCACAGCTGAACGTGATCGACATGCACCGTGCTCATGCCGACGAGCTCTACGAGCGCGCAGCCCAAGCACAGGTCGGTGACCGAGGACTCCAGGCCGCATCGCGCGTGGTGTGGCATGAGGCCCTCGAGCTCGCGCGGGAATACGGGGTGCGTAACTCGCAGATATCAGTGCTGGCTCCGACGGGGACGATCGCGTTCATGATGGATTGCGCAACGACGGGCGTTGAGCCAGAGCTTGCCCTGGTGAAATATAAGAAGCTGGTCGGTGGTGGCGTGCTGAAGCTGGTGAACACGCAGGTTCCTTCGGCACTCGCCAATCTCGGATACACGGATGACCAGATCTCGGCTATCAGCGACTACCTCATCGAGCGGGAAACCATCGAGGGGGCTCCGTTCCTAAAGGAAGAGCATTTGCCGGTGTTCGATTGCTCGTTCAAGCCCGCGAACGGATCTCGATGCATTAGCCATATGGGGCACCTCCGCATGATGGGAGCCGCGCAACCGTTCATTTCTGGCGCAATCTCGAAGACCATCAACATGCCGCACGATGCGACGGTTGAGGATGTATATGATGCGTATATGCAGGGTTGGAAGCTCGGTTTGAAGGCGATTGCCATCTATCGGGACGGTTCCAAAGGAGTTCAGCCGCTGAATACGAAGAAAGAGGAAGTCAAAGGAGCCGCTCCTACTGAGGCGAGCTCGCCGGCGAATCTGGTCGAGAAGCTTAACGGATACACCCGTATCCATCTTCCTGATGAGCGACCGGCGCTGACGCATAAGTTCTCGGTAGGCGGGTACGAAGGATATATGACCGTGGGGCTGTATCCAGATACCAAGAAGCCCGGAGAGCTGTTCCTGATCGCGGCAAAGGAAGGAAGCACCATCAGCGGATTACTTGATACCATCGCCACGCTGGTGAGCATGTGCCTCCAGTCCGGTATGCCACTGAAAACGCTGGTGCGGAAATTCAAAGATACGAGCTTCGCTCCGGCGGGGTTCACGAATACGCCTGACGTTCCCGTTGCAAAGAGCATCACCGACTACGTGTTCCGATACCTCGGTATGCGTTTCCTCGATCGGGAGGATCGCGAGGAGCTGTTCGGTCCGGCGCATGATAGCGAGCATGCCGCTCCGCAGGTCGAGGTCGTTTCATTTGCGAGGCCCGCTAGCATAGAGGGCGGCGCGGTCGATGCTGTGGCGACCCCGCCCGCCGCTGTCGGCGCGGCCATGCGTCCCGCGACGCTGACTGCAACGAATGCGGATGCCCCGGTATGCCAGTGCGGGACGCTGATGTTCAAGGCCGGCTCGTGCTACTCGTGTCCGAACTGCTTCGCAACCACGGGAGTGTGCAACTAGCCTCTCGGATTCACAGAAAACCGCCCCATCGGCGGTTTTCTGTTGCTTTTCTCCCGGGAAATGGCACAGTCGGTACGGAGGTGTCGCATGATGCGGGATGTGATCGGCGCAGTCGTGCGTGTCATGTTCTTCGGTTTCCTCACGCTCGTGACGCCCGTGCTTTTTCTCGCCGCATCGTTTCAGGCGCGGTATGTGTGGAGTGGTGCCCCGGATGTCGGGTCAATGATTACCGGCCTCGTCATGGGCATTCTGTTCGGTGTTCTGGGGCTGTGGGGCCTCGTTGTCGGTCCGTCGTGCCTGCCGCGGATGTGGTTCTTGATTGTCGCGATCGGGAGCACGGTCTTCGGTGTTATCAGTTGGGATATTGCTGTGTCGGCTGGGCAACTGGTGCCAGTCGCCGGAGTGCTCTTTCTCGTCCACAGCCTGTGGGCGTGCTACATCTATTTGCGCTCCGCACCGGCCTCCTCGTGAGGCCTTTTTATTTGCGCATCCGACTATGACGCGGTAGGGTGTGCGCCATGCGACCGAGCGTTGAACGAGGAAATACTGAGGCCGACAGGCCGAATATGCATCGATCCAACTTCGTCCTCCTCGCGCTTATGGGGTTCCTCGGCGGCATCGCGCTGGCATCCTATGGCGCGTTGGGGGAGTTCTGGCCGTTTGCATTCACGCTATGCGGCGCAGTGTGTATGCTCGCTCGTACTCCGCGGTGGATAGCGGTCGGCGGTGTGCTTCTTGGTGCCGCGCTCGGCATTTGGCGAACGACGAGCGCGTTAGCCGCGCCATCGCCGTTCTGGGATCTTGCGGGTGAAAAAGCGCGGGTGACCGTAACGGGATTTGCGGCGACCGACCTCGAGCCGACCGCATCAGGCGGGAGATATATATTCCGCGCATTCGCCATCGGTGATACGGGACAGGCCGTTCCGGTGAACGACCGAGTGATGGTCATCGGACCCGATTGGATCCGTCCGCGCCAAGGACAGGTGTTTTCCATCACGGGAACTTTGCAGCGCCCCACGAACAGTGCGGATGATTTCGATTACATCGCGTACCTTGCGAAAGAAGGAGTGCATGCACGGATGTATTTTCCGAGCTACGCCATCCTTCCGAGCGTAGCAACGCCGTTCCGATTTCGTCTGCAACTGTTCGTTGAGGAGCGGCTTGCGGCGGTCCGCGCCGGAGTGGTGAGCGCTATCGACCGAGCGGTGCCCCAGCCGATGGCGGCGTATCTCGCAGGCATACTGGTGGGAGCTAGGGGGCTGATCACCGGCGATCTGAAGGATATATTCGCTCGAACCGGGACGAGCCACATTCTCGCCATCTCCGGATACAACATCACGATCATTGCGGCGTTGGCGATGCGAATGTTCCGACCGCTTGGTCGGCGGCGAGCGTATATCGGAACGGTTACCGGGGTCATCTTGTTCGTAGTACTCGTCGGTGCGGGGGCGTCGGTGGTACGCGCCGCGATCATGGGACTGTTGGCGTTGAGCGCGCAGCAGCTCGGGCGCACGCAATCGGCTGCTATCGCGTTAACGGTCTCCGCTGCGGCAATGTGTTTGGTTAATCCGATGCTCCTGCGGTGGGATGTCGGGTTTCAGCTTTCCTTTCTGGCGGTTGTCGGGATCATCTACGGCGAGCCGTTGCTCAAACCGTTCCTTGCGCGGATCGTTCGGTGGGAAGCGCTTGGGTCCATGATCGCGACGACGCTTGCTGCGCAGGTCGCTGTTCTTCCGCTGATCCTCCATGAGTTCGGGACGCTTGCGGTCTACACGCTTCCCGTGAATGTGCTCGTCCTGCCGCTGGTGCCGGTCGCGATGGCGCTGGGGTTCGCGACGGCGATTGGCGGTATGATCGCGCCATTCCTCGGGCAGCTCATCGGACAGAGCGCGTGGTTGGTTGCGGCATATCAGCTGACGGTGATCCGTTGGTTTGCTGGGTTCCCATACGCCGCAGTGGATGTGCACCTGAACGGGGTCGCCACGATTGCGATGTACGCCGGACTTGTCGGGATGTGTATTGCCGTGTATCGTAGGCGCGTAGCAATACCTCAAACGGCGTGAGCCGTATTTCTATGACCATGAGCAAACCGAATCCGAAGGAACGCACCCTTGTACTATTGAAGCCCGATGCCGTCCAGCGCGGGATCGTCGGCGAGATCATCGACCGATTTGAACAGAAGGGCATCAAGCTCGTCGGCATGAAGTTCATGAAGCTGTCGGACGCGATTCTGGACCGGCACTATGCGGAGCATAAGGGCAAGCCTTTCCTTCCGAAACTGAAAACGTTCATGCGGAAACTTCCGGTTGTTGCGTTGGCGCTTGAGGGCCTTGAAGTGGCGCGCGTGGTGCGCGCCATGTGCGGTCCTACCGATGGGAAGAACGCTCCGGCCGGTACGATCCGCGGGGACTACAGTATGTCTCGTTCGACAACCGTTGTGCACTCATCGTCCGATGCGAAAGCGGCGAAGCGGGAGTTGGCGATCTTCTTCAAATC
The DNA here is from genome assembly GCA_020852375.1 of Candidatus Yanofskyibacteriota bacterium. Classification (GTDB taxonomy): domain Bacteria; phylum Patescibacteriota; class Minisyncoccia; order 2-02-FULL-40-12; family GWA2-44-9; genus JAGOPO01. The sequence goes on from JADZAY010000003.1 coordinate 42,044, forward strand.
AGCGGAGATCGTTTCATGGGAGCGTCCGGATGCGGACTACTTCTATGCCGCGGATGAGCTGAACTAGTATCCGTTCTGGTCCTTGCTTGCGGGGTGATGGGCGGGGAGTACACTAGGGGTAGCTCGGGTCAGTACCGCATAAGCCTTAGGACAACTCATCAACTCAGGGAGACTCATATCAGCCCCGATGCCTTGCTGTGTCGGGGGTGCGGTCACCCACTAGCACATCATGCTGAGTTGCTTATGCGGACATTGCTCGAGCCATCAAAACATCCCCATGCGGGGATGTTTTGATGCATTGGCTATTCAGTGGTCACGCCGTCGAAGTGCTCTTCGGTGACATCTGCTTTCGTGTGGTGCACGGTACCGTCCTTGTGCTCCGGGGGAGAGTAGATGCTGTAGAGTTTCAGGTCGATATCGCCGGTGTTGATGAAGTTGTGTTTGGTGCCGGCCGGAACGACGACCGCCCACGCGTCTTTGATGTCATGCTCAACGCCATCGAGAATGGCTTTCGCTGTTCCCTGTTCGAGCCGGAGGAACTGGTCCAGGTGATGCACCTCTTCGCCGATCTCCTGGCCTGGCGGGATGGACATGAGAACGAGCTGGCTGTTTTTTGCGGTGTAGAGGACTCTGCGGAAGTCGGTGTTCTCGAGCGTTGCCTGTTCGATATTGGCTACGTATCCGTTCATAGACATGAGATAGTTTTTACGATAGAATCATACCGCAAATTCGGGCTGTGGTATAACGGTATTACGCATGGCTGGGGGTCATGTAACCCGGGTTCAACTCCCGGCAGCCCGACAGAGGTGATATTCGGAGGTTGGTGATGACACACGCTGGTCGTCGTTGGAAGGGGGCTCTTTTCAACTACTTCGATGCGGCACGCGATTGGATGCTGGTGTTCCTCGCGGTGGGGATCGGAAGAGGGGCCGCTTGGGTTGGGTTGCGGAAGGTGAGTGGCGCTCGTTTTTGAAGTGGGGGGGATTGTATGTTCCGTCCCGTGTGATACTGTTGCCTCCGTAGCGGAGTAATAAATACAACTATATGAACGAGGCGTCGCCGCTGCATAGTTTGGTGCACGAGGTCGGGGAGGTGAATGTTCGTTTTGCGAAACTTCCAGAATATATGCAAGAATACGCCCGTGCTCAAGGGTGGGATTCGCTTTCACTATCACAGCAGAGCGATGAAATCGCGAATATTGAGTATGGAATGTCTTGGGCGAATCGAGCGGGGTCAGCTGATGTCATAGAGGAAGAGATTCGTTCTGAGAAGTACGACAAGCTCAGGTTCAATCAGTTCAAGGGCGGTCTTGATCTCGAGAAAGCGAAAGCCGCTGCGGTCGCGTACTTGGAGCACGCAAGTAAATAAGGTTTATTGCTGGTAGGACACAAAACCGCCCCAAAGGGGCGGTTTTGTTGTGGGGGAGCTAGGAGCTCTTCGCGACGGTCTTAATACAGTCAGTGCAGAGCTTGATGCGCTTGCCATCGACGCGGGCCCACTGGAGGTTCGGTTTCTTGCGGCTTTTGCCGGTCGGGTTGTAGTTGCCGCGCAAAAGGACACGGCTGGTGACCATGCGGGAACCCTTATGGCATCGGGGACATTTGACGGCCATGGATAGTGGAATAGTTACGTACGAACGACTGATGCCTGGCTATGGTATATGAAAAGTGCTATTTTGGCAAGAGATACCATGGACGCCCTCGGAATCACTATCTTCCGTGTCGTTGTACTCATCTTTTCGGTCGTCATCCACGAGGTGTCGCACGGGTTTATGGCGCGCTCGCTTGGCGACCCGACCGCCGAGCGGCTGGGGCGTCTTACACTGAATCCGCTCCGTCACCTTGACCCGTTCGGGTCGGTAGTGCTCCCGCTGTTCCTCATTCTCACCGGATCGCCGTTCCTGTTCGGGTATGCGAAGCCGGTGCCCTACAATCCGAGCGCATTACGCGACCGCGTGTACGGTCCCGCGAAGGTCGGCGTTGCCGGTCCGCTGGCAAATATCCTCCTTGCAGTCCTCGCGGCTGCCGCGGTGCGATTCTTGGGCGGCATGCTGTCGCCGTTGGCTGTGTCCCTTATGATCTACGTAGTGTGGGTGAACCTGGTGCTTGCGGTGTTCAATTTGATCCCGGTGCCCCCGCTTGACGGACACTGGCTGCTGGTGTCGCTCCTCCCGTCCCGTCTCATTGCGCTGAAGATCGCGCTCTACCGGTATCAGTGGGTACTCCTTGCCGTGGTGGTGTTCATTCTTTTCCCCATGCTTGCCCCGGTGCTGATGAGCGTCCTCAGGCTGTTGACAGGCGCTTCGCTCTTCTGATACACTTGTCCCTGCCACAATTTCGTGTTGGGAGTAGGATTTTTTGTTGTTTGGGATTTGTAGAGGCAAAGCTCAAACAGGCAGAATTACTGCCCGAAGGGCTACGGCAATTCTGAGTTTCATTGATTCATTTCAAGACTGTGCCGACATTCAACCAAATGATGCGCCGCCCCCGGCGGACCGCAAAAGCAAAGACCAAATCGCCTGCGATGGCGCTCGGTTTCAATGTATTGAAGAACCGCCCGGTTCGTTACCCGGCTCCGTTCAAGCGCGGCGTGTGCGTGAAGGTGACCACCACGACCCCGAAAAAGCCGAACTCGGCACTCCGCAAGATCGCTCGCGTACGCTTGAGCAATGGCATGGAGGTCACCGCATACATTCCCGGTATTGGACACAACCTGCAGGAGCACTCCGTGGTCATGATCCGCGGTGGGCGTGTGAAGGACCTTCCGGGAGTTCGCTACCACATCGTGCGTGGCATGCTTGATGCCGCCGGTGTCGAGGGGCGCCGTCAGGAGCGTTCGAAGTATGGCGTGAAGCGCCCGAAGAATCCTGCGAAATAACCGTCATCTCTTTTTTCGATGCGTCGACCTATCTCAAAGAAGACCGAACTCCAGCCCGACCAGAAGTACTCCAGTCTGCTGGTTGCGAAGCTGATCAACCAGATCATGAAGTCTGGGAAGAAATCCATCGCGTCGCGTATCGTCTACGCAGCGCTTGATCGAGCCGCCGAAACCACCAAGAAGACGGCGATGGAAGTGCTTGACGCCGCCATCTCCAATGCGGGACCGACCATGGAGCTGAAGAGCCGCCGTGTCGGTGGCGCGAACTACCAGGTTCCTATCGAGGTGCGCCCTGAGCGGCGTGTGCAGCTCGCGCTTCGCTGGATGATCGACTCCGCTCGGAATGGCAAGGGCCGCGGCATGGAGGAGAAGCTCGCCGAGGAATTCGTGAACGCGTTCAACAACGCCGGTAACGCTGTGAAGAAGAAGGCCGATGTGCACCGCATGGCGGAAGCGAACCGAGCCTTCGCGCACTTTGCCTGGGGGAATAAATAAGTCCGTTTCGTTCGATGGCAGACTACCCGATCAATAAAATCAGAAACTTTGGTGTCATCGCGCATATCGACGCGGGGAAAACCACTACCTCCGAGCGCATCCTGTTCTACACAGGCATGAGCCACAAGATCGGTGAGGTGCATGAAGGGGAGACGGTCATGGACTGGATGGAGCAGGAGCGCGAGCGCGGTATCACTATTACCGCCGCTGCGACCACTGCATTTTGGACCCCGACCGATGCGAAAGACGCCGAAGCCGAGAAGGTCAAGCTCAACATCATCGATACGCCGGGACACATCGACTTCACCATCGAGGTGAAGCGTTCGCTGCGCGTGCTCGACGGGGCGGTCGTCGTGTTCGACGGCGTTGCCGGCGTTGAACCACAGTCCCTCACGAACTGGCGCTACGCGGACGACTACAACGTTCCGCGCATTTGCTTTATCAATAAACTCGACCGCCTCGGCGCTTCGTTCGAGCGTTCGTACCAGAGCATTCTCGACCAACTGTCGCCGAATGCGGTTCGTTTCCAGATCCCCGACGGCCACGAGGACAACTTCAAGGGCGTCGTAGACCTGCTCACGATGGAATACGTCACCTTCGAGGGTGATCGCGGCGAGCGCGTCGTGAAGAGCAAAGACGTCCCCGCGCATCTTCAGGCGGATGCTGTGAAATACCGCGCTGAGCTGATCGAGAAGATCGTCGAGCACGACGATGCCGCCATGGCCGCATACCTGGAAGGGAATGAGCCGGATCTCGCGACGCTTCGCCGCATCGCGCGTAAGGCGGTGATCGACGGCAAGATCTACCCCGTCATGACGGGCTCCGCACTGAAGAACAAGGGCGTTCAGCTCGTGCTCGATGCGGTCGCCTACTACCTGCCGGCTCCGGCGGATATCCCTGCCATCAAGGGCGTTGACCAGAACACGGGTTCCGAGATCGAAGTGCACGCCGACGAGAACGAACCGTTCCGCGCCTTGGCGTTCAAAACGGCGACCGACCCGTATGTGGGATCGCTGACCTTCTTCCGCGTCTATTCTGGAAAGCTTACCGCAGGCTCCTACGTTCTGAACACTCGCACCGGTCAGCAGGAGCGCATCGCGCGCATCGTTCGCATGCACGCCAACGAGCGGCAGGAGGTCAAAGACATCTTTGCGGGCAATATTGCCGCGACGGTTGGCATGAAAGACACGAAGACCGGCGACACCATGTGTGACCCCGAGCATCCTATCGTGCTTGAGGGTATCGAAGTGCCTGAACCGGTCATTTCTCTGCGCATCGAGCCCAAGACCAAGGCTGACCAGGAAAAGATGGGCGTTGCGCTTCGCAAGCTTGCCGATGAAGATCCCACGTTCCGCATGGCTACCGATGAGGAGACCGGGCAGATGATCATCAAGGGTATGGGTGAGCTGCACCTCGAGATCATTGTGGATCGCATGAAGCGCGAGTTCGCCGTCGAGGCGAGCACAGGCAGGCCGCAGGTCGCCTACAAGGAGGCGATCACCGCCGAGGCGCAGGCCGAGGGGAAGTATGTGAAGCAGACCGGTGGTCGTGGACAATACGGTCATTGCTGGCTGCGCATTGAGCCGCTCGAGCGTGGCACAGGGTTTGAGTTCGAGAATGAGATCAAGGGAGGCGCAATCCCGCAGGAATTCGTTCCCGCTATCGAGAAGGGTGTGCGCGAGGCGATCGACCGCGGTGTCGTTGCGGGATTCCCCATCGTTGATGTGAAGGTGACCGTATACGATGGCTCCTACCACGATGTGGACTCCAATGAAATGGCGTTCAAGATCGCCGGATCGATGGCGTTCCAAGAGGCGGTGAAGCGCGCAAAGCCGGTTATTCTCGAGCCGATCATGAAGGTTGAGGTTATCGTTCCCGACAACTTCTTGGGCGCCGCGACGGGCGACCTCAACTCTCGCCGTGGACAGATCCTCAATGTGACCGATCGCGGTTCGCTCGGGCTGAAGGTCATCGACGCTCGCGTGCCGTTGTCGGAAATGTTCGGCTATGCGACCAGTATGCGCTCGTTCTCGCAGGGTCGCGCGAACTTCAATATGGAATTCAGCCACTACGATCCGGTGCCGGCGAACATCGCGGCGCAGATCCAGGAGGGCAAGAAATAATCCATGGATATCAGACAGCTACGAGCATTGGTACAGGAACACGGTTCGGTGGTGCTGGTCGAGGAGGGGCACCAGCCGCTCATCGTGCGTCCTCTGCGAGCGGTCGAAGAGCCGCCCCAAGAGGTCCCGATCGCGGCACGCTGGCCGAAGAGCCGACCACACGGCGTTGCGTCAGATGCTCCGGCGAGCAGACAGGACGCAGTACTGGAGCGGCTCAATAAGGAGATCCTGGCGCTCCGTGAGCAGATAGCCCAGGAAGAGGCGCAGGCGGAGGGGAGTCGGGGGTAGTTGACTGAACAAAGCAATCCGTATAGAATTAAGAACACTAATTGTGCGATGCCGCTAGACCACTGGCGCACACCATGGCGACACTGGTCTGGTGAAAGTCTTCCGCATCGCACGTACTACACACATGGCAGACGCATTCGATCGTAGCAAGCCACACGTCAACATTGGTACCATTGGCCACGTTGACCACGGAAAGACCACCCTCACGGCAGGTATCCTGCACGTGCTGGACATGTACAAAGATGAGGGCTATGGCGCTCGCGTTGAGGCCATCGACTCCATCGACAAAGCTCCGGAGGAAAAGGCCCGCGGTATCACCATTCAGCTCCACCACTCGGAGTACTGGACGCCGAACCGCCACTACGCACACATCGACGCTCCGGGACACGCTGACTACATCAAGAACATGATCACGGGAGCCGCCCAGATGGACGGCGCGATCCTGGTTGTTGCTGCCACGGACGGCGCAATGCCGCAGACCCGCGAGCACATCTTGCTTGCGAAGCAGGTCGGCGTTCCGTACATCATCGTCTTCCTGAACAAGGTGGATATGGTGGACGACAAGGAAATGCTCGACCTCGTTGAGGCTGAGCTGAAGGACCTGCTCGCAAAGTATGGCTTCACCGATTCTCCGATCATCCGCGGTTCGGGCCTGAAGGCTCTCGAGGGTAAGTCGAAGGATGATGAGTACGTGAAGGCGGTCAAGCAGCTCATCGACACCTGCGACAGCTACATCGCCGAGCCGAAGCGCGAGACGGACAAGCCGTTCCTCATGCCGGTGGAGGACATCTTCACCATCGAGGGTCGCGGTACCGTTGTCACTGGCCGCATCGAGCGCGGTATGTGCAAGGTCAACGATGAAGTCGAAGTCGTCGGTCTCCGCCCGACCCAGAAGACGGTCATCACGGGCATCGAGATGTTCAACAAGTCGCTCAACGAGGGTCTCGCAGGCGACAATGCCGGTATCCTTATCCGCGGTCTGAAGAAGGAAGATGTCGAGCGCGGACAGGTGCTTGCGAAGCCGGGTTCTATCACCCCGCACACCGAGTTCGAGGCCGAGATCTACGTTCTGACCAAGGAAGAGGGTGGCCGCCACACTCCGTTCTTCAAGGGCTACAAGCCGCAGTTCTACTTCCGCACCACGGATGTTACCGGTGAAGTGTTCCTCCCGGAGGGTTCCGAGATGATCATGCCGGGCGACACGGTGACCGTGAAGGTGGTCCTTATTGCCCCGATCGCTATGGAGGAGAAGCTCCGCTTCGCTATCCGCGAGGGCGGTAAGACCGTCGGCGCCGGTGCGGTTACGAAGATCAGCAAGTAATCACACCTCCATTCGCTCTTTGCCATGGCCAAGAAAACCGACAAACAAGAAGCACGCATCCGCATCAAGCTCCGTGCGTACGACAACAAGATCATCGATAAGTCCGCGCGACAGATCGCGGACACGATCGAGCGATATGGCGGCAAGCCGGTAGGACCGGTACCGCTCCCGACCGAGATCTCAAAGTTTACGGTTAACCGCGCGTCGTTCATCGATAAACACTCACGCGAGCAGTTCGAGATGCGCATTCACAAGCGGCTCATCGATATCCACGGGCCAACCCCGAAGATCATCGAGTCGCTCACCAACCTTGCCCTTCCGGCAGGGGTGGACATCGAAATCAAGATGTAGTCGACGGCCATGCGTCAAAACCCCGGCACCCCCACAAAGGGTGCCGTTGGGTTTTTTGACCCTGCGGGCTTGCCCGATTTCTGCGTTGCTCGCTCCGGTCCTCCCTCGCCGTACCCTTTAGTACGGCTCGGTTCGGTCCTCGCGTCCGCCTCGTCCGCGTCCAAGCGCAGGCCGCTGGGGGAATCGGGAATGGCTAGACGAGACACTATGAAGACCGTTTGACGTGGAACTCGGGAGGCGTAGTATGTCCGCCATGCCTTCGATATTTTTAGACGAAAGTGGTGACCTAGGTTTTCGTTCCAGCAAGAGCGGATCTTCCCGCTTCTTTGTTGTTACCGTTATGTTTATTCCCGGGAGTGTGCGACCGGTCGAGAAGGTAGTATCAAAAACACACGCGTATTTGAATGCGGCAAAAGGCGGTCATCCGGGCGTGCTGCACGCTGTCAATGAATCGCCTGCGGTTCGAAAATATTTATTAAAATTGTTAAGCAAGAGAGATTGCAAGGTGATGGCAATCGTTCTGAATAAGAAAAAAGTCTTTACTAAATTACACGAAGAAAAGGCTGTCCTATACAACTTTGTAACAAACATCTTACTAGAACGAATCTATGCGAGGCATATCGTGCCAACCGGTGACGCAATCGATCTCGTGGCTTCAAAGCGAGAAACAAACAAATTTTTAAACGAGAATTTTAAGGATTACCTAAGGAGGCAAGTAACCCAGAGAAAGGACGGGGAATTGCGCGTACACATCCAGACTCCCGCACAGCACAAGGCGCTTCAAGCTGTTGATTTTGCGAGTTGGGCAATTTTTAGAAAACACGAGAAGGGAGACCCCGAATACTGTAATATCATCAGAAATATAGTTGTTGAGGAGAGCCCTTTATTCCCCTAGAAATACAAAACCTCGTGCGCTATTTGCGAGCAACCTTCCGGAAGCCCACGCACGAGGAATTACTTGTAAGTACAATATACACGCTTGTTATCCACAAGTCAATGGCTAGGAAACAAAGTCGCCATTGAGTCAAGTTCTGGCTCCGAGGCCGGTTTTTTGCTAGATTTGCCGAGCTATGGATATAAACTATTGGTATTATCCTCTCAGTGCAATTCCTCAGACGTTAGCCGCAATGATTGCGCTGGCTGCGACCTTTGCGGCTGTGAAGTTAGATGTTTTTTCTAAGAAACTTGCGGAAAGCCGCAAAGACTTAAGGCGTTTTATTCTTCTAGTGACAACGGGTCTGAATTCGGACGAAAAAGAGATACATACAATCGAACCTCTAAGCAACCTAGAATTTCTCAATCTTTATAAGAAGGGTTTGGCGGGTCTCAAGAGCGGGGACCCAGCGTTCGGATTGGAGCCTGCAACCTACGCGAAGTATCAGCAGGAGATGTATAGGATAATTAATTCAGAGTGGAACAGCTTCTTTTCAGCTAAGGATTTTAGGATCCTGGGCTACCTTTCGATGAAGAAAGATACCTTCGAAGATCTTCTACAGAAACGAATCAAGATTATCCGGTGGACCACTCAAAGTCTGGTGTTCGCGGCAATTGTCGCGGGAATTTCCTTGGCTATATTACCGTGCTTTAAGTATTTTCACGGCTCAATTTTAATAGTCGGGCTCATTACGGGTGTCGCCGTGCTGAGTATTTTAGCGACTGCGTTCAATGTCTGGAGAATTGCGAGGATGGATTAGCTTTTCTGGTCGGATTGCTGCTTTCATTTCAGCGATAAATTGGGGCCGTTGATCAGAAGAGTCGTCAAGAGTATGCTGGACGGGTGATACAAGATGATGTCATCAGCTATCGCCAGATGTGTGACGCTGAGGAGGTTCAGACTCTGCAACGAGGAATGAACTATCGGTTATGGACTACCTATTCGGTGGTATTAATGTCGCAACGTGGGAACGCGCCATATGCTGACCGAGTCCATGACGATGGTATTACCATCGAATACGAGGGACACGACGAGCCTCGGAGTTCCGACCAGCCGAATCCAAAAACGGTAGATCAACCATCGCAGACATCGATGGGGACACCAACCCAGAATGGTCTATTTAAGAAGGCGGTCGATGATTTCAAGGCTGGCAAATGTGGGCCCGAAAAGGTGAAGGTCTACGAAAAGCTATATCCCGGGGTTTGGTCACTGAAAGGGTTTTTTGATCTACGGGACTACGAGATAGTTCATGATGGCGTGCGGAACGTCTTCCGGTTTATTTTGCGCCTGTCTGAAGACCCAACGGAAAGGGCGGAGCGTGTGTCGGCATCATTTCATACTCGAGTGATTCCTTCAGAAGTGAAGAAGGCCGCATATAAGCGCGACAAGGGGCAGTGTCAGATTTGTGGGTCAAAAGTAAACCTTCACTTTGACCACGACCTCCCGTATTCGAAAGGAGGTTCGAGCCTCACTGCCGAGAATGTTCGACTACTCTGCGCTAAACACAACCTAGAGAAGGGTGCTAAGATTCAATAATTAATAATTTGCACAATGTTTGACCCAAAAGCCGTGCTCGGGCTATTTCTTTCAGTGGTGGCAAGGTATTGGTACTTTGTTCTGCTGGCTTTTGCTGTTTGGGTTATTGGCGAGTTGCTCTCTAGGAGGAGGCGGCAGGGATATCTTTATAGGCGGAAGGACTGTCCAATGACAAAATCTGAGCAAGTTTTTTATAAAGTTCTCGCGGGCGTCGTCGATGGGCGGTATTATGTTTTCCCACAGGTTCATCTGGATGCTCTACTTGAGCACAAGGTTCCCGGGCAGCGGTGGCAAGCTGCGTGGAGGCACATCAATGAGAAGTCGGTTGACTTTGTTCTCTGTGACAAGACTTCTTTGCGCACAGAGTTGGTGATCGAACTCGATGATTTTTCCCATGAGCGACCTGATCGCATTGAACGCGATAAGGAAGTCGAACGGATTTTGCAGGAGGCGCACTTGCCGCTCCTTCGCATCCCGCGAAGTGAGAGTTACGCTGGAAATGAAGTCGCACGGTCGATTAGCGAGGGTGTCGGAGGGGCATCGTTTGGCCCTACGTTGTAGGCCTAACTCGCGAGGATGCGGTTCTTGACTTATGCGCAGAAATGGTGTATGATGGCTTCAGATGGGGTATGAAGCCCTGTCAGGAGGATAGAAGTCGTGCGCGAGCGGTTCTACACGTTCCTGGCGTGCCTCAAGTCCGACTTCGTCAACTGCTGGTTCCGGGGCGACGGCCCCTGCCAGAACCCCAAGCACTGGCAGTAGCGGCCGAAGCCTGGCCCGGGCGGAAGTGGAAACGCTTCCGCCTTTTCTTTTTTTGGAAGTGTGGTACAACCAAGTCCGGAGGTGGCGTATGGCGGATACAAAGGATGTGGATGATCTTGCCGAAGACCTGGCCACTGTTGAAGGAGCAGTGAACCACATCAGTGCCGGCGTGCACCGTGTGCTGACGACGTTCGCCGCAGGTGTGCGGCAGGACGCGGATGCGCTCTGTGCCCGTCTCAACCACGAGCCCGAAGTTCAGCTCTGGATCGCGGAGCACGGGTTTCGGAGTCTTGCCGATGTGCCTCGCGAGCGCGTCCTCAGCGAGCTCATTCCTGCCGTCTACGCGCAGCACGGTGGCCGCGATCAGAGGCACTGAAAGATTCCCGCGTATGTACGCGGGACTTTTCTTTTTTCGGAATGCGCATACAATCGTGGGCGGAGGTGAGCTGTGGTAAGTCCGTACGAACCTGTGAAGTTGGTTGTGTGTCCGCGGTGTCGCGGAGCTGAGGTGGTCGAAGCGCAGAAGGGCTCCCGAGATTCTTACGAGCCAGTCGGGCTGAAGCGATGCCCGACTTGCAAGGGCACCGGCACGGTTGCACAGCGACAGCTCGCCCGCATTGCTCGGTAAGTCCAGCGCGCTTCCCCCTCGCCGCCATCCGGCCGCGAGGGGTTTTTGTTGAACATTGACACGACTATATAAGCGATGTACGATTCATCTTAGGAGGGTTCGATGAATCCATGGCTGGTGTCCGGGTTGGTTCTCGTGTGGGCCGCGCTGGGCATCCTGGGTTGGGCGTGGTTCAATTACATGCTCAACAGGGCGTATCCGCTCGGAGCGGGTGGGGCGGCGGTGGGAAGCGTCAAGGTCTTTGCGCTGCTGGTCGGGATTCTTGGCGGGCCGATCGCCATCCTGAACACAGCGGTCGAAGCCCGCAATTTTCCGGGAGTCCATCGCTGGGGCCTCCGCTTCTGGTAGAAGGTCGGCATCCGTTCCCGTGCTTCCCCCTCGCCGCCATCCGGCCGCGAGGGGGGTCTTTCTTTAACGTGGGCTTGCATTCTTTTGGGGGTTCGTGTATAGTCGGTGGGCTGACTTGAGCCGGGCGGCCGGCCTCTCAGCAGGGGTTTCCAGGTAGGCGTTAGAACCAGCCCGAGACGCCCCGACCGTGCGGTAGGTCCTTCGATGGATACCCTCGCACGTTGCTTCGCAGCTTGTCTGCATGAAGCAGACTTTTTTATTGGAAATGGCCAAAATGCTCGCAAAATTCATGCTTGCCACCAAACTGGGGATGACCCAGGTATATGGCGATAAGGGTGAAATGATCGGAGTGACCCTGTTGCAGGCCGCCCCGAATGTGGTGACACAGGTCAAAACCGTTGAGAAGGACGGCTACGCTGCGGTTCAGCTGGGTGCGGGCACAAAGAAAGCGAAGAACATCAAGAAGGGGCTTCGTGGCCACTTCAAGGACCTTGGTAATTTCCGCTGGACGCGCGAGTTTCGCGCAACATCGGTCGGTGGTAAGGATCTGGTCGTCGGCGATCGCGTCGATGTCTCGATCTTTGCTCCCGGCGATACGGTTCGCGTGAGCGGTCTCACCAAAGGAAAGGGTTTTGCCGGTGCGGTGAAGCGTCATGGGTTCCATGGTGCGCCTGCATCTCACGGGCACAAGCATGTTCAGCGCCATGTCGGCTCTATCGGTCAGCGCTTCCCGCAGCACACGCTGAAGGGAACTCGCGGTCCGGGTCGCGATGGCCAGGAGCGGGTGAGCATTCGCGGATTGAAGGTTATTGTTGCCGATGCCGACACCGGTGTTCTTGCGGTGAAGGGTGCTATTCCCGGTGCGAAGGGCTCGCTGCTTGAGGTCACTGCCTAATACTCATGGATATCAAGGTCTACAATACGCAGGGCAAGGCGGGCGAGGCGATCACGGTTTCTGATCGTCTGTTCGGCGCGCCGATGAACGCAGACCTCGTGTGGCAGGTTGCCACTGCTCAGATGAGCAATCAGCGCCAGGTGCTTGCGCACGCGAAGACCCGCTCGGAAGTTCGTGGCGGTGGTAAGAAGCCGTGGCGCCAGAAGGGCACCGGCCGCGCGCGTCACGGGTCCATCCGCTCTCCGATCTGGATCGGTGGAGGTGCGGCGCATGGCCCCAGCAAGGACGTCGACTTTTCGAAGACCATCACGAAGATCGCTGCACGCAAGGCGCTGGCGATCGTGCTGTCCGCTCGTGTTCGCGACGGCCACCTGCGCGTTGTGGATGCCCTTTCGGTTGCGACTGGCAAGACCAAAGACGGCGCTGCGCTTATCGCATCGTGCACCAAGGGGTTTGACGGCTACCGCTCCGGAAACCGTGTGCTGGTAGTCCTTCCGGGGACCGCCGAGGACGCCTCGACCGTTCGGGCGCTGGCCAACCTCCCGGAGGTCACCACCATTCGCGCTCAGGACCTGAATGCGCTGACCGTTCTCGCATTTCCGTTCGTGGTCGCAGCCGCGGGGGCGCTTGAGACTGCCGAGAAAACATTTTCATTGAAGAGCTCATAACCATGGCGCTCAACCTTTTTGGAAAAAAGAAGCAGCCGAAGAAGGAGACACTCGAACCTCAGGTAACTGAGGCGAGCGAGGTCGCAACTCCGGCGATCGCTGCTCCTGCCAGCTCTGTGCTGAAGCGCTACTATGTGAGCGAGAAGAGCTCGCGCGGGTTCGCTCTGAATCAGTACACGTTCGAAGTTGATCGGCGCGCCACCAAGACCGATGTCCGCGATGCAGTTGAGCGCGGGTACAAGGTTGACGTGGTATCCGTGAACATGATCCGCCTTCCGAAGAAGACCGTTTCTCTGGGTCGCCATCGCGGCACCAAGGGCGGCATCAAGAAGGCGATCGTGACCCTGAAGAACGGGCAGTCGATCGCACAAGCACAGCCGTAATCCATGAAAGACTACAAGCCCACAACTCCATCGCGCCGCCAGGCAAAGGGATATGACTTCAGCAATCTGACGAAGGGTGTTGCGCCGCTGAAATCACTGACTGGTGGTCGTCACCGCAAGGTCGGCCGCAACAACCAGGGCCGCGTGACCTCCATGCACCGCGGTGGCGGCGTGAAGCGCCTCTATCGCTGGATCGACTTCAAGCAGGACAAGTTCGATGTTCCCGCGAAGGTCGCTACCATCGAATACGATCCAAATCGCACCGCTCGCATCGCGCTGTTGAGCTATCGCGACGGCGAGAAGCGCTACATTCTTGCCCCGAGCGACCTGAAAGTCGGCGATACCGTGTTGACCGCGGAGAAGACCCCGGTGCGGCCCGGAAATCGCATGAAGCTTAGCAATATCCCGCAGGGTACGCTGGTGCACAACGTCGAGTTGCGTCCCGGACAGGGCGGACTCATCGTCCGCTCGGCAGGGACTGGCGCTATGGTGCTCGCTCATGACGGTGCGCTGACCCAGCTTCAGCTTCCGTCCTCGGAGATGCGCTTGGTGCTCGGTGAATGCTATGCCTCCATCGGCCAGCTTTCCAATGCAGAGCACCTGACCATTTCCCTCGGGAAAGCCGGCCGCGCTCGCTGGCTCGGTCGTCGTCCGAAGGTTCGCGGCACTGCCAAGAACCCGGTTGACCATCCGTACGGAGGCGGTGAAGGTCGTCAGGGTCGCGGTACGCGTCGCCCGAAGACCATGCACGGAAAGGTCACCGGCGGACACAAGACCCGCAATCCGAAGAAGAAGTCGGCGAAGTTCATTGTGCGCCGTCGCATCAAATAACCCACCATGTCGCGATCACTCAAAAAAGGCCCGTACGTGGATGCGAAGCTCCTGAAGAAGGTGTCTGCTTTGAAGGCGGGCGAGAAAAAGGTCATCAAGACCTGGGCTCGCGCATGCACCATTATTCCGGAGATGATCGGCTTTACCTTCGGAGTCCACAATGGTAGGGTGCACATTCCTGTGCTGGTCACAGAGGACATGGTTGGCCATAAGCTGGGCGAGTTCGCGCACACGAAGAAGTTTGCTCGCCACGGTGGTCGCATGCAGAAAGAGCAGGAGGCTGCCCAGAAGCAGAAGGAGATCGATGCAGCAAAGGCGGCGAAAGAGCCAGCCGCAGCGGCTCCCGCAAAGAAATAATCTGATATTGAATCGTTCGCTATGACCCAGGTAACAGCACAACTGAACGGACTCCGCATCGCCCCGCGCAAGGTGCGGTTGCTGGTCGACTTGATCAAGCGCAAGCCCGTGCTGGTTGCTCTCGATCAGCTCGCCCATGCGCCGAAGCGTTCCAGCGAGCCGCTGGCCAAGTTGCTTCGCTCTGCGGTTGCGAGCGCCGAGAATACCTTTAAGCTCGATCCCGAGACGCTTGTCATCAAAGAGATGCGGGTGGATGAGGGCATCAAGTTGAAGCGATACGCACCGAAGGGTTTCGGCCGGGCGAACCCGATCGAAAAGAAGACGAGCCGCGTATCCGTTGTGCTGGAGGGTTCTGCGCCGGTCGCGGCGGCAGCTCGTGGCGCAAAGAAGGCAAAGGCGAAGAAGGCTGAAACCGCTGAGGTCGCAAAGAGCTAATCGTTTACACGTACTACCATGGGACAGAAAGCATCACCGGTATCAATGAGGTTGGGCATCAATCGGGACTGGTCGTCTCGCTGGTTTGGTGGCGCCAAATATCCTCAGTTCCTGAAGGACGATCTTGCGATCCGCGAGTTCCTGCTCAAGCGCCTGAAGAACATGGGTGTCGATTCGATCCTCATCGAGCGCGGTAACAATGCTATTCGCGTCACGATCCACTCCGCACGTCCCGGGCTCATCATCGGTCGCGGCGGCACCGGCATTCAGGAGCTGAACCAGAAGCTGGGCAAACTGCTGAAGTTCAAGACCCCGCTGCAGCTCGAAGTGCAGGAAGTGAAGAACCCGGATGGGTCCGCAGCCGTTATTGCGGAGCACATTGTCGATCAGATCGAGCGCCGCACTCCCTATCGCCGCATCATGAAGATGACCATCCAGAAGGTGATGGCGAGCCGCGCCGTAAAGGGCGTGAAGCTCCAGCTGTCGGGCCGCCTGGACGGCGCAGAGATCGCACGCGTCGAGCACATGGAAGAGGGTTCGCTCCCGCTGCAGACGCTTCGCGCGGATGTTGATTTCGTTCGCGCGACCGCCCATACCACCTACGGTACGGTTGGCGTGAAGGTGTGGGTCTACAAGGGCGAAGTATTTGAGAACGAGAAGAACGCTTAGCATTTTTGACCATGTTGCAACCAAGTCGCGTCAAACGAACGAAAGTCCACAAGGGTCGCCTCAAAGCGAAGGCATTTCGCGGCACGAAGCTTTCGTTTGGAAGCTTCGGGCTCAAGTCCGAGGAGTCCGCGTGGCTGAAAGCGAACCAGCTCGAGTCCGCACGCCGTGCGATGTCGCGCATGTTTGCTCGCGGCGGAAAGATCTGGACCCGCGTGTTCCCGGACAAGCCTCGAACGGCAAAGTCGGCCGAGGTTGGTATGGGAGGCGGTCGCGGTGGACTGAGCCATTTCGTTGCAGTCGTTGAGGCGGGTCGCATGCTGTTCGAAGTGGATGGCGTTTCCGAGCAGGTCGCTCGCGAAGCCCTTCGACTCGCAGCGCACAAGCTTCCCATTAAGACGCGGTTCGTGAAGCGCGCATAAACCATGAAAAAGCACGACCTTACTTCCAAGAACGCAGCCGAACTCGAGACGCTCCTGAAGGAGTCTCGGGCGAAGGTCGCGCAGATGCGCTTTGATCTTGCCGACAAGAAGTTGAAGAAGACGAGCGAGCTTCGTGAAACGCGCCGCCTCATCGCACGCATTCTTACTGCGCTGAAGCGTACCGCATAACACCACCATGACCACCGAAACTGCACAATCGAAAGGACGCACCCTGAAGGGGACCGTCGTAAGCGACAAAATGACCAAGACGGTCGTCGTTGAGGTGCTCCGCTTGAAGAAGAACGAGAAGTACAAGAAGTTCTTCAAGGTGAGCGCGCGCTATCAGGCGCACGACGAGAAGGGCGAGTACCATGTTGGCGATATCGTCATCATTCAGGAGACGCGCCCAATGTCCAAGCAGAAGCGGTGGATCGTTCGTGAGAAGGTTGGTTCTGTGGCCGCGTAATTTCTTCCCCATGTTACAGCTTCGATCAATCGTAAATGTTGCAGACAACACCGGCGCCAAGCGCGTAGGCGTGTTCAAGGTGCTCGGCGGATCGCGCCGGCGCTATGCCCAGATCGGGGATATCGTGGTGGTCTCAGTGAAATCCGCCGAGCCGCGGAAGGCCGTCAAAAAGAAAGACATCCTGAAGGCGGTCGTGGTTCGTCAGAAGGCGCCGTGGCGCCGCCGCGATGGAACCGTGTTGCGCTTCGACGACAACGCAGTTGTTATCATTGATGGCACGGAGCCGAAGGGCGGACGCATTTTCGGACCGATCCCTCGTGAGATCAAGGAAAAGGGATTCCAGACCATCGCATCGTTGGCGCAGGAACTTGTCTAATACTCGACCATGAAGATCAAGAAAGGCGATACCGTTATCATGTTGGGCGGCAAAGACCGGGCAAAGACCGGGAAGGTTCTTCGCACCGATCCAGAGGCCGGAAAGGTCATCGTTGAGGGGCTCAACATGGTGAAGCGGCACCTGCGTCCGCGCAAGGCCGGCACCAAGGGGCAGATCGTTTCCATCGAGCGCTGGGTAAGCGCATCCTCTGTGGCGGTGGTCAACAAGGACACCGGGAAGGCTGCTCGCGTTGGATGGCAGATCGGCGCCGACGGCTCCACAAAGATGCGTATCGATCGCAAAACAAAGACTCAGCTATAGGAAAATCTTTACAGAACGCAAAAAGTAAGTATACTCTAGTTTCCCCCATGTCACGTCTCCACGACAACTACACAAAGAAAGTCCTCCCCGCGCTGCGGAAGGAGTTTGGTATTGCCAATATCATGGCGGTTCCCCGGGTCACGAAGATCGCGGTCAACGTGGGCGTCGGCCGCATGGCAAAGGATGCCGGTGCGATCGAACGCGTTGAGCGTGACCTTGCAGCGCTGACCGGCCAGAAGCCGTCGCGCCGCCTTGCGAAGCAGTCCATTGCAAGCTTCAAGCTTCGCCAGGGCACTCCGGTCGGTGTTGCGGTGACTCTTCGTGGGCGCCGGATGTGGGACTTTTTGGAGCGCCTCATCACGATCGCACTCCCGTTGTCCAAGGACTTCCGCGGTATCGATCCGAAGCATTTCGACCGTGAGGGCAACCTGAACATCGGCATCAAGGAGCACAGCATTTTCCCGGAAGTGAATGTGGAGAATGTGCGGGATATTTTCAGTATGCAGGTGACCATCACGACATCGGCCAAGAATCGCGAGCAGGGCGTTGCTCTCCTGACGATGCTTGGATTCCCGTTGAAGAAATAGACCTATTACCATGGCAAAGACCTCTACCATTGCGCGCAGCAACAAGAAGCCAAAGTTCAGTTCCCGAAAAGTGAATCGGTGTTTCAAGTGCGGCCGCGCGCGGTATTACATCGGAAAGGTTCAGCTGTGTCGTGTCTGTTTCCGCGAGTTGGCCAACCAGGGCCTGCTCCCGGGTGTTCGTAAGTCGTCCTGGTAAATTTCTATCCCATGGATCCCATCACTGACATGATTACTCGGATCACGAATGCTCAGGCCGTCGGCCACGAGCGTGTCGATGTTCCGTTCTCGAAGGTAAAACTGCACATCGCGCAGCTCTTGAAGTCGGCAGGATATCTCGCCGAAGTGGAGCGCCGCAAGCGCAAGGGCAAGAAGGTGGAGATTGAATATCTCGAGTTGACCCTGAAGTACCATGCGGATGGTGTTGCTGGTCAGGCGGGCGCGATCTCGGGAGTCCGTATCGTCAGTCGCCCGAGTCGGCACATCTACATCAAGGCCGCCGACATTCGCCCGGTTCGTTCCGGATATGGTTCTGCGATCCTGTCGACCTCGAAAGGCATCATGATGTCGCAGGAAGCGAAGAAGCAGGGATTGGGCGGGGAAGTGATGTTTGAGATCTGGTAGCACTGAACACTATGTCTAAGATCGGAAAAAAATCTATCACCCTCCCGAGCGGCACCACGGTTACCGTGAGCGATGCGACCGTTACCGTGAAGGGCTCCAAGGGGACACTGAGTCGGCGCATTCCGACGGGGATTTCGATCGCCGTTGAGGGATCCGAGGTTTCGGTCATGCCGGCCGGCGAGCGCCCGACGCGTGCCCAGCGTGCCCAGTGGGGTTTGTGGCGTGCACTGGTGAACAATATGATCGTCGG
This sequence comes from Candidatus Yanofskyibacteriota bacterium, assembly GCA_020852375.1. Classification (GTDB taxonomy): domain Bacteria; phylum Patescibacteriota; class Minisyncoccia; order 2-02-FULL-40-12; family GWA2-44-9; genus JAGOPO01. Next base: position 60,985 of record JADZAY010000003.1, read on the forward strand.
CGTCAGCACCGGGTGGTCTGAGTCTCTGGAGTTCCAGGGAGTCGGGTACCGTGCCGCGCTGAAGGGCCGCGATCTTGAGCTGTCGCTCGGATACAGCCACCCCATCACCATTCCGGCCCCGGAGGGCATCACGTTCGTTCCTGATAAAACTTCCATTCGCGTCGAGGGTATCGATAAAGAACTGGTGGGACATGTCGCCGCAAAGGTGCGCTCCCAGCGCCAGCCCGAGCCGTATAAGGGAAGCGGTATCCGGTACGCCGACGAGATCATCAAGAAGAAGGCCGGCAAGAAGGCCGCGACCGCAGCATAACGGAGACCTCGCATATGACTGACATCAACATCACAAAACGAATCAACCGCATGCGCCGACAGACACGTGGCCGCGCGAAGATCTCCGGCACCGCCGAGCGTCCTCGGGTGACGGTGTTCAAGAGCAATACCGCGCTGTACGCGCAGGCGATTGATGATGTCTCCGGGGTGACGCTTGCTGCCGTGAATGATGCGCACCTGAAAACGAAGGGCACGAAGACCGATCGCGCGACCAAGGCAGGCGAGAAGCTCGCAGAGCTTCTGAAGGCGAAGGGAGTTGCCGCGGTCGTATTCGACAAGGCCGGGTTCAAATATCACGGGCGCGTAAAGGCGGTTGCAGAGGCACTTCGCGCCGGCGGCATTACCCTCTAATACATATGGACGAGAACACTACAAACACTCAGCCAGCCGCACAGATCCCCGCGACCGCGCCGGTGGCGCCTTCGAGCGATCGTCAGGAGCCGATGCGCCCCATGCGCGGCGGTCGGTTTGGAACACGCGGTGGCCGCGGTGGGCAGGGTCGCCCGGGCCGTGGTCCGCGCCGTGATCGTCCGATGGAGAAGCCGGAGTACGATCAGCGTACGCTCGATATCGCTCGCGTCGCTCGTGTGACGAAGGGTGGCAAGCGCTTCTCGTTCCGCGCGACGGTCGTTGCCGGGAACGGTAAGGGGCGGGTTGGCGTTGGCATGGCAAAGGGCCGCGACGTCCAGCAGTCCATTCAGAAAGCATACAACCAGGCAAAGAAGAATCTTCTGAACGTCGTCATCAAGGACGGTACCATTCCGTACCAGGTTGAAGGGAAGTACTCGAGCGCCACGGTTATCCTGAAGCCGTCGAAGTCCGGTATTAAGGCCGGCGGTGCCGTTCGTGTGGTTGCCCAGATGGCGGGTATTGCCGGTCTGACCGGTAAGCTGACCGGGCGCACCAACAACAAGATCAACATCGCACGCGCTGCGATCGCGGCTCTGTCGAAGATCCGCGCGGGTGCCCTGAAGAAATAATTTCGCCATGGATCTCTCTACTCTCAAATCAAAGACCCCCCGGAAGAAGCATAAGCGCATCGGTCGCGGCGGAAAGCGCGGCACGACGAGCGGCTCCGGGACGAAAGGACAGAAGTCTCGCGCCGGCGCTAGCGTGCGCCCGGGATTTCGTGGCGGCGACAACCGCATGTGGCAGCTCTTCCCAAAGCAGCGTGGTGCCACCAAGAAACACGGGAACAAGCGGCCGCATCGCAAGCATCGGTTCTTCGCGCTTCGGCGCGGACCGGCATGGGAGATCAAGCTGCGCGCGCTCGAGGTGTTCAAGGACGGTGAGACGGTATCTCTTGCAACACTGATCGAGAAGGGCCTCGCTCCACAGGGAACGATTCGTGTGAAGATCCTCTCGACTGGCGACATCAAGCGAAAGCTCATGACGAGCGGCATCGATCTCTCGGCCGCTGCGAAGAAGAAGATCGAAGACGCGGGCGGAACGGTCGGTATCTAGTGTGCAGAGGGAGCGTTGTGTGGTATACCAGAGAGGTTCTATGAATTACATCACCCAGATCTTCCGTCGCAAAGAGCTCCGCACGAAGGTTCTCTTCATCCTCGCGATGACCGCTATCGCGCAGGTGCTCCACAATATTCCGATCCCGGCTGTTGACGCATCGCGTTTGCGGGACTTTTTGAGCCAGAACACCCTGTTCGGGCTGGTGAGCACATTCACCGGTGGCTCGCTCTCGACGCTGTCAATCGCTATGCTCGGTCTCGGGCCGTATATCACCGGCAGCATTATCATGCAGCTGCTGACGATGATCTTCCCGTCGCTGGAGCAGATGTACAAGAACGAGGGGGAGGCCGGACGCGCCCGTTTCAATCAGTACAGCCGCCTTCTGACGGTTCCGTTGGCGTTCCTGCAGGGGTATAGCTTCCTGGTGCTTCTGACGCGGCAGGATATTCTCGCCCCTATGGGCACACTACAGATGGTGAGCACGCTTTCGATCATTGCCGCGGGTTCCGTGTTCCTCATGTGGCTGGGCGAGCTCATTTCCGAGAAGAATCTGGGAAACGGCACCTCGCTCCTTATCTTGACGGGTATTGTTGCCAGCGTGCCGCAGCAGATCCAGCAGGCAATTTTCACCTACACTCCCGATCAGTTGCTCACCTATGCCGTGTTCGTGCTGGTTGGCCTCGTGGTTATTGCCGGTGTGGTGTATATCAGCGAAGCTCAGCGCAATATTCCCATCAACTACGCCCGACGCGTGCGCGGTGCGCGGCAGTACGGCGGAGTGAGCACCTATCTTCCGATGCGCGTGAACAATGCCGGCGTGATTCCCATTATCTTCGCGCTGTCGTTGCTGCTCTTCCCGGGCATCATCGCCAACTTCTTCAGCGCCTCTCACATCCAGACCGTTGCGCGTGTTGCGACCATGGTGAGCCGACTCTTGCAGAACCAGCTCCTCTACGGAACGCTGTACTTCATCCTCGTCGCGCTCTTCACCTACTTCTACACCGCGATCACCTTCGATCCCAAGAGCATCAGCGAAAACATTCAAAAGCAGGGCGGCTACATTCCGGGCATTCGTCCCGGCCCGCAGACGGCAAGCTTCCTGAATCATCTGCTGAATCGCGTGACGCTGGTCGGTGCGCTGTTCCTCGGCATCATCGCGGTCCTTCCGAATGTGGTACAAGGTCTGACTGGTATTACCGCGTTCACCGTCGGTGGCACGAGCATTCTCATCGTGGTCTCGGTTGCACTGGAAGTGATGAAGCAGGTGCAGGCGCAGCTTTCTCTGTACGAGTACTAGTGTCATGAGCGGGGCCACGCTTCGCTTGCCCCCTTCCTGTGTCACTCACGACGAACGACTCATTGGATGAGCCGTTCTGTTCGCTCCTACCTCCCCCAAGCCCGCCCAGTACTCGCTCAAGATAATCGCTGCGTGCCGTGGCGGGGCCGAAGCCTTACCAGAATTTAGAGTATGTGATATAGCGGGCATGGAGGTGGAAGATGCTGAAAGTGATTTTCGCGAAAGACGTGCGCGCCGGGGATTCCGTTCTGATTTCCGGTGGCGCGCGCGTCGAGGTGGAGTGGGTTGAGTTGTGTGGAGCCGACGTCACGCTCAAGGCGCCCGATGGTTGCAGATTCCACCTGAAGGAATACGACATCGTCGGGCTCGGACGACGGCCGTGGCCGGAATGGAAGACTGAGAGGTACATGCAGGCCACGATCGTATCGGCGGCCGAGAACGTGGCTGCCATCATTCGCGGTCACACGATCCAGGACCATCTCACAGACCCCGGCCCCGCTATCACCGCTCTTCGCGGAGCCATCGAGGAATACGAACTGGGGAGGCGGAATACGTAATTCGCCGCAGGCGGCCTTCATCGGCCGCCTTTTGATTTTGTTTTGTATGGGCAAAACAAAATCAGGCAGAATCGCGGCCGCACTGCGGCTGAGGCGATTCTGAGTTATCTTGAATTATTTTAGCGATGTGGTATAGCGAGTGCGGAGGTGAGCGATGTTCGTAAAGATGATCGCGTTCCGGGATGTTCGGCCCGGCGACATGGTGTCGGAGAACGTGGACTGCGGTTGGTACGAAATCGGCCGTTGTGAGGCCGCGCCAACGGGTGCAGTTCGTCTTCACATCACCGGTGGCGGTGTGCTCGAGGGCGCTCCGGGCCAACTCATCGGTCTCTTCCATCGGCCGTGGCCGGAGGCCATGCTCTCCAAGAGCAACCCATTGGGATACGCACAAGCGGCTACCTTGCAGGCGCTTGCGACACTGGGCTTCTCGGACTCGAGGGAGTGGGGTGATCTCGACAATCGGCTGGGGATGGTTCTGCGAGCCCTCGAGGCCTACGAGTTGGGCAAGCCCGTGCCCGGGAAGAAGGTCGGTTCACGCTGGGAGCCAGTCAGCACAGAGCCGGACCTCACGGCCGGCGGGTGCTGAAAACAAGGCGGGGAAACCCGCCTTTATTGCGCCTATATACGCAGCTTTCTATATTTGACAAATCCACTGTAATATGCTATTATTAACCCACGCTACGATAGCCGCATGGGGCGGCAATCGGTTGAAAATTGAGGGAGGAGACCATGACGACGATCATCCCGATCCCCACGCCCGCGGTCGCGTCCACCAGCGCCCCGCAGACCTCCACCTCCACCGGGAGCGCCGCCGAGATGGCGAAGTGCTCCCGCACGGGGTGCGGATGGAGCTTCGAGCAGGGCCAGGGCTACGTGCCCGAGCTGAAGAAGCTCTACCACGACATCCGCGGGACGGCCGTGGAGAAGCGCCGGCCGCTCACCCGCGGCGAGATCCTGAGGGCCGAGTTCTGCGGCCACTGCAAGCGACTGGAGGCCTTCCGCGTCTTCCCGACCGAGGGCACCATCGCCCTGATGGAGCGGTGGGTCCAGGAGAACAAGGCCCGGGACGCGCAGTTCCGGTCTCAGCGCTCCCTGGAGCGGGCGATCGCGAACCAGGACCGCGGCATCAACGCCATCCTGGCGGAGGGCCACAAGGAGCGCAAGCACCACAAGAAGCTCTCCCGCCGGCAGCAGCGCGAGCAGGCGGCGCTCAAGCACCGCGCCCCCAAGCCCGAGGAGGGCAAGAAGAAGAACAAGAAGGGCAAGGGCGGGGACAAGCAGAAGGGCGGGAAGGGCAAGGGCAAGAAGAAGTAGGCCCGCCGCCGATCTTCAACCGCAGCCAAAGAAAGGACACGGGATTGAAGACAAGATAGGGCGCTGAGGGGCGCCCGTGATTCAAGAGCAAGGAAGGGCTATAACTGGCCCACCACCCTCACGAGGGAGTCTACGGACTCCCTCTTTATTTTGTTTGCGCATGAGGCGCAAACAAAATAGGCAGAATCGCAGCGACTAAGGCGCTGCGATTCTGAGCTATATCCACAGAAGAGGAGTGGCTGTTCGTCAACATTTGCCAAATGTCCGCGTCTGATATGATTGCCGCATGGAGGGAGTAATCATGCGGCCGCAGGCAGTCTTCTTTGTGGGTGCACCGGGGTCGGGAAAGGATACCCAGGCCGGATTTCTGATCGAAGAGTTCGGATTCATACAGGTGCCGAGCTCCAAGTTGATCCTGGCGAAGTTTGCCCAAAACCCTGACGACCCGGTCGTGCAGGAGGAGAAGCGAAAGTTCGATGCCGGTGAGTTGAACTCCGGCCCGTTCGTTGCTGAGATCATGATGGAGTTCGTGCGGCCGATCGCTGCGCAGGGAAGGGGACTCATCTTTTCGGGTTCTCCGCGCACCGTGTTCGAAGCGGAAGTCGAAGTGCCGGAGATGGTGAAGGTGTACGGTGCGGATAGCGTTCTGGTCATCAATCTCGTGATTCCGGATGAAGTGGCGAGTCAGCGCATCGCGTCGCGGCGGCTCTGCCGGGCGCACAACCATCCCATCCCCGCCACGCCTGAGTTCGCGAACATCACGAAGTGTCCCAAGGACGGGAGCGAACTGTATGTGCGCGATCTCGACGATCCGGGCAAGACCGGGACGCGGTTTTCCGAGTATCGAAAACTCACGGAGCCGACGCTCGACATCTTCCGTGCCAACGGTGTTCCTATCTTTCTCATCGACGCAAGTCAGAGCATTCAGGCGATCCACCAGGAGGTCGTTGCCGCGCTGGAGCGGCGCGCGACTTCCGCTCCGCGTCAGTAACGCACCCGGCACCTTGTGCCGGGCTTTTTCTTCTACCGGCACCCCCCCCGCCTCTCCGCCATGCCCTCCGTCGGCACTCGCGAGGTGTGTGGCATCCGGGCGATGCTGACGGCGCTCCGGCTTTGGAGACGGAGCGCCTGAGGCATCGCCAACGGATGCCAGTGATTCCTTCCGCTCGGAAGCCTCCGGAAGGCATAGCGGCGATGCGGTAGGGTCTTTCCTCCACGACCGAACGCCTCGGCACCCCAGCGAGGCTTCGCGGACCGGGAGGCAGAGTCACTGCCGAGCGGGAGCGTGAGGGATGAGGCG
>JADZAY010000004.1 GCA_020852375.1 Candidatus Yanofskyibacteriota bacterium
ACGAACATCCCCTGCGCCGTCTCGGGACGAAAATATGCCACGTTCGCCGCCTCCTCTGCCGGGCCGATGAACGTCTTGAACATCAGATTGAACTGCCGCGCCTCACTGAACTCTTTTCCGCCACAGCTTAGGCACACGCCGTCGAGCTGGTCAGCGCGATACCGCGAATGACACTTCTTGCACTCAACCAGCGGGTCGGAGAACGTCGCCAAGTGCCCGCTCGCCTGCCACACCTTCGGATTCATGATAAGCGCCGTCTCGATACCAACGACATCGTCACGCTGCTGCACGAAGCGGCGCCACCACGCGTCTTTGATGTTGCGCCGCAACTCGGCGCCCAGCGGACCGTAGTCCCAGCTATTCGCGAGGCCACCGTAGATTTCGGAACCCGGGTACACAAACCCCCGCCGCTTCGCGAGTGAAATGATTTTCTCGATGAGGTCTCCTTCTGTTGCCATGTCTGGCCATCATAGCCCAGCCGGACCTCAAAATCCAGATTTACTAAACTATTGACTGCTACTCACTTTAAATGTATAATCTTACCCTCGGAACCTTCAAAACCAAAGGAGGCACAACGGTGCTTGCATTCCTGCGCCGGACCCTTGAGGTCTACCGGACATTTCGCGGCCCTGCGACCGTGGTGTTCGCGCTTCTTGTCGCCGGCCAGCTCGTATCCATGGCCCGCCCCTATCTGTTCGGGGTCATCGGAGACGGTCTCATCGCCGCGCACGCCGACTCCCCCTGGGCAACCATGGCGGCAACGCTGCCGTTTGTCGGCCTCATCCTGGCAACCTCGCTCGTATCGAACGCGCTATGGGGACTCCGCCAGCACATCGAGGTCGCCCACCTGGACTTCGAGGTCGGCCAGCTCACCGCCCGCCGAACACTCGAACGGCTCATGGAGTTCTCCCCCGGACAACACATGGCGGAAAACTCCGGGCTCAAGCAATCAGTGGTGAACAAGGGCCAGCACTCCTTGAGCACGATGGCCTACACGGTCATCTACGAAGTCGCGCCGCTCGTGCTCGAAATCTTTATCCTTCTCGCTGGCCTTCTGTGGATGAGCTGGCGAGTCGGAGCGGTTGTCGTCTCGGGCATCGCGGTGTACCTCATCGCGACGTACCTCATCAACCGGCCGTTCGTGCCCCAGCTCAAGCGACTGGAAAAGATGTGGCACGACGACAGCCGCCTCTACGGCGAAGTAATGCGTAATATCTCGCTCGTCCAAATCAACGCCCAGGAGAAGCGTATCGTCGCCGAGACCCAGGAAAGCGTCGCGAGGGTTAATGCATTCGCAAAGGGCATCTGGCTCTCGTACCTCCTGAAAAACGCCGCGAAGAACGGCGTCATCATCGGCGCAACGACCGCAGCCGTCGTCGCGACGGCTGCCTACGCGGTCGCCACGGGAGCGGCCACACCGGGCCAGTTCATCACGCTGGTGTGGTGGTCGCTCTCCCCCATCGGACGCATCGAGAACTTCGGTGCAATCCAGCGCCGCATCATGACGATGCGCGCCGCTATCGAGCGATACTGGGACATGCTGGCAATTGAGCCGGATGTCAAAGAAGCACCGCAGCCGATATGGCCACCAGCGCTCCGCGGAAAAATCGAGTTCGCCGATGTTTCGTTTGCCTACCCCGCGCGCAAGGCACGCCCCACCGACACTGAACACGAGGACGACAGCGCCGCAATCGGCGATCATGTCGAATCCATCAGCGGCGTGTCGTTCACCGTCAATCCGGGCGAACGCGCCGCCATCGTGGGGCCGTCGGGGGCCGGAAAGTCGACCCTGGTAAAGCTCATCCTACGAGCGTTCGATGTTACCGGCGGCGTTATCCGCATCGACGGCTACGACATCCGCGCGCTGGCGCTCAAGCGCCTCCGCCGCTCAATCGGGCTGGTCGAGCAGGACATCACCCTGTTCGACAATACACTGCGATACAACATCACGTTCGGCCTCGACCGCGCGGCGCGAGAAACGGTGACAGACGCCGAGCTGGACCGCATCGCCCGCCTGTGTTGCGTGGACGAGTTCAAGGACCGCCTCGAACACGGGTACGACACCGTCATCGGCGAGCGGGGCATTCAGCTCTCCGGCGGTCAACGACAGCGCGTCGGCATTGCTCGTGCAGTCATCAAGAATCCGGCCATCCTCATCCTCGACGAGGCGACCAGTAGTCTCGACGCGGAAAACGAGGACCGATTCCGCAGGGCGCTCGATGAAGTTTCAAAAAACCGGACGACCATCATCGTCGCCCATCGTTTCTCGACAATCCGCGGCGCCGACCGCATCCTCGTTATGGATGAGGGTCGCCTAGTAGACCACGGCACCCACGAAGAGCTCGCAAACCGGTGCCCGGTATACCAGCGACTACTCCACAACCAAATCGACGGCGTCTTGCAATAGTTCGTAGCCGTACCACCCCCGACCCGCCACGGCGTCGGGGGTTTTATTGTACTCGGCCGTCGTTCGGATGCCCCTCGATATCATTACTCGTGAGATTTCGCAGCGTTGACTCGACAAGCTGTCCCGTGAATACATCTGTGCCGGTCAGAGTCGCTCCGTTGATAAGCGGGACGCTCTGTCCACGCTGATTCTCGGACGGGCGGAACGAAAGCTTGAACGTTCCCTCATACCGCGGCGTTCCATTGCCGGTCCCAAACGGGAGCGTCCCAATACTCCAGGTTACCGTGTTGCGCGTGCGGTCATACACGGGAGGCGTCCCGTTCGTTGCCGTCGGAGAACCCGCAAAGGTGACACCGGTCGGCAACGACGCAACCACTCGGGCATCACGCACATCGTTTCCCGGGTTTGCCAACTGCCACCGCACCATTACGGTCGTATCCTGACCGGCAACAGGCGGAAGCGGACCGGATCCCGCTCCCCCGTCGTACACCAGCGCCTGCGTGAGCGTCGGCTGAGAACCAATCTTGGTCGTCACACTATCAAGCGCGAATACTTCGTTCCCGTCGACGCCGGTTGGCACCTGCGAGGTTGCAAGTCGCGCGGTCGCCTTCACGAAGAAGCTTTTCGCACCGTCGAGCTGACCGCTCGAGAGTCCGGCCTTCAGAGGAACTGAAAATGTTAGACGGCCCGTCTTCCCGGGGGTGAGCGCCGAAAAGTCAGGAACCCCCGCGGCATCGAACACAATCGTTTTTGTGGCGTCATCGAAGAACCCCTCCGATACCTGCAAGCGTGCGGTATCGTACATGTCCCCCTCAAGCTTCACCCCCAACAGTAGGCCGAGCAGAGTGAACCGAGAGTTATTCGCGTAGGTCACCGTGTACCGAAGCGTATCGCCCGGGAACGCAACGTAATCACGCCCGCCTGCGGGCGCCAATGAGACCGAAAGGAGCGGACTCGAAATCATGGTAAATGCCTCGGTGCGCACATAGTCCACATACTGCCCATTCAGATTCCGCTGAACGACCGCCGTTACAATTTTTGTCTCCCCTTGTGCGCCCGCAAGCGCGCCGCTCACCCGGATACGTTTTCCTTGCGCGTCTGCGAGTGCGTCGAGATTCCAGGTGGTGTTCCCCGTTGATGGATTCGGATTCATACTCTGGACCACAAATCCGTCCGGATACGTAAACACGACTTTCAAATCCGAAAGGTCCGCTCCCGAGTCATTTCGAATATCGAGGAGGTATTCGACCGGTTGCCCAGCGACAACAGTCGGAGGAGCCACTAGTGTGAGCGTAACCGGAAGTGCAGTAATTGTCGTGGTCGCCGTCGCTTCTTTTTCAAAATTCGAGCGCAGGGTACCGGCACGGAAAATAGTTTTCATCCGCGCCGTCTGCATGGCACCCTTATCCCCTACGAGAAACGCCTTCACCTCCCGTGTTCCTGATTGTCCGGGGTCTAACTTCTCAACGGTGAACCCTTCGCTTTCAGGCGTCGTCGCGGAACCATCCTTCATCACAATAGTTCCCTCCGGATAGAACAAACGGAAACTCATATCGGTGAGCGAGACTTTCGTATTATTTCGGTAGGAGATAATATAGGTGATTTCGTCTCCAGACGTCGCGCGATCGGGAGCCTCGAGCGTAATGGAAACACCCTTGTCGGAAAACGAATTGCCACCCCACCAGAGCGATCCGATGGTCAATACAAAAAGCCCGGCAGCCGCGAGCATAAGCCACTTTAATAATTGACCGGAGCGTCTTCGCATCGGAGGAGTATCGGGAGCTCGCTGCTGGAGCGGCGGCTCCTGAGGGGTTGGCACGGGCGATGGAGTCGGCTCGGCCTGCTGTTGTGGAATCGGCGTGATAAGCGGCGAAATCTCAAAATCTGCTGGCATAGTGCCTATGCTATCACGAAATTGACGTCGCGCGAAGCGCATCGTACAGGAGATCGAGCGAAGAAAACGATCGCTGTGCAATCTGCTCAAAGCGGTCATCAAACGGTGACCTTCCCGTAGATGGATTCCGCGATGCATCATCGCCAGATGCCCCGTACCCAAGCGCCTCGAGCGCTTTCGCTTGCTGACTCCGGAACACTCCGAGAAGCTCACCGCGAGATGCCGCGTCTATCTCATGAAGCGCACCGCAGGCACACGCCCAGAGATGGGGATCTGACTGCTCATCATACACGGCTCCCTGAAGTACCTGAAGGAAAAATTGCGCCGCGGCCCAATGGGCAACCCCGCCTTTTGCACCGGGAAATGCCCGGAGCGTTTGTGCGCCGGTAATGATAGGCCCGCTTCGTCCGGCCACCAACTCACAACGGATAATGTTCCCCTCATCGAGCGCGAGGGCCTGCGTGCTCTGCGTTCGCAGTGAACCCTTCGCAATCGCGGTGAGCTTTCCCATCTCCTTTGTGTACAGTACGACCATCTGATCGTAC
>JADZAY010000005.1 GCA_020852375.1 Candidatus Yanofskyibacteriota bacterium
GGGATGAGGCGCTCCGGACCGGGAGCGCCGAGAAACCGTCCGAGTCGGAGTGCCGAGGGGAGCGGGAGGGCGTGGTCGAGAGGTGGGGTATCTGAGGGTGTTGACATATTTGTGGCTATCTGCTATACTTCTTCTACAAGACTTCGGTCTTGAGCACCTTCTATATCCGGGCTCAGCACCTCCGAGCCCCGGAAAAAGCCAATTATCGCCTCGTTTCCCGCTTTGGGCGGGGGACAACCAGTCAGCATTCAGGCAGTGAAATTACAGATTCCGTGCCGGTAGAAGAAGACAGGGCAGAACTCATTCGCGATAGTTTCTCCGATAGTTGGCTTTTTCCGGGTCTCGCCCGAGTGCTGTCTCGGTGGCGATTTCGGCCTGGGACTGCTCCCGCACGAAAGCGCGCGGAGGCGCTTGCCGGAGTGGTTATTACCATCCACCTGCAGGGAAATCGGTCGTACCCCCAGCGGGCACGCTGACGACGCTCCGCTCGAGCGTGCCCGCTGGGTCCTCGTCGTACAAAACCGCCGTTCAAAAACCGGGTCTTGCGGGGATGATGGGGTCAAGGGCCCTGCCCCGTGCAATTGACTCGGCATCGGCCAAACCGTCGTGAAACAGAGTTGTACCCCTCGTGACACAAGCACGGCTACCCTCCTGCGGGGAGCTAAAGGTCAAGCAAAGAGGTCACGATGGCAAAATCTGGCTGTACCCTCTGGGGCGGCAGGCGCCCCGGAGACTGCTTCATCCGCCGGCTCATGCCGGCAACAAACGACCCTCCTTTCGGAGGGTCTTTCTTTTTATCTATCTCGGTATGTGCCACACGAAGATCGAGTTTCCGATCACAATTTCCGGCGGGTACTCTAGGAGCCAGCGATAGGTGGTATCGCTCGGTCGCGGCCGATTCGTCGCTTCCTGGAGGAAAGTTGCGGAGACCGCGATCCATCCGTCGGACGCATTGCGTTGCGCGAAGTCATTCGCATCTTTCCATATGTTCCCGGTCGTCCACACAGAGCGACCTTTCAAATAGTACGCCGGATCAGCCCAACCGAAGTAGTCGAGCGAGATCGCCCGGACATCATTCGCTTCCGCCCATTGGGCGAGTCGTTTCAAGTCTTGGCCCCAATCGAGGTTGCTGTCGGCGACGAATCGGTACCCGCCTGATGGTCCGCCGGCGATCTGGTTGAAATACGAAAGCGATGACGGCCACACGCGGATCGCCTCAAAACTGTACCAGCCCAGTATGAGGGCGATGACGAGCGACGTAATGCGCCAGCGTCGCGCATCGTGCGCCTTGAGCCATTCGAGGAGTACGGCGATACGCCCTGAAACGAGGAGGATGGCGAACGGATAGATCGGCAAGAGATGGCGCACGCCGATGTTGAGCGTACTGCGGATGCTGACGGTCCAGTAGATGGCGAGCCAGAGCAGCCAGACCCATTCGTCAAAGTTGTCAGACCACCAGTGGCCGCGCGCATGTTCGCCGCGTCGTCGCCGGTGGTGGAAGATGAGTGCCGTGATCGCAGCGGAGACTAGAAGCCACCATGCGAGCGGCTCTTTCAGGAAATACACCGTGGGGAAATAGCTGGGGCCGCCGCGAGTGACGACGCGACCCATCCAGTAGATGGTGTTTCCTCCCGCGCTTCGCTGCTGGACCATTGCCAACCCGAGCGCCCAGTGAGTCGCTCCGCGGATGACCGGCTTGTCGGCGCCCCAGAGGATGGCGCTCTTCAGGAGCGAATCGGCGTGACTATCCAGGATGGTTTCAGTATCGGCGAGCTGGCGTTCCATCGGATAGTTCCAGGTTTGCAGGGTGTAGACCGGGACCACAACACCCACGAATGCGGCTGTTCCCACCGCGGCGGTGAGTCCGAGCATGCGGAGTGCGCGACGCCATGCGCTGGCGGCGAACCAGTGACCGTCGAGTCCGTAGAGGAGCGCGATGCCAAGGAAGAACGGTCCGAGGAGTACGGTGCTGAATTTTGCCAAGAGCGCCAGTCCGAGGGCGATGAATGCCCAGATGAACGAACGGCGGGTGGGAGCGCGGAGCAGTTGCAGGAAGGTGTAGGTCGCCGCAAGCACCCCGATGGCCGCGCCCATATCGGTCGTCACGAATCGACCGTGTGCCATGATGGTCGGAGAGAATGCGTAGAGCGTTACCGCGATGAGCGCCCCGGTCTCGCCCGAGCGCTTTCGTGCCCAGAGCCATACCAGCCACGCGCCCAACAGGAACACCCCGAGCATCGGGAGGCGTGCAACGCGGAGAATGATGTCCGCATTATTTTCGGAGCCAAAGATGAACGCGCGGCCGAATGTCCACTGTCCATTTACCTGGTCGGTCCACTGCGGCAGAGCGAAGGCACGCTCATTGAGCGGAAGCGGGAGGAGGGCGAGTCCGGCGAGGTCTTTGATGAGCGGCGGATGTTCCGGATTGAGCCGCATGTCGAGCATACGTACATAGGAATATCCGGCGCCGATGTGCGGAACCTCGTCGACGATCGGCGAATCGTTCTGCGTGCTTGCCGCCATAAATCCGACGGCAACGAGCACGATCACGATCGCGGCCCACGAGGCCCTCAGATGAAAGCGGCGAAGGTTCATGGATCGAGCTGGACGACGAGCGCACCGCGCGGATAGGCATGGCGGGCGAATTGCTCGCGGGTCAGATAGTAGATGTTGCGCTCACGCTGCTGGGCGGGCTGCCAGGTGTCGGTGAGATACATGACCGTTTGTGCGGACATGGGAATGCCATTCACTAACACATCGCCGCGTGTGACCACAACATATTTGAGCGCAGCGGGCGGTGCGGCATTGAGTCGCTGTGCGATGGGAAGGTAGTGAGCCGTGAATTCGCTGGCGACTGCGGGATTTGTGCCCCATTCGACGAAGTAGCGGTGCCCGTCCGCGATGGCGACGGCGATCAGGAATGCCACCGTGGCGACGGCGACCACGAATGTACTGCGATCAACGCACATGCGGTGCCCGGAGGTCCCGGGGAGATGCCGCATGGGAAGGCAGATCTGCCGATGGTCGTTTGCGCCGTACCATCGCTCGAGCGCGATGATGAGCCAATGAAGTCCCGCTCCGGCCACGATGTACACCGCGGGTGCGACGAGGATGGTTCGAAGCGCGTGCGGCGCGCCTTCCGGGGAGAGGATCGCGGGGAGGAGGCCGACAAAGAACCACGACAACAGAAGTGTGTGCACGACGCCGGGATGGCCGCGGGTGCGCCACGAGTGTACGAAGCGCCAGATGGTCCGGAGAAGTCCGACAGCGAAGAGTGCGGCGACCGGCCAGAAGAGGATGGGTTGGCCGGCGAGATTGTGCCGCCAGTTCGTGTCGCCGGCGAAGAAGAACATGCCCAGCGTCTTCCCGGTGGTGATCGCAAGTGTCTGCCAGGGGTTGTCGCCTGCCCATACCGAGACTTTCGCGGTACGCCCGACCAAGTCGCCGGGATTTGCATAGAAGTGCGCCGCCATAGGGAGGAGCGCGATGATCATGATGCCGACCGCAAGCGCGACGCCGCCCAGCATCTGGTGGCGGGCGTGGAGGTATTTGTCATGGCTGAACGCCGCACGAAGCGAGAGCCAGTATGCGCCAAGGGTCAGGATGACCGCGAGCGGCATGACGCGGAACGCGATGTAGGTGTGGAACCCGAGTCCGAACCACAATCCCGCAAGCGCCCAATGCCAAACGCGATGCGTCTCGATGCCCTTGTAGAGATAGTAGAATCCCCAGACAGCTGTGCAGGCCGAGAGGATCGCCCGAAAGCCGATGCGAGAAAAATTCACATGCCAGAACCCGGTTGCCATCAGGAATGCGGCCATGGCGGCGAGGCGCCAGTCGTCAAACATCCGGCGCGCCAGCAGGTACACGCCGAGCACAGTGAGGACCCCAATAAGCGCCGATACCGAGCGGAGTGCGACGGGGGTATTGCCGAGGAAGTGAATGGCGATCGCCTGCAGATTGATGAAGAGCCCCTCGCGGCCGTTGTTTTCCGGATAGAAGATCTTAAAATCTCCACTTCGCAGTGCGGCGAGCGCATTGTTGCCGTTCATCGCCTCGTCGGGGTAGAGACCTGGGGGAACGCTCCCGAGATGGACGAATCGAAAACCGATCGCGGTTGCCAGAATCAAGAGGAGAACGATGGCTTCGGTGCGCTTCACCCTTCTAGTGTACCACTGTGGAGCGTCGCTCTGTCCACAGAAGAGGCTGTGGTATACTGGAAGATATGACCGAAGCGAATGTCGAAGCGCTCCAGAGCCAGATCGCCGCGCTGGAGCGTCAGCTTGCGGAGCGGCGGAGCACTGTTGGCGGGGATACGGCTCAACCCTACGAGCGGCACGAGGTGCATGCGGCGATCGGAGAGCGGATCAAACAGGCAATTCCCGGGTATCAGACCGCGCCGTCAACCAACGCCCCGGTGGGGGATGCGCCCAGCTGGCAGGATCCCGCACTGGCGGCGCAGGTACAGGAGCTGGTGAATGTCGCCTTCACGAAGGGACTGCAAGAGGCGCTCGCGCAGGCATTGAAGACCGAAAATCCCGCACTGGTGGATGCGTTCCATGACGTGCTTGCCGATCAACTGCATCAGGAATTATTGAACCGCAACACCATCACCCCCGCTCCGTAGACGTACATGTCCGGTTTTTTGCTCATTGTGCTCGGCTCGGTGCTGCTCATCATCGGAGCGGCGGCTCTGATTTTGCTGAATTCGATCCGGACCAAGGGCGCACTCGCGCGTTCGCTCGATCTCACCCTCCTTTCGTTCCAGGTGCCGCGGTTCGCGCCTCAGGGACAGGGTCAGGTGGACGATAAAAAGCTAATCGCGGTCATGGAGCAGCTCTACGCCTCCGTTGCGACCCTGAACACCAAAGGGTGGAACAAGTTCCTGTATGGCGATCCGTACATCGCGCTCGAGATGGCGGTGCACCATGTCGGTGAGCAGATCCATTTCTATGTCGCCGTGCCTGCGAAGTTCGCAGATAACTTCGAAAAGCAGGTGCATGGCGTGTTTCCGTCCGCTCAAATCCAGCGTGCCGCCGATTACAATATCTTCAATCCGGCCGGAGCCGCGGCGGGCGGTTCGTTTGTGCTTGAAAAGGAGAGCATCCTTCCGCTTGCGACCTACACCGATCTTCCCGCTGACCCACTCGGTCCCATTGCAGGGTCGTTGTCGCGTTTACAGCAAGAGGGTGAAGGTGCCGCATTCCAGATCGTTGTACGCCCGTCGAGTGAGGGGCGCCTCCGCAAGCTCGCGCAAGATACGGCGCGCCACATGCAGTCGGGGAGTGAGTTCACCAAAGCACTCGAGCTCGCCAAGAATCCTCCCAAAAAGAAGGAAGAGAAGGAGCCTGCCGCCGTTGAGCCGCCGAAGGTCGCCACCGAGTTCGAGAACAAGCTCATCCGCGCCTTACAGAGTA
Source organism: Candidatus Yanofskyibacteriota bacterium (assembly GCA_020852375.1). Taxonomy (GTDB): domain Bacteria; phylum Patescibacteriota; class Minisyncoccia; order 2-02-FULL-40-12; family GWA2-44-9; genus JAGOPO01. Next base: position 5,418 of record JADZAY010000005.1, read on the forward strand.
AGGCATCGCGCCCGTTGTTCGATTGCAATGTGCGGGTGCTGACATCCGCCCCGACTCCTGAGCGTGCGCGGCAGATTTTAGATGATGTCGTGGGTGCGTTCGCCCAGTTCGCCGCGCCCGACATGAATGCCCTCTCATTTAAGCGAGCGGAGGGCCGAGCATTGGAGCGGCTCTCCTTCGAGTATGCATTTCGCCTGTTCGACGATGCGCGGAGCATGCCGCTGTCGAGCGAAGAGCTGACGAGTTTGTGGCATTTCCCGGTTAGTTCCGCGGTGTTACCGAAAGTGAAGTTCGTGAATTTCAAGACCGCCGAACCGCCGCCCGGCATTCCCGCCGAGGGGGTTGCGTTCGGTCTCAACGAGTACCACGGACAACAAACAACGCTCCGGCTGGGTGTCGAGGATCGCCGCCGCCACATGTACATCATCGGGCAGACTGGTACCGGTAAATCGGTCACGATGCAGTCCATGATCACGCAGGATATGCAGGCGGGTGCGGGCATCACGGTCATCGATCCGCACGGTTCGCTGGCGGAGTGGACGCTCGCGAACGTGCCGCGGGAGCGCGCCGAGGATGTTATCTTTTTCGACCCGTCCGATGTCGAACACCCCATGGGGCTGAACATGCTCGAGTACGATCCCATGCGGCCGCAGGACAAAACGCTCATCATTGACGAGATGTTCGAGATCATGTCCAAGCTGTACAACTTGAAAGAAACGGGCGGTCCGCAGTTCGAGCGGTACTTCAAGAACGCGATGTTCCTCTTGCTCGACAATGTGCATCGCCGTCCCGCGACACTGGCGGACATGTCGCGCATCTTCATCGATGAGGAGTTCCGCAACGACCTCCTGGCGCATGAGACGAACCAGATTGTGAAGCAGTTCTGGGAGCTTGAGGCGACCAAGACCACCGGTGAGCAATCGCTGGCGAATTTTGCGGGGTATGTGACCAGCAAGATCGACGCGTTCACGAGCAACGACTTTCTGCGGCCGATCATCAACCAAACGCGGAGTGCCATCAACTTCGCCGACGTGATCGAGAACAAAAAGATCCTCGTCGTGAATCTGGCGAAGGGAAAGATCGGCGACCTGAACGCGAACCTGCTGGGCATGGTCATTGTCGGCAAACTTCGCCGTGCCGCACTGGCGCGCGACACCGCGCGCACCGATCTGCCGGACCACTATGTGTACATGGACGAGTTCCAGAACATCACCACGCAGAGCATTTCGGTCATCCTCGCGGAGGCCCGCAAGTATCGCCTCTGCCTCATCATAGCGCACCAGTTCATCAAACAGCTCGACGAGCAGATCCGCGACGCGGTGTTCGGGAATGTCGGGACCATGGTGGTGTTCCGGGTGAGTCCGGAAGACGCCGAGAGCCCGCTCCTGAAGACGAAGTTCGAACCGGTCTTCTCGCCTGGCGATATCGCGAACATCGACAACCTTAACGCCTATGTGAGCATGCTCGTCGTCGGACAGGTCGGGCGTCCCACGAACATGCGAGCGTTGACCGAATTCGTCTTCGGGAAAGGCGACCAGAAGGTTCGTGATACACTGGTTGAGGTCAGTCGTCTCCGCTACAGTCGTCCGCGTGCGGAGATCGAAGCGGAGATCCAATCTCGGTTCGGCAGTATGTAGGAGCATAACGGTAACGACATATTTTCATGCGCTCACTTTCCTCTCGCGACGTATCATCGGCACTGGTGACAGGATTTACGACGGGCATCATCGCCTGGCGCATCCTCCTCTTCCTGGGGCATCCGCTTCCGTTTGGTATCGCGCCGGGAGTGTTGGTGCCGCTGATCCCGGCGCTGTGGCTCGCGGGCGTGCAGTTGGGATACCTGCTGGGAATGGTGTTTCGTCCGTTCGTGCAGTTCGGCCGCTTCGCCGCCATCGGGTTCGCGAACGCCGCCGTTGATTTCGGCGTACTCTACGCGTTCATTGCCGCCACCGGCCTCGCGACCGGAGGTGCGTACGCGGCGTTCAAGGCCGTTTCATTCAGCGTTGCGACCGTGCACAGCTATCTCTGGAATAAGTACTGGGCATTCGATGCGGGAAGGAGCCGGGGAGGCCAGCGGGAAGTGCTCGCATTTCTGGGCGTCGCGCTCTCGAGTCTGCTCGTGAATGTTGGAGCCGCATCGGTCGTCGTTGCGCTTCGCCCGGCGACCTTCGCCGTTGCGTCGTGGGCGGGCATTGGCGCGGTCGTCGGCTCCGCCGCCGCCCTCGTCTTCAGCTTCACCGGCTTCCGCCTCTTCGTCTTCAACCGCCGCTAGTCCGCTGTCGCTTTTCGCCCTCCTTCCTCCCCATCCCCATACCCCTCCCTCACCCGTGAGCAGGAGTACGGCATCCGGCCCGTATCAGGGGAAGCATCCGAATCTCCGCAGTCGCCTGCGGCTTGGTGCTCCGGTCATGCGGATGCTCCCCGATACGCGCTCACGGATGCCATCTATCCCTGCGCTCACGAACGGTTCGGGAGGGGTATGGGGATGGGCGCGTCAGCGGAGCGACCGAGCCCGCCCGGCATGTCCCTTGAGGACGCACTCGCCGCCCCGGGAGATGCTGTCGCTCCGTACACGTCATCCCCGTCGCCATTCATCTCGCCGCAATGCTTCGGAGGGCCGAGGGCTTGGTTCTGCCGAGGCCCGAGAACTCAAGGACACCGGCGGCCGCGGGAGCCGACGGATTTCCGGTTGCGCCGAGGTGGATGGTGGCGGGGGGAGATGAGTGTGGACTGGAAAGTGATGCAAAAAGAGGTACACTTTTTTTATGCTGTATCGCACCTATCGGCCGACAACATGGAGTGAGGTGGTGGGGCAGGAGCATGTTGTGCGGACACTCCAAGGGGCCCTGGAAACCGAGCGCATCGGGCACGCGTATTTGTTTGCGGGTCCGCGCGGCACCGGGAAGACCACGCTGGGGCGACTCTTCGCAAAGGCGTTGAACTGCACCGCAAAGAGCAGAAAGCCCTGCGGCTCATGCGACTCGTGCGTTTCTATTGAAGAGGGGCGCTCCATGGACCTCATCGAGATCGATGCCGCATCGAACCGAACGATCGACGATATGCGCGAGCTTCGGGAGAACATCGGCGCCGCGCCGACGGCATCGAAGTACAAGGTGTACCTCATCGACGAGGCGCACATGATCACGAAAGAGGCGTTCAATGCATTCCTGAAGACGCTCGAAGAGCCGCCCGCACACGTTATTTTTATTCTCGCAACGACCGATGCGGCGAAGATCATCCCGACCGTCCTCTCGCGAGTTCAGCGCTTTGATTTCAAGAAACCGACTCAGCAGCAGATCGTCACAAAGCTTGCGACGGTTGCGAAGCAGGAGAAACTGAAGATCTCCGACGGTGCGCTTGCGGCCGTCGCCGCCGCCGCGGACGGCGCATTCCGTGATGCCGAGGTCATGCTGACCAAGCTCGCGAGTCACCTGGGGGGTTCTGCGATCGACGAAGCGATTGCGCAGTCGGTGCTCGGTCTCGTACCACTCTCATGGCATCCGAAGTTCCTGACGGCGCTCGCCGCGCGCGATCGTGCCGGTGCGCTTCGATTCTTGCATGAGATCCAAGCGCAGGGCGCCGATGCGGACCAGTTCGCGAAGGGCTTTCTGGAATACCTCCGGCGGGTCATGGTCGCGAAGATCGATATGAGCATCCTCGAGCAAGCGGGGCTTGCGATGGCGGATACCCAGCTGGCACATGTGCGTGAATTTGCGGCGAACATGGAGGGCGCTCAACTCGTGAAAGCCATTCAGGCGTTCACCGACGCCCGCAACCGGATTCGAACTGCACCGATCGCGTTCTTCCCGCTCGAGCTTGCCGCGCTTGAGGTCGCCGCACCATGATCAATGTCGTCCTACTGGGTATCACCAGTCTCTTGGCCGATCTCTCGAGCGAGATGGTGGTTCCTATCCTGCCGTTCTTCGTGCAGGCGCTCGGCGGCGGGGGAGTTGCGATCGGGCTCATCTTCGGGGTCGGCGATGCCGTCGCGGCGATCCTCCGCGTGTTTTCGGGATACATCGCCGATCGCACGAAGCGATACAAAGGCATCGTGATCACCGGATACGGTATTTCCGCGCTTCTGAAGTTCGGGTATGTGACGGCCGCGTCGTGGACGCAGATTGCCTGGGTGCGACCGGCAGAGCGTATTGGCAAGGGACTACGCGATGCGCCGCGCGATGCTATGGTCAGCGAATCGGTGCCGCTTCAGGAACGCGGTCGCGCGTTCGGGGTTCAGCGAGCATTCGACGCCGCTGGCGCCCTGCTGGGCGCGGGCACGGTGCTGGTCCTGTATGTCCTGCTGGGGGTGCCGTTCCGCACCATCTTCCTCGGTTCGGCGATCGTCGGGCTCGCCGCGGTCATTCCATTGCTGTTCGTGCGCGTGCCGGAGCGCCTGCAGTTTGCGTCGCGCTCGGTCTCGTTCGGGAAGCTGACTTCGAAGGTTCGTCGCTTCATTGCCGTCGCAACGCTCTTCGCGTTCGCGAACATCTCGGTCGCGTTCTTCGTTCTCGCGAGCCGGTCGTTCTTCCCTGGTTTGTCGGATGCCACCGCTCTGGGGCTGACCCTTATCGCATACATCATTCTCCATCTGGTCGACACGCTCGTTTCAACACCCGCGGGAGCGCTGTCGGACCGCATCGGGCGGCGGCGCACCATTGTGGTCGGGTATTCGCTCTTCGCGCTCGTGTGCGGCGGATTTCTGCTCATGGGGCAGGTCTCGCTTCCGGCGGGCACCGTGTTCATCGGGCTGGCGTGTCTGTTCGCGTTAGCGGGGATCGCGCGAGCGTTCATGGACGCGACCCAGCGCGCATTCATCGCCGATATGTCTTCCGAAGAGATCCGCGGGACGGCGCTGGGAACGTTCGAGACGCTGACCGGCCTCGCCGCCATCCCCGCCGGCCTCATCGCCGGCGCGCTCTGGAACATTGACACGACACTCCCATTCTTGTACGGTATGGCCGTTGCCGCGCTCGCGGCGGTGATGTTGGTGCGGGTGCTCAAGGCTGAAAACTAGTTCCTGTTCGTGGAGGTGGTCGTGGGTGCACTGCTGTTGACGCTCGCATTGCATGCGGCGCCGTCGTTTACGGCGACCGATCGGTTCGGTGCGTCGGTGAAGTTCGATGCGCAGAAGGGGCCGTATGCGGGGAAGCCGCTGGTGCTGTACTTCTGGAATCCTGCATGCGGGCCATGCCTGCGGCATTTTCCGGGACTGGTCGCGCTGGCGCGAAGGCACCCGGAGGTTTCGGTGGTCACGGTCATCGGTGCCCTCGATGACGACGACCCGAAGCAGCTCCCGCGAGCGCTCGCGGACATCGGTGTGGATGTCGCCGACCTCCCGCTGCTCATCCTGTTCGACAAGCCGAAGGCCAAACGCACAGAAGATGGTCCGTGGGAGCGATACAGAGTTCGCTCGTTCGGCACCATGGCACTGGTCACCGCGGAGGGAGACATGCTCCCGTTCACCTATCTTGGCGATCAGCAGCGGTGTGCGCTCTCGGGGATCATCGACTGGGATGTGCACGGTGAGCTGGTGATCGGAAGGGTGAAGGAGGGGAAGTCCATCCAGGTCAAAAGCGACTCTCCGGGCGAGTACGACGCTCCGTGCCAGCCCTGACGCCACGCACCCGCGTGGCGTTTTTTGGAACAAAAACCCGGCCAGTGGCCGGGTGTGCGTCAATCCTCGTGTTCCATGATGGGAGTATCGAAGACCTCGGAGAGGCGGTACTCGACATGCGTAAGGAACAGCACTGCGTGCTCATGCGGGCGATGGATGCTGGCGTACAAGCTATTCCACTCTCTGCACGCAGGACAGCGGAGCTTCCCCGAGCCGACTTTTTCCGTGACCCAGTAGTCGCCCTCGTAGCATCCGCGAGGCGGAACATGGTACCTGAGGCGGCTCAGCTCCCAGCGATGAAGTGGGGCCGAGTTGCTGCATTTCCTGCACCAGAACGGATACTCGCGGACCATCTGCACCGTGATGGCGTTGATGACCATGCCTCGCTCGTCGGCGATGCGCTTCAGGCGCTCTTCGAGCCGCTTCTTCTCCTTCTCGAGCTCGTTGAGCATCCTGACTGCCTCGGTGCAGCTGGCGGGGTCGCGGTACGCGGCGGGGACATGTTCGAACATGCGGAGCTGTTCGGGCTCCGTGCACGCAGGCGTCTGTTCCATGATTCACCTCTTCGGAAAGAACAACCTAGCATACCACGCTTTTCGGCGATGGCAAGAAAACGACCCGGCGATGAAGCCGGGTCATGAACTACCATGGGCAGTCCTCGACGAAGGTGGTGCCGATATGGTACCTCGTTGGCTGGTCGAACAGAGCGAGGCGGGTGTTCTGAAACTTGGAGAAGAGTGCCACCAATTCCTTCCCGAACTCATGCTCGTTGACAGTAGTCAGTGCGCCACACAGGGGGCAGGTGAGGAGACACTCCCCGAGACTGGCCGGAGTGTAGCGGACATTCTCGTTCGTAAACGGGAAGATTGCGCGCGTAGCGAAGATGAAGCGCCACCGGTGGAGTGTGCTTTTGTTCTCGCAGTGCCCGCAGACGAGGGGGATCTCCCGAACGATGTCGATGGTCGCCAAGCGCATGAGTTCCTCGCGAGTTTCATCGGCCTCGATCGCGTGCTCCTCAGCTTCGACGCGTTGCTGTGTAAGCCTCTTGAGTTGGGAAAGGAGGCGCTTACTGAGCTGTGCCTCTTCCCGTGCCGTATTCCTCGAACATCCCATGCGGTTCTCCTTTGAAAGAACGGAGTGAGTGTACAATATTTCTGCGAAATAGCAAGAAAACGACCCGGCGATGAAGCCGGGTCAGACGGGGCACTGGACGGTGAGTTCGCCGGCTGCCTCATACATGATGGGGGCGTCGAACAACTCGGGGAACGTGAGGTCTCTGCTCGCGAAGAGCTTGAGGAGTGCGGCAAGTGCGGCGCTGCTCGGGTATTCGAAGATCGTGAGGTAGGCGCGGCAATGGCGACATTGGAGGCGCCACTGTTCGACGGGGCACCCCACCATGCGCGCTGGGCAGGGACTCTTGACGTGGATCCTGATCGTAGGAATGACCAGCCGCCAGTCGCGCAACGGCATCACCGCATCGCACGACTCGCACATGAGCTCGAATCCCCGAGCGGAAGCGATGTTCGCGGCGAGGAAGCGATTTGTGAGTAGAGTGGGGGATACCGTGGTGACCGGTTCGCCAATTCGAGAACGCACGGACACTCCTTTGAAAGAACGATATCTTTTACCACAATTTCATGAAATACGCAAGCTAGTTGAGTGTACCCGGTTTTTCTTGTATAATCGCGCTGTCGTGTGCAGATTGGGGGGTCGTCTAATGGCCCCTAGGTCGCGAAGCGACCGGGGTCCCGGAACGCTGATGCCGTTTATCTATATCCTACGATCTGAAAAGGACGGCAAACTTTATGTAGGCACGACGAGCGGCTCTGTTGCGGAACGGCTTTGCGCGCATGACGCGGGTCGAGTGGTGAGCACAAGAGCTCGTCGTCCTTTTCAGATCGTGTACACAGAGGAATACCCGACTCTATCTGAGGCGCGAAAAAGGGAGTGGCAGTTCAAATATACACCGTGGGGTGGTAAGTTAAAGAAGGAGTTGGTAGCCAGAGCTGGGAGGTCGTCTAATGGTAGGACAGCGGCCTTTGAAGCCGTGAATCTTGGTTCGAATCCAGGCCTCCCAGCTCTGGCTAGCAAACGGCATCAGCGTTCCTAGGGATAGGACAGCGGCCTTTGAAGCCGTGAATCGGGGTCCGAATCCCTGCCCCCCAGCAGATGAAATACCCGCATTTTATGCTAGTATTTTTTGGTAGTGGTCTTGGACGATAGAACTATTACCATGCACCGACCAGAGACAACTCTATTTCTCCTCACGTCAGTAGACGGGAAAATTTCGACGGGTGACACCGATGCTTTGGACGTCGACCGAGATTACCCGAATATTCCTGGCTTAAAAGAGGGACTGCAGCAGTACTATGATATTGAGCGCACGACAGATCTTTTTTCACTGAATACTGGGCGCGTATTTGCCAAGATTGGGATGAACGAAAAGACGGATGAACCAGAGAAGTCCCCCGTGCATTTTGTGATTATAGACAATCACCCGCACCTCACGGAACGAGGCATTCGCTACCTCGAAAAGAAGGCGACTGAAGTCATCATCGCAACGACCAACGAGGCGCACCCAGCCGTTGCGATGCAGAAGGAGGCATCAAGTCTGCACGTCATTACCTATCGCAACCATATTGATCTCGCGGATCTCTTCCAGAGACTAAAGCTCGACTACGGCGCAGAAAGGCTGACTATCCAGTCGGGCGGAACCCTCAATACAACCCTCGTGCGGGACGGGCTGATTGACAGGGTCCTTTTGGTTGTTGCGCCGGCTCTCATTGGTGGCAAAAATACAGCTAGCTTGATGGACGGTGAGTCGCTTCACACCCCCGAAGAACTTTCCAAGATAAAAACGCTCGAGCTTGTTCAGGCAAAACCGCTGGAGCATTCCTACCTCCTACTGGAATACAGGGTGAAACAATGACTTGCCTTGTAGCAGAATAGTTCTAACGTCGTCTAGTACCCCAGCATGAAGAAAATGAGTGCCATGTGGCACTCATTTTCTTTCACATGTTGCGAGAGGCCTGAATTCGAAGCCCGGAGCGATGTCGCGCCAGCAGGTGCGACCGTGAGGGCCGGAGCCTGGAGCCGAGGTCTTGCGACGGCAAGATCGAGAGCGTAGGGTGGGTCCAGACCCCCCAGCCATCTTGAGCATGGTTGAGCGACCGAGACGCGTATGTGAAAATTATGCTATGGAAAAAATTATAACGATATTAATTACTATTTTATTGGCTTATGTGGCGTGGCAGAATTATAAAATTAATCAGGCCAATTCACGGATCCAAAAAGATAAACTAAGATTGGATCTTTTCGAGAGACGACTTAAGGTTTTTTCTGCATGTCAAGAACTATTTGCTACGATTTTAAGAGAGGCTAACGTAGATAGGGATAGGCTGTTTAAGTTCTTAAGAGATTCTTCTGATGTAGAATTTTTATTTGGAGACGAGATCAAAACCTACTTAGACGAGATCTATAAAAAAGGATTAAAGTTGTCATATATAAACCAAAGATTGAATTCTGGATCGCAAGAGAAGCGGGAGGAGTTAGCAGAAGAAGACTCTCAAATTCTAGGATGGTTTGAAAAACAATTCAGTGTATCCAGAGATTTTTTTAGAAAATATTTACACTTCACTATAAATAAAGGATAACAAGGAAGGGTTCTGGCCCAGAGATTCGGCTGTGTTGAGATTGGTCTTTTTACCCGAGATGCTTCGCTGGTCCTAATGATCAACTATGCGTGCTCGGGTTAAGTATTTATTTGTTTAGTCCACAGGCGTATTGACATTGTATATACTATGTATATACTCAGAATATGACAACACTTCTTAGCATCCGCATTGATCCCAAAATTAAGGCGGAGGCCAGCAAAACACTTGGCGCAATGGGCCTGGATACCTCATCCGCTGTTAAACTGTTTCTTAATCAGGTCATTATTGACCAGGAGCTTCCGTTTAAGCCCTCCCGTCGAAGCCCCAAGGAGATTCGGGCGGAGTGGGACAAGGAGGTTGCGGAGGTTCTGCGTAGCGGCCGCCGTTATAAGGGCGCTAAAGCTCTCATGCGCACGCTAGACAAGGTGCGCTAGGCGGCGTATGGTCGCGGGCATGTACGAGCTTTCGCATACCCGCACATTCGAGAGATCACTCCGACGCCTCAAGGCCTCCGGACAGTTCAAGGGCAAGACGAAAACCGAGTTCGCGAGCATTCTCGCGCGACTGGAAAATGGTGCCAACTTGCCAGTGCACAACGAGGATCATGCCCTGACCGGCGAGTGGAGGGGGTATCGTGACTGCCACATTCGTGGCAATTTATTGCTCGTCTACAGAAAAGACGAGCGAGCGAGGATGGTTGTGCTTGTCGATATCGGGAATCACGCCAATATCTTCGGCTAAATAATTGTTTAGCTAGGGAATGTCTCATTTGCCCCATTCTGATAAACTCAAAAAATATCGGGTCGGCAGTAAAACGGATTAACTCCAATGAACAAGACCGAAATACTTAAGCAGCTGCAGCAGTATGGGAGGATCATGGATCGCCTCAGGGATGCGGGCATTCTTAGGTCGGGTAACAATCCGGTTGCCGACTATACCGAATGGCTTGTGGCTAGGAAGCTAGGCCTGGAGCTCACCCCAAATTCCAACAAGAGCTTCGATGCGATTCACCCCAGGACTAAGATTAGATACCAAATCAAGGCCCGACGAATTACCGAATCGGGGAAACCCCGACAGATGAGCGTCATCAGGAGTACGGATTTTGATTACCTGATTGCCGTTATCTTCGATAGGGATTTCAAGGTACTGAAGGCTCTCAAAATCCCGAAGAAGCTCATCCGGACGCCATTCGTTCGGTTTTCGAAGCACCAGAACGGCCACATCCTTATTTTGAGGGGCCCCATTCTGGAGCAGCGAGATATTGAGGAAATCAAGTTATAACCTCCGACCGAGACGCGTCGGATGGCTGCTAGGAAGAGTCCTCGATAACCCTTAGAATGCCTCCGGATAGGCGGTCCTAGACCGGAGAACACAGCTCTGTACGGGAAAACGTGAATCTTGGTGAACCCGAAGCCCAACCCCAAATATACAAAAGCCCCGCTCTCCAAGAGAGCGGGGCGGTGCGTTAGTAGCGCGTCTGCTGCGTGAAGGTGCCGGCGTGCCCGAAGATGTGCGCGAAGTGGTCCACATCCTCCGGGCTGCCCATCGCCTTGGCGAGGTTGTCGGAGAGTTTGACGGTGCGTTGACCATTGCATACCGCCAACTTCATCACCAGGGAGAGGGGGTGGAACTTCTCGCCGAAGTCGTTGGTGAGGTTGGTACCCCAGCCGAAGGTGACTCGGATGCGTCCGCGGAACCGTTCCGCCAGCTGCACGATGGTGCTTACGTCGAGTCCATCGGAGAAAATGATGAGTTTGCTGGTTGGGTCCACCCCGACGGATCGGTAGAACGCGATGAGCCTCTCGCCGTAGAGGAACGGGTCGCCGGAGTCCTGGCGCGTGCCGCGCCACTGGGCGGCTCGCTCGGCGCCGAAGGTCCGGAGGAAGAAATCCGTTCCGTAGGTGTCCGAGAGCGCGATGGAAAGCGGGTTGCCGAAATGCTCGTACCACTGGTCGAAGAGCATGTTTTGGCTTGCGACGATCCCGTCGTCCGTCGCATGCATGATGCCGGACATGCCCATGACGAGTTCGTGAGCGAACGTGCCCATCGGAACCGTGTGGTTCTCCATGGAAAGGAGGATGTTACTGGTCCCGCGGTACTGCCCCGGCCCCAGTTCCTCCAGGAGGACGGTGTTGACGTATCGCTGCCACGCACCGCATGCACGCCGACGGGTGCCGAAATCGGTGATGGTGATGTCGGGGTGCTTCCTGAGGATGGCGATCTTCTCCTGCAGGCGCTGCACACCCTCGGCCCACACTGCCTGCCTTTGAAAGACCGACAGCGGGCGGATCAGCGCTTCGAAGTACAGCTGGGCCACGATCTGAAGTACGTGGATCTCCCATAGCGTCGCTTCCGCCCAGGAACCGATTGCGGCGATATCGAACGCGCCACACGCCTCATGCGTGGCGTAGATGGGGGAGAGGCGGAGTGCGCGAAGCTCATCGGGAAAGCGAGCCGAGAACATGCGGCGGCTGACCTCGCCTTCCGGTGTTTCTTCGGAGACGAAGTGTCCGCTCAGGTAGCGAAGTTCCGTTTCGGTGAACCGGAGCGATGCGACGTGTTCCAGCTCACGCTGGAGATCCTGTTTGGCGATGAAGTTGCTGAGCAGAATCTGCGCCGTCCGATTCTTGAACGAAAAGCGCGTTCGCGCTTGCGCGAGGAGTTCTCGGTCGCTCAGCAGGAAGCTTAGCATCGATAGCTTGTAGAAGTCGTCGTCCGCGAGGGAGGTGACGATGGGTCCCTCCCGACGGAAGGGGTCATGCAGCACGGGAGTCTCCTTCCTGTGTACCAATTGTTCGGGTGCTATGTATATTATGCACTAGTTTTTATGTTTACGCAAGAGCGCCCTAGACAACGCCGATATCTTTTGTATAATGCACCTCGGTCATCCCCCTATCCACAGGGGCATTGACAGGATTTAGTGTAGATAATACACTTAGTCTGTACCTTCACAACCGAGCAATCATACTTACAGAAGGGAGCATCAGATATGCCGTGGGAACTTGCCTACGGGTCGGTTACCGGACGAGAGCACGTGCATGGCTTGCGCAACAACCAAGACGCGTTTGCCGTTGAGCAGTCCCCGTACGGGATCGTAGCCATCGTCTGCGATGGCTGTTCAAGCGGAGCCCACAGCGAGGTTGGCGCCCAACTGGGAGCTCGTCTCATCTGCGCGGAGCTCGTGGATGCGTTGCCCGGATGTCTCTCACCGAGCATCTCGGGCCTCCTAGAGCGTGCCCGCATGAATGTGCTCGCTCAGCTGCGCTGCCTGGCAAACGGGATGGGCGGCAGCTTTAGCCAAGCGATCAACGACTACTTCCTCTTTACGGTACAGGCGTTCATCGTCACCGATCTGCTGACCTATGTGGTCGGTATCGGCGACGGCGTCTTTGCCATCAACGGTGAAGTTACGACGCTTGGCCCGTTTGCCGGAAATGCGCCGCCCTACCTGGGGTACGCGCTGACCGGCAGCACACTGATCGACCAGGACCCTCGACAGCTGGCGTTCACCGAGCATGCCGTCGTTCTGACGCGCGCTGTTCACTCAGTGCTCATCGGAACCGATGGCGTTGCCGATCTCGTGAGTGTCGCCGACCACCCCTTGCCGGGACGAGGCGATACCGTGGGGCCGCTCAGCCAGTTCTGGGAGAATGACCGCTTCTTTACGGGAAATCCGTTTCTCGTGGGGCGCCGGCTCAACCAAATCAATCCTGCTCAGCCGGCGGTGCGCGTCCGTATGGACGGTGGCATCGATCGGCACGAGGGGCTTCTTCCCGACGATACGACCCTCGTGGTCGTGCGCCGCGGGAGCGGAGTGTAGCGCATGGATGTCTACGTTAGCGGCCATCGAATCCGCCTCGATCCCTCGGACTCGATCGGGAAAGGCGGCGAAGCGGACGTATTCGCGCTTGCGATGGGAATGGCGGTAAAGGTGTTCAAAACGCCGGACCACCCCGACCTCGCGAATGATCCACAGGAGCAAGAGGGTGCTCGCAGGCGGATTCAGGAACACCAGAAGAAACTGCGCGCATTTCCCAAGGGTCTTCCACCCCATGTGGTCGTTCCGCGTGACTTGGCAACCGACCGCTCCGGCGCCCGCATTGTGGGATACACAATGCCCCTGGTGCCGAATGCGGAGGTGCTCATGCGATACACCGATGTGCTGTGGCGCGACTCCAGCGGCATCACGGCCGCGACGGTTACGGATATCCTCCGTGATCTTGCGCGAACCGTTACGATGACGCATGCCGCGCACGTGGTGATCGGGGACTTCAACGATCTCAACGTGCTCGTCTCCGGGACGGAGGCCTACCTCATTGATGCGGACAGCATGCAGTTCGGTCCGTTCAAGTGCCGTGTGTTCACGGAGCGATTCGTGGACCCGCTGCTCTGCGACCCTGCGCGTTCCCGCCCGATCCTCTCGCGCTCCTACACGTCGGAGTCGGATTGGTACGCATTCGCCGTCATGCTCATGCAGTGCTTCTTGTTCGTCGGTCCCTACGCGGGCGTATACCGCCCTCGGCAGGCAGCGGACCGCGTGGATCAGAACGAGCGGCCACTCCGACGCATTACGGTGTTTCATCCGGATGTCAAACGACCGAAGGTGATGCCAGATCCGCGCATTCTTCCCGATGACCTCCTCCAATTCCTGCATCTGACGTTCGAGAAAGACCAGCGGGGAGCGTTTCCCCTCGCACTCCTCGAGCAGATGCACTGGACGGTGTGTCCGGCGTGCAAGACGGTCTACGCACGGGGGATGTGTCCCACCTGCCACATTGCGCCGCCTGCGGCGATCCGCGAAGTTGTTACGGTCCGGGGTGCGGTCACTGCAACGCGCGTGTTCCACACGAGCGGTGTCATCCTGTATGCCACCGTGCAAGACGGGGTTATGCGTTGGCTCTCACACGCCAATGACGCATTCCGCCGCGAAGACGGCACGGTCATACTCAACGGTTCGTTGGACCCCCACATGCGGTTTCGCATCAGCGGTTCGGCGACACTGGCCGGGAAGGGACACCAAGTGGCAACGATTCGTCCCGGGCGAGTGCCCGAGATGGTCAACGTTGATGCGTACGGCAACCTTCCGATCTTCGACGCAACGGCCGAGACGACCTATTGGACAGACAATGGCCAGCTCATGCGTACCGATCCGCTCGGTCCGAAATACGTGGGTGATGTCCTTGCGGGGCAGACACTCATCTGGGTCGGCCCGACGTTCGGCTTCGGTTTCTACCGTGCCGGACAAATGCAGGTCGGATTCGTGTTCGACGCACACGCACGGGGCATCAATGATGCCGTCCAACTTCCAAAGCTGAACGGTCATCTCGTCGATACGACGTGCGCCTTCACTCGCGAGTATTGCTGGTTCTTGGCCTCCACCCACGCGGGCGGGGTCACCGCGAACCACTGTATGGTCATCAGCCGGCAGGGAAGTCTCCTTGCGACGGCGTCGGCGCCTTCGGGTGACGACTCGTGGCTGGGCACTATTCGCGGTCACGCCGCGGTCGGGAATTCACTTCTGGCCGCGACCGACGAGGGCGTCGTCCGAGTTTCCCTGGACGGGGCTTCGATCTCAGTCGCACAAAAGTTCCCCGACACCGAGCCGTTCGTTCACGCGCACGTTCATCTGTACGCAGTGAAGGACGGACTCTATGCAGTCGGAAAGCACGACGTTACCCTTCTGCGTATCCACGCAACTCAGCAGTCCCAAGGAGGAAAGTCATGACGCGCAGCACTCTGCCGATGCCGCCGTTCTTCGATCCGAAGAACGCGGAAAGCTGGACCTACGGTCCGAACCAAGGCGAGCTCCTGACGCTCGCGCCCACGTGGGCGAAGCGTCACAGCATCAAGCCGTCGGCATCCGCTCGTCGCCGCATTCACGTGCTGGCGATCGACGACCAGAAGGACTTCAGTCGTCCCGAGGGGTCCCTGTTCGTCGCCGGCCGCTCCGGTCGCGGTGCCATTGACGATGACGTCCGGTTCGCGCAGTTCGTCTACAGGAACCTGGGCCTCATCACGGACATGACGTTCACGCTGGACACGCACTTCCCGTTCCAGATCTTCTTCCCCACCTTCTGGGTGGACGAGGCGGGAAACCAGTTGGCGGCGCACTCGCTCATCGTCCTCTCGGACGACGAGAAGTGCCTGGTGAACAAGGGGTTGGACGGGTCGGTGCTTCACGAGAGCGTGATGCCCAATCCGGCCATCACTCATCTGGCTACGGGTTCGGACAACTACCCGTGGCTGGTGAACCAGTGTCTGTACTACGTTCGCGAGCTTGCCCGGGTGGGCAAGTACACCCTGTACCTGTGGCCGCTGCACTGCCTCATGGGGTCCAGCGGGTACGACCTGACGGGCGTCATCCACGAGGCGAGCCTGTTCCACGCGCTGGTGCGTCAGACGCAGGCGCGACGTGAGGTGAAGGGTGGCAACCCGCTCACCGAGAACTACAGCATTTTCCGGCCCGAGGTTCTCGGCCGGTGGGATGGCAGGCCGCTGGCGCAGAAGAACACTCGGCTTGTACAGGCGCTCCTGGAAGCCGATGCGGTCGTCTTGGCCGGTCAGGCTGCCAGCCACTGCGTGAAGTCGTCCATCGAGGACTTTCTCACGGAGATCACCGGGCAGGACCCGTCGCTGGTCAGCAAGGTGTACATCCTAGAGGATTGCACCTCCTCTGTTGTGGTTCCGGGTGCGGACTTCACCCCGCAGGCTGAGGCTGCGCTGGAATCGTTCCGGCAGGCCGGCATGCACGTCGTGAAGTCCACGGATCCCATCGAGAGCTGGCCTGACATTCGGCTCTGATTGTACGGCCGTCCGGCGGGGCACGTCGCCCCGCCGGACATCTTCCCCTCATCTCGTTTTCGAGAAGGAGAGTGTCATGAGTAAGAGTTCGCCTGCCGTATCGCAGTTGTTCACGAGCGCGGTGCAGAACGGGAACGTGTCCCAGCTTGCCGCGCAGGCGCTGAACATTCCTGATCTGGGAGCCCAGATCCAGGAAGGCCTGGGTGTCGCGCCCGATGATGTGCGCGCCCAGGAAGTTACGTTGGTGACCACATTGGTGGACGACTCTGGCAGCATCCGGTTCGCTGGCAACAGTCAGCTGGTGCGGGACGGTCACAACGGCATGGTGGCTGCTCTCAAGGGCAGCAAGCAGGCCGGTGGCGTCCTGATGCACACACGGTACCTCAACGGTACCGTGCTGTATCCGTACAGCCTTCTGGATCAGGTTCCCCAGATGGACAGCCACAACTACGACCCGAACGGTGGCACGCCGCTGTACGACCAGACGGCGCTCATCTTGGGGACCGTCCTGGCCAAGTACCAGGAGATGGAGGAGGCGGGGACGGCCGCGCGGAGCGTGACCGTCATTGTGACCGACGGTATGGACGAGGGGTCGCGCGTTCACACTGCCGACAGCGTCCGCAAGGTCGTGAACGACATGCTGGCGCGTGAGCGGCACATCATCGGAGCCATTGGCATCCAGTACACTGACAGCCGCACGGGACAGGCCTTCGATTTTCGTGAGGTCTTCCGTGAGATGGGCCTGCAGGACCGCTGGATCCTGACTCCGGAGAACGATCACAGCGCCATCCGCCGCGCGTTCAACTTCATGTCACAGAGCGCAGTCCGGGCATCCCAGGGCGGCGCGCAGTTCAGCAAGACGGCCGCTGGCGGGTTCGTGACGCCGTAGCGTTCGGGTAGTACAAGGCGAGTGCGCGCGCACTCGCCTTTTTTGTACAACAACAGATTAGAAGAATTTCTTCAGCTGCGCGGGGGTGCGGCTGACGAATCGATACAAGCGCGCTGGGCGCTGCTTGCCGCCGCGCTCCATGCCTCGGGTGGCGCGGATGAGTCCCAGCGAGAGATACTTCTTACGGAAGTTTCGTTTGTCCAGCGCATGACCGAGAATAATCTCGTAGACTCGCTGCAGGCGTGTGAGCGTGAATGTGGCGGGTATGAGCGAGTACACGATATTGGTATATTCAAGCTTTGCGCGCAGGCGAGCGACCGCAGTGCGGACGATGAGTTCATGGTCGAACGCCAGGCGTGGGAGCCGCACAACCGGAACCCAATGGGGCTCCTGGGTGGTGGCGCTATTTCCCAAAGGCACTGCCGTATGCGGCACAAGCGTCATGTAGGCGACCGTAGGGAAGTCGCCGCGCGGATCGCGGCCGCGGGTATCGAACGTGTAGAGCTGCTCCATGTAGACTGGACGCGTGATGCCTGCCTTGGTGCGCAATACATGCTGCGCTGCTGCCTGCGTGGTCTCGTCCGCGCGCAAGAACGCACCCGGCAAAGACGCAACATGCGCGTACGGCTCCCACTGGCGATTGATCAGAAGGACGCAGAGAGCGTCATCGATGATAGAAAAGAGAACGACATCAATACCCACCTGGGTGGTGTGGGGCTTGCGATGAGTTGGCGCACGGCGAGTCATAGTGTGATGTATACACTATATATCATCCTAATCAAAAAGTCAAGCAATACGGAGAGATCGCTTGCACCGCAAGGTCCGAGAGGGTAACCTGAGGGCAATATGTCCTCATCCATCACCAAGAACGCCATCGGGAACGCGGTCGCGACCGCGGCGTACGTCGTGCTCATTGCGCTGTTCTTCTCGCACGCCGAACGCATCTTCGGCCCGGAGGATCCGAAGACCTTTTTGATTCCCACCGTGATGCTCCTCCTGCTGGTGCTCTCTGCCGCTATCACCGGCTTCCTGGTCTTCGGCCGCCCGGTCATGTGGTACATCGACGGGAGAAAGAAGGAAGCCATCATTCTACTAGGGCAAACTCTCGCCTCGCTTGCCGTCATTCTCCTCCTCGCCTTTACTGTGCTGTATGTGGTGGCAGTGAAGTAAGGGGGGATTCTTTCGAGGTGGAGTGACTGATGGAGAAGAAAGTCGAGCGGGCGAAGCCTCGGCGGGCGGATGTCGGGCCGAGGTTCGAGGATGTGGTCGCGCATGCGACGACGCCGAGCGGCGCGATCGATGCGGCGAAGCTGGAAGAGCTGGAAGGTCGCTTCGGTTTCAACGGCGGCAGGGGATGCGATGTCAGCAGCGGCCCCTGCTCCTGCGGGGCATGGCATTAGCGCTTCACGGCGCCCTCTGGGGCGCCTTTCTTTTTTGGTATCCGTCCAAAAGCGTCCCAAGCCAGTCGGCGAGGGATTACCGCGAATCGTTCGATGGGGCATCGAGTTGACTATCAATAAAATAAGAGTATAATATGAGTATCCTGCCGTTGTGTGGGATGAGGAGGTTGAAGGTGAAGCATCTGTATCGCGTCACATACCAGTGGGCGGGCATAGAAAGGGTGGCCGAGCTCGGAGCGGCGGATGTCCTACTCGATGGTGAGCCCAAGGACTGCGGAGATCTGGTTCGTGCCATTGTACAGCAAGCTCCGAATGGTGGGGAAATGAGGCTGATTTGCCCTCTCGGCTGGCAGAAGTATTCCGAGCCGGTGGGGGCTCCCGCAGGCAAGGCCAAGCAGGAGAAGAGCGTCGACCTCGGCGAGCTCAAGGACGAGACGACGAAACTCCTCGCCCTGCTCGAGGATCCTCAGCCGGGGACGATGGCGTGGAACGACTTCATGCGGGATCGTCTGCAGAACCTGCACGCGCTCATCGCACCGGTCGTCAGTACGTAGTAGTTGGGCGCCCTCCGGGGCGCCTTTCTCTTTTGGTATCCGTCCAAAAGCGTCCCAAGCCAGTCGGCGAGGGATTACCGCGAATCGTTCGATGGGGTGGGTTGCATCGACGGGCTGGTCTGCTAGGATTCCCGCCGGAGGTGCGGAGCGATGCGGATGATCTGGATGGGCTTCTTTGTATACGAGCATTCTTGGTGTCCCACCGAGTATACGCTCGAACGGCTGTTCACTGTTGCGGATTCTCGGGAGCGGGCCGCCGAGATAATGGTGGGGTTCATTCGTGCGAAGCTCGGGCGTGATCCGCTCCGCGGGTTCAACGTATCCGAGCTCGTCGAGCCCTGGCTGGGGTTCCAGCGAACCAAGGCGTCCGAGCTGGCCAACACGCTGGCCATGTACGGGTTCACCTTCGTCGACCCAAGCCCTCGGCCGGTGGCGATGAAGTCGGTTCCCCAACGTGTCGAGGCGCTGATGGGGCGGTAGTCGGTGTGCCGGACCTTCGCGGTCCGGCTTTTTTGTGCGCTTCTGTGGTGCGTTCGCATTTGGTATCATGCTGGTATGCGGGCCATTCCAAAACTCATCATCGCGGTCGCGGTTTCGCAGCTGGCGGGCGGTGTCGGTTCGCTGTTCACCACCCCCGCGATCCCCGGGTGGTATGCCGGGCTCCTGAAGCCCGCGGTCGCTCCGCCGAATTGGGTGTTCGCTCCCGTGTGGACGACGCTCTTCCTGCTCATGGGTATTGCGGCATTCCTCGTGTGGCAGAAGGGGCTCGGACGGCGTGATGTGCGCATCGCGTTGGGCGTCTTCGTGGGGCAATTGGCGCTCAATACGCTCTGGTCGGTGCTCTTCTTCGGCCTCCGCGCGCCGGGTGCGGCATTCGTGGAGATCCTCATCCTCTGGCTCGGTATTGCTGCGACGATCGTCGCCTTCGCGAAGATCTCCCGACCGGCCGCATGGCTTTTGGTGCCGTACATTCTCTGGGTCAGTTTTGCCGCCTACCTCAACGCCGCTCTCTGGCTTCTCAACACATGAAACGCACAGTAACGGTACGCGACCGGATGCAGACGGGATATCGCTACGAACTGAGCGAACCCATAGGGAAGCATTTTGATCCGCGGTTCACCCCGGATCTGACGCCTAAGCAAATGCTCGCCATCGGTGTCTTCGGTGGCGTCTACATGCGCGACTGCGTGAAAGAGTTTCCGAAGGATTGGTTCACCAAAGCGAAGTTCCAGAAGAAGGGCACCTTTGCGCGCGATCCGAAGCTCAACCACTTCGGCGTGAATGCGAGTCAGCCGCTCGCGGTATGGCGGAAGAAGGGGTGGATTTACAAGGACGATCCGCGCGGGTGGTTCCAGTGGTACTGCCGGTACTACATGGGTCGTCGCTCTCCCGATGACGACCGTCAGATCAAGCGCTGGCGAGCGATCGCGCGGCATATCGCCCAGCTCAAAAAGCATTGCAGGAAAGGGGACTTCTCATGTCACCCTGTTCAGCGCCAGGCGATCCTCCACTGGGCCTACGACAGCAGAAAGATGTGAACTCGCCGTGCTCGTATTCATCATCGGCATCGTTGTTGTGCTCGTCATCGCCGCCTTGTGGTTCTTTGGGAATGATTGACAGCTGTTAAATATTCGGTATAATCTACGTCGGAGGTGCGACGATGAACTCTGAGCGGCGATGGTGTGCGCAGTGTCGTTGTGTCGAAGTGCACGAGTACGTGATCCGCTACAACTTCGGTGACCAGCGCCTGGGCGTGGCCTGGGAGGGCTGGGTCTGCCGGGGGCGCCATTCGTGATGCCGCAGGCGCTCATGAGCGGCGGCGCTCTCGATGTCGTGATCCGTGAGGCAGAGCGATCAGAATGGGCGGCGATCAGTGAGGTTACGGTCCGAGCGTTCAACGAGCCCACCGGTCCCGATCCGCATGCAGGGTCGTACCGTGAAGTTGCCGGCGGCATCGAGTGGCTGATGCGTCTGGGGTATGACCGGCACGCCATCGTCGCGGTGTTCGGTGGTTCGGTCATCGGTGGTGTGCTCTGGGAGCGGTGGCCGCCTTGTGCTGATGCCGTCGCACTCTTCCGGCTCGGGGTGCTTCCCGAGTATCGGAATCGTGGCATCGGGGCTCTTCTCGTGGGTGCCGTAGAGCGTGCTGCGCAGGTGCACGGGTATACCGCTGTCGTCCTGAAGGCGATGCTGGAGAAGGGCCTTCCGGAGTACTACGCCCGGCTTGGCTTCACTGTGTTCGAGACGCGAGCGGGTGCTGGTGGGCACGAGATCACCATGCTCAAGCGCCTCGTGCCGTAGTCTCCAGCAGAAATCGGGAATTGACATTTCCCGATTTTTTTATACTATTTTCTGCGGAGGTGAAGCATGAGTGATTGTCCGCGGTTCACGGTCGGACAGAAGGTCCGCCTGCTGGACTCGCCGTTCCTGCGACGGACGATCGGGCATCTTGCCTGGGCGCAGCTTGCGCTCCAGCGGAAGACCGTGTT
This sequence comes from Candidatus Yanofskyibacteriota bacterium, assembly GCA_020852375.1. Lineage (GTDB taxonomy): Bacteria > Patescibacteriota > Minisyncoccia > 2-02-FULL-40-12 > GWA2-44-9 > JAGOPO01. The sequence continues at coordinate 26,818 of JADZAY010000005.1, forward strand.
CACGGTCGTCCGTGAGCAAGCGATCTACGGCGAGCCGTTCGTGAGTGTGCGCGGCGAGGGCATCCCCTCGCATACCCCGCTCAATGCACACCTGTTCCAGCTCGCAGAGTAGGAGGAGAGCGATGGCAATCATGAAGGAAGACATTTCGTCGACGCTCGATCGCCTTCAGCGGAATCAGCTGGAGCGCGTCGAGCAGCACATCGACGAGATTCTCGCTGAGCAATACGTTGGGAAGCCGCTTGTCATCGAGTTCAGCAGATGGAGCTGCATACACAGCGCGGTATGGGCTGCCCTCGAGCGGCGATACCGGCGTGCCGGCTGGGCGGTTACTCTCATCGGAAAGAAGCGGAAGTACAACGCGATCGAGCTCGGTTAGCTCTCCACACCCGCATCCGCGGGTGTTTTTGTATGAAAACGGCGACCACGAGGGTCGCCGGAGGGTTAGTCCTTCACTGCCTGCGCCTCTTCCTGCTGTTTGATCGGGCACCACGCGGGAGAGGTGGCCTCCTTGCGGAGGTTGTAGGGCCGGATTGCGCACATCACGACGCGGTGCGGGGAGCGCTCGGACAGGAAGCGAGACCGCGGCTTCTTCTTCGGGTTGGGAGTGAGCGTGCAGACGATGGCTTTGTCGTCATCGCAGAACCAATCGTCAGGGTCGGGATCGCGGACGACCTCGTGGTGAGGGCAGTTCATGCAGTTCTTCGGCGCTTTTGACTTCGCCATGGCGACTCCTTTCGGTGTGCTAGGAATTATATACAACAAATCGTTGTATTAGTCAACGCCATCGGGTGCGGCGAGGGCGTGGTATACTGCGATATGGCAAAGCGACAGGCAGTATCGGTGGTGCGAGACTTTGCGACAATCGCACTGAGCATTTTGGTTGCGATCCTCTTGGTTCGTACGCATGCGTTGGCGGATATTCTCACGGCGACGAAGCAGATCGAGGTGATTGGCAGTTTTGTTGCCGGCATATTCTTTACGTCGGTGTTCACGGTTGCGCCGGCGGTGGTGGTGTTGGGTGAGCTGGCGCGTAGCAACTCGCTCATACTGGTGGCGGTTGCTGGCGGTCTAGGTGCGGTTGTTGGCGACCTCATCATTTTCCGATTCGTTCGCGATCGGCTCTCTGGGCACGTGCTCGAATTGCTCCAGCAGCATGGGGTGGGGAAGCGGATGCGCGCGTTGTTCCGGCTCAACTATTTCCGCTGGTTCACATTCTTACTTGGCGGGCTCATCATCGCATCGCCGCTTCCCGACGAGCTCGGCGTGAGTTTGCTCGGTTTCACCCGGATGCGCCTTCCCGTCTTTATTCCACTTTCTTTCACCTTCAACGCGGTCGGTATCTTTCTGATCGGGTCATTGGCTCGCGCGCTCTAGCATCTTGACGCGTCTCAGGCGGGGAGCGCATGATGTTTCCAGTTCATGTGGGAGGTGGAGTGTGGCGAAGCGCGCAGTGCGACAGACCGCCGGCATCATTATGCTGGCGTGGAGTCCGGCCGTTTTCTTTCTCGTGGTCGGGCTGGCGGAATCCCTTCGTAGTCCGTGGCAGTATGTTGTCGCCACGTTCGGATTGTTTGTTTGGCTCGGTGTCGGAACGTACCTTGCCGAGTCCATAAAGCGCCCGCCTGCCCGATAGCCGGATCGCCGCCCCTTTCCTGGGCGGTTTTATTTGACAAAGCGAAAGTTAAGTTCATAATCATTCCTGGAGGTGGGTATGTCTGAGCTTCAGTATCTGTGCGCATCGTGCGGCGACCCTTTTTCTCGTAACCACGGCGTTTTTCTCGGAACGAAGATGTGTCCGAGCTGTCGCGAGAGCTCTCCGCTGAGGGAAAAACTTCACGAGGCGCTCGAAGACTTCCGCGAGCAGGGCCTCGGGGCCACCCGCGACGAGCGGGCGGTAATGGAGGTTCTTGAGGATCGCGCATCGGAGCCGGAGACGCGGTACGTGTGCGGAGATTGCCGAGAGACGGTGGTCTCGGAGGGATCGATCCGGTGCTACGGGTGCGAGCAGGAGTACGAGCGGCGAGAGCGTGAAGAGGAGCGCGCCCGTGAGCAGGCAGAGCGCGACTGGGAGCGGTTCAAGCGGTCCATCTAGTTTCGTAATTCTCACGGCGGCCGGCAACGGCCGCTTTTTGGTGGAATAAAAAGCCGCGCAGTTTGTCTGCGCGGCGGAGCTTCAGGCGCTCTGCTTCAGGATCAACGGGATGACGCCGAGCGAGTACCGGACGAAACCGTCTCGGGGCTCTCGGAAGAGCGGATAGTTGAGGATCCAGTTCTCTGAGCTCTGGGCGACCTGGGGGAGGACGCTCTCGAACGTGCGCCCCTTCACCATGAAGCAGTCGCCAGTGCTCTCGTCCACCACGACGACCGTGACGGGGAAGTCCTCGCTCCCACCGTCCTTGACGAGCTGGTGGCCGGCGAAGGTGATGCCAGTGAACACCTTCCCGCCCTCGGCGTCCTGAATGGGCTCCCATTGGGCGCTACACAGGGCTTGGAGGAGTTCGGCCGGCGCGTAGCCGGTCACTTCTGCCATCTCTCGCATGCCTCACCTCCGGAAGTGAATGCTGACACAAGAATATAACACATTTGCATATTTGTCAATTTACCTGGCTGGTGAATCGTGGCATACTCACGGCCGGAGGTGGAGATGAAAAAGCGGTACTGGTTGCGTCTCCCGGGGCTTCCCTGGCGGGAAGTTTCTCGGGAGCGGTACATCGAAGTCGAACGGAATGCAGGTTTTCGTCCGAAGCCCGGACTTGAGCCGCCCGCGACAGCGGCATTCTCGAACGGTATTGTCGCAGGAACCACCACGCTCGGTCGCAAGATCCCGCCGGTGGTGCTTCCGGTGACCTGCGCCAAAAAGGCGGATGGAGGCAAGTGATGAACATTCACCCGAACAGTGCCGCGCTCGGTGCGGCTCTCCTCTTCGGTATCGTCGTCTTTCCCTGGAAGTCGACGGTCGTGACGCTGGGACAGTCGGGGATGTTCCTGTTCGTGGGTGCCACCTACCTCGCGACTGGCATCATCCTGTATCGGATGTCCGGGTTCTCGTCACAGCTTACGGGAAAGGTGTTCGCGGTCGCGATGGTGATGGCGCTCATGTATGTGGGCGCTCTCCTCTGCTGTAACTACGCATTCGCGCATCCGAAGGCCAATCTGCCGATCGCGGCGGCGATCACGGCGGCATATCCGCTGGTGAGCGCCGCGATTACCGTGGTAGCGTTGGGTCAGCGATTCACGCTCCGAGAGACCGTTTTCTTCCTGATGGCGGTCGTCGGTGTATCAGGTCTCGGACTTTCTTCGAAGGGGTGAGGTGAATAATGGGCATGAGCAGTGAGCAGCGGACCCATGAGTGCGGGGAACTGGTAACGCGGGTGCGGATTTCCGATGCGCACGACCCGTTTCCGTTCACCCAGTTTCTCGTTCGCGACCCGGAGGACCAGCAGACCTACACCAGCGACTACTGTCCGCGGTGCGGGAAGGAGCTGACCTCGCAAAACACGACAGCAGTGAAGCGAACGTAAGTTCACCGCCCCTTGTGGGCGGTTTTTGTTGGGGGTATCGTTGGTGTGCAGTTCTTTGAAAATCACCACAAGGAGTTCGTCATGACGGCCAAAGGTCTTTTATTCGACGTCACTCGGTGCGCACTTTGTGGTGCGTGCTGGTTAGCCGACAAGGAACGGAACGAGCTTCCCATTCCCGATGGCGATTTCACCGGTGATCGATTGTCGGATACGACATTCCTCGCCATTGAGCGTCACGGGGCTCGGGGTGTTCGGCATTCCTGCATGCATTGTGTTCAGCCGACGTGCGCTTCGGTGTGCCCGGTTGCTGCGCTCGAAAAGACTTCGATTGGCGCCGTGGTATACCACCAGGAGCGCTGTATCGGGTGTCGGTACTGTGTCGTTGCGTGTCCGTTCTGCATTCCGAAGTACGAGTGGAGCAAGCAGCTTCCGTATGTTCGGAAGTGCGACTTCTGCTACAGCCGCATCGTTGCTGGAGAGTCTCCGGCATGTGCGGCAGCGTGCCCAACCGGTGCGCTTCTCTACGGTGAGCGGAGTGCGCTTCTGCATATCGCGCATGAGCGCATCGCCGCTGGCAACGGAACATACGTTGATCGTGTGTATGGGGAGTACGAAGTTGGTGGTACCTCGCTCCTCATTCTGACGGATATCCCACTCGAGGAGTTGGGCTATCCTACCAACCTTCCCGGTACCCCCATGCCGTCTTTGACGTGGGAGGCGCTCGTAAATGTTCCACGGGTTGTTCTACTCGGTGGGGCGATACTAACCGGACTGTGGTGGCTCACGAAACGCCGCGAAGAAGTGCATGCGGCTCGGAAGGAGCAGCAATGAAACGCAGACTCAGCATCGGGTGGCTGTTCCTGGTTACCGTCCTGGCGGCGGGCCTCTACAGCATGGCCGTGCGCGTGTTCAAGGGGCTTGGTGCGAGTACACATCTGAGCGACCAGTTCCCGTGGGGGCTATGGGTTGGCTTTGATGTCTTGTGCGGAGTGGCGCTCGCGGCTGGAGCATTCACGCTCAGTGGCGCGGTCTACATTCTGCACCTGGATCGCTACAAGCCGCTGGTTCGGGCAGCGATCATGACCGGATTCATCGGATACCTTGCGGCGATCGTCGGCCTTCTGTTCGACCTCGGACACCCCTATCGTATCTGGCACCCACTCATCATGTGGAATCCGCACTCGGTAATGTTCGAGATCTCGTGGTGCGTGACCCTCTACACAACGGTGCTTGCGGTGGAGTTCAGTGCGTTCGTGTTCGAGCGCCTGCGGATGACCTTCGCTGCGCGCGCGGCGCTGGCCATAACGGTCCCACTGGTGATTCTGGGAATCATTCTTTCTACCCTCCACCAGTCGTCGCTTGGCTCGCTGTTCCTTATCGTGCCGTCGAAGCTGCATCCGCTGTGGTATTCGCCATGGCTCCCGATATTCTTCTTTGCTTCAGCGCTTGCAATCGGATGCGGCATGGTTATCGTCGAGTCGTTCCTCAGTTCCAAGGCATTCAATATGGAGCTTGAGGTCGACATCCTCTCTAGCCTGGGGCGGGTGCTTGTCGTTGTGCTCGGCGTGTACGGTCTTGCGCGGGTCATTGATCTGACCGACCGCGGCGTTTGGTACCTGGTTGCAGTTCCCGGCTTCGAACGGTGTATGTTCCTTGCCGAGATTCTCCTTGCTCCCATTGGTGCGATGGTGCTCATGATGATGCCGAATGCGCGGAAGAACCGCCTCGGGCTCTTCATGGGCGGCCTCATGACGGTCGCCGGGTTCATCTTGAATCGCTTCAACGTGAGCATGACAGGTCTCGTCCGCGCTTCGGGAACGAAGTATGTTCCCAGCTGGATGGAGATTTCTGTGACGCTGACGCTTGTTGTGGTAGCGGTCGCGCTTTTCGCTGTTGCAGCGCGCACACTGCGCATTTTCCCTGATGCCAAACCGTGTTTGGAAGAAGGGCAGACGTGCAAGGATAAGCCGAGCTGCTGTCTCGTGACGCCTGCGAAGCTGTGGATTCTGGCGATATGGGTTGCGGTGGGTATGCTCATCGTGAACGCCGTACGAGATTTTGCGGCATACCAACCAGCGGCGGTGCAGCACGAGGCAGTACAACGTGGACCCGCTTCCTATCCCGTGCTTCCGAAGACGCTCACATTTACGCCGTCGGCCGACAGTCCTGGACCGGTTTCTTTCAGCCATGAGACGCATCATGCGCTTGGGGCCTGCGCGGACTGTCATGCCGGTCGGTTCAGCATTCTACCTCGGGGGACGCACAGCGGAGCGGGGCGCGACATGCATGCGCCCGAGCGCTGTGGCATGTGTCATGATGGCAAGGCTGTGAGCAATGAATGCACAGCGTGCCACGCTGTTCCATAGTGTACGGGGAAACCCGCGGCCGAGGACTCTGTCCTCGGCCGGTTATTATTGACGAGTCTTGCTGCAGTGGTATATTCGGGAGTGGCACATTAAGAAGGGGTGGTGTCATGGGACCTCTTATCGTCCTGACGGTGACGTTCTGCGTGTTCTGGGTGATCACATACATCGCCATGCACGTTTCCTGCTATCTCAAGCGGAAATACAAGGACACCGAGAACAAGATCGCGAAGTTCCTCATGTCCCTCATGTGCGAATCTTGCCGGGCGGCTTGTGAGAATCACATCATGCTCTTCAAGCGCTCGGTCATGTTCGCGCTACTTCTTTCGATCGTCGCTACGGCGGCCTACTTCATTCGTTGACCACCCTTCGGGGTGGTCGTTTTGTGCGTTCATTGGGTTGAGTATGGTACAGTGGGGCATGCATCTCAAACTCCAGCGGCTCCACCCCGCCGCGACACTTCCTAGTTATGCGAACCCTGGCGATGCGGGCATGGACCTGCACACCGTTGAGCGGGTACTCATTCGTCCCGGAGCGTCCGCGGTGGTCGCGACCGGCATTGCCGTTGCATTGCCGCGTGGGTGTGTCGGGCTTATTTGGGACAAAAGCGGTCTTGCGACCAAGCACGGACTGAAAGTCATGGGAGGCGTCATCGATGAAGGATATCGGGGCGAGATCAAGGTCGGCCTGGTGAACCTCGGGACGAAGCGTCTGGTGCTCGAGCCTGGCCATAAAGTTGCGCAGATGTTGGTGCAGAGGGTGAGTCGTGTGACGGTAAAAGAAGTGCCCTCGCTCTCGAGCACTCGCCGCGGCGCCAAGGGTTTTGGATCCAGTGGTATCAAATGATATAGTGGGTTCATGCTGTTGTTCTCATGGTTCGGGCGGCGCTTCTCATGGAAGAAGGCATTCGTTGCATTCCTGGGCGCGCTTGTAGTGAGCATTGGTGTCGTGATCGTACGAAATGAGCGCTTGCCGAGCGCCCCAGATGTGAAAGGAGCAACCTATCTCCTTGATGGCGAGCGCATCACGCTTACCGGTATATATACTTACTTTGGCAATGAGGCTGCTGGCGACTTGAATGGCGATGGGAAGGACGATGTCGCATTTTTGTTTGTTGCTCAGCCGGGGGGTTCAGGCTCATTCTATTATGTTGCGGTCGCGTTGCGGGATGGCGGTGGATATCGGGGAACGAATGCCGTATTTCTCGGCGACCGGATCGCTCCCCAGACGATTGGGATCAAAGATGGAGCGGTTGTGGTGAATTATGCCGACCGTCGCGCAGGCGAGCCCTACTCGGTGCGCCCATCCGTGGGCATCTCGAAATACTTTCATGTCCGGAATGGATCGCTGATCGAGATCAAGTAAAAAGCCGCGAAGAGAGTCTTCGCGGCTGCTGCCGGGTCAGTGGCAGACGGGGTTTGCAGTGAGCGTTCCGGTTGCGGTGACCAGTGCCGAGCACTGCATGCCTTTCTTCAGGCCTTTCCAGTACTCCAGCGGTGGGTCGGCGAGCTGATAGCTCCGGCCCTTCTGGTCTGTGAACGTGACGCGCCGCGTCTCGCTTCGCGCCTTTTCACGCTGTCGGGGTGACAGGTCGGGCGTCGGCCACTTCGGATCGGTGTCGAAGGCGCCGGCTCGATCCATGCGCAGGTCGGACCATCGCTCGATGTCGTACGTGTGCTTCAGGGCGTAGACCGGGAACGGTTCCATGATGTCTTCCGTGCAGGGATGCTTGCACGACACGTACCCGTACTGGTTTTCTTGGCAGTCGTGCGTACAGGAGCGCGTGGTGTACGTGTCCTCGCTGCAGTCGTGCGTGCACGGCATTGTCGAATAGGTCGGCTCAGAGCAGTAATTTTGCCTGAATCGGCCGTTGCCAAGGTTCGTGGTGCCGCAAGCGTACCGGCGGGTGCCGGTCTGCATGCGGTGGCCAGAGTGGCAGCGGAAGTGTCGGGTCCCCGTTCTCTCTCGATGCCCACCGGGATGGCAGGTGAAGTGGCGGACGCCGACTTTTTCACGATCGCCTTGGGGGTGACAGCGGACCGGCCGCTCGCCGATCTTGCGCGAGCCGTAGTGGTGGATGGCCTGATACGAACCGGTCTCGCGACCTCCGGGCGGGACGGTCCAGTCTTCTTCGTGAACCGTGCGCTCTTCCTCGATGTTGATCGTGCGCTCCCAGGAGACGGTCGTGACCGTGAGCTTCGTCGGGTGCGGGGTCACAAGCCACCAGATGCCGATCATGGCTCCGATGGCGAGGAGCGCGAGGAGCAGCATGTGGACGGTCAGTGCTCGGTTGATGCGGTCCGGATCGGCGGCGTTGCTAGCGGGGCGTGAAGCGGTCCTCTTCGGCGCCGCTTCCTCGCGCTGGCGTTGCGTGCGCGGGCTCTCGCTCGGCGCAGCTTCGCGGCTCGTGTACTCGGTGACCTTCTGCCGTCGGTTCTCGTCCAGCGGGGCGGAACACTGCGGACACGAGGTCTGACCGGCGGCGACGCTGCTTCCGCAGCTATCGCAGATGAGGTCGGATCCGGCCTTCGCCGCAGCGATGCGGCTCGGGTCGGTGACGACTCGGGCATCCGAGGGCAGGTAGAACTCGACGTCTTCGGGGCGCGGGGCGCCGCAGCCGGCGCACGCCATCGCTTCGCCGTCTTGTCCGGGGTGCCCGTAGGGGCAGTCCCACTTCCCGACGAGGATCTCAGAATCCTCAGGTTCGTCGGTCATGGCTTGTTCCTTTCCTGTAAACGAACGATGGAATTATTATATACAAATTGTAGGAAAAGTCAATTATTCGGCACTTCACGCCTTGCTCGCTCGCGGTTGCGGTGTATGCTTACGCTATGAACAAGAAACTCATTGCGGGAGCAGTTGCACTGCTCGTGGTCGCGGGTGCGGTGTGGTACCTCGGCGGTCGAGGCGGCGGTGGCGGGGCGACGATGACTCTGCGGTCCTTGATGGCAGCAGGGCGCGCGCAAAAATGCACGTACACATTCTCTGCTGGCGGCGTAACGAGCGCCGGAACCGTGTACCTGATGGGCAATCGGATGCGTGGTGACTTCACGACAACGCAGGGTGGCACGACGACCGGTGGGCATATGATCGTCAATGGCGACACCACTTCATTCTGGACGGACGGTCAGACGCAAGGATTTACGGTGAAGGGTGAGGCATCGGGGGAAGCGGGGAATGCTGTGCGTGATGCGGTAGACCTCGATGCGAACACGGCATACAACTGCACGGGGTGGAGCGGCGATGAGCGGCAGTTCACGCTTCCCGTGGGCGTCACCTTTTCCGACTTTTCTTCGATGATGCAGGAGGTTCAGAAGTCGGCTGGGAATGGAGCTAACCCGCAGTCTGCCTGCGGTGCGTGCGATTCGCTCTCCGGCGACGAGCGAACGCAGTGCCGAGCGGCTCTGCAGTGTAACTAACATGATCCCGTGTACGAATAGATCATCTTCGGGGGCGGTGTACGGTATGGGGTTCATCGGTGCGGCGGTGTATTTTATCCAGCAGGCAACCTCCTTCGGGAGCGGCGTTGTGGGATTCCTGAAGGCGATCGTGTGGCCGGCCTTCATGGTCTACAAGCTGTTCCAGCTTCTGGGGTAGCGCGGGTTATCAAGGGTGCGCATTGACGCTTCCGCACGGGTGGTATACTTGAAGTGTATTCGTATCAACCTTACCCGCTCTCACTATGTGGTATCTCATTGGTGCAGTGGTTCTGATCGCGCTTGCGTGGTGGCTCCTCGGTCGTAAAAAGGCGGCTCCGAGCGTCGCTCCGATGCCTCCGCAGCAGCCGATGCCCCCACAGCAGCCTCCGCAGCAGCCCGGGCAGCCGCAAATGTAGGTAGCAACAGCGCCCCCGTCCGGGGGTGCTGTTTTGTGCGGTTTTGCTATACTGGGCGCATGGAACCGGATGCGCTTCCCAAAAACGACGAAGAATGGCGGAAACGGCTCACTCCGGAGCAGTACGATGTGCTTCGGCGGGGCGGCACGGAAGCCCCGTTCTCCGGGGCATACGTTGGCGACCATGACGCGGGCATGTACGCATGCGCCGCGTGCGGGCAAGAGCTTTTTTCGAGCGATACAAAGTTCGACTCCGGAACCGGGTGGCCCAGCTTTACCGACCCGGTAAACCTGGAGCACATCGAGCTCGTTCCGGACACCAGTCACGGTATGGTGCGTACGGAGGTCCGTTGCCGGCGGTGCGGGTCGCATCTCGGCCATGTCTTTAATGATGGTCCCCCTGAAAAAGGCGGAAAGCGGTATTGCATCAATTCGGTGTGTCTCCTGAAGAAGTAAGCGCTCTATGACGCCCACAACGCTCAGAACCATTGCCCTCTGCACGGGAGCCGCGCTGATCGCGACGGCGGTGTTCGGATTGTGCGCGATGACCGTTGATGCCATGGGGTCGCACGACATGCAGTGCGGGGGCATGGCGCTTGCTTCGTTGCTGTGTGAGTCGACCGTTACGCAGACGAATCTGCATTTTATAACGGTCGCGCTTGCGCTGTTTGTCGGGATGGTCGTTTGCCTCGCCGCTTTCCATCGAGTGGCGGCGCCCCTCCTTCGCCCGGCATATCAGCGGGAACGTTTCTATTCTCATCTCCCCATGACCGCTCTGCGGCTTGCACTCGCGCGGGGTGTCTTGCAACCGAAAGTGTTTTCCAACTAGGGCGCGTTGCGCACAGGCGCAGTGGTCGGATAACACTGAAGTCATGGAATACGAATATTACATTGGAGGAACTCATTGCAACTCTTGTCAGATCATTCTTGAGCGAGAGATCGGAAAGCTCCCGAATGTCGCTCGGGTCCGCGTCGATGCGGGCAGCGGACGTACGCGAATACGGTGGAATGGAGCCCCGGATCTTGAGCGGCTCGCGGCGACCGTGCGGCATGCCGGATATCAGTTCGGGCGCCGCTCGCGTTCGTGGATAGCGACCGACGGTTCTACCTGGAGTGCGGCGCTGGTCGCGGCGTGTCTCGTCTTCATCGGTTGGATCGCCGTGCGACTCCTGGGCCTTGATTCGCTCGCTGCGCGCACTGGCACCGGTATTGGTGCGACCGGCGCATTGGTCGCTGGTCTTACCGCTGGCGTTTCGACCTGCATGGCGTTGGTTGGCGGGCTGGTGCTGGCGTATGCCGCTCGGCATGCACAGAAACATCCGGAAGCGACGACGATCCAGAAGTTCCGTCCCCACCTCTTCTTCAACGCGGGGCGCATCCTTGGTTTCGCGTTGTTGGGCGGGATCGTTGGTGCTGTGGGATCGTTGGCGCGACCGACGCCGGTCGTTACCGGTTGGCTTGTCGTGCTTGCGGGTGCGGCGATGGCGCTTGTTGGACTTTCGTTGACCGGTCTCGTACCGCGACTCTCGACGCTTTCCTTGCCCGGTTGGATCGCGCGACGATTGGGGATCGGATCGGATGTACGGGAATACAGCCACCGCGGAGCCATGGTGACCGGAGCGCTCACGTTCTTCGTCCCGTGCGGTTTCACGCAAGCGGCGCAGCTCGCCGCATTGGCGACCGGCAGCTTCGGAGGCGGTGCGCTCCTGATGGCCGCGTTCGCGGTCGGAACCGCGCCGGGTCTTCTGGGGGTTGGCTGGTTGTCATCGGCGGTGCGCGGCTCGGGTGGGCGCATCTTCTTCGCCGCGGCGGGGATCACTGCATTCGCGCTCGGCGTCTGGAACATCTCGAACGGATGGACCCTGACCGGCATCGTGTTGGGAGGTCCGTCGACGGCCGCCCCGGTCCGTCCGGGTGAGCGTGTGAGCGTTGCCGAGGTTCGCGATGGAAAGCAGTACGTCGATATGACGCAAGATGCGTTCGGGTATAGCGTTGACCGCATCGTGGTGAAGCGCGGGATCCCGGTCGTGTGGCGTGTTACATCGGAGAACTCGTACACCTGCGCGAGCTCGTTGAATCTTCCCGCGATGAACATCGCGGTGAATCTTCAGCCTGGCCAGAACGTTGTCGAGTTCACCCCTCAAACGACCGGTCGGATGCGGTTCTCCTGCTCGATGGGCATGTACCGCGGTATCATCGAAGTTGTTGATTAACTCACTATCCTATGAGTACTGATGAGATCGCTGTGGTCGTCATTGCGACGATCGGTATTGCGGGCATCGCGTGGTTCTTCTTTGGAAAACGAACTCGCGCGGTTCGCGCCGGGACGGTTATCGATATCGTAGTCGATGGGGGCTACTCACCCGATACGATCACGGTTCTGGTCGGGAAGCAGACGACGCTTCGGTTCTTCCGAAAAGATCCGTCCGATTGTCTCGAAGAGGTTGTTATTGCCGATCTCAAGATCCGGCGCACGCTTGCGCTCGGAGAAGTCACTGAGATCACACTTACTCCGCCGCGTGCTGGTACCTACCGCTTTTCATGCGGTATGGGCATGTATCACGGGGCGATCATCGCATCATGAGCCAAACGACCAAAACCTTCCCGATCAAAGGGATGCATTGTGCGTCGTGCGTGACCCTGATCGAAGGGGCGCTCCGTGACGTGCACGGGGTTAGTACCGCGAATGTGAATCTCGCAAACGAGCGCGCGACCGTTACCTATGATCCGGCGCAGGTCACCGATGAGCAGCTGCGTTCGGCCGTTGCGAGTGTCGGGTATCAGGCGCTCATGAGTGATGAGCTGGCGCATGAAGATGCTGAGCGAGCTAGGAAACGGCGGGAGCTGGTTGCGCTCCGTTTTCGGGCGCTGTTCAGTCTTGCGCTGGGTGCGGTGATCGTCTGGGGAAGCTTTCCCGGGATCTCCGCCATTGCCCCCGCGCTGCTTCGGAATGCGTGGTTCCAGTTCGCGGTCGCGATACCGGTCCAATTCTGGGCGGGATGGCAGTTCTATCGGGCGACGTGGTCGTCGCTTCGGCATCGGAGCGCGAACATGGATACGCTGGTGACCATTGGAACGAGCGTCGCATTCATCTATTCGGCGTTCATGACCATTGCCCCGCATCTCGTTCAGCGGCTTGGTATCATGCCGGAACCCTACTTCGACGTTTCAACCGTGATCATCGGGCTCATCCTGCTCGGACGCTACTTCGAGGCACGCGCAAAAGCGGGCACATCGGAGGCGATCCGAAAGCTGTTGGGCCTGCAGGCGAAGACCGCCCGCGTGATCCGTGACGGGCAGGAGATCGATGTTCCGCTTGCCGAGGTTGCGGTAGACGACGTGCTTCGGGTGCGCCCGGGTGAAAAAGTTCCGGTTGACGGGGTTATTCTCGAAGGCGCTTCCGCGATCGATGAATCCATGGTGACCGGGGAAAGTATTCCAGCAGATAAAGGTCCCGGAGATGCCGTTATTGGCGCGACCGTGAATCGGAACGGTTCATTCACCTTCCGCGCCACGAAGATCGGTTCTGAAACGATGCTTGCGCAGATCGTTCGCCTCGTGCAGGAAGCGCAGGGAAGCAAGGCACCCATTCAGCGGCTGGCGGATACCGTCTCGTCCTACTTTGTTCCGGTCGTGCTCATGCTTGCGATCGCAACGTTCGCGCTCTGGTATGTCGTTGGCCCGGAGCCGTCACTACCGTTCGCGACGCTCTCGATGGTCGCGGTGCTTATCATCGCTTGTCCGTGTGCGATGGGATTGGCGACGCCAACGGCGATCATGGTGGGGACTGGTCTTGGCGCTGAGCACGGTATCCTCATCAAGGACGCGGAGGCGCTCGAGATCGCCCATACGGTGAACACGGTTGCCTTCGACAAGACCGGAACGCTGACCGAAGGGAAGCCGCGCGTTACTCGCGTCGTTGCCCGAGAGGGGCGCGGTGAAGCGGATATTCTTGCGATCGAGTATGCGCTGGAGCGCTCGTCGAGCCATCCGGTTGCCGCGGCCATCGTCGCAGAGGCGCGTGAGCGCGGGTTAGCGACACCGCCGGAACCGGAATCGTTCGTCGCAGTGCCCGGGCATGGCGTCCAGGGAGTTGTTCGTGAGATGTCCGTGCGTGCGGGGACTGAGCGCTTTCTTCGAGCGGGCGGCATCGATACTGCGGTGATGCGAGCGGAGATCGACCAGCTTATGGACGAGGGAAACACCGTGACCCTTATCGCGTCCGACGGTGAGCTTGTCGGGGTCATCGGTGTTGCGGATACCGAACGGGCAACAGCTCGTCAGGCGGTGGCGCAGCTTGTTCGGCGGGGCATTGAGGTTGTGATGATCACAGGGGACCATGAACGGGTCGCCCGCTCGGTCGCGACGCGTCTTGGTATCACCCGATTCGTCGCGCAGGTGCTTCCCGAGCAGAAGTCGGCACAGGTTGAGGCGCTGCAGGCGGAAGGAAAGCGCGTTGCGATGGTCGGTGATGGTATTAACGATGCTCCGGCGCTCGCGGCGGCCGATATCGGGATCGCTATGGCGAGCGGAACGGATGTCGCGATTGAAGCTGCGGATATCACGCTGGTCAGCAAGAATCTCGGTGCAATCGCGGTCGCACTGGACTTGTCGCGGCGAACCCTCCGGACGATCCGCATGAACCTTGTGTGGGCGTTTGGCTACAACATCGTTCTGATCCCGGTTGCGATGGGAGCGTTGTATCCCGTCTGGGGAGTGCTCTTGAATCCAATGCTGGCATCCGCCGCGATGGCGTTCAGTTCGATCTCGGTCGTGCTCAACTCGCTCCTGCTCAAGCGGTGGCATGTGAGGGTGTAGCGGTGCTATACTCGGGTCATGCCAGATGTACGTCGGACGATCGTAATCCTTGGCGCGGGGTTCGGAGGTATCTATGCATACCTCCGACTTCGCGCGCGGATCGATCGGACGACGACTCGCATCGTCATTGTGAATGCGACGAATCACTTTCTCTTCTCACCGCTTTTGCACGAGGCGGCAACCGGGAGTCTCGGACTGCATAACGTGGTGCAGGGGGTGCGCGAGATCATCGATGGCGACTGCGCCGACTTGGTTCAGGCGACGGTCGAATCCATCGATATTTCGGGGCACGTCGTGCGTACCGATCGGGGTCCGATCGGATACGACCACTTGGTGATTGCTACTGGGGCGCATACCGATACGATGCGGGTGCCCGGTATCACCGAACACGCTCTATTCTTGAAGGATTTGCACGATGCCCAGCGTCTCCGTGAGCGATTCATCGAGCAGTTCGAGTGCGCCGGTGCCGCCGGAGCGTCGGGTGTGGTGCAGGGGGCGCTGCGGTTCGTCGTTGTCGGCGGCGGGCCGACAGGCGTGGAGCTTGCCGCCGAGATGAGCGACCTACTCTCGACGACCTTTCTCCGATTGTATCGCCGGCGCATCGCTCCGGGGGACGCCGAGATCGTTCTTGTGCATGCCGGGGAGCGGCTGTTACCGCAGTTCGATGAACATCTTTCGAGGGCCGCGCTTGCGACTCTCCGCCGGAAGGGTGTTCGCGTGCTTTTGAATACTCGCGTTGCCCGCGTCCAGGTTGATGGTGTTCATGTGGGCGGCGGTTCGTTTCTAGATGCTCATACCGTGATCTGGGTCGCGGGTGTCTGCCCAAGGGTTCCGCTCGCATTTCCGGCACTCCCGCTTCACGAGAGTGGGCGTATCGCGGTCGACGAGTTCCTTCGCGTGCGCGGGACTGATTCGGTGTGGGCGCTCGGCGATGTTGCCGCCGCGTTCGATCAGAACGGAACACTCCTGCCGATGCGGGCACAGGTTGCCGTGTGTGAGGCGGAGTATTGCGCGGACAATGTCGTCGCAGCGATCGCAAAGAGGCCGCTTTCCGCGATGCAGTACGAGAGCAGAGGGGACCTCGTGTCGCTGGGACGCTGGAGCGCGGTCGGCCGCATTGCAGGGATCCGCTGGTCGGGACCGTCCGCCTGGTGGCTCTGGCGGACCGTGTATCTGTTCAACTTCGCGTCGTGGGGGAAGCGGCTCCGGATCGCTGTCGATTGGACGGTCGGCCTATTCGCCCCGCGGGACATCACAAGCGTCTAGCAGGTTGCTCTCCCTTGGAAACATGGTATAACTTTTAGTGTTCTTTCAGAAGGGGGTTTCATGAACGGCAGGATCGTGGTGACAGGTGGTGCCGGATTCATCGGCGGCAATCTTGTGCATCGACTGTGCGAGAACGACTACGAAGTGGTTGTTCTCGACAATCTCGCGTCCGGAAAGCGCGAGAATGTGCACCGCTGGGCGACATTCATCAAGGGAGACGTTCGGGATCCGAGCGCGCTCGCCCAGGCGTTCGCAGGTGCCGATGTGGTGTTCCATCTCGCGGCGCTTCCTCGCGTACAGCTGTCGATCACCGATCCGGTCGGGACCGGGGCGGTGAATGTGTTCGGCACCGTGAACGCGCTGGTCGCGGCGCAGGTGGCGCGTGTCCGGCGATTCGTGTTCGCCAGCTCAAGCTCGGTGTACGGGAATCCGCCCGTGCTACCGACGCCCGAGAATTCCCCGTATCAGCCGTTGAGCCCGTACGCCATCCACAAGATGCTGGGCGAGATGAACTGCCGAACGTGGTCCAGCATCTACGGACTGGATACGGTCTGCTTCCGATTCTTCAACGTGTACGGTCCCGGGTTCGATCCGTCGGGGGAATACGCGCTGGTGATCGGGAAGTTCATCATGCAGCGGCTCGCCGGAAAGCCGATGACCATTTGGGGAGACGGTCAGCAGGCACGCGACTTTACGCACGTCGACGACGTAACGCACGCGTGCGAGCTCGTTATCTCGGCGAAGCTTCCTGATAAGGCGAACGCCTTCAATATCGGGGCCGGGCGGCCGACCGCGGTCGCACGCATTGCGGAGCTGATCGGAGGCGATGTGATGCACGAAGCCCCGCGTGCTGGAGAGCCGCGCAACTCGTTCGCTGACATCCGGTGGGTCAGCCATGCTCTGGGGTGGAGCCCGCAGGTGTCGATCGAGCAGGGCATCACGATGCTGAAGGTGAAGCTCGGATTGTGCGCATAGCGCACCAGCGCCCTCTTGAGGAGGGCGCTTTTTATTTCTCACGACTGTGCCGGACGGACGAGCGAGAGGTAGATGTCGAGTAGTGCGTACAGAAGACTGAAGAGGATGGGTCCGAGCAGGATGCCCATTGGCCCGAACATGCCGATACCTCCAAGCACGGCGATCATCATAACGAGCGGGTGGATGCGAGCGCCACGTGCCATCAGGCGTGGTCCGAGGAAGTTGTCGAGCATGCCCACGGCAACGAGTGCCCAGAGCGCGAGGCCGATGGCCGGCCCGGTGCCGGCCGTCGCGGCAAGATATGCGATCGCTGGAACTTGGACCAGCGCAGTGCCGAGCGTCGGGATGAACGCCGCGACCATGATGACACTTCCCCAGAGGGCGGGGTTTGGGACCCCGAAGAGAGCGAATCCGATGCCTGCAACAAGTGCCTGGAGGAGCGCGAGCACGAGTTGGCCGCGGACCGTTGCCGTGATGGCGCGTCCGATCTTCCCGAGGATCTCCTGTTCGTGTGAGTCGGAGAGAGGGGAGATCTCCATGAGGCGACGTTTCAGGCGTTCGCCGTCACGGGTGAGGTAATAGAAGAACAGCAACAGGAAGAAGAAGTGAAGGATGGTGCGCGCGATGCCCGAAAATACCGGGCCGATAGACCCGACGATCCATCCGAACGCTTGCTGGAACCACGCACTGATCGCTTGCGTGTTGAGGGATGTCGCCGGGATCAGCTGACGGATTGACGGCGGCAGTTGGCTGACGATCTGCGCGATCACTTCTCCGGTCGCGTGTGCGCGGGCGTATCCGTACAGCCCCGCTGCCTCCTGCGCGATGCGGTATCCCGCAAGCGAAATGGGAGCCACGATGGTGATCAGGACGAGCAGGGTGAGTACGAGGGCTGCGAGCGAACGGTTCGGGATGAGTCGGAGGAGTTTTTGATATACCCCAGAAAAGAGGAATGCAAGAATAGCTCCCAGAATGAACGTGTTCAGATAGGGGAGCACCAAAACCGCGACCAGAGCGATCGTCCCCAGCAGAAGAGCGAGGAAGAAAAATGATTCAATGTAGCGGCGCTCCATGCCGTTAGTATACCATACCGGGCGATGTTCCCGGCTGTTCGCGGAAGTATTGACTTATGTGAATTATAATGTTATAGACTTATGTCTTCGCGTACGGGGACATACGGGTCGTTTCCAAAGAACGCCTGGCGGATATGCCCGCTTGGCAGAATAAGGAGAGTTATGAGCACCCGAAGACACTGGCTTCCGGCAGCAATCATCGCTATCGGAATCGCCGTGGCGTGCACTCAGCCGGCGCCGACGCCATCCTCGCCCTCGTCCATCGGAGACGCGGTCGTGGCCGGTGGTCAGGCGATCGAAGCGCCCGTGAGCGCTCCGTCTCCCAGTCCGGAAGCGGACTGTTCGGGCGAGCGCGCACTGGACTTCATCTCGGTCCTGGAGTTCAGCATCCCCAACGGGACTGCCAAGGTGAAGAACAACGGAACCTGCCCGCACTGGGTGGGCCTCGCGCTGTACGACCTTCGCGAAGGCCTCATGAAGCAGTACTTCGTCGCCGAGGACTTCAAAGAAGTTCCTCCGGGAGCGACCGCGAGGTTCGCGGTCGTCATTCCGGATGATGTCTGCTTGTACCAGTCCGACCTGCTCGCGGGAATCTCCGAGGCAGTGAAGGCAAACGGGACCTTCCCGAATCAGGCAGGACACCTAGTCGATACGGATGCGTTCGGCGGCAACTTCGGGAACAACGCGGCATGCAAGAAGCCGAAGGATCCGCCGACGCCCCCGCCTCCTCCGCCTCCGGTTTGTTCCGGTGTCGGGACGCCGAGCTTCTCGTTCGACAAGAACGAAGGCGAGACGACCGCTGGTGTGAAGTCCATCCTGACGTTCCCAGCGGGCTTCGCTGGCTCCGTTGCGCTGGCTCCGGCCCCGATCTCCGGGTTCCCCGGTGGCTCGGTGACCTCGGGCACGCCGAACACCTCAACGTATAATCGTCCCGCTGCCGGACAGCAGCCGCTGACGGTCATCGGGTCGTGGGAGGTGCGTAAGAGTGGTGAATTGTGCGCTTCCAATTCGGCTAGCGTGAGCATCACACCCCTGTCTCCGCCACCTCCGCCTCCGCCGCCAACGTGTTCGGCCATCAACCTGAACGGCTCGGCGAGCGTGAGCGGTACGACGGCGACCATCACAGCAACCTGGAACGGGAGTGGCTCGACTACCGTCAAGTTGGACAACGGCACCGCGCAGCCCATCAGCAACGGGCCTCCCGGGGTGACGTATCCCGGATTGGCATCTGGAAACCATTCCGCTCTTCTGCACTACTCACAGGCTGGTGCGAGCTGTGACAAGACCGTTTCGTTCACCATTCAGGAGCCGCCGCCACCCCCACGAACCTGTGGCGACATTCATGTCGTCCTGCAGAATCCGCAGGTGAACGGCACATCGGCCACCTGTGCCGGCACCTGGAATGCGCCGCCGGCGGCAGGGACGATGTTCCTTGACGGCGGAACGCCGCGAACCGTTGCCAGTGGTGCGGGGACGACCTACGCCAATCTGGCGGCTGGCAGCCACACCTGCAAGCTCGATGTGATGAACGGGAACGAGCCGTGTTCGGCGAGCAAGTTGTTCACCATCGAGCCTCCGCCTCCGCCGCGTGACTGCGAGGACGTGAAGGCGAAGATCGCCTGCTCTGTGTCGAATGACGATGCCAGTTGTCTGGTCGGCTGGGTCAACCCCGGCACCGGTGGCATCAAGCTCAACAATGGTCCATTCGAGCCGGTGGCGAACGGGGCGACGAAGCAGTACCCCAACCTGAGCGCCGGCACCTACACCGCGACGCTGAAGGTGGAGGATGGTAGCCTCACCTGCACCGACTCCGACACCTTTACGGTCGAGGGCGGACCCAGTTGCCCGCCCAACCAGACCACGTGCAACGTTACGTGGACCAACCTGCTGGAAAGTCAGTTCGGTAACAACCCGAAGTGTTCGGACTTCGGTCTGCAGCGACTTCTCAAGCAGGAGAGCTTCCCGGATCCGAACTCGTGGGAGACCGATCGCGACGCATCCATGGTCATCGTGAAGGATGGCGCCTGCGGCACCGATGCCAATCGGTACTTTGCCAAGAAGGTGACGCCCAACCCGAACACGAAGTGGATCGCCGCCGGGCTTCATGTCGACTTCCTGTGCGAGGCCACTGGCCAGTACAAGAACCTCTCGCATGTCGAACTGTGCGGTTGTCCCATCGGCACGGGCCGCTAGTCCATTTCGTGACGGCAGTAGCGCAAATGCGCTACTGCCGTTTTTTCTTATCTACGGCACGAGCAGTATATACAGGTCGCTCACATTGGAGCCGGTAGGGCCGGTGAAGACCAGGTCGCCGGTTCCTGCGAGGAGGGGTTGTTCATTGAACTGCTGGAGCATGGTGTCTGGCGAGAATCCGCATGACGTCGCGCGTTCGAGGGTCGAGTCGTCGACGAGTGCTCCAGCGGTATCGCCGTTGTCGCGCCCGTCGGATGCGATCGCCGCGAATGCCTGACCGTCGGCCAGCATGGTTGCCGCGGTGAG
Source organism: Candidatus Yanofskyibacteriota bacterium (assembly GCA_020852375.1). GTDB lineage: Bacteria > Patescibacteriota > Minisyncoccia > 2-02-FULL-40-12 > GWA2-44-9 > JAGOPO01. The sequence continues at coordinate 47,168 of JADZAY010000005.1, forward strand.
CGCGACGTGCTGATTCCTCCCCCCAATGCCTCCACCAGAGGCGATTACGAGGCGCGCTTCGCCGCCAACGAGCACGACCGAGTGTGGTTCGGAGCGCTGGCGCATCATATGGATAAGTTCCTGCGCCGAGCCGGTGAAATCGTTGCCAATGACCTGCGCGGTGTATCCGAGCGTACGCGCGTGTGCCGCCATCGCATCCAGTGAGACGGTGTTACTTGCGAGCACGATATTCGTGACGTGCTCGAAGTAGCGGGGCTCTTTCGGCGTTTCACGGAGATCGAACGAGCCGAGCCGATGGCGGTCGATGATCGCCTGTGCGTCGGCGACGGTTGTGTGATCGGGATAGGTCGGACCGGATGCGACGAGTGCCGGCGCATCGCCAGGAATATCGGAAAAAACGATGCCGATGACCGTCGCTGGATAGAGTAGTTTTGCAAGCCCGCCTCCTTTTAGACCCGAAATATGCTTCCGAACGGTGTTGAGCTCTTCGATGGTGAGACCGGCGCGATTCGCAGCTTCGTAGAGTCTGACCCCTTGGGCATATTCGCTCATGGGCCACGCGAGCATCGCTGATCCGCCGCCGGATACGATCACGATAACGAGGTCGTCGGAGCTGACCCCTTCGCACTGCCGTACCAGCCGTTCGGTAAGCTCGACGTTCCGCTCCGAGGGAAGCGGATGGCTCGCTTCGCAGATGTCGATGGTCTGGCATACGCGGTGCTCGGTTCCGAGCGCGATGCCGTGATTCAGGCGATCGCCGAGGATGCGTTCAAGTTCAGCTGCTGCTGCGCAGGAGGCTTTTCCGAATCCGATCGCATGTACGCGGCGGAATGTGCGAAGGTCCCACGAGTGCGCGCCGACCGTCAGGATGCTGCCACGGTAGGTGATGGTGCTCCGGACGATCGTTGCGGTATCAATAGCCGCGAGCCCTGCCTCGATGATGTCGAGCGCGTCGCGCCGCGCCGGTGTCCGCGCGAGGGCGGTGTAGTTCTGAATGCGATGCATACGGATCTAGAGATACGCTTGCTCAGTGCCTGCGATGAAGTTGGAGATGCTCTGCGCGGTGACGCGGGAGATCTCGAGCATGGCTTCGTCAGTGGAAAATGCGATGTGCGGGGTGATGAGCACGGTGGGGTGGTCGATAAGGAAATGGTTAGCGGCGAGGAGGCGGTAGTCGACGTCCGGCAGGCGGGCGGTAAGTGCCTCAGTCTCTTCTTTGAGCGCTCGTTCTCCCTCGAGGACATCAAGTCCGGCGCCGGCAACGGTTCCGCTCGTGATCGCGGCGACCAATGCGTGCGTGTCGATGAGTTCCCCGCGGGCGGTGTTGATGAGGATGACGCCTTTCTTCATGCGACCGAACGCTTCCGCATTGATGATGTGGTGCGTTTCCGGTGTGTAGGGCATATGCACACTGAGGACGTCGGCTTTGGCAAGCACATCGTCCAGTGGAGCGTAGGTGAGGGGCGTCGTTGCGGCGAGCTGCTCGTCGGGGTGAATATCGAATGCCAGAACGTTCATACCGAACCCGCGCGCGATACCGCACACGGTTTTCCCGATGCGTCCGGTTCCGAGAACGCCGATCGTCTTTCCGGACAGGGTGACCCCCTGGAGCTTCCGGATGTCGTAGCTGGTGCCTTCGCGGAGCTGGTCATAGGCGGGGTAGATGTTTCGAGCCACTGCGAGGAGAAGCGCGAACGCGAATTCGGCTACCGGATGGGCGGCATAGGTGGTCACGTTCGATACTCGGATACCTTTCTCTTTCGCGTACGCGATATCGATGTGGTCGTAGCCCATCGAGCGCGTTGTGATGAGCTTCAGATTCGGAAGGCCGTCGATGATCGAGCGCGTGATCTGGGAATTCACGAACACGGAGATGATATCCGCATCGGCAAACTGCGCCGCGGACCGTTCGGTGAGCTTCTCCTCGGAGAACGCGACTGCATGTCCGGCAGGGATGCTGGATTCGAGGTGTTCCCGCTCGCCTGGCATGATCTCGAAGAAGACGATATGCATCTCCTGTAGTATATCGCGTTTCGCCGTCCACCGGAACGGAGCACCTGGAAACCCACGACCCTGTTTGCTATGATGAGGCGACCATGAACGAGAACGAACCGATGCTTGCAGAGGGCGGAATGTCCCGCCAAGAACGCCGAGAATTGAAACGGCAGCAGCGCCAGTATGCCCCGCTTTTCCAGCGTCGAGGGGTTCGACGCGGACTTCTCTGGGCGGGTGGATTTGCCGTGCTCGTGCTTATCGGCTGGGGGATGGTGAAGCTTTCGGCGAACGAACCGCTTCCAACGAACGGAAGTGGAAGCGTCCTTTCCATCCCCGTGGGTCCGCAAGACAACAGCAAGGGCCCGCAGGACGCCCCGGTCACGCTTGTCGAGTATAGCGACTTCCAGTGCCCTGCATGCGGTGCGTTCGCTCCGGTCGTCGAGCAGTTGTTGAAAGACCCGGAACTTGTCGGCAAGGTGCGTTTCGTGTATCGCAATTTCCCGCTCTCCAGCATCCATAAGAACGCCGATCTTGCAGCGCAGGCCGGACAGGCAGCGGCGGCGCAGGGGAAGTTCTGGGAGATGCACGACCTCCTATTCGAGAACCAGACCAAATGGTCCGGGTTATCGTCTTCCGGCGCGCGGGATGCATTCATTGGCTTCGCACGCACCATCGGATTAAATGTGGACGCCTTCACGAAAGCGCTCGCGGACAGCGCTGTTGCCGCGCGGGTGAAGGCGGACTTCGACGGAGGGCTGCAGTCGGGAGTGAACAGCACGCCGACATTCTTCGTGAATGGTACGAAGATGCCGCATCCGCAGAGTCTCGCGCAGTTCAAGCAGTATCTAACCTCCGCACTCAATGCGACTCCCTAAATACCTTGCAATCCTGTTCTGCGTCGCCGCGCTCGTTGGATTCGCCGATGCCGCATACCTGACCGCGCAGCATGTGCGTGGCGTGATCCCGCCGTGTGTCGTGCTCAACAACTGTGAGCGCGTTCTTACGAGCGCATACGCGAGCATCGGACCCATCCCGGTTGCTGCGCTTGGCGTGTTCTACTATGGCGCGGTTCTCCTCTTGCTGATCGCGTTCTTCGATACGAAGAATCGCCGGCTCCTGCATATCGCGGCATGGCTCGTGAGCGCGGGCATGCTTGCGTCGCTGTACTTCGTGTACGTCCAGCTCTTTATTCTGAACGCGCTTTGTCCATACTGTCTGGTATCGGTGCTGACGACCACGATCATGTTTGCGGTCTCGGTGCGGATCATGTATCTCGATTAACTCACTTCTTCTGCTTATGGAAGTTCCCGAACAGATGCCGGTCGAGTCGAATGGTACGAAGTTTTCGGTAAGCGTCTCGGTTGCGGTTCTGATCGCCGCGGCGATGATCTCCGGCTCCATTCTCTATGTTGGTGGCGGGGAGGGCGCGGCGTTGTTCCCCGCGGCTGGGAAGGCGACCCCGGCCCCGGAGCGGTCCGTCGACCCGACTGCGCTCATCGGCACCGATGATCCGGTGATCGGTGCGAGCAATGCGCCGGTGACGATTGTTGAGTTCAGCGATTTCCAGTGCCCGTTCTGCCGCTCGTTCTTCACGGAGACGTACAGCAAGATCAAGAAGGACTACATCGATACCGGAAAGGCGCGCCTAGTGTTCCGAGACTATCCGCTTCCATTCCACGATGCTGCGCGTCCGGCGGCGCTCGCCGCGCAGTGCGCGGATGCGCAGGGGAAGTTCTGGCAGTACCACGACGCGCTGTTTCAGGAACAGGCAAAGAAGGGACAGGGAACCGTCGCGTTCGGAGCGGCTGAACTGAAGTCATGGGCGGCTCAGATCGGGCTCAACACGACGGCGTTCGCGACCTGTCTCGATAAAGAGACCTATGCAAAACGCATTAGCGAAGATATGGACGATGCCTCCACTCTTGGCATCACGGGAACCCCGAGCTTCTTCGTGAACGGAGAGCTCATTGTCGGGGCGCAGCCCTACTCGGTCTTCAAGTCTGCAATCGATAAGGCGCTTGCAGCGCGCTAGCGCACTTGCTCGTCGACGGTTCGATGCAGCTGCTCTCGGAGCAGCTGCATCGTTTTTTCCCGAACCGTATCCGCGGCGGCAGATCCGTATGATCGGACGACTTCGCTCGCTGAGGCGGTGATGGTGTCGAAGATGTGGGCGTTCTGTCGAATGCGTTCCGATACCGCCGTGTGCGCGGGGGTTGCCCAGACGAAGACACCGAGTGCGGCGAGGAGCATGAGTACGTACGCCATAGATAGGGGTTACCGGTTTTCGATGTTTCCTCCTTGCGGGAAGGGCTGGGTGCCGACAAGATCGGGATTGATCGAATTCAGGATGAGGTATGCCGAGAAAAGCAGAATGACGCCGATGACCGCGTCCTTGATAAGCTGGAGGGGATCCTTGATCTTCAGGGAAGTTTTGATTGGCGGGAACATATAGGCAAGCCCCGCCAGGAGGAACATGATGAATGCGGCAAGACCGACGATGCGCAGGGAGTAGTCGTAGAGATCGCTGATGACCCTCCCGAGCGGAACCGGTTGTAACTCGCTGATCGCGAGCGCGGGTTGCCCGACGCACAGGGCGAGGATGCCGATAAGGATGATGAGGAGCGCTCGCGCCATGGCTGTAGTATACATGAGGAGGCATGCCCCGCACAGGAGCGTCTATCCACCCCTCTGTTGCGGGCGGTCCGGTTTGGTATACTGAAGGCATGGATACTCCATACTCACGAAGACAGCTTCTCATCGCAGGGCTTCTGCTCGCAGCGATCGCGTTCGGGATAGGTTTCCTGGTGCGTGGTAACGGGTCATCGTCTGAAACGACCGCGACGCCGACCCCATCCGCATCCGCTTCCGTATCGACCCGCCCACGGAGCACCGCAACCCCCGCATATTCACCGAAGTCGTACATCATTCGCATCACCCAGGATGGACCGACGCCGAAGTCGCTCACCGTCCATACCGGTGATAGCGTCTCGATCATCAATGCGACCGACGCGCTCTACTGGCCGGCGTCCGATCCCCACCCGAGCCATACGAATTGCCCCGGGTTCGACGCGAAGCGCGGATTGCAGCGCGGTGATGGATATACGCTGACCTTCAGTGAGAAGCGCACGTGCGGCTACCATAACCACGTGGATCCCGCAAATGCCTCTCAGCGCGGGACCATCATCGTGCAGTGAGCGTCCGGAACATCTCACTACGAGCACTCATCTTGAATGCCACGGCGATCGCCGTGGTCTTCAACCTGCTGACTCCCGCAGCATCGTATGCGGGCATTACGGAAGAAATCCAGGCGCGTCAGCGGCAGATCGACGAGCTACAGCGGCAGATCGATGAGTACGAAACGCAAGCGCAGGCCGTCGGCCAAAAGTCGCGTACGCTCGAAAATGAGATTGCCCGGCTGAACGCACAGATCGGGCAGATAGCAGCACAGATACGCCAACTCGAGACATCGATCGATCAGACAGGACTCGAGATCACCGAAACAACAAATGACATCGCCGCTGCCGAGCGGAAGATGAACCTCCATCTCGAGGCGCTCGCGCAGTACATCCGTACGTCCAATGAGATGGACCAGCAAAGTTTTGCGCAGCTCATCCTGCAGAACAATGCGCTTTCAGACTTCTTTGACTACGCGCAACAGATACAGCGCACCCAGGACAGCTTGCGGATGACCATTCGCTCAATCCGAGACCTGCATGCGCAACTCGACAGCCGTCGCGAGGAGTTGGAAGGTAAGAAGGGCGAGCTTGAGCGCATGAAAGAGCTTACCGAGATCCAGAAGCGCGATCTTGCGTCCACGAAAGGAGCGAAGAACACCGTACTGAAGGAGACCAAGGGGCAGGAAGCGAAGTTCCAACAGATCATCAAGAGCAAAAAGCAGGACCTTGCCCGGTTGCGGGAGCAGATCAATTATTTGGTTGCGAGCGGTATCTCCGTGGAGGATGCCGTGAGTTTTGCACAGCTTGCAGCGATCGGTGCGGGTATCCGTCCTGCGTTCCTTTTGGCGCTCTTGGAGACCGAATCTCGACTCGGGCGCAATGTGGGAACTGGCAACTGGCAGGATGACATGTATCTGTGCTATCTCCGGCTCGCGAACATCGCCAAGACTGCTGAGCGGAAGCAGTACTACCAAAATCGAGCGGAGACCGAAAAGAACGCGTTCCTCGCCGTTATCGGGAAGCTTGGCCTGGACGCGAATGCCGTCAAAGTCTCGAAAGAGCCGTCGTACGGATGCGGGGGAGCGATGGGTCCTGCGCAGTTCATTCCTTCAACATGGCTCGGCTACGAGTCGGAGGTCATTCGGATTACCGGGCACACGGTTCCGAACCCGTGGAACTTCCAGGATGCGTTCACAGCTGCAGCGGTTAAACTTGCGCGAGCAGGGGCGAGCAGCAAAGATCGGACCGGGGAGGTTCGCGCCGCGAAGGCATATATCAGCGGGAATCCCAGCTGCACGAGTGCGACCTGCACGAACTACGCGAATACGATCCTGAAGAAGGCTGCGGATATCGAGCAAGACCTCTAATGACAAGCGCGTTCCACATGATATTGTCTTCCCAGAACGTTTCCAATCAGAAAGGAGGGCGCATGCGCGCGACGTTCAGTGTTTTGTCCGTAGCAGTTGCTGCGATGTTCGTCGGCGCGTGCGCGGCTCACACGGCCCGCACGGTGTTCGTTCCGACGCCAACCGCCGTGGCGGCAGACGTCGATACGATCGATGTGCTTCCGATCCGTCAGTTTTCGCTGGCCGAGATCGTCGCACCCGTGGTGACCGCGAATCGCGAAGAGGCGCCTCCGTCGTGTGATGTTGCGGCGATCGTTGCGGGGACGTTTACCGACTCCCAGCTTCTCGATGCCCCGCTTACCGCGGGAGCCAAACAGTATTCGTATGTCGAGGTGCGCGCAGGGAAGGAAACCTCGTTCAAGGATTACGAGAAGGATTTCGCTCTGCGCGTACTCGATCCGGCTACCTGCACCACTGAGGTGGTAACGCTTCGAAAGACCTATGCATCTCGCCCGCTTGCCGTTCCGGTTCGAACCAAGACGGGTACGGTGACGCGCGAACTCCCGCGAACCGTTGCCGTGGCAAAGTCGCCAGCGGGGTGGGATATTTCCGTTGTTCAGCGGAAGAACGGCATTGCGTGGAACAACTGGGCTACCACATTCCAGGTCAACGCTCCCGCGAACCGTATCGTAGTCGGCCTGAAATATGTGAAGGTCGAGAAGGTCGTCAAAGGGAAGCCGATCCTGACGTCCGTACTGTACATCCCGCACAGTGATGAGTTGGTGACTGCGGCCCCCGGTCTGATCGACCATGGCATCGCATACATCAAAGAACAGGAGCAGCGCGTGAAGGATGATCTGCGCGCTCGCGGTGTGCAGTCTGCAGCGATCCCCGGCATGCTGCTCGCTGATGCGATGGAGCGCTATGCCGCCGCATACCCACTCCAGCCGCTCCTTCCGATCGAACATACCGATATGGGCGAGTTCATTCTTGATCCGGTGTGGACGGTCAATCGCGTGTACGCCATCATTGGCGCGAACCGCGAACAGTTTGCGGCGAATACCTGCAGTCCTGCCGCAGCGTGCGGCCCTCAGCAGTTCATGCCGGCATCGTATCGCATGGTACGCGACCGTTTTCCTGCCGCGGGGCTCATCCGCGATGTCGACGAAGGTCGGCGGGACGGTTTCAACAGTATGAAGGCCGCCGCACTGCTCATGGACCTCCAGCTGAAGACCCTCATCGAGATGCGCGGGGATGCCATCCTGCACGACCCCAACGTCGGAGAGTTGCAGATCGCTGGGTACAACACCGGAGCATCGCGCTCGGCTCGCGTCTACGGCATTGCCCTTGCGAAAAACATCCTTGAATGGACCGAGGCGCGCGGGAAGCGGTGCAGTCGGGTCACGAAGTGGTCCGAGTGCCTTCTTACCGAGACGAAAGGGTATATCGCGAAGTACCGCTACCTCACCCAGCAGTGGCCTCAGGAGCGCACACTTGCCCTCGACGAACAAACCCCGTAGCACGCTACGGGGTTTCTTTTTGCCTAGAAAAAGATACAAGCCCTTGCGGGCTTGTATCAGAGCGAAGTCGAGGTTACCTCTTCTTCTTCTTTGCTGCAGCCTTCTTTTTCTTCGGGGCTGCTTTCTTCTTCTTTGCCATGTGGGAACGGTGAGCGATCCAGTCTGACGGCGCCGCGGCGCAGACACACTGCATCGCATCCCTCCTTATGGGTGTACGACGACGGGCGACCCATCTGTGCTCGAGCGAGTACTGATGTTACCGTCGCTGATACCGATGTGAATGACCAACACCTTCATTATAAGTTTGCACGGAGACGTTGCATAGAAAAAAAGTGGATAACTCAAAAATTTTTTCCGTGCTATGCTCGCGCTATGAACGAACAGCATTCACCTGAGCGGCTCACTTCGAAAGATTTTCAGTTGAGCGTGGAGCGTGTTGATGTTGAGCATGGCCACGTGTATATCGCGGATGGTCCCGTCGTGTGGAAATGGTTTTGGGACAAAGATGCCGGGCGCGCCATCCTTGTGACGGGTACTGGCAACGAGCAATCGATCGCTCCCGAGAAGCGTATGGCGATGAGGGACCAGGTGCGCAAGATCATGACCGATCGTCTTGCCAGAGCGGAGGCGCGCGCGGAGGAGCACTAGCGGATCTCAAACACTTTCGTGCGTGATGCGTCGCCCATGACCAGCGATACGCGGCTGGGCGCGATATGGAGGTGCTGTGCAAGAGCCCTGCGGATCGCAGCCGTAGCTTTTCCGCGTTCCGGGGCTTCGGTGACCCAGATACCATACTCCGAGGGGCCGAGCTGTTGCATGCGGGCCTGCTTTGCCTTCGGATGAGCGCGCACGGTGATACGGGTCATGTGCGAGCGCGAAGTGAGTGGATCTTACGGAGAATCGCTGCGCGTGACTCGGGGTCGCGGAGAAGCTTCCAGATGCCAGGCGTGACCGAGGTGAAGAGGATGAGAGCCACGATGAGGGTCATGTAGCGGTCGATGCCGGGAACTGATGCGCCGAGCCAATACCCTGCGAGCGGGATGCCGACACCCCACACGAGACTGCCGAACAGATTGTAGAGGATAAACGTTCGGCGATGCATACTCCCGACACCGGCAAGAACGGGCGCAATGCTTCGCACGACCGGGACGAATCGTGCGAGGACGATCGTTTTCGGACCATGTTCGGCGTAGAAGCGTTCTGCGCGGGCGATGTGTTCGGGGTCGAGCAGAAGAGATCCCTGGCGAGAGAATACCGAACGGCCGAATTTTTTTCCGAGCCAGTAGCCGACATTATCGCCGATGGCGGCGGCGGCGAATGTCAGTGCGACAAGGGGGGCGATGCTGAGGTATCCTTGGGACGCCAAAAAGCCTGCTGTGAAGAGCAGGCTATCACCTGGGAGGAAAAGTCCGATCAGGAGGCCGCTCTCGGTGAACACGATCGCGGCGACACCGATATATCCTGCGGTCTTGATGAGCGCGGCGATGTCGAACATACGGGCAGTATACGCTATTTTTGCTTGGGATGCCCGTAGGGGACCCGGACGTGTTGCGGCTCAGACACGGTGATGATCTGTGCGTCGTGGATCTTGTACACGATATCTTTCCGCTCGACGACGATCTGCCAACCGCGATCCTGGGCGACGGCGGCGAGTTCAGCGCTTGGATTGAATGCGATCGGGTTCCCGACAGCGTTCAGAAGGGGGATGTCGCCCTCACTGTCTCCCACGGCGATGGAGTGCTTGAGGTCGGCATTGACGCCATGGGTGCTCAGGAATGATGTGAGGATCGCGACCTTGTCGAGGTGCGCCTCGATGGGGAATCGCTTTCCATCGTAGAGCACCCGTCCGGTATAGATGCCGTCAACGACCTCCAGGGCTCGCCCGATCGCGGCATCAAATCCCAGTACATGCGCGAATCGCTGCACCATGGAATTCTGAGAGTTCGAAATGGCGAGGAGGTAAAATCCTTTTGCGCGGAGCTCCTTGATGAGGTCGCGGGTGTACCGGTAGACGCGGTCTTTCTGCCATGCGATAACGGCGCGGATGGCCGGCTCGACCTGGCGAACCGTGCAGCCGGTCTGGTAGCGGTAGTGCACCTTTACCAGCTTCATGAGGTAGTCATTGTAGTGGCCTTTCCGATTCAGCCAGGCAACAAAGTTGCGCTCGACCTCGAGGCTCGCTTGGCGCGGGAACACACCGCGACGGACCAGCTCATTGAAGAGCTCGATCAGGAGGCTTGAGCGGAAGATGGTTCCGTCAATGTCAAAGATCGCGAGGCGTACTCGGGGAGACTGCCGTGCACCGGACGTGCGGGAACGGCTCGTTGTCATAGTGGGCGGTATGGTACGGAACCGCTCGCTTCTTGGCAATAGTTGCCAAATTTCTATTTTATTGCAAAATACTTCCATGCATCAGGCGAAGCCCCATCCCACCCCACTGGTCTACGTGGCCATGTCAGGCGGTGTTGATTCATCGGTTGCCGCCGCCCTGCTCAAGGAGCGGGGATTTCGCGTCGTCGGTGTGTATATGAAGCCGTGGCAGCCGCGAGGTGTCGCATGTCTCTGGCAGGAAGAGCGCGCCGATGCGCTACGGGTTGCCGACGCGCTGGGCATTCCCCTGAAGACCTGGGACGTCTCGCGCGCGTATCGTGCGAAGGTTGCCCTGCCCATGGTGCACGGATATCGCAGCGGTCGCACCCCGAACCCCGATGTTGAGTGCAATCGGCACATCAAGTTCGGTGTGTTCTATGAGCGTGCGCGCCGCGAGGGGGCGGATTATGTTGCGACTGGTCATTATGCGCGTATCGCGAAGCGGACAGGTGGCCCCGCACTCCTGAAGGCGGTCGACGCGAATAAGGACCAAACCTATTTTCTTTGGGGTATTCGGCGAGCACAGCTGGCCCATATTTTGTTTCCAATCGGCGGCATGACGAAACCGGAGGTTCGCGCGTATGCGCGGGCGGCCGGCCTTCCGACGGCAGAGAAGAAAGACAGTCAGGGCGTGTGCTTCGTGGGGCCGCTCAATATGAAATCATTTCTCGCGTCTGTCATTCGGCCGCGTTCCGGCGTGATCCGGCATCGCGACGGGCGGGTACTCGGGACGCATGACGGTGCGGCATACTACACTATCGGCCAGCGGCACGGACTCGATATTCGCGTCGGCGGCGGACCCTATTATGTTCTGCGCACGGACATACAGAAGAACGTCGTGATCGTGGGAACCGATGGGGATCTGGACGGGCGTACCGCTCGCTTTGTACGTCCGAACTGGCTCGGCCCGAAACCGGCGCTCGGGGCCCGGGTGACCGCGAAGATCCGGTATCGGACCACCGAGGTTCCCGTAGTCGTCACCAAGGGGAAGCTGGTCTTCGCTCGCGCGGTCCGTGCGCTCACTCCCGGGCAGTCGGTGGTCTTCTTTCGGGGCTCTCGGGTGCTGGGAGGCGGCATCCTTGCCGCGGCCGCTCGGTAGTGGTATGCTGTGGCCATTAATGTAATTGGGCCGCAGCACACCCGATGATCCTCACGAACCGAGCACGCATGTTCTGTGTCACTCCCGGCGTGATCAGCACCGAGCGCTTTGCTGCGCAACGCATCCATGTCACTGACACTTTCGATCCCCGCAGTCGCGGTGGGGTTTCTCGTTGGGTTCTTCCTCCGGAAGTACCTCGCAACGCGTAAGACAGCGCAGGCAGAGGAGCGCGCACAGGCGATCCTCACCGAAGCAAAGACTAAGGCGCAAGACGTCGTTCTTGAGGCGAACAATCGAGCACTGAAGGTGCTTGAGGACGCGAAGCGCGAGGAGGCCGACCGACGCAAGCAGCTCGATCGCATCGAAAATCTGCTGACGAAAAAGGAGACCGACCTCGAGGAGCGGACCGCTGAGATCGCGAAGGAGCGCACCTCGCTGAAGCAAAAGCACGATGAAGCCGCGGTGCTGAAGGCGGACCTTGATCAGATCCGTTCCCGACAGCTCGCCGAGCTCGAACGAGTGAGTGGGTTGAACCGTGAACAGGCGCGAGAGCAGATGCTCACAAAGGTTCAGGAGGAGTATCGGGAGGACCTCTACCACCAGCTTCGCAAGTTGGATGGCGAGAATCGGGAAGAACTGGAGAAGAAGGCCCGGGAGATCATGACCATGGCGATCCAGCGCTATGCGGGTTCGCATATCGCCGATGCCACCACAACGGTCGTTACCCTGCCGTCCGACGAACTGAAGGGGAAGATCATCGGGAAAGAGGGGCGCAACATCAAGGCGCTCGAGCGACTGACAGGAGTCGACGTCATCATCGACGATACGCCGGGCACGATGGTCATTTCGGGGTTTGATCCGGTTCGTCGGCAGATCGCGAAGATGGCGCTCGAGAAGCTTATCGCTGATGGGCGCATTCACCCCACGAAGATCGAGGAGAGCGTCGAGAAGTCGCGGCTCGAGATCAATGACAAGATCCGTCAGGCGGGAGAAGCGGCGCTCATCGAATGTGGCGTCGGTATGGTGGATGCGAAGCTCGTGTATCTGCTGGGTCGCCTTGCGTTCCGCACCAGCTTCGGGCAGAACGTCCTCATTCATAGCATCGAGATGGCGCACGTCGCCGGTATGCTCGCGGCCGAGCTGGGCGCCGACGTGATGGTCGCGAAGAAGGGCGCGCTCTTCCATGACATCGGCAAGGCGGTCGACCATGAGGTTCAGGGGACGCACGTTGAGATCGGCCGGAAGATCCTCGCGAAGTTCGGCGTTGACGACAAGATCGTCAAAGCCATGGAGGCGCACCACGAGGAGTATCCGTACAGCTCACTGGAGAGTCGCATCGTGCAGGCTGCGGACGCCATCTCCGGCGCTCGCCCGGGTGCCCGCCGCGACACCGTCGAAATCTACCTCAAGCGTCTGGAAGACCTCGAGCGCATCGCCAACTCGTTTGACGGCGTGGAGAAGAGCTATGCCATTCAGGCTGGTCGCGAAGTCCGCGTATTCGTGACGCCGAGCAAGATTGATGACCTCGCCGCGCTGGCACTTGCCCGCGACATCGCCCAGAAGATCGAAACGGAAATGAAGTATCCGGGAGAGATTCGGGTGAATGTCATTCGAGAGACTAGGGCTGTCGAATACGCTCGCTAGCCATAACTCTCGCGCAGAAAAAGCCGCACAGTCACTGAAATGGACTGGCGGCTTTTTCGTGCCCTCCGGGTTTGCCCGATTTCATCGTTGCCACTCCGGTTCTCGCTCACCGTACACTCTTGTACGGCTCGCTTCGCTTCCTCGTTTGCGCCTCGAACTCGGGCAAACGCGAGAAGTTCTGGCGTGCTCAAAGCGCTTAAGCATGTTTTTGCACACACAATAGAAAACGCCCCTGCCGGTGTGGCGGGGCGTGGAGGGGAGGGGCTAGGCCTGCTCGGTTTGGAGCGAAAACGTCCAGCCAGTCCCCAGGTCAAAGGAGGCGGACTGGCCGAGTGTGTCGATGAACTGGATCGCGCGCGTGCCGCCGGTATAACGGTAGACCTGATGCGACCTGATGCGGACAGGGGGATCGGTTACGCACACGCCGGTGGGCGCATACACCCTCAGCAGCATTTCCAGCTGCGTTTCATTCGGTTTCGGCACCGGGAGCTCCTTTGTGAAAGACGGCTTATTATTTCAAATTTAATAGTTTTGTCAATAATTTCAAAACCGAAACGCCATGCCGCTGTTTTTGAAGAGCATGCATATTTCCTAGGGTTTTCCACAGGGGTATTGCAAAACCCGCGTAAAAAGCCCAAACTTTACACTGTCCGTGTGAAAGCCTAGGTTTTCCGCGGATTTATAGAGTGAAACGCTCACGCTTGGCCGGTTTCCTCAAGAAAACGGGCAAGCCATTCCGGTTTGGCCGAGTTCATGGCCAAACGCGAGCGTTCCACCGCCATAGAATGGGGGTGTCTACATGACCATCAAGAAAACTCAGCTCATCCAGATGCTGGCCGACAAGTCCGGTCTTTCCAAGAAGGACCAGTCCGCCCAGTTGGATATCTTCGTTGAGACGTTGACCGGACTCCTCCGCAAGGGCGAGAAGATCAACATCACCGGCCTCGGTATCTTCAAGGTTGCAGATCGCAAGGCTCGCGAGGGCCGCAATCCTCGCACCGGCGAGACCATCCAGATCCCGGCCTCGAAGAAGCTCCGCTTCACGCCGTCCAAGGTGTTGAAGGAAGCGGTAATGAAGAAGTAGTCAGTGTTGTGTCTAGACACAAGCAGAAAGCCGCCCACCGGGCGGCTTTCTGCTTGGGGATATTGAGCGGGGTACGGGAATCGCCTTCGGTCTGCGCCACTCCGTCGAGCGTCGCAGCCTCGGGGCCGGGCCTCGCGGCAGTGACCGCTATCACTGCATCGCTCCGGCCGTTCGATTCCCGTATAGCACTGTTCGATACTAAAACAGCGCCCACAGGGGCGCAATTTTAGTATGAGCGGGGTACGGGAATCGAACCCGTGCGTCGACCTTGGAAGGGTCGCGTCATACCATTAGACCAACCCCGCGGCAAAAATTATTGTAGCTCAGAATCGTCTAAGCGGCAATGCCGCAACGATTCTGCCCGTTTTGAATTCACCTCAATGAATTCAAAACGAAAAACGCCCCGCTTCTCGGGTGAGAGGCGGGGCGGGCGTGCTACTTTCCGTTCAGCTCGGGATACCGTCGTGCCCGGTAGGCATCGATCCGCGCTTCGATGCGCTGCGGGAACTTGGGTGGATCGCCGAGCACTCCGGCAGGTCCGTACAGCGCGAGCATGATCTCGCGTGCGACGGGGAGCGCAACGCTTCCGCCGGTCGCACGATTCGCGAGCGGTGCTCCGAAGTCGTCATATCCGACCCAGATACCGATGGTGACGCCATCGGGACCGTAGGTTGAGCAGATGAACCACGCATCGCGGAAGCTGTTCGATGTTCCCGTCTTTCCCATCACCTGGATGGGGAAGTTGCTGGTGTCGAGACTGCGTGCGGTGCCACTTGGCAGCCGTACTGTCCCTCGCAGGAGCTCCTGAACGAGATCCAGTTTTTCCGGAGGGATGGGGAACGGTTTGTCAGTGGCGGAAGCGCGATACAGCGGCGCGCCGTTCGCGTCGGTGACCGCACCGACGATGTGGGGCGAAGCGACGGTCCCGCTCGCGAGCGAGCGGTACGCGTTCGTCATCTCGAGGAGCGTGACGCTGCTGGCACCGAGCGCCGTCGAGATGTAGGGGTCGAGCTCGCTCTGGATGCCCAGCGTATGAGCCCAGGTGATGAGTGGTTCCGGCCCGCCGAGTTCGTCGCGGACCAAGCGCAGGATGGGGACATTGCGCGACTGAGCGATGGCTTCCCGGAGCGGAATGATGCCGAGATATCTCCCGTCATAATTCTTCACCGGCTTTTGCCAGCCGCCCATATTCACACTGATGGGTGTATCGGTGACGAGGTCGTCCGGGGTTTTCCCGCTCATGACCGCTGCCGCGGCGACGATGCCCTTCATGGTCGAACCGGGCTGCCGCTTGGCATGGATGGCACGGTTGTAGAGCGTGTAGTTGTGAAGCCGCTCGTCGTAGATGCCGCCGAACTCCGCCAAGATGTCGGCGTTCCGATTGCCGAGCACGACGACCGCGATCTGCGGATGTGTTCCGTCGCGGGTGCCGTACTGGTTCACGTAGCCGGGCATGGTGGGAGAGTCGGTGCCGTAGATGCCATCGAGCGCTGCCGCGTTCACGATCGCCTGGATGTGGCGGTCGGCGGTCAGATGTACACGCACGCGTCCGGCGAGTAGGTCGCTGCGGGAGTACCCGAGGCTGTCCATCTCTTCCAGAGCGGTCGACACGACCGCCGGCTCATCCGTTTTTGTCTTCAGTCGGGGAGTCTGCAGAATGAGCGGACGCGTCTTCAGCATGGTGAGACGCGAAGCATCCAGAAAGCCATTCTCGGCCATGCGGTCGAGTACGGCATTCCGCCGAGCGACCTGCTCGGCGCGGATCGACGGATCGTCGTCCAGCTGTGCGAACTGACCGGGCGCCGGAATGATGCTGGCCAGGAACGCTGCCTCGTCCGGTGTGAGCGCTTCCATGTCTTTCCCGAAGTAGAAGCGAGCGCCGTAGGAGACGCCGTACACGCCGTGTCCCAGATACACCAGGTTGGCGTACGACCCGAGGATGTACTCCTTGGCTTTCGTGCGCCCATCATACTGACCGAGCACGCCGTACCATAGCATTTCGCGGAACGTGTGGGACGGCGGGCGCGTCTCGATGAAGTGCTGGGTGAGCCCTCGCTCGAGGCGGACGGCGTACTTGATCTCGCGGACCTTGCGCGTCGCGTTATTGGTCCACACCGTCCCCTTGAAGAGACGGATGACGCGCGTCACGATGTTGTCCACGAGCAGCTCATTTCCGCTCTGGCGGAGCAGCCAGTCTTCAAGGTAGATGTTCCGGGCGACCTGTTGCGTGATCGTGCTTGCGCCCTGCTGACGAAAGTTGAGAACGCTCCGGGTAGCGGCTTTGAACGCCGCGCGCGTGGTCGCTCGCCAGTCCCAGCCGTCGTGGCTCCAAAAACGCTTGTCCTCCGCGGACACGAGCGCTTGGCGAACGACTTCGGGAACCTGTTCCGATCCGATATTCTCGCGATAGGCGGTGGCAAGACGGATCGTGACCAGACCGTTTCGATCTAGGACATATCCGATCTGCGCCGGACGCCATTCGAGGAGTGTGCGGGGGTCGGGAGTGTCGCTGCCGTCGATGTAGATGTACCACGTCGGGTATGCGGCAACGGCGAGTACGAGCACTGCCGACTGAACGGTCCAGCGAACGTACCGATGTGCACGGAGGAAGGCCCGCGCGAGATCGAAGATATCCCGCAGAGCATGCCCGGCCGTGCGGACCGGTCCCAATCGGGGGTCTGCCCATTCGATGAACGGTACGGCGATGCGATCGCCGAACTTCCCGAGCAGCCATCCGATACTCGCCATGACCGCTGCGGTGCCGAGGGGCAGGAGTAGTCCTGCCCCTGCGGCGGCGATCACAACGATCACGACCTTGAGGAGGACTTCAAGCGCCTCGAGCATGGTTTCACCTCTTGTAAACGAACTAAACGAACGCGGTGGTTATACCACGTTTTTCCTATGGCAACAATCTCCACTCCCGCTCCCCTCGGCACCCCGACTCGGACGGTTTCTCGGCGCTCCCGGTCCGGAGCGCCTCATCCCTCACGCTCCCGCTCGGCAGTGACTCTGCCTCCCGGTCCGCGAAGCCTCGCTGGGGTGCCGAGGCGTTCAGTCGTGGAGGAAAGCACTCCCGTGCCCGGCATGTCCCCTGAGGACCGTCACGAATGCCGGAGCACGGACCCGTCAAGGGTCACTCCTTGACGGGTCCGGCACCGAGTGCAGAGCGAAGCCGCCGCGCAGGGGCGGCAAGCGTGTCCGAGGGGGATGTGTCGGGCGAGGGAGGGGGAAGAGTCGGGCCGCCGAGAATCGGCCTCGTCTCTCGTGTTGCCGTCGCGACACTTGGACTAGCCACCGCCTCGCGGCTGCGCCAGCTGACGCAGCATTGCTCCGGCGTTCGATTCTCGTCAGCTGAATCATTCGCGCAAAAGCAGGACCAGCAGTGGTCCCGTTTTTGTATGATGGTCGGGCCGCCGAGAATCGAACTCGGTCTCCGTCGCCACAGCGCCTGGGAATGCGAACTCAACGCATTCCCGCTCAATCCCAATGTCGGGGTGCCCAGAATCGAACTGGGTCTACCTGTACCCAAAACAGGCGTACTACCGGTATACGACACCCCGACATTGTTATTGAGCCCCACACACGTGTACTACCGGTATACTACGGCCCGTGAAGCAGTGGCATCATACCAGAATCTCCGTGCGTTGGCGAGGGGCATAAAGTATGGTAAAATATATCCGGCCTCATAGTTCAATGGATAGAACAGGAGACTTCTAAGCTCTTGATCCAGGTTCGATTCCTGGTGAGGCCACTGAGGAAAAGCGCATGATCTCATACTGGAAACGGACAACTGAATCGGGGGCCACGGGGCAGGTGGTGGGACCGGCGACGGACACCTGGGCGTATGTGACCGACCCGACGGATGCGGAGTTGGATGCGCTCGTCGCCGACGGTGTGCTTGAGCGCGACCTCCTCCAGGATGCCATCGATCCGAACGAGGTGCCGCGCGTTCAGCATGAGCGGGGAGTCACCTATTTTTTCTTGCGCGCGCCGAGTGGACAGGCGGAAGGCACACAAACTGTTCCGCTGCTGATCGCGCTCGCCCCAACATTTCTTTTGACGGTATCCCGTGCCCCGTTCACGTGGCTCGAGCGATTCCGTGGCGAGGAGACCTACTCGACCGCGTGGCGCAGTCAGCTGGTGTGGCGCATATTCTTGGCGCTTGCCGGTCGCTATCAAACCACGGTGACCGATATCGCGCGACGTGTGCGGAGCAATGTCGGGGTCAGCCAGTCCATTCACAATGAAGATATCTTCCGCCTCGTCGCATACGAAGGAGTATTGAACGACATGCTCGCTGCGCTGGTCCCGACGAGCGCCATTTTGGCCGGGGTTGCGACCGGAAAACACATGAAGATCTACGAAGAAGATAAAGATCTTATGGAAGACGTCGTTCTCAGTGTCGGGCAGGTCATTGAGGCGGCGAAAGCGCAACTCAAAACGACCGTGAACTACCGAGAGGCGTATTCGGTGATCGCTACGAACAACCTGAACCGGATCATCAAATTCCTGACCTTGGTGACGGTCGTACTCACGGTGCCGATGGTGGTCTCGGGGCTCTATGGCATGAATGTCCGATTGCCGCTCGGCGACCATCCCTACGCGTTCGGATTTATTGTGACGGGTACGATCGCGGTGGTCATCGGACTGCTCCGTGTGCTATCGGCAAAGCGCCTCCTATGACCTCATTCCTTCCTTCGTGGACAACCGGACCAGCCACTGCGGTCGACGCCGCAATCACTGATGCGCTCGCGCGGAAGCGTGCGATGCTCGACGCGATCAGTGCGGTTCCCGATGACGCTCGTACATTCCGCAACACGATCGCGGCCCTCGAGTATGCGAACGACGAGCTGAACGATACCACGCAGTGGTGCGATCTTCTTGCGAGCGTACATCCCGACGCAGATCTCCGGAAAACATACCAACGCGCCGGCGAGCGCGCCTCCGAGGAGTCGATCGAAATGGATGCAGATCCGCGTCTGTGGAGTGCGGTTTGTGCGTGGCGGCAGCGCGGCGAAGCGCTTGAGCCGGCCGATCAAAAACTCGCCGATGATACGATCCGCGCGATGCGGCGCACGGGGTTCGAGCTCCCCCCCGAAGCGTTCCAGCACTTGAAGCGGAATCGGATTGAGTTGGCGAATCTCGAGCAAGCGTTCGAGCTGGCGATCAATGACTGGGAGGATGGCATCGAGGTGGCCCATGAGCAACTTGCTGGGTTGCCCCAGCGCTACATCAATGGTCTTATGCGGACCGATGACGGACGATACCGGATCACCTTGGCGTATCCGGACCTTCTGCCGTTTATGCGCCACGCACACGACGATGCTGTTCGCCGCGAGCTGGCTCGCAAGAACTTGCAGAAAGGCGGGAAGGAGAACCTTGAACGACTTGCGCGGATGATCGCTCTCCGACAAGAGAATGCGCGCCTGCTCGGGTACGCATCGCATGCCGATTACCAGGCGGAGATCCGTATGGCGAAAACCGGGCGAGCCATTGATGAATTCCTGCGCGATCTGATCGTGAAACTCAGGCCAGAAGCCCAGAAGGAGCTGCGCGATTGTATCGCCCTCAAACGGCGCGTGCTTCAACTGGAGAAGCCGGCGCCGATCCATTTTCATGAACTTTCCTACTGGAGCGAGCGGCTGCTCCATGAGCGGCATGCGATCGACAGCGAACAGGTGAAGGAATATTTCCCGCTTTCTCGCGTCCTCGACGGCATGCTCGGTATCTTTCAGGAATTGCTGGGACTTTCGTTCGTGAAAGTTTCCGATGCTACTCTCTGGCATTCCGATGTCGAGCTGTACGAGGTACGGCAGGGCGATGTGATACGTGGACGCTTCGCATTGGATCTGTACCCGCGGGCGGGGAAGTACGGACATGCCGCGTCATTTTCGCCGGTGCTTGGGAGGGTAAGCGAATCAGGCGAGGCGATCCCGGGCTTTTTTGCCCTGGTTTGCAACTTTGCGCGTCCGACCGCCGAACATCCATCACTGCTTACGCATGATGAGGTGGAGACGCTATTCCATGAATTCGGGCACGTTGTCCACGGAATCGTTTCCGGAGGGCGATGGCAAGCACAGAACGGGCTCTACACCGCATTTGATTTTGTGGAAGCCCCCAGCCAGATCATGGAGGAGTGGCCGTGGCATCCGGCGGTGTTGGCTCGCATCAGCGGTCATGTATCGAGCGGCGAACCGATCCCTGCCGACATGCGCGAGCGTATGCTTGCCGCACGCCACCATCTGCGCGCCATCAGCTACCTGACCCAGGCAGTGCACGCATTCTACGATCTTTCCATTCACGCACGACCGACCGACGCGCCGGTTGATGCTCCGACGCTGGCGCAAGCCTATCGCGATATGAAGCTGGAGTATGAATCGTTCGATCTCCCGGAAGATTCTCTGTTTCCTGCCGGGTGGGGTCATATGGCGGACTACGATGCCGGGTACTACGGGTACCTGTGGAGCAAGGTGTATGCGCTCGACCTCTACAGCCGTTTTGCGAATGATCCGTTCGACGCAACGGTGGGGTCCGCGTATCGCGATCGGGTGCTCGCTCCCGGAGCTTCGATCGACGAGCGTGACGGGGTCGTCGCATTCCTTGGACGCGAACCGTCGCATGCGGCATTTTTGGAAATGCTTGGTATACTCACCTGATCACTATGTATCTCGTCGGCAACGCACCATTTCCCGATTTCGAACTCATCGACTCCGGCGAAGGCTATCGCCTGGAGCGGTGGGGCACCTATACGCTCGCGCGCCCCGATCCCCAGACGATCTGGAAGCGGAGTGCGGATGAAGCCGAGTGGCAACGGGCGAACGCCATCTTTCGCGGCGACCAGTGGGAGATGCGCGGCGAAATGCCAGAACACTGGGATATGTCATTTGGCGACATGAAGCTGCGCGTCCGCCCGATGAACTTCAAGCATACGGGCGTATTCCCGGAGCAAGCGGAAAACTGGAAATGGATGGAAGCACGACTCAGCGGGCTCACGCGGCCGAATGTGATGAACCTGTTCGCTTATACCGGCGCCGCGAGCGTATGGCTGACGCGCCGCGGTGCGTTCGTGACTCATGTCGACGCTTCACGCCCCGCGATCGGGTGGGCGAAAGATAATCAGGAGCTCAACGGCCTCGCACCGGATTCGATTCGGTGGATGCTCGAAGACGCCGCGGTATTTGCTAAGAAGGAGGCGAAGCGGGGAGCTCAGTACGAGGGAATCGTGATGGACCCGCCCGCGTTCGGTCACGGCCCCACCGGGAAGGTGTGGAAGTTCAATGAGCATATGCCCGCCCTCATTCGCGACTGCGTCGCGCTCCTTTCGCCAGACGCTCGGTTCCTGCTCATCAATGCCTACGCGACGAACACCTCCGAGCTTGCACTCAAGAACCTTCTCGAAGACGCCATCGGCGACCGCGGCGGAACCATCGAGGCGGGGCAGCTGTGTCTTCAGCAGCGCAACGGACGACTCCTCTCAACGGGCATCTTTGCCCGGTGGTCACGCTCGGAGTAGCCTGGACGAAAGGCTATTCATATTGTATTGTATCCCCACGCCCGCACACTGTGTGCGGAAGCGTGTGTGCCCTAATCCGGCATGCGTTGTTTGAAAACCCCTGGCAGCCGTCGGGAGCATCTACTCGGCCGCTGTCACCCGCTTCGCTCGTGTCGCACGGACGGAGCCGGAAAGGAAATTGCGATGATTGGCTTTGGTGGTACCGTCGGACCTAGCCCTAAAGACGTCAAACCGATTCGTCTCCACTGGGCAGTCATACTCATGGCGTCCGTCTGCGGTGGACTCCTCTTTGCAGTCCACAAGAGTGCGCTAAACGACAACGAGAAGTTCTTCCTGGGATTGCTCGGGGGTGCTGCTCTTGTGTTCTGCATCCTTGTGCTCGGCGGCCCAAAGAAGCTCTTCATGGACTGGTTCGATCGCAACTTCTGGGGCTACTACTGGGTGTTGCGGAGAACGGGGCAGAACGCGCTGACGGGTGAGTTCGTAAACGACCGTCACCTGAATCTGTTCACGCGTGATGAGTGGACACTCCACATTCCCGTTGGCGGCTGGTTCAACCGCCCGTTCTTCCGCCATGACGGGAGTAGTTCTTCCTCCTCCTTTCGTATCACCCGTGTTCGCTGGGATTCCGTGGGACAGGTGGAGAGCATCACGGTGCAGGATCGCATGGGTAATCGCTTGACCCATCATCCTGCTTGGTTTCTCGAGCGGCTTTCCGGGCTTCTTCGCACCGATTTTTCCATCGGCACCTACGATTCGGTGAGCCGGCTCGCGATGGTGGACGCGAACCGCTTGATGAGTGAAAAGAGGGCGGTTGCGGAAGAGCTCGATGCGGTGAAGGCGAAGTGGAAGTGCGTGAGCGACGTGGTCTGCGCCCAGATCCGTGTCATGGAGGGATGGCTACATGTCATCGACTCGGGTACGCGACTCCGCACGACACGGGAGGGCAGTAAGATGCGACACCTCATCGGTTATGAGGTGTCGTTCATCAAGCACTCCACCGCGCAGGCGCTCCATCCCGAGAGTCTGACGAAGCACGAGAATTCTGCTGCCTGACCATCACCCCCGCCTTGCAAAGGGCGGGGGTCTTTTTATACTGAGGGGGTATGAAGAAATCGTTCCTCATCCTGCTCGGGATCGCGATCGCGCTTGCGCTCGCATTTGTCTACTCTCGCCCCGCGGCGCATGCGCCGACCGGCGAGTCGCCGACTCCCACGGCGGCGCGCTAGCGGTATGCGCGATCCCTTTTCCACGCGCCTGATCGAGGCGTTCTACCGGCGTGCGGCAAAGCCGCTGCTGTTCCGAGCAGATCCTGAACGGGTGCACGACCGTTTTACGGCGATCGGGAGGGTGCTTGCTTCCATAGAGCTGACGCGGCGTGCGACGCGGGCGCTCTTCCGTTTCGATGATCCGGTGCTCGAGACCGTCGTTGCCGGCATCCGCTTTGCAAATCCCGTCGGGCTCGCCGCGGGATTCGATAAGAACGCCCAGCTGTGGAATATTCTCCCGGATGTCGGATTCGGGTTCGCCGAGTTCGGGAGTATTACCGGAAGGCCGTGTGCGGGAAATCCGAAACCACGGTTGTGGCGTATGCCCGAGCACGAAGCATTGCAGGTGTACTACGGCCTCAAGAACGACGGCGCAGCAGTGATCGCCGCGCGGCTTCATGGAGTACATCCCCGCATGCCGATCGGTGTGAGCGCCGCAAAAACGAACAGTCCGGAGACTGCGGAGCCGGATGCGGCGATTGCCGACTATCGCGCAGTGCTCGACGCGTTTCGGGATATCGCTGACTACTACACTGTGAACATTAGTTGTCCGAATGCGTACGGCGGTCAGCCGTTCACCGATCCGGCGTTATTGGATCGGCTCATGTCAGCTGTTGATACGGGGTCGTATCTGCAGCCGATCTTTGTAAAGCTCTCGCCCGATCTCGATGATGCTCAGCAGGATGCCATTCTCGAAGTGCTCGACGGGCACCGGGTGCACGGAATCGTGTGCACGAACCTCACGAAGGATCCCCGCAGTGCCGGAATCGCGCCCGAACGGGTTCCCGGGCGGGGAGGAATCTCTGGACGAGCGGTGCAGGCGGCGTCCGAGCACCAGCTCTCACGGATATGGCAGCGCACGCACGGGAAGTATGTGCTTGTCGGCGTTGGCGGCGTGTTTACCGCCGAAGATGCGTACCGAAAGATCCGTCTGGGCGCATCGCTGGTTCAGCTTATTACGGGTATGGTCTATCGCGGTCCACAGGTGATCGGGCAGATCAACCGGGGACTCGCAGCGCTTCTCCGTCGGGACGGGTTTTCGAGCATTACCGAGGCAGTGGGGGTGGGGGTAGGAGAGAAGGGGAGTTGAGCGGGTATCGCCCTCATGTCGGAGCGAGTCCGTCGACTCACTCCGCACTCGGGACCCCGCCTCCGGGCGACGCCTGCAGGCGTCGCTTCCGTCCGGCGGATCGATGCCCGCTCATGACCTCACGATACAGAAGCGCCCCCAGCAGGTGGGGGCGCTTCTGTATATGGGGACCTAGCGGGTATCGATCCCGCGACCGCGCTTCCACAGAGCGCTGTGATACCATTTCACCATAGGTCCCATATCAACGAGGCAGCTTGCAGGACGGGAGGAATTATACCAGAATTCCTGTGTTCACGCAATTTTATGCTGCTCACGACGATCATGCTATCCTGGGCTGCTGCTGTGCTTTCGCAGTTTGAAGGGCACACCTGGTACGACGTGGTTTCGTACGGGCTTGCTGTTCCGCTGCTCGCGCTGGTCCCCGGTGCTGCCTATCGGCGAACAATACATCTCGCTCCCCGATGGAGGGAGATCATGGATCGCCTCGCATTTGCGCTCCTGGTGATCACCGCGCCCGCGACCGTGAAGCTGCATGCGATGGGATTTCAGTATGACCGCTTCCTTCATTTTGCCGCAGCAGCGCTTTCGCTCGGAGTTGTTGTATGCGGCGTTGCGGCGTTTCGTCCGGTGATGCTCCGGCGCGGTGCCCGTGTGATCGCGCTCGCAGCGAGCATTCTGTTCGTCGGGCTGTTCGTTTGGGAGGGGCATCAGTACACCGCCGACCGTCTCTTCGGGACGCAGTTATTCCACGATGCGAACCAATCCATCGTTCGCGATTTCTGGGAGGACATCGGATTTGGTATACTTGGCATTGTCACGGGGAGTGCGATCCTGGCCCGATATCGGAACCGCTTCCCGGAGCTGATCCGCGTATCATCGCAATGACTGCTAACCTTTTCAAAACAGCGCTCATCGGGGGTGTCGTGCTGGTTGCCATTATCGCGGGAGCGTGGTACTTTATCGCACCTCCCGATGCCGCTCCGATCGCTCTGAGCGGATACATTGAAGGAACGACCGGGTACCCGAGCGAGTTCAATCCGGCTCAGGTCGTGTGTGCAGAATCGACCACCGATGTCGCGCTCAAGCGGTGCGTCGAAGCGCCGGAGCAGGAAGGTGGGGTCGCTCCCGCGTTTCGCATCAAGGTCCCCGCGGGAACGTACCGCGTCTACGCGACGCTCAAGGACCCGTCCGATCTCGGGCTTTCCGAGAGCGGAAAGGCGTACTGGAGCGCGTTTGTGACATGCGGATTCCTTGCGTCGTGTAAAGACCACACGCCGCTGGAGGTTGTTGTTCATTCGGGCGCTACCGCGTCGGGCATTCTCCCGCACGATTGGTACGTCCGCTAGTGCGTATGTTCAAAGATCTCTCTGACGACGAAAAAAAATTCGTGTGGTTCTGGATGTTCGTCTTCGGATCAGCCGTCGGATTTTGGGTCGTATTCGTCCGCTGGGCGTGGCATGCGGCCCAGGCCTACTTGGCCTAATATTATAGAAAGACCCCCGCACATGAGTGCGGGGGGGGGGATGACCTACGCTTCGGTGTAGAACGGGGTCACGGTGTGGGCGCTGCCGCTCTGTGCCTCGGTCTCCTCCTGGCACGCCAGGCAGCGGGTCGCGAGCGGGTTCGCCTTGAGACGCCTGTGGGGGATCGGCTTCCGACAGTCGAAGCAGATGCCATACATCCCCGCGGCGAGGCGCTTGAGCGCGATGTCCACCGACCGAATGAGTCGCTGGTCCGCGTCGAGCTGCCCCGCCGAGACCGTCGCAGCGACTTCGCGGTCGATATCCTCGAGCGCGTCACCGATGTTTCGGCGAGACACTTCTTCCGCGAGGCTGTCGCGAGTCGCTCGGTAGCGATGAAGCGCTTCGTCGCGAACCTTCTCGAGCTGCCGGCGGACGCTCTTCTCGTTGATGTGCGTCATGCGCACCTCCTAGAAAGATAATATCACATATTCATATACCGGTCAATATCTCCGAATCTTCAAATTTGTCGGATATCCGATATACTTGCACCACATGACGCACCAAGAGCTTCGCGAACGATATCTTGCTTTCTTCCGTTCCAAAGGACATGCGGGCATTCCGTCTGCCCCGGTTGTGCCGCTCAACGACCCGACGGTGCTGTTCACCACGGCCGGCATGCATCCGCTGGTTCCGTATCTGTTGGGCGAGCCGCATCCGGCGGGCACCCGCATCACCGATGTGCAGAAGTGCATCCGCACCGGTGATATCGACGAAGTCGGGGACGATACGCACCTGACCTTCTTCGAGATGCTTGGCAACTGGTCGCTGGGCGACTACTTCAAACGCGAGGCGATCTCGTGGAGTTTTGAGTTTTTAACCTCGCCCGAATGGCTCGGTATCCCGCTCGAGCGGCTGGCGTTCACGTGCTTCGCTGGCGATGAGCATGCGCCAAAAGACGAGGAGGCGGCGGACATCTGGCGTTCGCTGGGCGTTCCGGATGCGCGCATCGCGTTCTTAGGGCGCGAGAATAACTGGTGGGGACCTGCCGGCACGACCGGGCCCTGTGGTCCTGACACTGAGATGTTCTACTGGATCGATAGTGCCGTGCCGGCGCCGGAGCGCTTTGATCCGTCCGATGCGCGGTGGGTGGAGATCTGGAACGATGTGTTCATGCAGTACCGGAAAACGGAATCGGGCGCCTACGAAAAACTCGCAAAACCCAATGTCGATACTGGCATGGGACTGGAGCGCACTCTGACCGTCCTGAATAATAAGCGTTCGGTGTATGAGACCGAGTTATTCGTGCCGCTCCTCGCCGCGCTTCGCGAGCAAGCGACTCTCGAGCACCCGCACCGGGAGCGTTTCCTGCGCATCATCGCCGACCATATGCGCGCGGCGGCATTTATGATTGCCGACGGCGTTGAGCCGTCGAATAAGGATCGCGGTTATGTGCTTCGTCGTCTTTTGCGGCGGTCGATGGTGTATGCGCGTCAGCTCGGCATGCATGAGCGATGGTGGCAGTCACTTTTGGATGCTTTGCGCGCTGTACTCGGGCAGGTATATCCCGAACTGGTTGCAACCACAGATGCTGCTGATCGTGTCATTACCGCGGAGGACGAGAAATTCGGCAAAACACTGGACAAGGGCCTCCGTGAGTTCGAGAAGCTGGAGGTTGTCGATGGCGAGGCCGCATTCAACTTGTACCAAACCTACGGGTTCCCGTGGGAGCTTACCTACGAGCTTGCCGCGGCAAAGGGGCTGCATCCCGATCGACACGCGTTCGAGCTTGCGTTCACGAAGCATAAAGACCTCTCGCGCACTGCATCGGCTGGCACGTTCAAGGGCGGCTTGGCGGACCACTCGGAGGTCGTGGTGCGTTACCACACCGCTACCCATCTCATGCATCAGGCGCTCCGCACGGTGCTTGGAGAGCACGTGCTCCAAAAAGGGAGCAACATCAACGCCGAGCGCACGCGGTTCGACTTTTCGCACCCGCAGAAGGTGACATCCGAAGAACTGCGTCGCGTAGAGGAGCTCGTAAATGGATGGATTCAGCGCGATCTGCCGGTCACGCGGGAGATGATGCCGCAGGAGAAAGCGCGAGAACTTGGCGCGCTGGGCGCGTTTGGCGAAAAGTACGGCGACATCGTGTCGGTTTATACCGTGGAAGATCCTGCGGCACACAAGGTGGTCAGCCGTGAGTTCTGCGGCGGTCCCCATGTTGAGCGCACCGGCATGATCGGACATTTTCGCATCCTCAAAGAGGAGGCGGTCTCGACGGGCATTCGCCGCATCAAGGCGGTACTAGAGTAGCTTGACACGATTCTATTTTCTGGTACGGTCCTTTCGGAGGTGGGTACGATGCTGAAGGTTGCTGAATTTGCCATCGCAGCCGTTGTGATGACCGCCGGAGTGTTGCTGGGTTGGTACGGGACGATGCTGACGCTTGGTCTCACGGCCATCACGGCACTCCTTTCCGTTGCTGTGTTGGAGGTGATGCGAGGTGTCGCCGGGTCGGAGGGAGACGCGATGATGTTCGGCCCGCTGGTCGACCTCATCTCGTTCGTCTCGCTCGTGCTCACCCTGGTCGCCCTTGTCGCATGGGTGACCGCGGGACTCCGGTTCTTGTTCGTGATCTCGCGTCCGGTGGGCACATTCTTCCGGTCCTGACAGCTTCCGCCCCGCGCTCTGCGGGGCTTTTATTTTTGGGATTACCTCGCATCCCGCCTCACTTTCTGGTATATACAGAGCATGCATATCACCTCTCGTTTCATTATTATCTGCCGCGAAGCATTCCTGACCGCAGGCAGCAATAACCTCAATCTGATCGGCATTTTCACACAGATCAATGCCGACCGGTTTCCGTTCGTGTATCCGCAGTTCGCGCTTGTGGTGAGTATTGATGTGGACGATGGCGGCACGCATACCATGGAAGCCGATGTGATCGGTCCGGGCGGTGCACGCATTGCGCGTTCCGAGTTGCCGCTCCAGGCTCGAACCGGGAATATGCAGGTCATCGCGAACTTCGAGCAGATGCAATTCGCTGCGCCTGGAACGTACACGTTCCGCGTCTCGATCGATGGGACTTCGCTCGGTGAGCGCGCACTTGAGGTGAAACCGGTGATCGCTCCTGGTCCTGAAAAGAACAACCTTGCGTAATTTTTGGCTCACTCTTCCGCGGCCGTTCTTCGTGCTCGCGCCCATGGCGGACGTTACCGATGTGCCGTTTCGGTCCATCGTGGTGCAGTGCGGGCGGCCTGATGTGTTCTACACCGAGTTTGTCTCGGCGCACGGGCTCGCGTCAGCCGGGAGAGAACGGCTCATGCTCGACCTTGCGCTCACTCCGACCGACCATCCGATCGTCGCGCAGTTCTTCGGGACGGAGCCCGAGCACCTACGCGCCGCCGGTGCCCTTGCGCGGGAGCTTGGATTCGACGGTGTCGATATCAATATGGGCTGTCCCGATCGCGCCATCATGAGGCAAGGGGCTGGTGCGGCGCTCATCCGCGATCCCGGTCGTGCGAAAGAACTGATTCATGCGATCCGTGAGGGCGCTGGTGATCTGCCGGTGGCGGTAAAGACGCGGCTCGGTCTCCGGAGTATAAGCGAGATGAATGTCTGGATCCCCGAAGTCCTTTCTGCGAAGCCCGATGTGCTTGTGGTGCACGGCAGAACCGTTGCGGAGATGAGCAAAGTCCCTGCGCATTGGGATCTCATCGGCCAGGTGGCGAGCATGGCTCGTGACGCCGATATCTTGTGCGTCGGGAATGGTGACGTGATGAGCCGGGCGCAGGGGCTTGCATGTGCTGCGGAGTCGGGCGTTGACGGCATCATGGTCGGACGCGGCATTTTCCACGATCCCTGGCTCTTTGCGGGTCACACAGCGCCGAAGAGCCCGCGTGAGCGGCTTCAGCTGTTGCTCGACCACACGGATGCGTGGGTCGCGCACTGGGGCGGCGTCAAATCGTTCGACCTCATGAAAAAGTTCTACAAAGTCTATGTGTCCGGCTGGGACGGCGCCGCCCATCTCCGCGCTCGGCTCATGGAGGCGAGGGACCCTGAAACGGTGCGAGCAGTGGTCGCGGAAAGTGGTATGCTCTAGCCATGCCGACCTCATCGGAATTTGAGCGACGGTACGAGGCGCTGAATCCCCGGCAACGGGAGGCCGTTGATGCGGTCGAGGGGCCGGTCATGGTCATTGCCGGACCCGGTACAGGGAAGACGGCTATTCTCACGCTCCGCATCGCCAACATCATGCGCCACGGAACTGAGCCGGAAGCGATCCTTGCGCTTACCTATACCGTAAACGCTGCGGTGGAAATGCAGCAGCGGCTAGCTACCATTGTCGGTGCTGCGGCATATCGCATCACGGCAGTGACGTTCCATGGACTGTGCGAGAAGATTATTCGCGATCACGAGGACCGTTTTGCCGATCTAGCGGGGCGACGTGTTGCGGATGCAGCGGATCGGCGCCGTATCATGGAGCGCCTCTTTGCGGATGCGCCCTACCTCGATCTTCTCGGCGGATTTGGCGATGATCCATACTACATCGACCCCGCGCTGCAAACGATTGAGGAACTCAAGCGCGAAGGAGTGAGTCCTGAGCGACTCACTGAGCTGGTCGCGGCCGAGCGAATTGCTATTGCTGAAAATCCGGAGAATATCAGTTCCCGAGGAGCGACCAAAGGCCAACTCAAGGCAGATGCGAAGCTGTCACTTGAGCGTATGGATCGTTTGGATGAGTTGGTGTTGCTGTACCGCGACTACGAACGCGTGCTGGCAGCGGAGGGACTCTACGACTACAGCGATATGCTCACTCGTGTCTGTGCCGCATTGGAGCATGACGAGCTGCTCCGGCTGGCAGTTCAGGAGCGGTTTCAATATATTCTCGTTGACGAGCACCAAGATACGAATACGGTGCAGAATCGAATCATCGAACTCATTGCGCAGTTCTATGATTCACCGGATCTCTTTATCGTAGGCGATGAGAAGCAGGCTATCTATCGTTTCCAAGGGGCATCGCTCGATAACTTCCTCTACTTCAAGGATCGTTTCCGCGGAGTTCGTCTCATCGTACTTACCGAAAACTACCGTTCTAGTCAGCGCATTCTCGATGTCGCACACGAAGTTCGGCCGTCACATGAGCCGCTTACTGCACGGGCAGGGCATGCTGATGCGCCGATCGGGCTTGTGGCGGTTGCCACGCCGGACCTCCAGCACTACGCTGTTGGGCGCATGATCCAAGATCGGATAGCCGACGGCACCCAACCGGGAGAGATTGCCGTGCTGTATCGACGGAATAGTGACGGTCAAGAACTCGCCGGCATGCTTGCGCGGATGGGCGTTCCGTACAGCATCGACGCCTCGCTCGACCTCTTGGACGACCCGGATATCTTCCGCCTTCTTTTGCTTCTTGAAGCGATCCGCGAGTACGGTGTACCCGGCCCGCTTTATGAGGCGCTCCACGTACCGTGGCTCGGTGTTCTTCCTTTAGATCTCTATAAGCTGAATTGGTTCTGTGGACATGTTCGTAATCCTTATGATGTTATTGCGAGCACGCCACTGATGCGCGAGGCGCACCTTACCGAGCCTGAGCGTTTGGTGACACTCTCACATCGCTTGGCGGGGTGGCATGCGCTTGCAAAGCACGAAAACCCGGCTCGTACATTGGAGACGATACTCGAGGAATCCGGATGTCTCGCCGCATTCCTCGCTCACCCGGAGAGCCAGCAAAAGCTGGCCCGCCTTCACTCCATGTATGATATCGCCCGCGACCTCGTTCGAACTGATCGCCAGGCGACCCTTCTCGATTTCGTGGATCGTATTCGCTACATACGCGACAAAGGGATTCGCCTTCAGATGCGCACCACGGTCGTTCCCGGTCGCGTTCGTCTCATGACGGCTCACAGCGCAAAGGGGTTGGAATTTGATTCTGTATTCCTCATCGATTGCTACGAAAAACATTGGCCGTCACCACGGCGTGGATCCCCATTGGCGCTTCCTGCATCGGTGTATCGGCTCCGCCCGGTCGCCCAGACTGATGACGCCGAAGCGGAGGAGCGGAACTTGTTCTTTGTCGCGCTCACGCGTGCTCGAAAGAATGCTGTAATCTGCTGGCCCACGCACGATCAACAGGGCAAAGAGCTTACTCCGAGCCGCTTCATCGAACTGCTCTCGCCGGATATGGTGGAAACGGTGGACATGAAGGCGGTCGAGCGCAACTATGCGGAACAGCAATACATTCGACTCACTCCGCTGCCTGCCCGCCAGCCCGAGATCGCTGACCGGGAGTACTTGAGAGATCGATTTTTGCAGCAAGGACTTTCCGCAACTGGTCTCAACAACTACCTTGCCTGCCCGTGGAAGTACTTCTATCGCAACCTCGTGCGTATCCCGGAGGCGCCAAGCGCCCCACTGATGTACGGGAGCGCCGTCGATCGAGCACTTGAGCGCTTCTTCAACGCCCGAGATGCAGGGGAGCCCGTAGTATGTGAAACGCTTCTCGCGTTTTTCCGCGAGGGGGTGCGAGAGCATCCGTTCTCCGGCCGGGATTTCGCGGAGGCAACTGCGAAGGGAGAGCGTGCGCTCCAGGGTTGGTATGAGCGGCACCATGCAGCATGGCCGATGCGAAGCCGACAGCAGGTTGCCATTTCGGGTATTCCTATTCCCGATACGGGCGGCGCAACACTAAAGGGCACCCTCGACAAATTGGAGCTGCTCGGTGACAACCGTGTCCGGGTCGTTGATTTCAAGACGGGCCGTTTTAGCAAGGCGAAAACGGCATCGGACGGGGACTATGTACGCCAGCTCACATTTTATCGCGCACTCCTCGATCGTTGGCAGGATGGGCGCTTTACCATGACTGAAGGCGCTCTCGATTTCATCGATCCCGATGCTCGCGGGACATATCACCGAGTGAGCTTCGACATCACTCAAAAGGACGGCGATGCGCTTGTGGAGCAGGCGGCAGATGTGGCACAAAAAATACTTGCGCTCGAATTCTGGAATGCCCGATGCGATGACCCCGACTGTCAGTATTGTCAATTGCGGGAGGGGATGAACGCGTCGGTTGCACCGGCGTAAAAAAAACAACCCCGCGCTAGGCGCGGGGCGGGGAGCGGTGAATTACTACTGGGGCGGATTCGCTCGGCACATCTTCTTCTGGATGGGCTTCCGAACCAGCGCCCACCACAGGATGCGCATGCCGACCGCGGCGAGCACGACGGCGACGATCCAGCTGGTCATAGTTCTCCTTACCGCCGAAGCAGGCCCTGAAGGCGGGCAGCCTCGGCCTCTTCCTGCTGCCGGCGCACCTTCTCGGCGCGCTCGGTAGTGTAGGTTCGGTGCGCCCAGTTTCGGAGCGCCAGGACGCCGATGACGGCTCCCACGATGAGTCGGAACCCAACCACGGCAGTGGTCTTCGCCACGGCGGTCAGACGCTCTTTCGTCGCCTGTTCCATGCCGACCTCCTGTGAGTCCATTATAGCATATACACACAAAAAGTCAACTTTCCACAATAGCGATAGATCTCCTCCGCCGCCATTCACTTCGCCGCAATGCTTCGGAGGGCCGAGGGCTTGGTTCTGCCGAGGCCCGAGAACTCAAGGACACCGGCGGCCGCCGGAGCCGTCGGATGTCCGGTTGCGCCGAGGTGGATGGCGGCGGAGGAGTGTCAGCCGTCCACACGGGTAGAGTTGGCGGCTGCCGTGGGGTGCGCTATACTGAATTGCGTGAAGATCATCAACGTTCTCAAGGACGACTCGCTTGCCGACATTCTCGACATCTTTCGGCAGGCACCCGCTGGGGAGGTCATTCTCGTGCTGCCGCGCGTCGGAAAGCTTTTTCGGACCGAAGATCACTTTGCCGCTTTTGCATCCGAAGCATCCCAGGGGGGCAAGACGGTCTCTCTTCTCACAGGCAACCCCACGACCGCGCAGCTTGCGCGAAAGTTCGGTTTTGCGGTGATGGCCTCGAATGCCACGAAAAAACCCACTTCAAAGAAGAAGACGAAAGCGGCTCCCAAGGCTCAGCTGGCAACCGCACCATTTCCGGGCGATCCTGATGTTCAGGATTTTGGCGACAATGCCGACCTCGGCGATGTCGTCCTGCCGTCGGATCAGACCATGGGCTCAACACCGAGTGATGCTGACGAGGTCGACCCGCTGCACGGGATGACGCTGCTCGACGAAGAAGGGAATCCGGTTGATGAGAATGAGGATGGTGAGCCGGACCAGCCCGATAATGAAGATCTTATGATCGGCGACGACGCCGAATTGATGGCGAGTGACGGTTCCGCTCCGACCGCAACGCTTGCGGCTTCGGTCGACGGTGTCCGGCAGGGAGCTGCCCGCAAGAACATCACCCCATCGGCACGCGCCGAGCGGCCCACGAAAGTTCCGGTACAGCGTTCTGCCGCTCGGGATGACCTCGATTATATCGACGCAATGTGGCGCGATAAGATCGGTCGTGCAGCAGCGCGTCCGCTGCCCGCAGCGCGTTTTGGGTCGCGTATTCCTTCTTTCTTCGCCAAGATGACCCGCATGACCGGCAGGTCGCTGGGGAGCGTCTCAGCGTCCAAGAAGATCGCGGCCGGCATGCTCGGCGGGGCGATCATTATCCTTGGTGCCGTCGTATACCTCGTGACCGGTTCTGCGAACGTTCGCATCGTCCCGGTTGCCCATTCTGTGGATGCGCAGTACACCGTTCAGGCGTCCGACGTCTTTTCGACCATCGATGACACGTTCCTCAAAATTCCCGGCCAGCTCCTTGAGGTGAGCAAAACACAGTCCGCAACCATCTCTGCCAGCGGCATGCGCGATGTCGCCTCCAAAGCACGCGGCACCATCACGATCTCCAACGAATACTCCTCGTCGCCGCAGACGCTGGTTGCAACGACGCGATTCCGCGCAGAGGATGGACACATTTTCCGAACGCTCCAGTCGGTAGTGGTTCCGGGGAGCACGCTGGTAGCGGGAAAGTCCGTCCCGGGAACCGTTCGAGTCGAGGTCATCGCGGATAAACCGGGTCCCGAATACAACGTCCCCGCCGGAACGTTCACGATCGCCGCCTTCCTTGAGAAGGGCGATACCGAAAAAGCGAAAAAACTGTACGGCACCTCCTCGCAAGCGATGTCTGGCGGTGCGAGCGGCCCATCGAAGGTCGTAACGCAAGCCGACTACGACCAGGCGAAATCCCTTGCAACGGCCGGCGTGAAGGAACAGATCAAAGCCGCGCTTGCCGCGCAGGGCGGAGGACTGCTCGTCATTCAGGCGGACGCTCCGGCATTCAACGAGGCGCAGTCGACCGCCAAACCCGATGATGCTGCCGATGCCGTCACCGTTACCATGTCTGCACGCCTGAAGACGATCGCGTTCCGCGAGTCGGATCTGCACGAGCTCATCCGACGATTTTCGCTGAAGAAGGACCGGCTGGTCGTCGATCCCGCCCGCCTTGCGATCACATACGGCGACGTCCAATTCAAAGAAGATATGGGCATCCTGAGTTTCACCCTGGCGCTGACAGGTTCCGGATATCAGCCACTCGATATTGAGGCGATCCAGAAGGATGTGGCTGGGAAGAAGAGCGCCGGAATTCGCGAGTATTTCCAAGGCAAAGCCGAAGTCCAGTCAGCGACCGCAACGCTTTCGCCGTTCTGGGTGCGCACCGCTCCCAAAAATCCGGCCCGTATTCGTGTCGACATCGTCTTCCCTGAGGATGGGTCCCCGGCACCCGAGGAATCCCGTTGACAGCCGAGGAGGGGTTTGCTATCATGGACGAGCTTTGTTGCCATGGCCTGAGTGCTTTGGCACGGCCTTTTCCAAGCACCCTTGAGCGACCAGAACAAGCAAAAAGTCATCGGCATCGTCATTGAGGCGTTGCCTGACGCCACATTTCGTGTCCAGCTGGACGACGGAACGGTTGTGCTGGCCTATTTGGCCGGCCGTATGCGCCTTCACTATGTGAAGGTTATGGTGAGCGATCGGGTCACGCTCGAACTGAGTCCCGACCGGACTCGAGGGCGTATCGTATATCGGAATTGATCATATTCAGTCGTGAAGGTCCGTGCATCTGTAAAACCAATGTGCAAGAACTGCAAACTCGTACGGCGCAAGAAGCGCTTGTATTGTGTGTGCAAGATCGCCAAGCACAAGCAGCGTCAGGGCTAACATCCACGACCACTCACTATGCCACGCATTTTCGGTGTCACCATTCCCGATAATAAGAAGATCCTCTACTCTTTGCCGTACCTGTACGGCATCGGCCTGACGACTGCAGGGGTCATTCTGAAGAGCGCGGGGATCGATCCGAACAAGAAGGCAAGCGAGCTTTCGGGCGAAGAGCTCGGTAAGATCCAAAAGATCATCGAGCGTGCATACAAGATCGAGGGAGATCTTCGCAAGGAGATCAGCTCGAACATTAAGCACTACCGCGAGACGGGAACGTGGCGTGGTTCGCGGCTTGCTCGCCGTCTGCCGGTGAAGGGTCGCAGCAAGACCAACAGCCGCACGACCCGCGGGAATGTTCGCAAGACGATGGGTTCTGGCCGCGCAAAGGCAGCTGAAAAGACATGATCTGAACCATGGGAAAACGGACTATCATCACAAAGGAAGGGGAATCAGCTGCACCCGAAGCCGCGGCAGCTCCCGCAGCCCGCAAAGGCGCCAAGAAGCAGGTGCTCAACGGTGTCGTGCACATCAATATTTCATACAACAACACGCTCATTGCCGTGTCTGATCTGGCAGGCAATGTGATCGCATTCTCCAGCGCAGGGCTGCTCGGATTCAAGGGAAGCAAGAAGTCCACTCCGTATGCCGCAAGCCTGGTCGCGAAGGATGCGGTTGAGAAGGCGAAACGGTTCGGCCTCATGAACGTTCGCATCGTCGTGAAGGGAGTTGGTCCTGCTCGCGAGAGCGCGGTCCGCAGTGTTGCCGGAACGGGTTTAAATATCACGGCTTTGATGGACTCGACGCCGGTGCCACACAACGGAGTGAAGTCACCGAAGCCTCGCCGCATCTAGCATTTTGTACACATGGCACGCTATCTCGGACCAAAAGAAAAGATCGAACGACGCCTGGGCGAACGCCTGGGGCTGAAGGGCGAGCGCAGCAGCTCCCCGAAGTCGGCGCTCGTAAAGCGCCCGTATCCGCCCGGCCAGCATGGCAACGGCCGTCGTCCCGGCAAGCTGTCGGAGTTCGGCTCCCAGCTTCGCAGCAAGCAGAAAGTACGCAACATGTACCGCCTGCTCGAGAAGCCGTTCAAGTCATATGTAAAGGGAGCGCTCGAAAACTCGAAGCATGAGTCTCCGTATATCGGCGTGGTCCGCTCCCTGGAGACCCGCCTCGACAATGTCGTCTTCCGCATGGGGCTCGCTCAGTCTCGCGACCAGGCTCGCCAGATCGTCGGACACGGTCACATCACAGTGAACGGCAAGCGCGCAAAGACCCCGTCCTATGTGGTGCGCATCGGTGACACCATCGGTGTCCGCGAGCAGTCCAAGGCATCTCCCTACTTCAGCGCTCTTCTGCCCCGGTGGTTCGCCAACTACGCGGTTCCCGAATGGCTCGAGGTCGACAAGACCAAGCTGACGGGTTCCCTGAAGGCGATCCCGACGGCGGAACAGAGCGGCGTCCAGTCGGGCGACCTGCAAGCGTTGATCGAGTACTACAGTCGGTAATTCTAATCGGTGTCCTGCGAAGAGAGTCCGCGAGTCCTGACCTGTAACCTCCTACCCTCGCGTACTTCGATCTCAGTACACCCGCAGTCATGATCCAGCTTCCCGAAGCAGTCACCGTAGTCCGGAAAGAAGGTACCACCACCGTCTTCGAGATCGGTCCGTTGATGCCGGGCTATGGAGCCACGGTCGCGAACCCGCTTCGCCGCGTCCTGCTGTCCTCGCTTGAGGGCGCGGCAGTTACGTCGCTCAAGATCAAGGGTGTTGACCATGAATTCGCCGCCATTCCGGGCGTCCAGGAAGATATCATTCAGATCATTTTGAATCTCAAGAAGCTCCGCTTCCGCGCGTTCACCAGCG
This sequence comes from Candidatus Yanofskyibacteriota bacterium, assembly GCA_020852375.1. GTDB lineage: Bacteria > Patescibacteriota > Minisyncoccia > 2-02-FULL-40-12 > GWA2-44-9 > JAGOPO01. The sequence continues at coordinate 84,767 of JADZAY010000005.1, forward strand.
ACCCGGTCGTGTTGAATGTTTCCGCCAAGGGCGAAACGACCATCACGGGCGAGGATATCCAGCTGACGTCCGATGTAGAGCTCTGCAACCCGGAGCAGGTTATCTGCACTGTTACCGACAAGAAGGTCACGCTCGATATGGAGCTCACCATCGAAAAGGGTCGCGGATACGTGTCCGTCGAGCAGCGCCAGAAAGAGAAGCTTCCGATCGGCGTGATCGCCGTGGATGCTGCGTTCTCTCCGGTGCGCCTGGTGAACTTCACCATCGAGGATGTTCGTGTCGGTCAGCGTATCGACTTCAACAAGATTGTCATGGAAGTGCAGACCGACGGTTCCATCCAGCCGGAACAGGCCATGAAGGAGGCCGCGACGATCCTTGCCGACCACTTCAACGTCGTCGCGCAGATCGCGGTACCGGAGCCTGAGGCAAAACCGGCAAAGAAAGCCGCAAAAAAGAGCAAGAAAACGGAGTAACTGGACTGAAATACTAAGTCGTGATATTGTAAAGCGCCATGAAACGCGGAAGTAACCGACAATTCGGCCGAGAGTTCCAGCAGCGAAAGGCTTTTTTGAAGAGCCTGTTGACCGCGCTCGTCAGCCACGGCAAGATCCGCACCACGGTTGCCCGTGCGAAGTCGCTGAAGCCGGCCGCTGACAAGCTGGTCACCCAGGCGAAGCGCGGCACGCTGGCAAGCCGCCGGCTCCTGCTCCGCTCCGTCGGTTCCGCCGCGGCAACAGCGCTCACCAAGGATATCGCGCCGAAGTTCGCCTCACGCGCCGGTGGGTACACCCGCATCGTGAAGCTCGGACAGCGCTCCTCGGACGGTTCCCCGATGGCAATCATTGAATTTGTCCAATAGACCATGATCGTACGCGAGATCGACGCAACCAATCAGTCGCTGGGCCGCATGGCGAGCAAGATCGCCATGATGCTGCGCGCAAAAGACACCGCCGGATGGACTCCGCATATCATGCCATCCGTTCAGGTTGTCGTGCACAACCTCGACAAGGTCGTGTTCAAGGGGACCAAGGCGACGAGCACGAAGTACTACCGCCACTCGGGATACCCGGGCGGATTGCGTGAGCGCACGCTCGAAGAGATGTGGGCGCGCAATAAGAGCGAAGTGCTTCGCCTCGCGGTGCGCGGGATGTTGCCGGAGAATCGTCAGCGTGACCAGTTGCTCAAGAACCTCATCGTCAAATAGTCTCACTATGGCATCCACCGAAACCAACCTGAACGAAGCAACCGTGAATCCGACGTTCGTGGACACCGTCCGCGAAGAGGACGATATCGACCTCGGTCCTGTTACGCTCGAAGAGCTCCCCGAGGGTGCTCGCGAGAAGTACTTCGAGGCCGTCGGCCGCCGCAAGGAAGCCGTCGCTCGCGTGCGCCTCATGACCCGCAAATCCGGCGATCCGGCAACGGAGGATGCCGCGCTGATGACCGTCAACGGCAAAGACTACGCTGCATACTTTTTGGACAAGAACCTCATTCAGCGTGTCGAGCAGCCGCTCCGCCGCCTGAAGTCGCTCCAGCGCTTCAAGGTGAGCGCGAAGGTGCAGGGCGGCGGTATCTCCGGGCAGGCCGACGCGGTCCGCCACGGCATCTCCCGCACGCTCGAACTCTTCGACGCGAACTTCCGCAAGAAGCTCAAGAAGGCCGGATTCCTCACGCGCGATCCGCGCAAGGTGGAACGCAAGAAGCCGGGGCTCAAAAAAGCTCGCAAGGGACCGCGCTGGGCGAAGCGGTAAGTCTGGAGGAGCCTCACTCCGCTCACACCCTTCCAGCGTCGCTCTCAACGAAAGGCCGCCACGATGGCGGTCTTTCTGTTCGCTCCTGCGTCCCCAGGCCCTCCTCATGCACGGCCTACGGCCTCTCGCTCAAGATAGTCGCTCGGACCTCGTCGGGGTCGAAGCCGATTTATCGCCTTGAACTCGGGCGAATGAGGGGGCTCTTTCATTTCTATCCCGTCTGCGCCGCGCATCCTGTCTGAGATTGTGCGTATCGGGATGCCGCGGTATAATACGAGGCATGGGAAAGCAGGACTGGGATGAGCGTTCGGCGATATGGGGCGGAGCGACAGCTGGACTTTTTGTCGGCCTGGTCGTCGGGCTCATTCGGGGAAATCTTTCTGGCACAATATTCAAAGCGGTCATCATCGGGGGAATTCTCGGGTTATTCGCCGAACTCCTTGGGAAGCTTGGGGATTACCTCCGGAGGAAGGCGAAATAATTTTGGCATTTTGACCTTATCGGGGTCGCGTTTGCGATTCTTTTGGAGTGCCGTACTATATGCGCAAAAATCTGGAGATTATTGAATTGGATGTCCTGGTTGCCAATTATATTCGCGCAGAAGCAACGCGCGGTAGTGGTTCGTTAGGACGAATGGCCCAAGCGGCTTCGCGGGATGCAAAAATTATACGAGAAACCTTCCAGACCATCGCATTTGCGCCAGCAATTCAGGAACTAATGGGAAGAAAGCTTTTTGTCACCAAACCAGAACAGTGCGAGTTTCCCGATTACCAGATATTGGTCGACGGAGAAGATACTCATTACGAAGTGGAAAATCTCCGAATACCGAACCACCTTTTGGCAAATGGTGGCATAACTAATCAAGTAGAGTTATCGCGTTGGGTATTTTTGAAGAAGCCGCCGAATAAAATTCGGCCAAATACCATACTTGCAGTCTATGGGGATTTCACAGCTCAAGCCTTTGATCTATCCGTATTCGCAGAGGAAATTGCCAAACTTTACAGCGGTCATCGTGCTGATATCTGGTTTTACGCAAAAGCGGACCCGCTAGAACAGCGATGGGTTGTTCATCGGGTCAATCCGCCGCCCGAACTTTCGCATTTCTACTACCCCTTCGGCAGATGATATCGGAACTCAGTGTTTTCTCCCGAGCATCCGCATGCAATCCTGCCGAGATTTGGCCTCGGCACGCAGTAAATTGAATTTCGGGCTAATCGGTGTATTATTGGAAACATGAAAAAGACGTTTGTTGCTGTGCTTCTGTTTTCGCTCTTTCTGGGCCTATCCTTCGGCTCAATCGCTGAAGCGCGGTCCGTCCGTGTGCGAAGTAGTATTCGAAGGAGTGGTGTGTATGTACCCGCGCACCATCGCACCTCGCCGAACCGTTCGCGTCTCGACAACTGGTCAACGAAGGGGAATTATAACCCCTACACCGGCAAGCGAGGGAGTGCGAATCCCTATCGGGTACGGTCCAGATAGCGATCGTGAATGACTTCGCATTTTTGTTGGGTCTCTATAGTCGCCTAAAGGAGGCGGAAATTGATGTTTGGCTGATGGGAGGATGGGCAGAGGAGATGCTGGGATTGATTGAACCGCGAAAGCATAAGGATATAGACTTTCTATTTCCGGCGGAAGATTTTTTCGATGTTGAACAATGGGCGCGCGAGCAGAGCGATGTGCGCGAGGTTTTCGGAAAACGTTTTGCGCATAAGCGCGCATATGAAGTAGCCGATGTTCTCGTCGAGTTCACATTGGCCACCGATTTCCATACGAACTTTTTTGGAGCATACCCGTTCGTGTGGCCGTCCGATACATTCGCAGATGTTGGGGAATTACGACGAGTAAGCATCGCCGCTCTCGAGGCTGTGCGTGCTGGATATCACGCTCATAGTTATTCTCGGGCAATTCGAGACGGCTTGATTGCTACTCTCTAAAAAGGAACAAACCGTGCTGGGACGGCAAGCGGGTCCGAGCGGAGCATATCGGCGGAGCCACTGGATCATGCCCGGTGATTCCGGCGAGGCGCTCCAATAATCCCTCGCTTAGTATTTACATTTCCAAATTATTGTGTATAATATCAGCGGAGGTGATGCATGTCGCTCCTGTGCACCGAAACACGAGAAGACATCCTGTTCGGGACTCCGTTGTTCGCAGCGGTCGTCCCGTTCCGTGACGGCTCGGTCTCGTTCGCCCTTTCCGCGACGACCCTCGACCGCATTCCCCGTGCGCTCCGCGGGAGCTCGTCCGTCCGGGTCACCGACGGACTGAACATCCACGCCGCGCATTCGACGGAGAATCCGGGCGGGTCATACACCTGGTCGAAGTTCCGCGCAGGGGACTTCCAATTCTCGATTTCCGCGGAAACCGCAAGGCAGTTCCTGCCAGCATGCTGGCGCGAGTCCCGAGACCTTCTCGTCACCGAGTAGCGCACTCCACCGGGCCCACATTCGTGGGCCTTGTTTGTGCTATTGCCACGAATACGTTGAATGGTATTATGGCGTTGCGACTGGAAAGTCTCTGGCGGGGCTAGGGGAAGACTTCAAGAACCCGAGGCTAGCCGTGGAGGTACAGAGGCGCGAGGGCGATCGTTCTGCGTTTCAGGCGATAGCCCAGACTGGTAGCTAAGGCAACTAATCCGGGGAACCGGAGCCGAAGCTCCAGGGGCGGGGACTTAGAATCCCTACGGGAGTGCACAACCGTATAGGGAACTCCGGACTCAGTCCTACGCACAAACCGTCCGGTACAGTCGTTTCGTACACGCCCGCGCTTCGGCTCGGGCGTCTTTTTATCGAATATTTACTTTCTCGAGGATTAGTGGTATAAAATCGGCGGAGGTTTCTATGAGCTTTTTCAGTAGGTCCATTGCATCGGGGCTCCTTGTCCTCGGCGCAGGGTACGTCTCCGGTACGTTCCACGGTCCCTGGAAGGACCCGGCGGCGGGTCTCATGGTCGGCATTGTCTTCCTCGGGGTGTCCTACCTGACCGTCGCTGACGAGGTGATCGGGGCGATTCGCGGTCCTCGACAGAAGTAGCCAGCGAACACCACTCGAGCCCGCCCCCGCGGGCTCTTCTCTTTTTCCGATAGTGCGGTATAGTGATTTTGGAGGTGTGCGATGCGGCGAAAGGCAAGGGTCTGGAAGACGAAGGATCGCAGGAAGGTGCGGGTTCTGCGCTGAACGGCGCCATGACCGAGGTTCTACCTCGGTCTTTTCTTTTTGCGGGAATGTGGTACAACCAGGCGGAGGTGTGAAATGCAGACGGTTCTTTCAGAAGCCAAAAGCCGGGTGAATCTGCTCAGGAATCTCACGAGCATTCGTCCGGGCATGCTGTTCTCTTACCAGAAAGAGGGCGACTCCTCGCTGAAGCATCGGTTCTGTATTGCCATCAAGCAGTCGGGACCGATGGGTTGGCATGTTGTCGAACTGACGCGCGGGAATCGCGAGAAGATCGCGAAGGGTCTGCCCTGTCGCCGTACCTACCTGAGCCTCCTTTCCGTGTCGTGCATGGACATACCCGACACGACTGGGCTTACACGAAAGGCGCTTGCGGAGCTTGCGGCCGTTTCTGGACAGGGGTAACGCATGGAGCCCAGGTTCAGCGAACAGGAATGGCGAGAAGGGAAGGAGAAGCTTCTCGAGTATTTGCGGGAACTTCCCGATGGCGGAAAGTGCTGCGTCTCGTGTACCTGCGGACAGCATTCCTACACGAAGGCGGACCTGATCCGTGCTGTCGAATACGAGATGGAGGAGGGGCGTGAGCTTATTGCCCTTTTCCTCGAAAACGAGTTCCTTGAACCGGATGAGCTGCCGGTTCCGGAGCCGCCCCGGTCGCTGTTGGGGCGCCTCTGGCAGTCCATCGTGGATTTCCGCATCCCGCCGGAAGACCTCCACATCAAGCCGTAGTCCCGAGCCCGCCCCCGCGGGCTCTTTTCTTTGACATTTCCTATATAATTTTGCACAATAGCCACCGGAGGATACCCAGATGGAGCAGCTCCTTGCGCAGTTGGCGCAGTTCATGGACCCACGAGATCGCGATCTCGACAAGTTCAAGCTCGAACGCCTCATTGCGGCGCTCAAGAAAGCACGGGAGGCGCGGCTGAGCGTACGGGTCGACCTTTCTCTCATTCGGGTGTATCAGTTCCCGACGCCCGAAACGGCAGAGGCCTCGCAGGCGCTTCACCGGGAGCTCGCCGCCCTCGACAGCCTCGGCGCGCTGTACGATCGCTAGGATCATTCACCGGAGATATTATCTCCGGTTTTTGTTTGAAGCTTGCTTTAGTTTTGTATTTGGCAAAGAAGGCTGAGCATGGTAAAACATCGGCGGAGGTGAGGTATGGAACGAAGCCGCGTTGTAGTGACGTCTCGGTACGGTGGCCAGCTCGAATGCACCTTTGACGGGTACCGCCAGGAGTTCGAGGAATTTGATTCCGGTGGGACCCCAAAAATGATGGTGCGGTGGCGGGGGACCGGTGTTCTCGTTGATAATGGCAGGCGCGTTCCCTTCCTGTTTACCACAGATCCCGAGCCCTGCCACAAGCACTACACGCTGAAGGATGCGGTGGTTGCGATCAGAGATGATCGCGGTAATCTGCGAAATCCGATGTTTGTGTTCAACTGGCTCTCAATCGAATCGGATGTCGTCGAGACCATTCGGTGGATGTTGAGACCACGGATGGAGGAAGTACTTCCGATCATTCGCGTTCCTGCGCTTTCGGCAACCGCTCTCATGATGCGCGGCGTGATCTCAACGATCGACCGCATCGCATAGTCCCGAGCCCGCCACCGCGGGCTCTTTTCGTCGCCGCGACGTCCTGAGGTTTGACGAGATGGCTACATTGTGTCATTTTGTATTTGGAGGTAGGCATGCAAATCAGCGATCTGGTAGCGACCCTGCGTGCACGAAAGACTCAGGGAGTCGCGCTCGACATTGACGAGACGCTTGCGGACTCGAATCCGCATTGGCTTCGCGCGATGTACGCATTCGCCCCGCCGCCGGGGCGTTCCTTCGAAGACATCCGGCAACAGCACAAGTTCGCCGAGGACGTCCCCGAATGGCGGACGCCGCAGGCGTACGCGCGCATCCATGCGCTCCTACACTCCAACGAGTTCCACGCGGACATCCCGCTCATCCCCGACGCGCTTGAGTCGGCGCGTGAGATCCACGAGACCGTTGGCATCACGGCATACATCACTGCGCGCCCCGAAGCGGTGCGAGCAGGGACCCTGACCTGGCTGGAGCGGCACGGGTTTCCGTCCGCGCCGGTCATTATGCGGGACGAAGACGTCGACATCTCGGCGCACGGCGACGGCAAGAACGGCTGGAAGGCGCGCATGCTCGCGGCGGCCTATCCGTCCATCTGGGGCATCGTGGACGACAATCCGGGGCTCACCCGGACGCTCCGACAGGTGAACTACCCCGGCACGCTGTTCCTATACGGTCCGCAGTGGCAGCCGACTGACCCGAGCCCGACAGTTGTCCTGTGTCCGACTTGGGATGACGTCGTTTCCGCAGTTCGTATCCGTTCGTGCGCCTGGTGAGACACTGACCGAGGAACTCCCTCGGTCTTTTTTCGCCCTCATCAGCACTTGTCAATGTGGATGCAATATTGTATTCTATGCCCGTTCGTTCACAAGAAAAGGAGATGCGCGATGTTCCATGGCATGTTGGCGGCCGCGTTCGGCGCGGCGACGGGGACGCTCCTCGCCCTCATGATGGGCAGATTCTGGCTCTTCGGCGCCATTCTGGGCGGCGTGGTGGGGTATCTGACGTACGACATCCAGAGTGTCATCGAGGCGACACGCACAAGGATGGCGCACGTCTACCGAAGCGATACGCTCCAAGCGGCGCGTTTGCTGCTCTGGTGCGTCCTTGCGATGACATCCCTCGGACAGAGCTTTGGTATCCTCGTTTCGCTGGCAAGGTGGCAGTGGTCTTGGCTGGCAATCTGGGGGCTCACGGTAGTAGGGTTCGGCATCGGCATCACGTTCGGACTCCTGTTCGTTGCTCTCTCCGGTGAGCGGAGCGCCCGAGAAGATATTACCCAGACATTCCGCTGTGCCGCTATTAACTTGAACATCGTCGTGCTCGTCAGCTACTGGGCGCCTGTCGTGTCCTATCGGACGCTCAGGGTGCTGATCAATCTCCTTGTGGTGAGCTTCCTGTTTGCGTTGATTGCGGTCCGGGCGACGCCACACATCCTCCGCGACGTGTACAGCGACAGGCGGCTCATCGCCGGTCTGTCGGCGCTCCAGGGAGCGATTGTCGGCTACTTCGCGCACAGCTGGGTACTTGCTGCCATTGTCGGCGGAGCCTGCTTCGTAGCGCAGATCCAGCTCGTCCATCGCCGCCTCGTGCACCAGCAGGGGTGGTAGTATGCAAATTGTCTGCGCCGTCGCCGGAGCATTCCTGCTCTGGTACCTGTACTTTGGTCTCGAATACTACCTGAACGGCGGGACTCTCGGGCGCGACCCGCTCCTCATGCCATTCCAGTGCTTCTGGGAGGAAGTTCGTGAGAGCATTCCCGGTGGCATCAAGCTGAAGGAGCAGCGCATTCGGGAGGCTGTTCGCGATGTTCGCGTGCAGGGCTCCTTCCTCGGACGGACCGGCTTCTGGCACTACGACGACATTCGAGGGCAACACCTCTACCGCGCCTGCGCTCGTGACGTCTTCCGGCCCCCACTCGAGTTCTGGGCTACCGTCGCGTGTGTTACCGCTGTCGGAGCACTCATCGGGTCCGGTGCATACTGGGCATACCGTGGGATCGTCGGGTTCCTCGGACTCGCGTAAGCAAACTCGCCGCACAAAACATGTGCGGCGTTTTTCGTTATTACAGAAGCTTCCGGAGCTCGCCCGGGTTCAGCGCGAAGCGCTCTGCGTCGTCTGCGGCAACCTTCTTTTCTTTGACGAGCTGGGCCAGCGAGCGCTCGAGCGTTGTCATGCCTTCGGTGCCGCCGGTTTGCAGGACCGAGTCAATGCCGAAGATCTTGTGTTCGCGAATGAGGTTGCGCACTGCCGGGTTCGCTACCATGATCTCGAACGCCGGAATGCGGCCGCCACCAACGCGGGGGACCAGGCGTTCAGAGAAGGTGGCGACGAGTGTCGCCGCGATCTGTGCTACGACCTGTTGCTGTTGTTCGGGAGGGAAGGTGTCGATGATGCGGTCGATCGTCTGGGACGCCGAATTCGTGTGAAGCGTTGAGATCACCAGGTGTCCCGTCTCAGCCGCGGTCATAGCGGTCGCGATCGACTCGGCGTCGCGCATTTCTCCGACCATAATGACATCCGGGTCTTGCCGTAGCACGGTCCGCAATCCGTCGGCGAACGAGCGCGTGTCGGCACCAACTTCGCGTTGGGAAACGAGACCGTTCGCACGGGAGAACACGTGTTCGATCGGATCTTCGATGGTGATGATATGGGCGGCGCGCGTCCGGGCGATCTCATCGAGCAACGCGGCGGTCGTCGTGGACTTTCCGTGCCCGGCAGGGCCGACCATGAGAATGAGCCCCTGGGTCAATTTCGCCATGCCGTGCAGGAGCGGGGGAAGGTTGAGCTCATCGATGCCGCGAATGGTCGCAGGGATCAACCGCATCGCCGCGGCGAGCGTATTTTGCTGGAAATAGGCGTTCACACGGATACGCGTGCCATCCGGCAGCGAATGCGCGCAATCGAGCTGACGCTCGCTTGCAAGACGTGCGCGTTGGGCCTCGTTCAGGAGCGAGCTGATCAGCTCCTCTGCGCTCGCAGGATCGACAATGCCCTCATGGTCGAGCGGAACGAGCTCGCCGGCGATACGGAGCATGGGGTGACTTCCGACCGTGATGTGCAGATCCGATGCGTTCTGCCGGACGGCCTCCGCGAGGAGCCGCTGCAGCGGTTGAGAGATGCTCATAGCGTATGCTCAGTATAGCACGGGCGCACTGCCTACAACTTGATGATGTTGACTCCGCCACGGGTGTCGATCTCGACGACCCGATAACTCTGACTCCCGAGATCAACAACGATATGGTCGCGGCCGCGGAACCAAGCGGCACGGCGGATCGGAACAGAAATGCGGGTGATGAGCTGGCGATCGCCTTCACTGTGGAACGGTTGGTAGTCCGTGTTGCGAAGCCATACGACCCAGAGGTCGTTCCGGGTCCACCAGAGCACGCGACTCCCGTCAGTGGGGCGCGCGAATCCCAGCACCGATTCCGCGACCACCGATGCGGATGCGGCGTCGGTGCGCCAGAGCGTTGTGCCTTTCAGCGCGAAGGTTCCGTCGGTTACGCCGACCGAAGCCTTGTGTGGCTCCGACGGAAGGCGAGCGAGCGATAGCGACACTGACGCCTCTCGCTTGAGATCGATGAGCGCAGCATCATCGAGCGGCAACAGCAGGATGGACGGGAAGTCGGTCAGAAGACCCTCCTGCACAACCGCCTCTTTGCGCCAGGTGGAGTAGCCATCTCGGACCAGTCGAACGGTATACGAACCCGGCAGGAGGCGATCTTGTCCCGCGCGGTTGCCGAGGAACGACGTGGAACCGCTGAGGCGGTCGTCCACGAACAGCTGTCCCGAGGTGTTGACGGTGACAGCAATGGCACCCGTCCGTACGAACTGCCCCGACTTCCAGTCATACGCGTATCCTTGCGCATATCGGATGACGACCCAGGTCGCCACAAAAAAGACAACGACCGCGAACCAGAAAAGAATCCTGCGCGTCCGCTTTTTCATGCCTCCAGTATAGCGCAGTCGCGTATTGAAAAAAAGCCGAAAATCGGCTAGGGTGCATGCGAAATGACACGAAAAATCGGCATCGATCTGGGCACCACGAACACCGTCGTCTTCACGCCGAAGAAGGGTATTGTCATCAATGAGCCCTCCGTGGTCGCCGTATCGGTGCTCGACAACAAGATCCTTGCCGTCGGGAATGCCGCCAAGGACATGATCGGGCGAACTCCCGACAGTATCACCATCGTGCGCCCACTCATCGATGGCGCAGTTGCCGATTATCGGGTCACGGGAGCGATGCTCCGATACTTCATCCGAAAAGCGAGCGGCGTGTTCAATATGTTCAAGCCGGAGGTGCTGGTATCCGTACCCGCAGGGATCACCAGCGCCGAAAAGCGCGCCGTCATCGAGAGCACGCTTGCCGCCGGCGCGAAAGCCGTTTATCTCGTCAAGGAGCCCGTCCTTGCCGCCATCGGAGCGCAGATCCCCATCAACAGCCCGATCGGAAACATGATCCTCAATATCGGCGGCGGCACCACCGAGCTCGCCGTTATTTCGCTCGGTGGCATCGTTTCCGCAAAATCGGTGCGTGTCGGCGGGAACAAATTCGATCTTGCGATCGTCGAGTACATCAAAAAGAAACATGGACTGGCCGTCGGGGAGCGTACCGCCGAGCTCATCAAGATCAACATTGGCAGTGCGCTGCGCGGCACGCATGAGGACTCACTGAACATCAAAGGGCGCGACCTGACCAGCGGCCTCCCGAAGACCGTGCAGATCACCAGCAACGAGGTGACCGAGGCGCTCGGAGAGCATCTCCGTGAGATCGTCCAGATCATCAAGGGCGTGCTTGAGATGACCCCGCCGGAACTGTGCTCCGACATCATGGACCGGGGCATCGTCATTTCCGGCGGAGGAGCTCTCCTGCGCGACATTGCCGACCTCATCACAAAGGTCACTGGTGTTCCGGCGCGTGTCGCTACCGACCCGCTCTTCTGCGTCGCTCGCGGCACCGGAAAGGTGTTAGAGAACCTCGAGACGTACAAGCGCAACGTCATTACCAAACGCTAGTCGGCCACATCCCCATTGAAGCTCGCTATTGTTCACGATTGGATCATCGATATCGGGGGCGCTGAACGCGTCCTTATCGCGCTACACCGTCTCTGGCCGACCGCTCCGATCTACACGCTCGTTGCCAAGCCCGACACGGTGCGAACCTGGCTCCCCGACGCGACGATCGTCACCTCGGGACTTCAGCGATTTCCGCGAGCATGGACATACCACTCGCTGCTTGCGCCGCTCATGCCTGCGGCGGTCGAATCGTTCGATCTTTCCGCGTTCGATACGGTGATCTCATCGTCCGTTCTCTTTTCGAAAGGCGTCGTCGTCCGGCCGGGGACTCGCCACATCAGCTACTGCTACAGCCCATCCCGCATGCTCTGGGATCGGTCGGCCGCGTATGAGCGACGGGGCGTGTTTTCGCGTCTCTATCGGCACGGGTTGCGCCTCTGGGACGCCGCAGCGGCACAGCGTCCCGATGAGCTCGTCGCCGTTTCCGCAACGTCCGCGTCGCGCATCGCAAAATACTACCGCCGTTCCGCGGTCATCGTTCCTCCACCGACGCGCACCGTACAGCGGTTCGATGAAAATCGGACCGGGATCGACGGCGGGTTCTTTCTGATCGTGGCACGATTAGTTCCCCACAAGGAGCTCGACCTCGTCATTGGTGCGTTCGCAAAGCTCCGATACCGGCTGGTCATTGTCGGGGACGGCCCGCTCCGGAGTCGCCTTGCTCGGCGTGCCAGCGAGAATATCACCCTCATGGGCGCGGTGTCTGACGAGCGTCTTGATGAGCTGTACAGCGCCTGTCAGGCGGTCGTCGTGCCGAATGAGGAGGATTGGGGTCTTACGGCGATCGAAGCGATGGCACACGGGAAACCCGTGCTCGCACTCCGCCGCGGAGGGGCAACGGAAACCATACTGGAAGGCGTGACGGGGGAGTTTTTCGACGACCCCATTCCCGAGGCGCTTGCCGACGGTATCAAGCGCATCAAAGGAAGTATGCGCTCGTATGATCCGGAATACATCCGAGCCCACGCCAGTCAGTGGAATACCGAGCGATTCGAACAGCGTATGCGGACGCTTTTCCCGTCATGATCACGATCGTTACGGTTAATTTCAATAATGCACCGGCAACGAGCGGACTCCTCCGCTCGCTCGAGCGGCAAACGAATCGAGACTTCGATGTTGTCGTGGTCGACAACGACAGCAATGCCGATGATCGTGCAAGCATCGGCGCCTATGCCGCGCAGAGCCCGCTGAAGCTCGACGTCATCTATAGCGACCGCAACCGCGGGTTCTCCGGCGGCAACAACCTCGCGATCCGCAAGGCGCTCGCGCAGGGCAGTGACTGGATCCTGCTCATCAATAACGACACAACCGTTCTGCCCGAGTTCGTTGCGCAGCTCATCGCACAGCTGCCCACCGAACCGAGCGTTGTGGGTATTGCGATCGATGAAGGAGCGCGCACCGTTCAGGCAGGCGAGATCAAATGGCTTCGCTCAACACTACCGCACCGCGCAGCGCCTGGAGGCGCAGCAACCTACGCCATCGGCGCCGGTATGCTGGTGCATCGCGACGTGTTCGAGCGCATCGGACTGTTGGATGAGGCGTATTTTTTGTATTTCGAGGACGCCGATTTTTCAATGCGCGCCCGGAACGCCGGTATCCCGATTGTGTATCGGTCACAACCAACGATTGCTCACCGTACGTCCGAGAGCACGTCCCAGCTTGGAAACCCGCTCCTGCTTCGCTACCACGCCCGCAACGCCATTCGATTCAACGGGAAGAATGGCCCGTTCTGGGTCCGTGCGCTTACTCCGATCATGGCGATCGCACGCATTGCGTGGCAGACGCCGAAGATCCTCCTCGGTATTCACCGTGAGGAGAGCCGGGCGATAGCGCTCGGCGTACTCGATGCAGTATTCGGGCGCTGGGGCCGCATCCCGACCGAATCCGTGATCGCCATCGAGTGCGAATCGCTTGAGGACACCTCCTGGGGTGTTGCCCGTATGATCAGAGGGGCGCTTGCAGAAGTCGCCGCTAATCCGGCGACCTATCCGAACATCCGATTCGATCTCTACTTCAAGGGCCGCGTGCCCGACGAGCCATGGATCTCGGCACCGATGTTCCGGACCCATGTCGTACGGCTTCCGAAGTGGCTTCCGGTTCCGGTTTCGTTCAGTCTCTACTACTTCGTGTTCCTACCGATCCGGTTGTGGTTCGCCCGGCCGGCGGTAACGTATTGGCCAAACTACATGCTTCCGATCATCGCGCCGGCGCCCTCGCTGGTCATGCTCACCGAAGACGTCTGGTACGAGGCGCGAAATCCGCGCCGAGCGCTGCGATACCGACTGGGATACCGCATATTCGCAACATGGGCGGCGCGGAAGGCAACCCGCATCATGGCGATCTCGCACGCGTCCCGGGCGCGTGTCGCTCAACTTTTCGGTATCGCTTCCGATCGCATCGTCGTCAACGAACTCGCAGTCGACACGCCCAATCGCGCGGTAATCCCGATGACGGGACCGTATGTACTATTCGTTGGACAGGCGCTTGAGCGACGCCACCTCCGAGAGGCGCTCATCGCATTCGAGCGCATCGCAGAGACTCGCACCGACCTTCGCTTCGTTGCGATCGGACCCGACAAATACGACCCTCCGATCGTGGCCGACCGCGTTCATGCGATCAACACGCGCCTCGGTCGCCCTGCCGTTCAGCATATACCCTGGGTGTCGCATGGAGACCTCATCCGCTTCTATGCCGGAGCGACCGCGCTCGTCTATGTTTCCGATGTCGAGGCCTTCGGATTGCCGCCGCTCGAAGCGTTGAGCTACGACGTCCCGGCGGTGCTCCGCGAAGATCCGCTCAATCGGGAGATCTACGGCGAGCACGCGTTCTATACTCCGAGCGGAAGTGCTGCCGATATCGAAGCGGCGCTTCGTCGGGCACTCGATGACGACGCGCATCGAAAACGGATCCGCGCCGAGGCGTCACGCATCATCTCGCGGTATACTTGGAAAGCGCACGCGCAGCACCTGATAGCGGCGCTCACCGAACTTACTCGCCATTCATGAAACGGATCCTCTCGCTCAATCGCATCTTCATTGCCTACGCGCTTGTTTTTACCGGCATCCTCACCGGCGTTCTTCCGCGTGAGGCGGCGTTGGCAGCAGGGATCCTGCTGGGTGCGTGGATGCTTTGGCGGCCGCTCGAGGAGGGGACGCTGCTGTTCGTGCGGTGCATCCCGCTGTTCATCGCTCTGCCGCTCACCGCGACGTACGACAACCTCACGCTCTGGCGGCCGCTTGCGCTTGTCCTGCTGCTTCGCGCCATGCTCGACCATGATCTCCGCACTGAACTTCGCACCACATACCGAGAGGCGACCCGAAACCCAAACGCCTGGCTCAAATCACACCCGGTTGCTCGTCGCCTCGGCATCCTCTTGGTCCTCGCCGGACTTTCTCTGATCGGAGCCCGGTATCCGCTCACGGGCGCGATCCGCATCATCTACTTCGTGAACCTTTCCATCGTGCCCGTACTGATCGCCGCGCTGGTACGGCAGCGGCGCATTTCCGCAGAACAAGTTCTGCGCGCCATGGCGATCCCCACCATGATCGTCATCGCGGTAGGATATCTTCAGCTCGCGACAACGTATCTCATGGATGTGTACCAGTTCATGCGATTGTGGGGCGAGGAGATCCAGCTCCGACAGTTCGGCCTGCAATGGTCGCGCACTGCAGTCGAAGTGGGAAATACATGGCTCGCATACTATGGAGACCAGCTTTCACTCCGTGTGTTTTCGCTCTTCCCTGACTCGCATTCGTTCCCCACATTTATCCTCCTTGGGATACCCGCCCTCCTTGCTGGAGCGCTCGGGCCAATCGTGCGCGCGGCAGAAACGCTTCCCGTGCGCCGATTATTCCGAACGGTTGCAACGCTGTCGGTGCTCTGGATACCCGCAGCGTACCTTATTGCGATCCTGTCGGGCACGCGCGGTATTTGGGTGGCGTCGGTGGGGGTCGTTGGTCTCGTCCCGATCGGATTATTCCTGATGCGCCGAACGAGCGTCCCGGTGCTCAAGCGGCGTGTGTTCGCCTATGGAGCGTCGTTTTTGATCGCGTGGTTTTTGCTCTTTGCCGTTGCCTGGCCGATCTTCATCTCGCCGCAGTTCCTTGTCGGCAAGGCGGATATCGCTCTTCTGGGCCATCGACTTCGGAGCGTCATTGATCTGGGAGAAACATCGAACGCACTACGCTTGGCGATCTGGAGGTCATCAATCACCTCGATTGCCCGGCATCCACTGCTCGGTGTGGGGATCGGAAACTTTCCCGTTGTGCTAGACCAGGATATCCGCCTCGCGCGCGCGGGATCGACCGCGCACAATCTCTATCTGCACATCGCCGCAGAAATGGGCGTCCTGGCCGCGCTGGAGAGTATTCTGCTGCTCGCGAGCGCATGGTATGCCACCTGGCGTTGGTTCATCCGTGCGGAGGGCGCCGCACTCGTCTACGCGTCATCGCTCTTACTCTACCTTCCCTGGGTGTTGGCATATGTACTGACCGATCCCATCATTTTCGACGAACGCGTCTTCTTGTTCTTCGCGACCATTCTCGCGCTGGTATGGGAGGAGGGGAAGATCGTAGCAGGCAACACATGACCGAGCCACTCGTCACCATTCAGATCGTTGTCCGCAATGGAGAGCGATATCTCCGCCATTGTCTTGCCGCAGTGCGTGCGCAAACGTATCCACATGTCGACGTGGTCGTGCTTGATAACGTGTCGACTGATACGACCTGCGACATCGTCCGCGAATTCGGCTATCGACTCATCGAACATTCGACGAATCTGGGTATGTGGCCAGGGCAAGAGTGGCTCCTCCCGCAGACGAGCGGGGAGTATATTCTGGCGCTGAGCGTTGATGTGATCCTGCACCCACAGTTCATTGAGGAGGCGGTTCGTGCGTGCGAGGCGGACCACGGGATCGCCGCGGTCCAGGGAAAGTTTTTCCAGTATTCGATCGCCGACCTCGAAGCCGGCCGCACATCGCTCTCGCAAGCCATCATTGATACCTGCGGCTTTGCGCTTACCCGAGCACGGCGGGTCGTGAACATCGGACACGGAACACCCGACGACGCCGCCCACCAAGAGGCGCAGGACATTTTTGGCGTTGAGGGGGCGGCACCGTTCTTCCGCCGTACCGCACTGGAGCAGTGTCGCATCCCTGCCGAACAACCGAACGCTCCCGGCATGCTCATCGACCCTGATTACTTCTGGTATGGCGACGATCTCGACCTTGCGTGGCGGATGACGCTTTTCGGGCATCGACAGCGGTTCATCCCGAGCGCAATCGCATGGCACGATCGATCAACCACCAAGGGGAGCGCGGCAACCCCGGTCATCGGTCAGCTCCGGCGACTCTCTGTTCGCCGCGCAATTCCGGTCCGAAAGCGCCAGCTCGACTGGGCCAATGTGCGGTTTACAATCATCAAAAATGACTATATAATCAACATTCTGAGAGATGCGATACCCATCATGCTCCGCGAATTGAGCGTGCAGGGGTATATGCTTTTCTTCGAACCCCGCGTGCTCGCAGCATGGGTACGGCTGATCTGCCTTCTGCCACGCATGATCCGTCGACGCCGAAGCGTTCTCAAACGCGCGGTCGTTTCACCGGGGGTTATGCATCGCTGGTATCTATGACACCGATCGATTATCTCCAACCACTGCCTCCGCGACGCCGCATTACGGGACGGCATATTCGCACGGGCCTTCTGGTCGTCATTCTTGTGGCGGGCATCGTGTTCGCCGCGCGCCATGTCGGCAACGCAACCGTTTCGGTAGTAAACCGTATTACGCACGGCCGCGACCTGACCGCGAACGGATCGGATCGTATCACTCCCATCGAGAAAGACCAGGAGTACGCGATGCCCGACGGCAACAAGAGCCGACTCGATATCCTCGTTCTCGGTATTCGTGGACGCGACGACATTGAAAATGGCGGACTCCTGACCGACACCATCATGCTATTCTCGCTTGATACGAAGACGGGTGCCGCAACGATGCTCTCGATCCCGCGCGACCTCATGGTGCGCATCACGGACGAGCGTACCGATAAGATCAACGGGGTCTACGCTCACTACGGTGTCGGTGGAACGAAAAAGCTTTTCTCCCGCGTCCTGGGCACTGCGATCGACCATGTCGTGGTCGTCGATTTTGCCGCGTTCAACACCATCGTGGACGCCCTGGGCGGCGTTACGGTAACCCTCGATAAGCCATTTTCTGAAACGACACAGTGGGGCTACGAGTTCGCCCTCCCAGCGGGGGAGAACACCCTCACCGGCGAACAGGCGCTGTACTATGTACGCAGCCGATACGGTACAAGCGACTTTGACCGGTCACGCCGCCAAATGCAGGTACTGCTCGCCATCAAAACAAAGGTCGCAGCGCTCGACCTTGAAAGCGATCCGATCCGCGCCGTTCAGCTGGCATCTGCCGTCCGAAAACACGTCGAAACCGACATCAACATCTTCGACCTAGGGACCGTGCGCGACCTCCTAGAGCAACAGAGCAGCCTCGGACGCATCAAGCGGTATCAGCTGACGACCGAAAATCTGCTCTACGAGACAAAGCGGAACGGCATCTACGAGCTTCTGCCGCTCGGCGATACCCTCAGCCATATCAAGGAGTTCGTGGCGACGATCCTGAGCGACGCGCCGACCGTGTGGACTCCGACGCCGACCCCATCCGCAA
Source organism: Candidatus Yanofskyibacteriota bacterium (assembly GCA_020852375.1). GTDB lineage: Bacteria > Patescibacteriota > Minisyncoccia > 2-02-FULL-40-12 > GWA2-44-9 > JAGOPO01. Next base: position 103,036 of record JADZAY010000005.1, read on the forward strand.
CCCCGACACCATGATGCTTTCGGTCATCATCGTGAATTTCAAGAACGCGCCGCTTCTCCGGTTGGCGCTCACATCGCTCGCGCGAACGCTCAGCCGACAGATCCCGTATGAGGTCATCGTGGTAGACTCTGCGACCTCTGCTGAGACGCAGAACGTCGTGCACCACGACTGCGCGCACCTGTTCGACCGCATCGTACTGGTCCCGTTCGCAGAAAACATCGGTTATACTCGCGGCGTCAACGAAGGACTTCGTCGCGCAACCGGAACATATCTGCTAAATCTGAATCCGGACATTGTCATTCTCCCCGGAACGGTCGAGGCGATGATGCAGTATCTCGCCGACCACCCGCAGACAGGCCTCATCGGCCCCGGTCTCTTGAACTTCGACGATACCCGGCAGGATTCCTGCTTCCGATTCTATACGCCGCTGGTCATGGTCGCGCGTCGAATCCCGCTCCCGTTCACGCGGAAGCTTGTGGATCGATTCCTTATGCGCGACCAGGATTGTTCTGCGCCGTTGGCGGTCGACTGGATCATGGGATCAGCGCTCATGACCACGCGAGCCGCCTATGAGCGGGTCGGCGCGATGGATGAGCGGTTTTTCTTGTATCTCAGTGAAGTTGACTGGGCATGGCGCTTCTGGGAAAATGGATACACCGTTGCGTATCTCCCGAGTGTGCGCATGTACCACTACCACCAGCGGCAATCAAAAGGCCGCTTCGGGGTGTTGGATGTCATCGTTCGTCCCCAGACGCGGTGGCACATCAGGGACGCATTTCGGTATTTCCGAAAACACGGTACGCACGGGCGTCGCCCCCAGGTGACGCCAGCAGTTCAAGCACCACTCATCACTTCCTAGCACACCACCATGCAACGCTCACGGATCATTCTTATTGTCTCCATCCTTGCCGCACTCGCGGTTGGCTTCGGCGCCGGTTTCGGATATGTGAAGCGCCAAGAGGCGAGCGCCGTCGACCCCATCGTGAAGCAGGTCATCAACCAGGACGAAGGGCGGTCGTCCGCGGTCGACTTTTCGCTCTTCTGGCAGGTATGGGATCGTCTGCACGCCCGCTACGTTGATGCGAACGCGCTCGACACCCAAAAGCTCGTCTACGGAGCGATCAGCGGCATGGTCGCCGCAGCGGGGGACCCCTACACGACATTTTTCGAACCCGAGCTCAACAAGAAGTTCCAAGAGGAAGTGTCAGGAGCCTTCTCCGGTGTCGGCATGGAACTCGGGAAGCGTGACAGCAATCTCGTGGTCATTTCACCCATCAAAGATTCTCCCGCTATGCGAGCCGGCATCAGGGCAGGGGATATCATCCTCACTGTCGACGGAACCCCGGTGGACGGGTGGAGCGTCGAGGAGGCGGTCTCGCGCATTCGCGGCAAGAAGGGAACGTCCGTCACACTCACGATGGCTCGCGAAGGAGCGACCGATGTCCTCACCTTCACCTTAGTGAGAGATACGATCCGCGTCCCGGCAGTCGATTGGCGTCGCCTTGATGACGGAACCGCGTATCTGCAGATCATGTCCTTCAATGCGAATGTTGATGACGAGTTCTCCCGTGCCGCGCGCGACATCGCCGCATCAGGCGCTCAGCGCATGATCATCGACCTCCGCAATAATCCTGGAGGACTGCTCGATTCAGCGGTGAACATCGCGGGATGGCTTCTGAAGCCGGAGAGCACTGTTGTCCAAGAACGATTCTCCGATGGATTGAGCCAGTATCTCCGCGCGAACGGGAACGCACGGCTGGCCTCCCTCCCGACCGTCGTCATCATGAACGGCGGCTCCGCATCCGCCGCCGAGATTCTCGCCGGAGCCCTTCATGACGTGCGCTCCGTCCCGCTTGTCGGCGAAACCTCGTTTGGGAAAGGCTCCGTCCAGCAGCTCGAAGAATTCTATAACGGCTCATCACTGAAGGTCACTGTGGCAAAATGGTTCACGCCAAACGGTGTCAGTATTTCCGACTCCGGTATCGCGCCGAGCGTCAAAGTCACCATGGACCCGAAGCAATTCGAGGCGAATGGATGGCAGATCGGGACTCCCGGAAAGGATCCCCAGCTGGACCGAGCCCTTGAAATCGTCCGCGGGCTCAAGTAGCCTATCATCTCATGAAAGTAGTCCTCCTCGACAACATCAAAGGGGTCGGCAAGGTTGGCGAAGTAAAGGAAGTGAACGACGGCTACGCTCGGAATTTTCTGATTCGCCGCGGACTGGGAAAGCCCGCGACCGCAGGGGCGGTCAAAGAATCGGAACAGCTGAAAGCGGCGAAACTCGAGGCGCGGGCGCTCGCACACGCCCAGGCACAGGAGATCGCGCAGCGACTCGCAGGAACAATGGTCACACTTGCCGGGAAGGCGAATCCGCAGGGGAAGCTGTTCTCTAGCGTTACCGCGGCAGACATCGCAGAGCGAGTGAGCGCCGCTGCAAATGCTCATATCACCGCATCCGCCATCAAACTCAACGGGCACCTCAAAACGCTCGGCGAGCATGAGGTCGAGGTGCAGCTCACCGACGACATTGCGACAGCCATCCATGTCGTCATCGAGCCGCTCGCATAGCATCCGAAACAAAAGCCGCCCTTCGGGGCGGCTTTTGTATGCAAATGATCGAAAATCTACGCAGCAACGACGGAAACGATCTTGATGACCTTCCGGGAGCCGTCGTGGTTCATCTTCTTGCGAGTCGAGAACTTCACAACTCCGGCGGTTACCGCGTACAAGGTGTAATCGGAACCCTGGCGGACCCCCGTGCCAGGCCAGTAGGAGCTGCCCGTCTGGCGGACGATAATATTGCCAGTCTTTGCCTGTTGGCCGTCGTGAAGCTTTACGCCGCGATATTTCGGGCGTGAGTCTTTACCGTATTTACCTGCACCGATCGCTTTTACATGTGCCATGGCGAGTGTTTACAGCTATCTAGCTCTTCTGTACAGTTGCCGGGATGGAGCGAGAACCGGGATGTCGGGATCCGCTCGACCGACGAACGATGGGCATCATAACAAAAATAGGGGAGCGGGTCAAGCGGTCCAAGGACCTCGTGTGGACCGCCGTATTTGTGGCGCTTGCCGGCTGGTCCGCGTATAATCTCGGCCTTTTACGCGCCCAGCAAGGCGTCTCCCCGGCGCAGGATGCCGCAGTGTTTCGCGCTCGGGCAACCTTCACTCCTGTCGGACGGCCAGGGCAGGGGAGCGCGCGTTCCACCTCAACCCCCGCACACTCGGACCCCCGCGTACTTGTCTCGAAGACCTCATCAAGCAAGAAATACCACCACCCGTGGTGCGCCAGCGCAAATCGCATCAAAGAAGCAAACCGCATCTGGTTCCCCACCGCAGAAGCCGCTCAGGCCGCCGGCTACACCCTCGCCGCAAACTGCAAAGAGTAGCCCGCCTCATACCCCGACTCTCGACCCCCCCCCCGCCTCTCCGCCATGCCCTCCGTCGGCACTCGCGAGGTGTGTGGCATCCGGGCGATGCTGA
>JADZAY010000006.1 GCA_020852375.1 Candidatus Yanofskyibacteriota bacterium
GAGGCGTCTCCGACCGGGAGCGCCGAGAAACCGTCCGAGTCGGGGTGCCGAGGGGAGCGGGAGTGGAGGGTCAGCCGCGCAGGGGCGGCAAGCGGGTCTGAAAGGAGCGGGCTAAGAGAGCTGGGAAAGCAGATCGTGATGCTCCCACTCCCAGAGCGTCTTCGCCGCGAGGAATGCATTGAGATCGTGCGCGTGCGTCCCGAACTCAACGAACTCGAAGCGACCCTCCATTGGACCCCATTGATGGAGACACCCCTTGCCACCTGCGCTCACGCGGAAAACGCCACCCTTTGTTCGGAGCGAGACGCCGCAGAGCTGGCAGGTCCTGCACTGATCGAGTCGGAGCACCCAGCTCGTTATCGGCTGTTCAATGTCGGGTGTTTCAGTGAGCGCGGCGATATACGCCGCGATCTGCATCCCGTAGTCGCGATACACCGATTTGCTCGTCTTGATATCGAGAACGCCAACGACGCCATTAATGCGAGCAAGCGCGTCAATGGTTCCGGCGTACCGGTGATTGCGACTTACCACGCGCTCTTCGATGAGAAGCGGTTCGACATGATTGTTGCGGAGGAACTCTCGAAACGCGTCGATAGACGGCTCGATCGTAGCCGGCACCGGTTCGTGCGTGCCATTGAGGATCGCCTCAACCGCTTCGTGAACCATGGTGCCCTCCCGGGCGCTTGCCTCTTTTGCATCGTCTGCGGCCTTGAAACTACGCATCCCGCCATAGTAGCGGTAGAGCGCCGGCTTCGCTTTAATGGAAACAATGGAGGTAACACGGGGGTACCACACGCCATCGATGAGATAGCCTGCCCGTTCGCGAAATTCGTCTAGTGACTCGTACTCCATCCCGTTAGAAGCGACGAAGTAGCTTGCATCTGTACACTGCGGGGAGATGTGCACGTTCGGTTCGCATGGTGATTTGCATTACTCGTTCGTTTCCAACGGGACCACTTATTTGATGTTGATGTACTGGTTCCAATACGCGAACAGCTCTGCTGTCGCGCGGATGTCGTCGAAGCAGTAGCGCGCAATATCCAGATACTTGGCCTCCTTGAAGAAGCGGGGGACTTCGTAGCCAGTGATACCGCCCTCCTTGCTCGAACGAATCCCGAACGCCTGACACCACATGTGGAGGCTCATGGTTCGCCGCACTGCCCCAAAAAACCCGAGGCGATCGTAGAGATCGATATGCTCATCGCCATATCGGTAGGGGACGAGATTTTTTGTCGGACGGACCTTATTGACCGCTGAACGCACCATGAGGAACGGGCAATCGAAGGCGCGTCCATTAAAGGTGATGAACTGGTCGTAGAATGCGATCGTTCGCCAGAACTTTTCGAGCACCTGCGCCTCGTTCCCGGAGGAGTAAACGATGCCATTCTCTTCGTGTTCGGATGGCTCGGTGTTCGGTGCCTGGTAGTACACGGCACCCTTTCCGGTATCCGGATTCAACAGCGCGATGGCAACCACCTGGCCCGTAAGAGGGGAGAAGCTTAACTGCTCTGGGACCAGCTCCTTCTCCTCGGGGGTGCGAGCAGCCTTCAGGAGATACTCTTGGGCCTGTTCGTCGAGCGAGTCGAAGTCGACTCCGACGGTTTCGATATCAAAAACGACACGCGGCATAGGGCTCATCGTACCTCTTGCCAACCAGTGGTGCAAGGAGTAGCATTCCGCCCAATACGTCGGAGGTGGACCATGTTGGCACTAGCGCTTGCGCTACTTGTGGCCGGGGCATCTGGTACCCACCAAAAGAACGTGAACAGCAGCCGCAAGAGCGAACCATTCGCCTTGCGCCGGATACCGCAGCAGCAAGTCGTCATGTCTCAGCGCATCGTTTCGTTATCGCTTCACGTGGTCGTCTCGGCGACCATCGAAGAGTACTGGTGCCCCGCGGTTGAAGTCGAATGGGGGGACGGGGAAGCATCCTTGATCGCTCCGGACTGCCGACCATTCGCGGAAGCGACTGATGAGGACCGATGGGAGCTTGAAGACATGTACCGCTTCACGCATCCATACCGAACCAAAGGCGAGCACGTTATCCTGGTGAACATCAGCCGGAACGGAAAGAGGATCCGCCAGCTAAAGAGTCGGCTGGAGATTCGCTAGAAGACGCAGGCACACCATCCGGTGTGCCTTTTTATGCCGTGCATGTGAAGAGGGAGGGGCCAGCGTTCGTGGTTCTATCGTGTCGTACAATGTAGGTTATGCGACTTAATAACCCCGCATACTCCCCTACATATGCCAAAAAAAACGACCGGATCCAGAAATGACAAAAATTCATATTCACTCATTTTTTGTCTCGCCTCCGGTCGTGTACACTCGCCCGACCTCGTCCCCGCCTTTGTGCCGCCGCTCATGCTCGAGATCTACATCGACGGCACTTCTCCGAACGGCAAAAAAATACCGTCGCGGAACACTCGCCGTGACGGAAGGCCTATCTGTCTTATATTCACGACGAGCGATTTCTGTGAGCGGCCTCCCACTCCCCCTCCCCCGTCTGCCTGCCTAGAGATAATCGGACGGATTCACCGTTCCGTCGAAATAGTTGAAATACAATTCATCGCCCTTCAGATAGGTGAAGAACTCCTTGTAGAGCGAAAGGTGAAGATGCGACCCGGTGACCTTTCCGGTCGTTCCTTCGTAGCCAAGCACATCACCGGCTTTCACTTGGGCGCCGACCTTCAAGAATGAGAGCGAACTCATATGCCCATAGACGCTGACCATGTTATTCGGATGCTGAACGGCGACCCAGTTACCCCAGCCGCTGTTCGATCCATTGGCAACGATGCGCCCGTCGCCGATCGATTTGATCGTCGCCCCATACCCCGCGGCGATATCGATCCCGTTGTGCGGCGCTCCGCCATACGCCCCTCGCTTTGCGTACTTCGTCATGCCATACCCTTGGGTAAGGTGGTAATCGTCCTCGGGCCAGGAAAAGAGCTTTGTACCCCGTGGTGGAACATGTTCGGCTTTGATGTGCACGATATAGAGGCCGCCGGAAACGACCTTTAACTCCAACTCCCGGAGCTCTTTGAAGAATGCCGCCTTCTGTTTCTCCACTTCCGCGAGTTGCTTCTGATATGCAGCCTCCTGACCCTTGGTGACCTGAAGCACGCGGTCGCGCTCTCCCTTGACACCGGCAAGCTGCTGGCGACGCTGAAGTGCCTGCGCGTTCAGCGTTTCGAGTTCCTGCTGCTTTCCCTCGAGCTCCGCCTGATCTCGCTCAAGCGACATCTTTGCATCCTTGAGCTCAGCGATCATGCCCAAGAGACGATCCTGAATGGTCGCGAGATCGTGGAACTGCTGAAGGAAGTCGGACAGGCTGGTGAACTTGAACAGGCTCGCGGCAAGATCCTCGTGGTCACGCTGCTCCAAAAAAAGGACCATGCGTCCGACGGTCTCTCGCTTGCGGCTCATCTCCTCGCGCGTTTTTTCGATCTGCGTTTCGACCTGTCCGATCTCTGTTTTGGTCAGGTCGATCTTTTTGCCGGTTGCGGCGATCTGCGCTTCGATCTGACCGATCTGCCCCTTCAGGACAGCGATCTCCTTTTTGAGTGAATCGGCTTTGGCGCGCTCAGTGGCAATGCCGGATCGGAACTGTGCTGCCTGCTGTTCGAGTGCTTCGATCTGCCGCTGCAGCTCTTGGATCCGGGCCTCTTCGGGGGTGAGCGCTCGGGCTATGCCCGAGGTCGCATAGAGAAGAACCGCCGAAACGATGAGGGCTCGGACACCGATACTCATGTGGCAAGTTTGTGGATGGCAGTCTGGATACGACTCTGGGTGCGCTCGGAGCCGATGGCGGCGGCGATCTCGAGGGGACCGGCGCTGTTTTGTCGTCCGGAGAGGGCGACACGAAGCGGCCAATACACACTCCCCTTTTTGCCCGCGAACTGCTCAAGAGCGGCGGCATCAAGTGCGGGCTGGTTCAGCTCTCCGCGCGCCGCAAGATCGGCACAGAGCTCAAGCGCCGCCCGAGTTACTTCCGGTGCGTCGTCCTTCCAGGAAAGGAGTGCGCTCTCGTATTCCGGCTCTTCCCAGAAGTATGAGAACTGGGCGATATCGGTCAAACGCTCGAGTCGTTCCGTCATGATCGGCACGGCACTGTCGGGAAGGTCGGGCTTTCCAATGAGTTGCTTGAATGTTGCGGGAGGCAACCGCTTGAGATACTGGGCATTCGTCCAGTTCAGTTTCGTCTGATCGAACACCGCACCCGACTTGTGCACCCGCGCAAGATCGAACTGCTTCGCCATCTCATCCAGCGACAACAGCTCCGCATCATAGGTGTACCCCAGCTGCCCCATGAATGACACGAGCGCCTCGGGAAGATAATCCGCTTGGTAATCGGCGATGTTTGTCGCCCCATGCCGCTTGGACATTTTCGAGCGATCGGGACCAAGAATGAGCGGGAGGTGCGCGAACACCGGTGGCGTCGCTCCAAGGGCCTCATAAATGAGAAGCTGCTTTGGTGTGTTCGAGATATGGTCTTCGCCGCGGATCACATGCGTGATATTCATGTCGAGATCGTCGACGACAACAGCAAAGTTGTAGAGCGGCGTATCGAGATCCTTCGCAAGCACGACCTGCCCGACATGCTTCGCCTGCACGGCAACTCGTCCGCGAATCTGGTCGTCGAATGCGAGCTCCCGCTCAGGGTCGCTGGGAGGCGTGAGTGCGATGACGCGATCGCGAGCGGCGCGCCCATCCCGCTCCATATCGGCCTTCTCTTCGGCGGTATACTCGCGCCAGAAGGCCGCTCCGCTCTCCAGAAGACGCTCGAGATAGCTCCGATAGAGCGGGAGCCGCTCCGTCTGGCGAGCGATGTGCTCGTTATCCCACTGCAAGCCCAGCCAGTGAAGACCTTCGATAATATTTTCCTCGTATTCCTTCTTACTGCGCTCAAGGTCCGTGTCTTCGATCCGCAAGATGAATTCGCCGCCATGGTGACGGGCAAAGAGCCAATTAAAAAGCGCCGTTCGGGCGGTCCCGATATGCAGATTTCCGGTGGGTGAGGGGGCAATACGAACGCGTACAGGCATAGATGTAGCATACGAAAAAATCGACGACTATTCAAACGTGAACCACATTTGTTTTTTAAGCGTGTCAAGCATGCATTCTTCGGCAGGTGTGGTTCAATACCAGCAATGTTCGTCCTCCGTGTTATCCCCTTGGCGTCGCTTCCCGCAACCGCCCCGGGAGTTCTGGACTACTTTTGGAGCGCTCCCCTGCCGATCGGCTCAGTCGTGCGCATTTCATGGGGGCGCCGACAGTCGCCTGCCGTTGTCACCAACTGTATCGATGTGCGTCGCGCAAAGCTCGCGGTCAAGAAATCGTCATTCGCCCTCAAACCCATCGATGCGGTCCTCATCGACACTCCGCAGGCGACCGAGAGCCAAATCGCACTCGCCCAATGGCTCGCCACATACTATGCCGCATCTCCGGCAACCTCGCTGAAAACCGTACTGCCTCCGTTCTTCGGAAAACCGAAACACCGGGTAACGCTCCCCGAATCACCAAAACTCGGAGCGGCAGTGCCGACCGGCACCTTTGTGCTCACACAGCCCGACACCGCGATCGCCGAACTGCGCACGGTCATTGCGCGATCCGACGGACCCGTACTTATCATCGCCCCCGAACGCTCGACCGTTGAGCACCTTGCGCATCACCTTGCAGACACAGGCCCGACGGTGTTCCACAGCGGCCTCTCTACGACCGCGCACGCCGCTCTGTACCGGGCCGTCATCGCCCGAGAGGCACGCGTGGTGATCGGCACCCGCGGGGCGCTCTTCCTGCCGTGGACCGCGCTCTCACACCTTGTCATCGAGGATCCTCTGAGCGAAATCTATAAAAGCGAATCGGCTCCGCGGTACAACACGCCCGATGTAGCGCGACAGCTCGCCGCACACCATTGCGCGCGACTCACCTGGATCTCGCCCGCGATCAGCACCGTCCACTTCCACCTCAAAGAGAATGGAGCCCTCCGCGTCGTGGATCACAAGCCGCATTGGCCGACCGTTGAGACCGTTTCCATGGAGCATGAGCGACGTGATGGGAACCGCCTCCTGCTGTCGCGCAAGGCCCAGGACGCGATTCTCGATGCCTACGAAGACCGCTCGCCACTCCTTGTGCTCTCGGCCCGAAAAGCATATGCGACGGCGCTCCGCTGCGCTCGGTGCCACTCCTCACCGCGGTGCGCCAACTGTCGCATTCCGCTCCGCCTGCACCGCACCGTTGAAGATATGCTCGTCTGCTACCATTGCGGCGCCTTCCATCAGGTTCCAAAACAGTGCCCGTCATGCGCATCCGGACCCCTCAAGCCTGCGGGCACTCCGGGAAGTCAAAAGCTTGCAGAGGCGATCAGGACACTGCTCGACCGCTACGGGCACTCCGCCGGCAAGCTGCCCATCCTCGATGGCGACCTCGTACGCAACGAGCGCGACGAACGCGCCGTACTTGATGCGTTCAATGCCATGGGGCGACCGATGCTCGTTGCGTCGTCTATGATCTTCGGCCACCGGTACCAACGGACATTTTCCACGGTCATCATCCCGCACATCGACGCACTCGCCGCAAACCCCGATTTTCGCACCAACGAGCGCCTCGTCGCACAGCTTGAGCGCATCGCTGATCTCCGCCCCTCCCGGATCATCATCCAGCAGTGGCACGATGACGAACTCCTCGACGTCACGGGCCGCGCATGGGACAAGCTCTACCGCGACGAGCTGGCTCAGCGCAAAATGCTTCGCTGGCCTCCGTATACGCGCCTCGTAAAGCTCTCTGTTCGCCACCGCGATCGGCGTGCCGTCGGGCGCCTCGCGACGGTTGGAGCGGATCGGCTCCGCCGAGCGATCGATCATATGGGCGCAACCGCTCGCTCAGGTACGAGCATACTTGGACCATCGAACGCGCTCATCGAGCACGCGCGAGGCGAGTGGACACAACAGATCATCCTCAAGACCTCGCTGACCGGCGAGCGACTGCCCGAGCTTCTCGCATACCTTCCACCCGGATGGCTGGTTGATGTTGACCCGAGGTCAATCGCGTGACATAATTACCCCATGCAGCTCACCCATGTCCCCCACCCCGTGCTCGCGAAACAATGCACCCCGCTCACCGCGGAGGATTTGAAGGCCGGCGCATACACGCAGCTCATTGCGGAGATGAAAAAGGACATGGTCGCCCACAATGGCATTGGACTTGCCGCGAACCAGGTCGGCAAGGATCTCGCCCTCTTTGTCATCGATGAAAAGCTGGCCGAAGAGCATGACGTCCCCTCGGTATTCGCGAATCCCGAGATCACTGAATACGGAAAAGAATCGGAAGATATCGAAGAGGGGTGCCTTTCCATCCCCGGGACGTGGCTCATCATCCCCCGCTCAAAGAAGGTGATGTTCAAGGGTCTTGATGAACAGGGAAATCGGGTCAAATTCCGCGCGCGCGGCATGCTTGCTCGCGTGCTCCAGCACGAGACCGATCACCTCAATGGCCTCACCATCAAAGATCGGGCCGCAAAAAAATCCCGCTCTCGCTAGAGAACGGGACAGCATGACTACTCCGCGGCGCTGGCGACCGCCTGCACGCCGCGAGCGAAGCTGACTGCTGCATTCCAGAAGAACCCACAGGTCACCGCGAGAAGCGCCGTGAACGCGCAAGCGCCCAACGCCAACCCCGCCGCATTGCGCCAACGCTTTCCCCCGAGCAGGTTCAACGCCACACACCCAACCGCGATCGACACGATGCCCGCTCCGCGCAGTGTTGTGTCTGGGAACATCTCGGACACGGCAAGCCATGAAAGGTCCATCGCGCCTCCTCACTGGTGAGATTATAATACACTATTTGCTGATTTAGTCAATTCGCGTCGCGGCACTGGCGCGATATACTACACCCATATGTCGCTCATCGTTTCCGCACCCCGCTCCGCCATACGTCTCACGGTCGCATCACGCACGGAATCTCGCGTGGTATTTTTCGGAACACCACTCTTTGCGGTTCCCGCACTTCGCCGCCTCGTTGACGACGGCTGGCCGATCGCTGCAGTGGTCACTGCGCCCGACCGCCCCGTTGGTCGTCGCATGCGTATGACCCCCAGTCCCGTCAAAAGCGCTGCGCTCGAGCTCGGACTTCCGGTATGGACCCCGTCAACGCTCAAGGACGACGAGGTGTTCGTCCGATTTTCAGAGCTCCAACTAACCGTCGGCATTGTTGTTGCGTATGGAAAGCTCATCGGCCAACGGTACCTCGATGCTGCGCCACGCGGATTTCTCAATATTCACCCATCGCTCCTCCCCGCCTATCGCGGCCCCTCTCCTATTCAGTCGGCGATCCTCGACGGCTGCGCAAATACCGGCGTCTCGCTGATGCAGCTGGATGCCGAGATGGACCACGGTCCTGTCGTCGCACAGGAAACCTGGGAGATCCCGCGGGGGTTTGATGCAGTCATGTGTGAGGACGAACTTTCTCGCCTTGGCGCTGACCTCCTTGCCCGCTCTTTATCGGAATACCTGGACGGATCGCTTCTTCCCGTTCCACAGAATGACGCTCTTGCGACCATCACGAAGAAATTCGAGCGCCCCGACGGGCGCATTGCGTGGACCGATACCGCTACCAGCGTGACGAACCGGATCCGCGCGCTTGCCGCAAATCCCGGAACATGGACCACCTGGAATGGGCGCGCGCTCAATATCCACCACGCCCATGCGATCGACGTATCCTCCTCTGAGGCTCCGGGCACCGTCACACTGCGCGGCACCGAGGTCTGTGTCGTGTGCGGCGAAGGAATGGTCGCTCTCGAGACGATCCAGCTTGAGGGGAGCACCCGCCAGCAGGCTCGTGACTTCGTGAACGGCCGCCCCGCCTTTATCGGAGCGGTGCTTTCTTGACAACTCAGGCACGCGCTGCATACTAGCAATAGCTGTTTGATACCGCCGGAGCACGCCATGGAATCTCTCATCGAGCTTGTCATGCCGTGGGATGTCGCCGTCTTGAAAGAAATCGGGGACAACGAGGCACTCGCAGCGGATCCGAAGCAGGCCATGGCAAACCAGCGATCATGGTGCATAGACATCTTCCGCTTGCTTGCACGCATCGCCGAGCGGCGCAACGCACGACGCGCCTACATCGCGGACCTCACCCATACACCCGACGAAAGCGAAATGCGCCTTGTGACGCTTGGGAAAGACGTCCTCACATCCACATTAGCAGCACAAGGAATCGCCGTAATCGACCCGGAAAGCGTGCGAGCACTTCTTCGCCTCAATCCGCATCTCACTGAGCAGTTCACCGAGGCTCGTAACCCGTTTTTCGATCTGTTCTTTGGATGTGGCGTCGCCCACCAGCTCTATCTCCCACTTGATGGCCTTGAGAACCAGAAAAATGAGCTCCTGGTACGTGAAGCAAAGGAAAAGCACATCACGATCATCCAGTGGCACGTCGAGCTCGAGCTCGTGCTCCGTCCCCGCGAAGCCAAAACGCCCCAGCAATAAGCCGGGGCGTTTTCTTGCCGAGCAGAGCTTTCTGTGCTAGAATCTCCCCGCTGTATTGTGTTTATATCTTCCCTATGTCCCTCGGTGTCAACGACCTCAAACCAAAGACGTATTTCATCTACGAAGACCAGCCGTATGTCGTACTGGAGACGCACCACCTGAAGATGCAGCAGCGGCGTCCGGTGGTGCAGACCCGCATGCGCAATCTCCTGAACGGAAAGGTGCTCGAGCGCAACCTTGCGCAATCGGACTTTTTCGATGAGGCGGATGTGCAGCGCAAAAACGTGAAATTCCTCTACAACCACCGCGATCAGTACTGGTTCGCTAACCCAAATGACCCGAGCAAGCGCTTCGAGCTCCCCCAGGAAACCATCGGCGATCAGGTTCGCTTCCTGAAGCCCAACACCATCCTCGAGGCCCTCTCATGGGACGAGAAGGTCATCAATGTATCGCTCCCCATCAAGATGGAGTTCGCGGTCACCGAGGCGCCCCCGGGTATCAAAGGCGACACCGCTACCGGCGGCACCAAGCAGGTAGTCATCGATACCGGCGCGACCATCAATGCCCCGCTCTTTGTGAACGAGGGCGACACAATCATCATCAACACCGAAACCGGTGAGTACGTAGAGCGCGCGAAGTAATTCCCTCCTCAGACAGAACAACGCCGAGCTTACGCTCGGCGTTCTGTCGTCTCCGGCTCAGTGAGCACCAGGTCCACGAGGTCCTCTTCGGTTTCGCATGCGCATATCCGGTGCATCACTACCTGCTCGACAAGCCGAGCATCAAATTCACCCGCACTTGCTGCGCTCGCGATGGCCCTCGGATGAAGCCCCTCCGCAATCGCATTGTGAATGCTGATTGCATGCCGCACCCGTTCGATTTGCCACAAAAATCGAATAAGTCCACCGGACGGGGCGCTCTCAAGACTCGGGGAAAACATGCGAGGCAACACTCCGACCATCTGTAGTCGATGTCGAACCTCGTGAGCCGCAACTGCAATCAGGAATTCACGAATCCTTGGGTGGGCAACCCCCGCAGGAACTATCTGCAGATTCCCCGTTGCTCGAGAGATGAAGAATTGCGTCTTCCGCACGTCCCGCCGTACACGCCGCACAATAGCGTAAGCATGTACAATGTAGCGGTAGGTTCCATCAGTGAGCTGATGGCACTCTGCAAGAAAGTCCTCGGGCTCGTGCTGAATGATGATGGGCGCGTAGTCCTTCGCCCCGAAGATCTGCACATCAAACCATCTGATGTATTCCGTCAGTGTCAGCGCAAAGAGCGCGTCCACCCGAGGAACTCCCTCGTGCACGAGCTTTGGCGCTAGCTCGCGTTTGACCTCCCGAAACGAGCGACTCTCCATGGACGCCTCCCGCGGTCAAAGAACGTTCAGAGAGCGTATCGAAAACCACGCGCGGAGACAAGCACACTACTCCGTGTGCTCTCGCCGCAGGAGCGGGAGTATCGCCAGCGAGGCCGCTGGCCATGCCCATCGCGCAGAGGTGCCTGCAAAGAATACATACCACCGTCCAACGATCGCTCGCGCAAACGGCTCATCGATGAACAGAAGACTCATGCTCACGAGGAGCCCAACTTGTACCAGAGAAATGGCCCCGACTTGCCACAGCGACAGCTCCCCCATACTGAGTCGCCCGTGGCGCACCGCAGATGACAGTATCAAAAAAGCAAGCACGTACGCTCCGAGAAAAAGTCCGGCATGCGCGTACAGCTGGAACCGTTCTGGTAGGCGGGCGCTAACGGCTTGCGAAAAGGGGAACAGGATCGCCAATGTGTAGGCGACATAGATCGAGAGCAGCGAGATCAGCGCACGGGTGCGCCCTACCGACATACCGTAAAGCACCAGCACCAAGACGACGAGTGCTGCGCCCAGCCCTCGAGGATCGCGAAGCGCTGCAAGAACTGCCGCTTCCATACCCCCAGTATACTCTTATTTTGCCTGGAGAGTGATCAGGAGATCGCCCGGCGGCGTACCCTGCTGACCGGCATTCCCCGCCTTCGGAAACGCGATATGGTACTGGTCCTCGATGCGCTCCGGAATATGGAGCTCGAGCGTCCGCTTTCCTTTGACGCGTCCCGCACCACCGCACTCCTTGCAAACATGTTGAGGGACTTGCCCGTCGCCGCCGCACTCCGGACATACCGTCACCTGAGCGAATGTACCGAAGGGGGTTCGTACTGCCTGTCGCACTCTCCCCTGCCCCTTGCATTGACCGCACTCCTTGAGCTTGCCTCCCTGCGCACCGGAGCCGGAACACGTTTTGCACGACACGAACGCATCGAACTCATACACCTTCTTCTTTCCAAAATCCTTCGCGTGCAGGGTCACCCGAAGTTGAAGGTCTTCCCCTTTCTCCGGCTTCGCGCGGCGGCCCGGCATGCCGCCCCCAAACATATCGAAAATATTCTCGAATCCCCCGCCCATGCCTCCAAAATCAAAATCCTGGAACCCTCCGGCTCCCCCGAATCCACCCGCACCAAAGCCGGTCGGCCCCTCTGCCGATCCAAATCGATCGTACCGCGCTCGCTTCTCGGGATCCGAAAGCACCTGGTAGGCCTCATTGACCTCCTTGAATTTCGCTTCATCCCCACCCTTTTTGTCAGGATGATACTGGTGCGCAAGCTTCCGGTACGCTTTTTTCACCTCATCCGCAGAGGCGTTCCGGGAAACTCCAAGCGTTGTATAGGGGTCTGCGGGCATTCTTGACTATTTCGGAATTTAGTATACCATGCTTCCGGAGGTCCCAAATGATATTTTGGCAGGGCGTAAAAGCATTCCTGTGTGGAGTTGTGGCTGAATACCTCACAATCCACATCCTTCTGCGAGACGCGGGCCTAGCCGTCCTCGGATCCGGGGCGCACGCCGTGTTGCTCATCGGATTTGGTGTCGCGGGCATCTTCGGCGCCTGGGTCGCCAGAAACTGAGCACGCAGTTCACCTCCCCGCCCGCCTGCACTGGCGGGTTTTTCTTACAGTGAAAGCACCTCGGCTTTCACATCGCGCTCCTCCACACGGACGAACTTCACCGCTTTGAGCAGTGCGAACAGTCCTACTCCAACCCAGATCGCAGCCTCCCGATAGATGAACGACACCGACCACAGCGCGAGGAACAACGCAAAGGCGAGTATCGGTGGAACCAGCGGTCCCAACGGACCCAGTACGCCCTTTACCCAGTCGTCAACGAACCGCGCGAGATCTCGCTTCACTTGCACCTGCATACCGCTGGGCAACTGCGACAGCTGCTGTTGGACGAGCGGCTGATCGTAGGTGCTCTCCAGCGAACTCTGCAATCCCTTGCTCACCACGCGGAAATCGGCGGTCCGGCTCGACGGGAGCAGGTAGAACCCCAGCGACGCCATCAGGAACGCTCCGAGCAGAATGAATTTCGCGCCCTGCCCGAGCGTTGCGTTCACCCGCAACTTGCGCCGATCCACCATATCCCCTTGGATGCGGCGGGATGCCTCATACCAAAAGAACAGAAGCACCGGCAATGCTGAAAGGTACCAGATGTCCGGCTTCCAAAACACAATGAACGTCGCCCACGAGGCCAGCATCGACGCCAAACGCTCCAGGGGCCGGTCCAGCAGCATCCAGGCGATCGCAGCAACCGCCGCGAACAGCACGACCGCCAGTGACGGCACCAGCGCAGCCTCCCAGCTGGAGAACCGCGCAGGACCCTCAAGCCACGACCGCGCAGCTGCCCAGGTCAGCGTTGCGCAGAGCGCTACGGCGACGATCAGCCCGATACGCTTGTAGTCGATGGCTTTCATGCTGTCATGGTACCACAGACGGCCTACTTCTGCTCCTCCGGCTTCACTTCCTCGGCTGCCTGCGCCTCCGGGGCTTTTTCATTCGCCGCCGACTGCTGGTAGAGACTTCCGCCAACCTTCTGTGCCGCCTGTCCCAGTGTATCTCCCGCCGCCTTGATCGCGCTAAGATCCCCGCCCTGGAGCGCCGTCTTCAGCGCGGCGATCTTCTCTTCGAGTTCCTTTTTGTCGTTCTCGGCGATCTTGTCCTTGTTGTCAGCAATCATCTTCTCGGTCGTCCAGACGAGCGTTTCGGCGGCGTTCTTCGCCTCGACCGCTTCTTTCTTCTTCGCATCTTCCGCGGCATGCTCCTGGGCCTCCCGCACCATGCGCTCCTTCTCCTCTTTCGAAAGCCCGCCCGAGCCTTCAATGCGGATCGAGTGCTCCTTGCCGGTGCCCTTGTCGCGTGCCTTCACATGCAGGATGCCGTTCGCATCGATGTCGAAGGTGACTTCGATCTGCGGAACGCCGCGCGGTGCAGGCGGAATACCATCGAGATTGAACTCGCCGAGGAACTTGTTATCCCCGAACATTGGCCGCTCACCCTGCGCGACGCGGATCTGCACCGACGGCTGATTATCGGCTGCTGTGCTGAAGGTCTGCGACTTGCTGGCCGGAATGGTCGTGTTCTTCTCGATCATCGGCGTCATCACGCTTCCCAGCGTTTCGATGCCGAGCGTCAACGGCGTCACATCGAGCAGGAGCACATCCCGCACATCGCCCTGCATGATACCGCCCTGGATCGCCGCACCGATGGCGACTACTTCGTCCGGATTGATATCGCGATGCGGGTCCTTCCCGAACAGCTGCTTCACCGCCTCAACGATCGCGGGCATGCGCGTCTGTCCGCCGACCATGACCACTTCGTCGATATCGGAGAGCCGGAACCCGGCATCTTTGACTGCCTGCCGCGTAAGTTCGATCGAGCGGTCGATGAGGTCCTTGGTAAGCGCTTCGAGCTTGGCGCGCGTGAAGGTGAGCGTGAAGTGCTTCGGACCAGCCGCGTCAGCGGTCAGGAACGGAATGTTCACATCCGTCTGGGCCGTGCTCGACAATTCGTGCTTCACCTTCTCGGCGGCATCTTTCAACCGCTGAAGCGCAAGCTGGTCTTTGCTCACATCAACGCCCTGGTCTTTCTTAAACTCCTCGGCAAAGTGTGCAATGATGCGCTGGTCGATGTCGTCGCCGCCCAGATGCGTGTCGCCACCCGTGGCGCGTACTTCGATGGTGTCCTGCGACACCTCGAGTACCGAGATATCGAAGGTCCCGCCTCCGAAGTCGTACACTACGATCTGCTCGTCTTTTTTCTTGTTGAATCCGTACGCGAGCGCCGCCGCCGTCGGTTCGTTGATGACGCGCTTTACCGTCAGCCCCGCGATCTCACCCGCGTCTTTGGTCGCCTGCCGCTGGGCGTCGTCGAAGTAGGCGGGTACGGTCACAATGGCCTCCGTGATGGTCGTCCCGAGCTTCGCTTCCGCATCCGCTTTCAGCTTCTGCAGAACCATCGCCGAGATCTCGGCGGGCTTATACCACTTGTCGCCCATCTTCACTTCGACCGAATCGCCAGAGCCCTGGCGGATCTCATACGGCAACAACTTCCTATCGCGCTGAACTTCCGGATCGCTGAACCGGCGCCCGATGAGGCGCTTCACCGAGAAGAGCGTATTAGCCGGGTTCGTGACCGCCTGGCGTTTTGCGGTCACCCCAACGTATCGCTCGCCCGTCTTTCCGATCGCCACCACGGACGGCGTCGTGCGAACTCCTTCGGAGTTCTCAAGCACGCGCGGAGTTCCCCCATCGACGACCGCCATGCAGGAGTTCGTCGTCCCCAAATCGATACCAAGAATTTTGCTCATAGTGTTCGTGTGTTATTCGTCCCTCGATCCCGGTCCGGACCGTTTCCGGACCAGTGCAGAGGGACCAATGATTACCTAACCTCAACTTCGATCGTCTTCGGCTTCGCCTGCTCGATCTTCGGCAGCACCACTTTCAGGACGCCATGCTCGAACGACGCCTTCGCTTCGCCCTCTTTGACCGACACCGGCAAAGAAAGCATGCGCGTGAAGTGCCCGCGACGGATCTCCCGGCGGAAATACTCTTTGCTCTTCTCTTCCTTCTCCTCGGAAGCCCCGCCTTCGACCTTCAGGACGCCGTCCTCGACGGTCACTTTGATATCCTTCGGGTCCAGCTTCGGAACTTGTAGCTCAACGACCAGATCGTGCTCGGTCTGATACACATCCATCGCAGGCTCCATCGACCGCTTCATTGCGGGGATGAACCCGAACGACGGGAACTCTTCATCGAAGAATCGCTCGATCTCATGGAATGGGTCACGTCGAATGATTGGCATGGTAGTGATGTGATACTGATTGTTACTCGTAGATAATGACGCGCGCCGGGCGGATGACGCGGCCATGGAGCATGTACCCCGCGCGCACCTCGTTCGTCACGGTGTGGCTCGGACCGCCCGCGATCATGGAGACGGCTTCCATGGTCGCTGGGTCGAATAGTTGCTGCGCCGTCGGAATGCGTTCGACCCCGAACTTCTTCAGTGTTGCAAGGAACTGGGCCTGAATGTGCTGGAGACCGGCGAACCACTCGCGCTGCTCCAGCACGACCGGCGGCGAGAGTGCGATGGCTTGTTCAAGATGATCCAGGACATCGACCATCTCCCGAACCACGGAGGTTGCGCCGAATCGCGCCACCTCGCCAAGCTCTTGTTCCATACGCTTTCGATAGTTTTCAAAGTCTGCTGCAAGCCGAACGTATTGCTCTTTCGGAACCGTTTCGACCGACTGTTCAGTCGCCTGCGGTTCGGTATTCTGTGGTGTCGTATCGTCCATAGGAATGGTTTATGTGCGTGATATACGGTGGGCCGCCTGGGCGACATACGTCATCAGCCCGATATTGCGCCGATAGTCCATGCGCATCGGACCGACCAGCGTGAGCGTCCCTTCGTGCCCCTCCGGAAGGCGGTATCGGGCACAGATCATGGTCTCGTCTTTGATACGATCGTCCGTGTTCTCGGAGCCGATCAATACGCGCACATCCCCGCCATCGGACTGCCGCGCGGACGCGGTCGGGTACGCAGGTCCGAACGCGCGTCGCATGAGCGAATCAGCCATCGCATCGAATTGGTCGAAGAACTCCGCAAGTCCAGCGAAGCGCCCGATCTCCCGGAACTCCGGGAATGCAGCGAGATTCGAGATCCCGAATTTGTACGCCTCTTCCCGCTCACTCATCGATGCCATGACCAATGCCCCCGACAGCTGCCCCACCACCCGCGCGAGCGCCTTGTTCACCTGCTCCGGGTCGCGCACGTCGATCGCCGCAAGCGCCTCGTCGATGCGGCGCCGGTGTGCGTGGCTGATGGAAACACCCTCGGTCGCAAGCAGCTGATTCACATACAGCCGATACGCCTTCGCGGTCGGCACACGCCCCCCGGATGTGTGCAGCTGCTGGAGATAACCACCGTCCTCGAGGTCGGCCATTTCGTTGCGAATGGTCGCTGAGCGAACATCAAAGTAGCCGCTCTGCGCGATGGCCTTGCTCGAGACCGGTTCGGCGGTCTGGATGTATTCCTCGATGACCTTCGCGACCAGCTGATGCTGCCGCGGTGTTAGCAATCCATTCATGACAGTGCCAGTATAGAAAACTGGCACTCTAGCGTCAAGAGTGCTAATTATCCACACCGGCATAGCCGCTAATTGACATATTCTTTATATTATGTACGATAAATCCGGAGGTGCACATGGAGCGCGAATGGCAGTTGCCGCCGACCGTGGACCGCATGGAGGTCAACGCGGCGCTTACCGTCCTCACAGAGCGGTTCGATGCGGACGCGGCTCGCTTGGTGATCACGGCATTCCAGAGTCTTCCCGCCGACACTCAGTGGCGCCCCTGGACGACACACCACTCAGAACCGCGAACGACCATCGGCGGCGAAACTCGGGAACACGGCACCGTGGAAATCAGTGAGACCTCGCCGCAAACACGGACCGTCGGTGGTCAACGAATGAATGCGCGCCTTGGTTCATTCCGCGTTTTCCGTATCCAGCGACCGGGTTGCTACCCGAGTATATGGTTCCGCCCGTTCTGGGAAAGTGGTCCGAGCTTCTCTACCCACGCACTCCCGGATGAGTTTCAGCTCATCTACGACACGAAGCGGCGGGTGCCAATTGAACTCGACCGCTACGAATGGCAGCTGGGCGCCACATCGCTGTGGGATCGCATACAGTATGCCTTCCAGTTCCGAATGCTCAAGGCGTTCTGGATTCCTATCATCACGCGACTTCGCGCGCACGCAGAAACGATGTACGCCGCGAAGGAATATGAGAATGATTAACCCCCGCACCGCGGGGGATTTTTTTCGCGCAGTACGGTATACTGGACGAGATGAAGAATCGCCTTCTCCGCTTCTGGCGCGCCCTCGGACCCGGCATTATCACCGGCGCAGCAGATAACGACCCGTCCGGCATCACCACCTACTCCATCGCCGGTGCACGATTCGGCACCGCGCCGCTGTGGATACTGTTGTATATACTGCCGTTCATGATCGCTATCCAGAATATGTGCGCCCGCATCGGGGCGCTCTCGGGCTGTGGCCTCGCCGGAAATATTCGCCGCCACTACCCCGCCGCTATGCTTGCCGTTGTCGCCACCGCATTGGTCGCCGCAAATGTGTTCAATGTCGGCGCTGACATCTATGGCATGGCAGGAGCACTCAACCTGATCATCCCGCTCGATATCCGCGTCCTCGGTGTCGTAATGGCGATAGCGATCATGGTGCTGGTCATCGCACTCCGGTATCGACAGATCGAAAGCATTTTCCGGTGGTTCGCCCTTTCGTTGTTCGTCTACGGCCTCGCGCTGTTCTTGGTAAGCCCGGACTGGGTGCGCATTCTCCGCTCCCTCCTGATCCCGGTATGGACCAACGGCAGCACCTTCTTCCTTACACTCTTCGCGATGCTCGGTACAACGATCTCCCCGTATCTGTTCTTTTGGCAGGCGTCCCAGGAAGCGGAAGATGTCCGCCAAGATCACCCCGCGATTCGTGTCTGCAAGTTCCGTGCAGTTCGTCCGGGCGTTCTGCATCAGATCGAACTTGATACTCGCATCGGCATGATCGCCTCGAACCTCGTGTCGTTCTTCATCGTATCGCTGACCGCTTCCACGATCTTTGCCGCGGGCGTATCCGACATCAGCACCCTCCGGGATGCCGCCGCAGCGCTCCAACCGATCGCAGGCGAATACGCGTTTATCTTATTTGCGCTTGGGGTCGTCGGGTCAGGCCTCCTTGCGATCCCCGTTCTTGCCGGCTCTGCGGCATATGTTGTCGCTGAGTTCATGGGCTGGCCGGCATCATTGGATAAACCGTTCAACCGGGCTCGCCAGTTTTATTTGGTCATGGTCGGCGCCGTCGCCGTCGGGATGCTGATGCCGTTCATCGGCATCACGCCGGTTCAGGCACTGTACTGGTCAGCGATCCTCAACGGTATGATCGCACCGCCCCTCATCATGCTCATCATCCACATGGCGAACAACCCGAACATCGTCGGCCCCCATCGAAGCAGCGCACCCGTCCATTACCTCGGAGTTGCCGCCATGATGCTCATGTTGACCGGGACTTTGTTCGTGGTATTTTCATAACTCGCATGCCCGTCAACCTCTATAATTCACTGACTCGAAAGGTTGGAACACTGACCCCGCGCACCGAGGGCACAGTGCATATGTTCGTCTGCGGGCCGACTGTATTCGACTTCATTCATGTCGGCAACGCGCGCACATTCACCATTTTTGACGTGATCGCAAAGTGGCTTCGCTACCGTGGCCACGAAGTCACCTATCTGCAAAATATCACGGACATCGACGACAAGATCATTCGCCGCGCCGCTGAACAGGGTCGCGAACCGTTGGAATACGCCCGAGAGTTCGAGCAGCACTACCGCGACGACATGCAATCACTCGGAAATACTGCCGTCTCCCAATACCCCCGCGCCACCGATCACATTGAGCAGGTAAAAGCCCAGGTGAAAACGCTCATCGCAAAAGGGCACGCCTACCTCATCGACGGCGACGGCTGGTACTACGATCTCGCCACATTTCCCGACTACGGCAAACTTTCCGGCCGCACTGGCCTCCAAGCGGACGACGCCGTTTCCCGCATCGACGACAGCGAGAAGAAGCGCAACACGGGAGATTTTGCTCTTTGGAAGCTTTCCAAGCCGGGCGAGCCCTCATGGGATGATCCGGAACTCGGAGCCGGCCGCCCAGGCTGGCACATTGAAGACACCGCGATCACCGAGCACTACTTCGGACCGCAGTATGACCTCCACGGAGGCGCTATGGACCTCAAATTCCCCCACCACGAGGCAGAGATCGCCCAGCAGGAGGCGGCCTCCGGACTAGTGCCGTTCGTCCGATATTGGATGCATGCGGGGTTCCTACAGATCGACCAGAAGCGCATGGGGAAAAGCATGGGGAACATGCTCTCCGTGCGAGAGGCGCTCGCCAAGTGGTCTCCGGAGACGATCCGATTTTTCCTCCTCTCCGGACACTACCGAGCTCCTTTGGATTTTTCCGAAAGCGCCCTCGACGCCGCACACGCTGCGATCCAGCGCATCACCGAGCTGCTCACGAAAATCCAGACCCTACCCCCATCCGAAAAAGACGATTCAGCGCTCGTGCAGATCATCGCCGAAACTCGTCATGCCGTTGAGGATGCCATGGATAACGACTTCAACACTGCCGCGGCGTTCGGAGCGGTGTTCGCTCTTGTTTCGGCAGCGAACAAAGCGGTCACCGAGCAGCGCATTGGAACCGAATCAGGAGCGGCACTCCGCGCGTTCTTCGCTTTCCTCTCCGAACAGTTCGGCATCATTGCCACCGGCGGCGCTTCCCTCCCCGAGACTGTCCAGTCGCTCGTCAACGAACGCCAGCTCGCCCGAGAGCAAAAAGATTTTGCTACTGCCGACCAGCTTCGCGACCAACTCGCACAGCTCGGCTATGTGGTGGACGACACAAGCTACGGTCCTCTCGTAAAAAAGAAGGTCCAGAGTTAGGAGGTCGCTCTACTCCCCCTCGGACACACTCGCCGCCCCTGCGCGGCTGGCTTCCTCCCCTCCCGCTCCCCTCGGCACCCCGACTCTCGACCCCCCCCCGCCTCTCCGCTATGCCCTCCGTCGGCACTCGCGCAGGGAGCGGCAAGCGGGTCCGAGGGGGATGTGTCGGGCATGGGAGGCGGAGCGGAGGGTGAGAGAATGTTTTCAACTCGCAATCAACACCTCGGTTGCCCGCGCTCTTTCATTATCGGATAATGCGAAAGCATTCCATCCGCGCTATGGCGAATTCACTTCCCGAAACGATTCCTCCGCAGAACCTCGAGGCCGAACGGTCGCTTCTGGGCGCCATTCTTTCCGACCGCGAGGCGATCAATCGAGTGATCGACATGGTCACCGATGAGCACTTCTACCAGCGCAACCACCAGCTCATCTGGAACGCCTTGGCGAGTCTGTGGGAACGGCGCGAGAACATCGATATTCTTTCCGCCTCGACGAAGCTCGCGGACATGGGCTATCTCGATGCTGTCGGCGGGGTGGCATACCTGACCGCGCTCGCCAGCGAGGTCCCGACCGCCGCACACGTGCAAACCTACGCGCGCATCGTGCAGCGAAAGAAATCGCTCCGCGATCTGTTGGATGCGTCGCACCGCATCAAGGCGCTCGCGTATCGAGAAGACGACGACATCGACGCCGTGCTTGGAGAGGCCGAACAGCAGCTGTTTTCGGTTACCCAGCGCACCCTGAGCAACAAATTCGACGAACTCGCCGGAGAGCTCGATCGAGCGATGGAGCGTATCCAGACCCAAGACGACGGCCAGCTTCGCGGTGTCCCCACCCGGCACACCAAACTCGACCAAACGCTCGGCGGATTCCAGAAATCCGACCTCGTCATCCTCGCTGCACGCCCATCGGTCGGTAAAACTGCGTTCGCGATCGATATTGCGCGCCGCGTCGCCGAGAATCAGACGCCAGTCGGAATATTCAGCTTGGAAATGAGCGTCGACCAGGTCGTCGATCGTCTCATCGCGTCCACCGCGCGCACCTCCCTCTGGCGCCTCCGCACCGGCAAGCTATCGCACGAGGGCGAACAGAACGACTTCCTGAAGATCACGAATGCCATCTCGGAGCTCCGCGACATGCCGGTCTTCATCGACGACACTCCCGGTTTGAATGTCATGCAAATGCGCGCGATGGCTCGCCGCTTGAAGGCGGAACACGGACTAGGCATACTCATCGTTGACTATCTCCAGCTCATGAGCGCCCGCCGCAACTATGATTCCCCCGTACAGCAGGTCACCGAGATCAGCCGCGGCTTGAAGGGGCTCGCAAAAGAGCTGCAGATCCCCGTGATCGCCCTCTCCCAGCTTTCCCGTGCCGTGGAGAACCGCGAAGGAAACCGCCCGCGACTGTCCGACCTCCGGGATTCCGGCTCCATCGAGCAAGACGCCGACGTGGTCATGTTCATCCATCGCGACGATAAGATCAATTTCCAGCGCGCCCAGGAGCAGGGCCGTCAAAACCTCGCGCAGCTGATCATCGCCAAGCACCGCAACGGTCCCACAGGTGAGATCGACTTCCACATCAACCCCGAAAACCTTGAATTCTCAGAGATCGACACCGTACACACCGATTCCGATTTCCTCTAATTCCCCATGGATCCCTCATTCGAGCGTATCGCGGCACTCCTGCAAACACTCCCGGGCATCGGTCCGCGAGCTGCGGCGCGACTCGTGCTCGCGCTTCTTGATCGGCCACAAGCCCAGCTCGACGAGCTTGGGAATGCCATCATCGAACTCAAAGACCGCGTCCGCCAATGCAAGGAGTGCTTCAATGTGAGCGAAGACGAGCTGTGCGGCATCTGCCGGGATCGCCGGCGCGATCCCCGAGCCCTCCTTGTTGTGGAGAAGATCACCGACCTTCAGTCCGTCGAGCGCGCTGGACTCTGGCGGGGGCTCTACCATGTGCTCGGTGGCGCCATATCACCCGTTGATAGCGTGGGGCCGGAGCAGCTGCGCATCCGTGAACTAACCGAGCGTGTGGAACGGTTCGTCCAGCAAGCCGGCGCCGTCGAGATCGTTCTCGCAACGAATCCCACATCCGCAGGCGAAATGACCGCGCTCTATATCCGCGACCTGTTCGCCCGTGTCCCGAGCATCAGGGTCACCCGCCTCGCCCGAGGCCTCGCCACGGGCACGCATGTAGAGTACGCCGACGAGATCACTCTCAAGCACGCGCTCGAAGCGCGGAAGTAGTCTCCCCACGAGTGACAGGGCATGCGCTCGTCAGCCGATAGCTCATTCGGCGCAGAGGGCCGGGCATGTAGTAAGTCAGTTGCTGTACCAAAGCCAAGCGAACAGCGATGGCGACGTTACGCACTCTGACGAGCGCATGTCTGGCCATCTGCGTAGTCGAATGGGCAAGAGAGGGTCCTCGCCGAACAAAACGCCCCCAGCGGGGGCGTTTTGTTACTTTGCAGAGATCTTGCCGATCTTCACTTTCGTGAACGACTGGCGATGGCCTTTCTTTTTCTTGTAGCGGACCTTCGACTTGTAGCGAAAGACCATCTTCTTCTCGCCTTTGCCCTCGGCAACGACGGTCGCGGTCACGGTTGCCCCCTCAACGAGCGGCTGGCCGACCACGGCCTTCTTTTCGGACGCGACCAGCAACACCTCGTCAAAAACAACCTTGTCGCCCTCGTGTTCGAGCTTCTCAATCTCAAGCTCAAGTCCCTCGTGGACGATGTACTGCTTCCCGCCAGTTTTGATGACTGCGAATGTGGTCATGGATGAGATAAAATGCTCGAATATCCTAGCAGAAACGCAAAATACTGTCAATGAGCCCCGCCGCGTGCCGGAGGTATTGACCCTATCTATATATATGCTATAATATATCCATCGCAGTTTGACAATCCGGTCCACAGCACAGAGGAGGATTCATGAGGCAGGACTTGTCTCACGTGCTCAGCATTGCCCCTGGGGGCTTCCGGGAGCCCAACAAGAACCGCTGGTCGCCGCACCCCGCGATGCTGCTGGGTGACCCGGAGATCGTCCAGGCTCTGGACGACTCCCCCCGCCGTCTCCCCATGCGTCCGCGGCGCCGTGAGCCGCGCAGGATGGGCTTCCGGTTCTCCACGCTCAAGCGCGTGCTCCAGGCGCAAGTCGGCCGCCCATGGGACAAGGTCTTCGGCGAGCTGATCGAAGCGCTCAGCGGAAACGTCGCCCGCAACGCCCGCGAGCACATCACGTGGTACGTCGAGACCAACTGTGTGATCGACGAACGCAACACCCCGTGGCGCCACTTCGGCGGCAGCCTCTTCCCGGTGCGCGGCCTGTACGTACACCCGACGACGGGCATCCTCTCCAGGACACTCGACGAACCGCGGCGCAGCCACGGAGAATCCTGCCTGCGCGAGTGCTGCGCGATCGAGAATCCGCTGGGGAAGAGCATGAACCGCCTCTGGGCGGAAGCCAACTACCGCCCCATCGACAAGAGCCGGTTCGCTCGGCGCGAGAACGGCATCTGGTACATCTACCAGGTCGCCGTGCACAAGCCCTCGGACGTCTACGCGACCCGTTGGAGCGACTTCCTCGCCCAGGCGGAGGTGACCACCTACGCCGACCGTCCCGACGTGGACCGTCGGTACGTCGCGCGACGCACGCAGGCCAGTCGCAAGCTGCTGCGTCGCCTCGGCGTGCGCAACGCCCCCGTCACCATCTAGTGCCCCCTGACGCACCGCGCCCATCCGCAAGGATGGGCGCTTCTTTGTACCGCCAACCGGATTTGAACCGGTGTTCCTGCGCTGAGAACGCAGTGTCCTAGACCGGGCTAGACGATGGCGGCATCTGGTGTATCATTATACCCCGTTGGACGGGTTTCTGCAACCCACTGGAGGGCTCCCGTGAAGGTCATATTCCTTGATATCGACGGCGTCATGAACAACTCCGAAACGGCGCCGAAACTGCTACAGCAGGGATTCGATCCCGTGCCGCTCCGGTGCCTCCTCGAGATCCTTGCCGCGACCGACGCAAAGATCGTTGTGAGCGGAGCGCTCGGACGAGTGTTCGAGTTCGAGGATCTCCAGCTCTTTTTCGACTGCCACGGGATTCCCAAGGACAGGGTCATCGGTGCAACTCGCAACACCGGCACCACCCGAGGAGGTGATATCTCCGCCTGGCTCGCTGAGCACCCCGGACATGCGGAGCGCTACCTGGTCATCGATGACGCTGACCTTGATCAGATCCGCCCCCACGGTCCGCGATTCCTCAAGACCGAATGGCATATCGGCCTCACTCCTGCGCACGTACGTCGCGCGATCCGTATGCTCAACGCATAACGCCACCCGAACGGGTGGCGTTTTCTCTCTCCTGACAATCTACTTCGTTAGCCAGCGGGCCGATTGCCGCACCAACAGCTGTGGCGCCCGCTGGGGCTCTGCCATGATCTCGCGAACGATGCGCTCCATGCGCACCCCCTGACTCCCCTTTACCAGCACAACATCCCCGGAGCGGATAAGCCGCTGCACCTCCGGTGCGGCGATGGCCGAATCGGGATACCAATGCACGCGCTCCGGCGCAAGCTGATTTCCAGCCGCATCGGCGATGAATCGCCCGCTCTCTCCCACCGCAACAAGCTCATCGGCGACTGCGGCGGCCATCGTGCCGATGCTCTGATGCGCCTGTACGGAGTAGCTGCCGAGCTCGCGCATATCACCCAGCACCAGCACCTTTCGGCCAGGTAGCTCGCGGATGGCATCGATAGCGATATGCATCGCAGCAGGCGAGGCGTTGTAGGTATCGTCGATCACGATACTTCCCCGAATGCCGGAAAGGATGTGGAGGCGCCCCGGAGGCGGGCTCATGCGGCTCACCGCCTCGACCGCATCGGCAAGACCAATGCCGCGCGCCATACCCACAGCGACCGCTGCTGCGGCGGCTCGCGCGACCCCCGCGCCGATCACACCCGAGACAACGCACGGCATCGATGCTCCATCAGCGGTGATGTTGAACGAGACACCGACCGGTCGTTCACCGGAGTATTTCACATGGATATCGGATACACGCACGGATGCTCCTGGTCCGATCCCAAATGTATGCGTTTCTGCTTTTGTCGCATCACGCATCTCCAGTACGGAAAGGTCATCGCCATTCAGCACGGCGTCCCCCTGCGCAGAAAGTGCCCGCACCAACTGAGCCTTCTCGACGGCAAGCTCGCGCGGCGATGCGAAGAACTCGACGTGCACCGGGACATCCCCCACCTGCGTGACGACTGCAACCGTCGGGCGGAATCGAGCGGCAAGTCGGCGGATATCCCCCGGGCGGTCCGCTCCGTATTCGAGTACCAGCACCTCAGGATACCGCTGTGCAGATCCGAAAAGCCCCGCGATACCTCCCGCGAGTACCGACAACCAAAACATTCGCGTACCGCCTTCGCGGTAGTAAGCGTCGGCATGATCGCCGATGATGGTCGCCGGAAGACCAAGCTCGTTGTTCAAATTGCCTCCCGTAGCACGAACGCGATAACGCGTTGCGAGCACCGCCGCAACCGCCTCCTTGGTAGTGGTCTTCCCTGCATTCCCGGTGATCCCCACAATGACCGGTCGAAAGCGCCACACGTACATGCGGGCGAGGAGCGTGAGGAGAAGCGTAAGCAGTTTCGTCATCGGGTTGGCGGTATGTTGAAGTAGTTCAGAAGGAAGAGCGCCATGTCCTTGAATGCCGGACTCAAGCTGTCCGCCGCGAACGTGATGCCCTGCGGCTTTTCCATCTTGATGAGAATAACGAACTTCGGATCGCTTGCGGGGGCAAAGCCGACAAACGAGTGATTGTACTGCTTCTCAAGGTATCCGCCCGTAGGGCTGGCAATCTGAGCAGTGCCCGTCTTTCCGGCGACATCGTATCGCGGGATACGCGCTTTGTCGAAGCCGTTGTCCACCACCGATGTCAGCATCGTCCGCAGTTGCGCGGCGGTCTTCGCCGTGAACGGCGTACCGATCATCTCCGGTTTTGTTTCGGTACGGTTCCCCAGCTCATCAACAACGGCACCGACAACATACGGTCGCATCAATTTCCCCCCGTTCGCGATCGCGGAATATCCGTTAACCAACTGCAACGGTGTCACCGTGAGACCTTGACCGAACGACGCGGTCAGAAAGTTGATGCGGCGCCCGCTGTAGAGATTACTGATATCTCCGCTCGCCTCACCGGGCAGATCAATGCCGGTCCGCTGACCGAACCCGAGATCCACCGCATACTTCAGAAATGCGTCGTTCCCGATGAGCGTTTCAACCCACATAACGCCAGTGTTGATGCTCTTCTCCAGCACTTTTGTCATCGTGACCTTTCCGAAGCTCTGCTCGTTGAAGTTCTTGATCGTATAGCCATCGATCTGCACCGGTCCTTGGTCATCGAACACCGTCGACGGCGTGATCTTCCCGAGATCAAGCCCCATCGCCATCGTGAACGGCTTCACCGATGATCCGGGCTCGAACGGCACGAGTGCACCATTCATAAAACTAGCGACCGGAAAACTCCCGTAGCGGTTCGGGTCGAAGCTTGGACTATCCGCCATCGCGAGCATTCTCCCGGATGTCGGGTCCTGCACCAAAAGAACGCCGGACGCGGCCTGGTATTTCTTCAGAACGCCGTCGAGCACCGTCTGTGCGTATGCCTGAATGGTCGCATCGAGCGTAAGCTCGACATCCAGCGGACGATCGTCGCGCTCTTCCGCGCTCGTCGATGAGCGCCCGAACAGTTTTCCCAGCTGTGCGCCAATATTCCATCCTCCGCCGGAGCGCAGACGCCCGGATAATTCGGTTTCGTACGACGCCTCGACGCCATACTGTCCCTCCCGCCCATTTTGCCCGTACCCCAGGAATCCGATCGCGTCGGCGGCAAGCATACCCGCGGGATACGAGCGATCGGTCTCGTACGCGATCGTCACGCCGCGAATGTTCGCGGCCTTGATCGCGTTCGCCTGTTCATCGGTAATCTTCTTGGCGATCGTTTTCGTTCCGGACGTCGTGCTCCGCATGAGCGTCGCAATCGACTCACGCTCGCCTCCGAGGATGCCGGCGACAGTCCCTGCAGTCGCGTCGATCGCCGACCGGTCGAACTTTGCCGCATTCAGTATCAGCGCCGGAAATGCGCGATTCGTCGCAACGACCCGCTGCTGCCCTCCTCGATCGGTCAACGAGATCGTGCCGCGCATCAGGACATTGCTCACTCCGTTTGCCTGCGCTTGTGCCGTCTGCGAGTACCATGCATGCCTCCGCCAAGAAATATCAAACAGACGCCACGAAATGACGCCGAGTATGGCGAGCATGCAGATGAGCGCAAATAGCGGACGCCCCGCTCCAATACGGTGCTTCACCTCTGTACGATACCAAGGAATGACCCTCCGGGTCTAGCGTGCCGCAACCGGACGCTCGGGTGTGAGATATACCACATCGCCCGCCGGAACCATGCCGAGCTGAGCGGCGAGATCTGTCAGGTGCTGACGGTTATCAAACGATGACTGCTCTGCCACCAGCGTCGTGCGAACGTCCCGCGCTTCAGCAAGCTGTGCCTGTGCATCGCGCATCTCCCACGCATGAGCGGCGAGTGCATTCGCCTGCACCACATAACATACCAGCGCAGCCACCGCCAGAACGGCGAGAACACCGTTCACCAGCGCGTATCCGCCACGCACCGACTCCGCATGCGGGATCATGCGTACCGATTCGTGAGATGCCGCTCGAGAAATGTTGGAAGTTGTCATAGGCGTTCGATGATTTTGAGCTTCGCACTGCGTGAGCGCGGATTCGTGCTTACTTCGCCCCACGACGGGCGCAC
This sequence comes from Candidatus Yanofskyibacteriota bacterium, assembly GCA_020852375.1. GTDB lineage: Bacteria > Patescibacteriota > Minisyncoccia > 2-02-FULL-40-12 > GWA2-44-9 > JAGOPO01. The sequence continues at coordinate 28,200 of JADZAY010000006.1, forward strand.
CGTCGATCTGGTCACCCAGCGAGCGGTACCGTTCTTTGCAGCAGTCTTGAAAAGTTCGCGAACGATCTTGTCCTCTGCCCCTTGGAAGGAGATGACCAGCAGTCGTCCTCCCGGCTTAAGCACCCGAAGCGCCGCCGCCACCCCCTGCTCGACATTCTCGAGTTCGGCATTCACGGCAACCCGGAGCGCTTGGAATGTTTTGGTCGCGCAGTGGAGTTTCCGATGCCGATACCATGCCGGAACCGCTGACTCGATGCACTGCACCAGGTCAGTGGTCGTACGGAGGGGGGCAGTTCGTCGGGCCAGAGCTACCGCCGCGGCGATCTGTCCGGCGAACTGCTCCTCGCCGTACTCGGTCAGGATCCGCTCCAGCTCTTCGATGGGCCACTCGTTCACGATGCGACTTGCCGTCACGGGGTTCGTCTCGGGGTTGAACCGCATGTCGAGCGGCTCATCTCGAAGGAACGAGAACCCGCGACCGCTCGTTTCGTAGTGCAACGATGACAGGCCGAGGTCGAAGAGGATGCCGTCGGGAGCCACACCATGGTCGGCGCAGATGCGCTCCAAGTTGGTGTAGGTATCGTTCACGACCGTGACTATGCCAACAAGCTCGGGATGGCGCTCCGGAAATGCGGCGGCGATGGTCGGGTCCCATTCGATGCCGAGCACTCGTGCCCCCGTCGCCACGATCGCAGCGGCGTGGCCGCCACCGTTCAGCGTGCAGTCAACGATCCACTGTCCGGGCTTCGGATCCAGGTATGCAATAACTTCGTCTAAAAGAACCGGGGTATGATTCGCGTCGCTCATTCAAATGGTGCCCAGATCCCCTAACTTCTGAGCAATTGCGTCTCCGTTCTTCTCAAGTGCCGCCTTGTACTTCTCCCAAGCCTTTCGATCCCAGATCTCCAGCCGTGTATGCACCCCCGCAACAACGACTTCCCGCGTGAGCGATGCATACTGCTTCAGATAGTCCGGAACCAGGATGCGGCCGAGGGAATCGAACTGGACCTCGCTTGCGCCGGAGAGAAGAAGCCGAGCGAACGAGCGGCTGTCGGACTGCGCCATTGGCAATCCAGCGATCCGCTGCGCGAGCGCCTCCCACTGTGTCCGAGGAAAGAGCCACAAGCACCCATCCAATCCGCGAGTGAGTACGGCACCGGCTCCAAGCTCCTTGCGGAATTTTGCAGGAATCGACAGGCGCTTCTTCGGGTCCAAATTGTGGACGTGTTCGCCTATCAGCATTCCACTTTATAACACTCCGTCCCACTACATAGACATTATATCCCACCGCCTGCAGAGACGACAAGTGGATAATTCAGAACAGAAAACAGCGCGTTCAGCGCTGTTTTCATCAGTTCAACAACTAGCTGCGAGCCGACCGGGTGTGGGCGCACCTGGATTCGAACCAGGGACCTTTGCAATGTGAATGCAACGCTCTAACCAGCTGAGCTATGCGCCCGCAGGAAGTATTGTAGCACAGAACCCGGCACTTGGCCAGGTTCTCGATCTACCGATCCAGTTTATCGATGATCTTCCGATGCGGTCCCTCGAGAAGAACCCGGAGGAATCGGTCGAACATCTCATACCGATACTTGAATTCGTCGGTCTCCATGACTCCAAACCGGATCTCGGTGCCCATTTCCGCCTCAAGGGATTTCAGGAGCTTCGTCAGCTTGCCGCGATCGATATCGTCCCCCACGATGAACAGGTCCGCGGGCGTTTCGTATGTCGTGTCATCCGGCTGACTCACGAAAATACCCGCAACGACCGCGAGCTTCACACGGCCAAGCGATGCGATGCGCTTCACGATGCGATCGGTCTCCGCCGGGGACGGTTTCAGGACCAGGTCTTGAAGCTCCTCGAAGAAATCAAACTCCGCAGTAAGTCCGTAGCGCTCGCTCCCCGCTTTCGCGCCGCGAACTTTTCGCGCCAGCCCGATCTGCTGCAGCACCACCAGCTCACGCCGGACGATGAACGACGGCTCCTGAACGCGCACCACAAGGTCGCTCATCGCGAGCGCCTCCGGATGCTGACGATACAGCAGTTTCAACAGCTTCACGCGAACCCGTGAACCGAACAAATTATCCAGTATCGATTTTGACATAGATGCATCCGCTCGCGTACAATGAGAACGCGCAGATAACTCTCGTGCGCAACCCTAGCGCACCTCTCCGGCATTGGCAAGTGAACGATACCGTCATGGAGAAACTCACCCTCACTCCTCACCTGAATGAAATTGTCGTGAACAACGGCGCCTCCGACGGCGCCGTTGACGTGTTCTCATACACACCGGACGATGCGGCAAGCCGTCCGCTCGGCTCGATCTCCATCATCGGATATCGAAGCACCGATTCCAGCAACATGGGCTACATGGTGAGCCTCCTCGCAGCCCTTGCCCGCCGCGAGTACTACGCCCAGCCTGGCACGCCCCCGCGAGAGGCATTCGCCCGCACGCTCCGCAAGGCGAACGAAGTCGTCGAGGAATTCTTCCGCGCCGGTGATGTGGCGCTTTCCGTCGGCATCGTTGCGATCGCCGGCAGTACGCTCATGGTCAGCAAGCTGGATAAGTTCAAGATCCTCCTCGCCCGCGATGAGCAGGTCATCGATGTGCTCGGCAACGTCGCCCTCTTCTCGAAGGATCACGGAGAGCGACGAGGATTCTCTAGTGTCATCCATGGCTCTGTTCAGCCAGGAGACCGCATCCTTGCATTCGTGCCCACGCGCTCCGTGACCGCCCGCGAGCGCACGATGAAAACTTGGCTCCTGAAACTGCCACACGATGCTTTTGCCGAACACGTCGCCAAGATCGGACAGCAGCACGCCACCTTCGCCACCGCGATGCTCCACGTCACCATCGAACAGAACGCCGAACCGGCGGCACAGCCGTCGCCGCAACCCCGAGAGCTTATGCCGGAAACCCCTCTCGTAGCGCCTGCTGCGCCTCCCGTGCAGGTTTCCATGGCATGGGCGCCTCGTCAGCACCGAACTCCCGAACCCGTCGCCACGACCCCGCCCGCACCCGTTCACCACGCCATCGAAGCGGAACCGGAAGTCCCCCGCATCATTTCGAGTGAGTTCGCGCTCGGTATCCGTCGCAATATGTTCTCCCGCCTCAGCGACCGTATCCGCTTCATCCGCTTCGATAAGCGCGGCAAGGCGATCGCGCTCGGCCTCGTGGCGCTCGTCATCGCCGGCGGGACACTTTCAGCCCGCTCGTTGTTCTTCACCAGCACCCAAGAGCAAGAGACGAAACGGATCGTTGCCGATGTCACGCGCGACATCGACCTTGCCCGCACCAAAGCGGCGCAAGACGAGCAAAACGAAGCACGCCAAATCCTTGGGCGCGCCCTTTCCGCGCTTACCGCAGTGGACCACTCGAACGAGACCGCGACCGCGCTTCAGGCAACAATCGGTGCAGCGCTGGATGAGCTCGATCATGCTCGCGCCGTTTCCGCATCGCTGATCGCCGCACCCGGAGAACACGAGTCGGCGCCATCGCTCGTCGCATGGGCGTCTGCGTCGCAGACCGTCTGGGTTGGTGGCATATCAGAGAACAGCACCACCTGGACTGCGGCCATCCATGACGGCGCGTTCGGCACGCGCCTTGATTTCGGCGCCCTGAAGGCCGATATCCTCCTCGGCTGGCGTGATGGCGTTGTCGCCATCGACCTCCCCAACCGCATTATCGCGCGGTCCGTCGGAGGCACCCCAAAGCTATATACGATCCCCACACAAGAGGATCTCCAGGATGCCGCAGAATTCGCCGATGCGATCTACGTTCTCACCGACGCTTCCATCCTCAAGATCACAGACCTCGATACCGACAAGCCCGTCACCAAGCAGTGGCTCACCAAAGACGGCGAGTTCGTTCCGGGGGCTTCTCGTATCTGGGTGGATGGGACGATTTGGACAATGGGGCGCGATGGCACGCTCAGCGCCTACTACAAAGGCGCCCGCACCGGACGAGTAATGGCGCCGATAGCGCCGTCAGGCACCTGGCGACTGATCGGCTCCCCCGATGGGCTCCTGACTGCCGCACAGGGTGATGCGCGCCGCATGTATCTACTGGATCCGAAATCCGGGGAACTGGATCACACGCTGAAGATCGAATCCGACCAGCCGTTCACCGCCCTCTCCGTCGGCCCCGATTACTCGACGCTTCTCGTCGCCAAGGACGGCCGCATCTGGCAGGTAAGATAAAAAGGCTGGACCCCGACGAGGTCCGAGCGATTTCCTGAGCGAGAGGCCATAGGCCGTGCATGAGGAGGGCCTGGGGAGGCAGGAGCGAATCAAAATCAAAACACCCCATCCGGGGTGTTTTGATTCGCCATGAGCGACGCTGGAAGGGTGCGAGCGTACTCGCGAGGCCCCTCCAGACTTACTTCAGCTCGACGACGGCTCCAACCTCCTGGAGTTTCTTCTTCATCTCCTCGGCCTCCGCAGTCTTCACGTTCTCTTTGACGATCGAGCCCTCCTTGTCGGTCATATCCTTGACCTCCTTGAGTCCCAGCCCGGTCAGTTCGCGGAGCACCTTGATCACCTGGATCTTCTGGTCGCCCGCCTTCGCGAGCACCACGGTGAACGCATCCTTCTCTTCCCCGGCGGCAGCGCCACCGGCGGCAGGCGCAGCGGCTGCGAACGCAGCGGCAGACACGCCGAACTTCTCTTCCAGTGCCTTCACGAGCCCATTGAGCTCGGAAGCGGTCATCTGTTCGATGGCCTCAACGAATTTCGCTTGGTCCATGAATGGTAATGAATTACGAGGTTGCTACTTCTTCTGCGGGAGCGGCTGCCTCGGCGGCAGGCTCCGTGACCGTCGGTTCCGCTGCAGGCTCTACAACGGGCTCCGCGGCCGGCGCAGGAGCTTCCGGAGCGGCGGGAGCCGCAGCCGTTTTGTTCTTTGCGACCTGATCGAGCACAATCGCCAGGGACTTCACCGGGTACTGCAACATACCCAAGAGACGGGCGATGAGCTCCTCGCGAGACGGCAGGGTTGCCATATCGGTCAGCTCCGCAAGAGATATGGCGTGTCCGTCGGTCCATGCCGCAAACAGTTTGAGCGCCGGATTCGCTTTCGCGAACTGGTACAACTGCTTGGCGGCGGCGTAGACATCTCCGTGTGCCAGGACGAGCCCCATCGAGCCATCCATCCCGAACACATCGACGCCGTCATACTTGAGCTGCTGGAGCGCCTTGTCGACGAGCGTCTTCTTGGCGACCACATACTCGCTCTCCACACTTCGAAGTGCCCGCTTCAACTCCTGCAGCTGCGCCACCGACAATCCCTGCTCACCTCCGCGAGCGAAGGTGGTGAAGATGGTGATGGAGGCATCCGGCAGAGTTGTTGCCAGCGCATCGATACTCTCCTTTTTCTGTACTTTTGTTTTCATAATGATATGAGCAGAAAAAAAGATCTGCTCATCGCAGATCGACCTGAGACGCCCCCGAAAAGGGGCCCTCACCTCGGGGCGACTTATGGCTGCGCCCTGTCTACGATGATAGGAATACTATAGCAAATACCCCGGCATAAGTAAAGAGGGTCCGGATTCCGGACCCTCAACCGCCTCGCCTAGCGCTGTTCGACGTTCAGGACGCACAGCTGGAGTCGGGGGTTGCAGTAGCCCTCCACGTGCTCCCCGGTGAGTAGGCGCCCCCGGATCCACCAAGACGGCGCCTTCATTATGAGCGTCGGACGGATCGGGCACGGCCCATCTTTTTCGATGAGGTCCGACCCGGTAACCTCGACCGTGAGACGCTCCGGCACGCCATGGCCATGCTCATTCAAGAAGTGCCCGTCCAAATGGAGCCGACGAACACCGACATACTTATCGAAGCGGTCGTAATGCGCGAGCATCAGTTTCATGAGAGAAACCGAGCTCCCACCGACGTGGTACTGTCTCGTCGCGGCGGCCATACGGCCCCCTTCTTTGCCTATGCACTCCCAGGCAGGTGCGGGAGTGTGACGCCGTTGCCCTTTCGGACCACCCCTCCATACAGAGAGGAATTGCAATGACTATACGATGTTCTGGAAAAAAGTAAAGCCTCGACCGATGGCCGAGGCTCACACCGCGCTAGAGGCCCTGCAGGCCTCGCTTGATCTTACGCACCAGGCGGTTCATCGCTTCGCGATCCGCGCCCCGAGCCAAAAGTAAATTGGCCTAGAACCCTAGATACTTCGCGCGATTGCGAAGATGCTCCTCGAGCGTCTTCGAGTAGATCAGCTGCGAGCCGTCGCGCGTGGAAAGGTAGTAGAGATACGGTGAGTCCTTCGGATGCGCTGCCGCCGACAGCGCCTGTATACCCGGGTTCGCGATCGGCCCCGCAGGAAGCCCTGCGCGGGTATAGGTGTTGTACGGGCCGTCGATCTTCAGTTCGGATGCGATGGGCGCTTGCGTGACATCGCATGCTCCGGCATACCCAACAGTGCGCAGACACCAGCCGTATGCAACGGTCGCATCGATCTGCAGCGGCATGCCGCGGCGCATACGCTCCCGAATGATCCCCGCGACCAGCGCCATATCTTCGGCGGACTTCGCCTCTTTCTCCAGCATGGAAGCGATGACCAGCTCATCGCGACGCAGTGTTCCGGCGCGCTTCCCGAACTCAGCTTTCATGCGGTCCACGATGTCGGAAACGGTCGCATCCTTGGCAAAGCGATAGGTCTCCGGGAACAAACTCCCCTCCGCACTTCCCGCCACACGCGAGAATTGGCCGGTGCGCGCAAGAAGGCCCGCGGAATGGAAGATGCGATCCAGCTCCCATGCGTTCACACCCTCCGGAACGGTCACCATAACATCGTCCGATAGCGCCTCCCCCGCTGCAATCATGCCGGCGATGACTGGCACGGGATCGCACGGGCACAACAGATAGGTTCCCGCTTGCAGCTCGTGTGCGCGATTCGTGAGTGCAACGTATGCGGAGAATCCGATCCAGTGTCGGATCACTCCTTCACGCTGAAGGGTACGCGCGATCCCTGCCGCTCCGATACCCTTCGGAATAACGACCGCTCGAGGGGCCGCACCGTCATCGCGCGCGGAAAACAGGAATGAAGCCCCGGTGAGAATGGCAATACAAACGGCCGCCACGAGAATGACAGCCGTTTGTCGTCGATCGAATCGCTTGAAGAGTTCCCGCATCCCCGCCTACTGTACTACCGAAGCGGCTGAGTGTCGATGACCTTCCCTGGGGGAATCGCGCGCTGACCGGTTTCCAGCTGAGCGATCTTCGTTGCAAGGACCTCGTTGTCCGGATTTGCTTTCTGGATCTCCCGTAGCTGAGCAAGCGCGTCATCGATCGCGCCGCGATCCTCAAGTAACAGCGCGTAGTACCACCGCGCGTTCGCAAAGTTCGGTGCGACGAGCACCGCTCGCTGCATTGCAATGTATGCATCGTCCTTTTGGCCCGCACGGATGTAGAGTAGTCCGAGCTCGAAGATCAGGGTCGACTCGTTCGGATTATAGGGAACGATCTTCTCAAGCTGTGCAATCGCCTCGTTCACCTTCCCCTGCCGGTCGTACACTGCACCAAGGTTGTAAATGGCAAGGCCGTAACTCCCGGACTTCTCGATCGCTCGCTTGAAGGCGCTCTCGGCATTGGCAAGCGACGCGTCCCACTCCTTCTCAAGCCGACTCGCGGTGGGGGCATTCGACTGATTCGCGAGCGACCGCACAAGATCAGCTCGCGTCAGCCACATCTGACCGACCCTATTGTCGAATAACGGATCACCTGGGCGAAGCTCACCCGCTTTACGGAACGCATCCTCGGCAAGTTGCTCAACGTTCTCGACAAGCCCGGTCAACGATTGGTATACGTCTCCCAGATTGCTCCAGTTCATTGACTCCAGCGGCTGAACGGTCGCGGCCCGCTGAGCGAGCTGGATGCTCGAGGAGATCAGATTTTGAACGCGCTGAGCGCGATTTGCATCCGCATCGCGCTTCGCCGCCTCAGTGCGAAGGAGAGCGAGCGCAGTTTGTGATGCACTGCGGAGATATTCGTCATTCGTCGAGTTCAGGTTCATTGCTCGAACCAGTGCATTCATGACCTCCTCATTCGACGAAAGCGCGCGAGCATGCGCATATCGCGCATCGGCAAGATACCGAACGGTCGTCAGGTACAGCCCCGACAGGACGACGATAAGACCGACGATGAATCCGAGCGAGGCGGACAGCGACACGATAGGACGATCCTCGATATCAAAGGATGTCGATTTCGTGCCCGACACAGCGAGTCCGGCAAGCACCAGAAGCGCCACGGTCACCATCCAGAGCGGCAACGGGAAGGGATAGAGCAGGAATGCCGCAATAGCTGCAATAAGCGACGCAAACACCCCCGTCGCCTCGGTCGCACCGGAACGAGCAGTGGCGACCGAAAGCATGCCACCGAACTGCCGAAGAAGCTGGAAGAGTCCCCAGATCATCACTCCCAACGCCAGCACTGCGAGTAGTCCGCCATGCACGATGACATTGAAGAGCTCGGAGGTTGCATCGAAGAATCGGATCGAAGAAAGTTCCGAACTCGCGATCTTTCCTGCACCGAACCGATCGAATGTGAGGCTAAAGTTCTCCGGACCCCATCCGAAGATCAGGCGCTCCTTGATGACGCTCGTAGCGATCCCAAACGAAAGCTGATACGACGGAGCAACCTCGACCGGAAACGCTGATTTCAACTGCGGAACACTGAATCGCACCAGGAGCAGGAATGCACCGACCACCAGCACGATAACGGGAACGATGAACCGCGAGAGCACGAACCGCCGCTTCCTGCCGCCATAATCCTGTGCAAGCTGCGCGGCATTGAGGCTGTCGAACGCGATCGTGGCGAGCATACCGACCAACGCAACGGTCCAGAGCACCCACCAATTTAGGATGCCGAGCACCAGAATAGAGAGCGCGATGCCGAGGATCGCGAGCGAGCCGATCACGCGACCAGCCGCGCGCATACCCGTCCGTGCGAACAGCGGCAAGAGGATGGCTGCGAAAACACCCACTACATTCAGCGAACCCAACGGGGTGAACCCGCGCGCATGCGTGAACGACCCGGGGAGGATGTACCAGCCGAACATTTGGCATACACCAGCGATCAGCGCGACAACACCGGAGACGAGAAGCGCCGTGCGAAGCATGCGACCGCCATCATGAAGCGTATTGACGGCAAGGAAATAGAAGAGCGCGAGCGCGATGAAGCTCAGGAGGGATGAGCTTACACTTGCACTGAACCCGAACAGACTTTTTGCGGGAGTAAGCGAGAAGATCGTCGCAACGATCATTGCACCCAAAAATGCAAGGACGCCTTTATCTAGAGGCGATGATCGCACCGTAAGGGTACCCCGGATCACTACGCCGAGGAGCCAAGAGACCAGCCCCACCGACACCAACACCAAAAGGAGCGCCTGCTTGTTGTAGTCTAGCACGCCGCTCGTCCACGGAAGATAGAAAAGCGGAACGAGCGCAGCGGCAGCAATCAGTACGACCCGTACGATGGTGTCGTATACCGAACTTCCGGCACCGCGCTTCTCCGGCTTTTCAGAACGAACCGCTGCGAGCTCTGCCACCGGCTCCGACTCCACCACGGGGCGCTCCTCCGGAAGCACCGGGGAAACGCGCGGCTTCATGAAATTGAGTTTCATCGATCACATATGCCACACCCGCTTACAAGCCGCCGTCGAGCGACTCCCTCCACGAGTAGTGGCCGAGTAGTACCTTCCCATCATACCACGCCATGCTCCGCGACCTGTTGATGACAGAACATTTGACCTTCGCGCGCGTCTGCGATACGCTTCCCGCACATTCATAAACATTAGTATCTCGCTCTATGCCAAAGAAATACCTCATGGTGCAGGAAGTCGCACGCCTCCTGGGAGTCACACCGCTGACCATCAGGAATTGGGATGCGAAAGGAAAGCTCCCCGCGTACCGCCACCCCCTCAACAACTATCGTATGTACAAAGTTGAGGATGTCGAGACGATCATCCGGAAAATGGAGATCTCCCGCGAGAAACCGAAAGCGCGGAAAATCGATATCGTTGGTTAAGAAAAGCCCCTCACTCTCGTGAGGGGCTGAACGTTAGACCGGCTTGGGAAGGAACTTCCGCCAGTCGAACGAGCGCGGATTGGCGAACCAATCCCGGATCTGGTCGTACATCAGGGAACGCACCAGAACGGGACCGTCCTCCGGTCCACCGACCGGGAGGCCGATGAACAGGACGCCCGTGTTGTTGGGCGGGAAGCCACGCTCACCGTACAGATCGGTGTGCGTGTTAGCGGGGCCCATGACGTAGATGGCGTACGGGGTGATGACCTTGTTCTTGAAGTGCTTGTCACCGTACGTCTTCAGGGTGACACGTCCAGTCGCATGGCCGAAGGAGTCGCCGCGGGCGCGGTCGTTGTTGACCACGGCCGAGAGCGGATCCGACCAGCTCGAGAGACGCGCGGGGGACGCGAGAAACGTCAGCCCCCACTCGTATCCACCGGGAGCACAGATCGTTCCGAGCGCGAAGTACTCGTTGCTGTAGAGCGGCGCGAGCACATAGCGATCGAGAAACGCCTGCTGATCCTTCCAGTGGGAAAGCCCTGCCAGCCGCGCACGGAGATACTGGGCGTAGAAGACGCCCTCCGTGAGCGTGTCCTGAACGGACGCCGCCAAGTGATTCCCGGAGCCGATGTTGAGGATGCCGACGTCGCGCCCATCGTATGGGATACCGCGGATCTCACTGAGACCGCGGATCACCAGCTTGGAACGCTGAGAGCGACGGAGCACCGAATCGAAGAAGTCCAAGTTGGGGTCGATCAGGCGAGTGAACACTTCCAGCATCTGCGGCTGGACCCAGTCCAAACCTCGTGCGAGGAACTGGCCGAGGTCGAACCGCGCGGCGTCCAGGGTGAGCTGCATCACTGCGGCCGAATCGCCCTTCTTCGCGGCCTGCGCGATTTCGTCGTGACGCGTTCGCCACCACTTCTCGATCCGATCGTACGACATCTCGCTCGGATCAGGCTGCTTGTGCGTGTCGTAGTGGTTGCCCTGCGTCGGGTCATCGTTGATGGTCAGAAGGTGGATCGGGAAATCGCTGCTATCGAGGATGCCATCCCGCCGCATCATCATGGCGACCGCCTCGGAGACACCGAGATTCCGCCGAGTCGCCGTGTCGAAGATGTGCTCGCGGGAGCGGCTACCCATGTGGATGTCCGTCATCTCGACGGTCCAGATGTAGCGCGTCTCCGGATACGGGTAGTACCCGGGAATGCCGGCCTTCGGGCGCTGTGCCTTCGGGAGGCGCTTCAGATGGAGGCTGTTGTCCAGCTTCGCGATGGGGAACGAGTCCCCCGTCACGATACCGTTGACGCGCTGGAGAACCAGCACGCCGGGACGGAACTGCTCGGACTTCAGCACCTTCGAGACGGGATGTACCGCCTTCGTGGAGCCACGAAGCTCCGCGCGAAGGAACGATTCGTCGATACAGATGGGAGCCACGTGCACTTCGGACGAATCTCGCTGACCATTCTTGTAGTGATCGCGGCCGACCATGCGGTGGTTCAGAGCGTACGGGTGGCAGATGACCGCAGTGTGCGGTACCGCTCCGCGGTACGCCTTCGCACCGAACTCGTCCACGAAGGACGAGAGAAGACCGTCGGTGACCTCGACGTGCCCCGGGATGTAGATCTCGATGGGATCGTAGTCGCCCACCTTGATGTGACTCGTCCCCTGCCCGATGACGCGGCAGTTGGGAATGACCTCTTCCAGCTTCTTCGCGAGCAGAGCGCGGAGCCGCCGACGGCGGCGTTCCAGGTCCTGGTCGCTGACGTTCGTGATGATGGTCATCGCGCGCTCTTCCGTAAGCTCGCGCAGATCCTGCTCGTACTTCGCGATGTCGATAGCAGCCTGGCGCCGATCCGCGGCGCTCCTGCTGTTGAGCGCGCTGTACGCTCGCGCCAGTTCACGCTTCGTGAAACTGATGTGAGCTTCGAGCTGCTTCTGTTCCAGCAACGTGATGTAGCGCACTTCGTAGTACGCCGCCGTGTTGATGAGCTCCTCCTCGACATGGCCGAGGGGGTACAGCACGGGACCGCCGAACTCGGGGGAACCGTCGGGTCGGTGCGTGATCTTGTGCCACGCATCCAGAAACCCCAGGAACTTTGCCTCGAGGGGCATGAAGATGACCTCGTCGAGCGCCTTGCTCGCGAGGATACGACGCGCCTTCGCCTGATACGAGGCGGGAAGGTGTTCGATCTTCACATGGAGACCCGAGACCTGAGCGCGGTACGTCTTGATGGGACCAGCGGCCTTCTTGAGGTCCATGGACAGGCCATTGGTGATCACGACGCACGCATCGCCCCGCTTTTCAGCATCCGACAACGCCCGCCGGACCGGATTGTCCTTGATCAGACGGTTGTGCTTGATGCCGATGAGGCCACCATTGACGAACGCGACCGTCCAATCCGCCCCCGCGGGCACGACGAACGGGTTCGCGAAACTGGACTCAGGGAACTCGAAGAGCTCGGCATCCGCAGACAGCTCCTCGGTGGACAGGCGCCCCATGCCAGCGATGAACTTCGCCGATGCGTGCGCATTCGTGACACCCGTGAGGAACTTCGCCTTTTTGGCGAACAGATCCTCGGGGATGTACGGGTAGTACTTCTTCCGGAACTCATCCAACGGTATGTTGGTGCGGATCGCACGCTTAAGCGCATCGAGCGCCTGCGTGGTCCAAATGAGCTTCGGCAGTCGACCGATGAGACCCTGCTTCGAAAGGCGCAGGCCCCCGGTCAGCTTCTCGACGAATTCGGTGCGGAGTGTCTGTAGGATCGACTCTAAGCCGCCCTTGCGCAGGAGCGCACCCGACTGGATGAGCTCACGGCAACGGGACTCGAGGCCCTGGATCCTCCAGACGTCCTTCGCCGCCGAACCGTTTCGGTGTGACGTCTCGGCCTTCGCCATTGTGATTCTCCTTCATTGTCAGAGAACGACGCCAAAACTATACCAATCTGTTTCACCACGACAACTTGACGATATACAAAAAAGAGGGCGATTTTCATCGCCCTCGAATGTCCTATGCGGTCGCCGGGACCGCCTTCACGATCTTCGGCTTTTCGTCCATCACCGCCCCGGACAGCTGCTCCGCCTTCATCGACAGATTCTGCCCGATAAGACTGCCGCCGGCATTGCCGACGATGTATGGCGCCGCTTTCTCAGCGGTGATGGCGCCCTGCGCAAGGTAGTGCATGCACAGGTACCAAACACCGTTCGAAAACACCGACGTCCACGCGAGGTATTGCGAGCTGTTCCGCTGGCGCGCGCGACTCACCATGGTGAAGCTCACCGCCTGCCACGCAGAAACCCCCAGCAGCAGAAGGGCGGGCCGCCAACCGGCAACACCGAAGACCATCACGTGCACGATCAGCACGAACGCCAGCGCCTGCAACTGAGCGACGGGCCACCGGACCTTCGCACCGCCCGTGACATGCGCGTCGAAGCTTGCCTTCAGCTTCTTCCCGAGATCCTGGCCGACGTTCGCGCCGATGAGCGAACCGATGATGCTCCCCGTCGTGACCGGTAGGAACAGCGCCCAATCGAGGCGATGGCTGATCATGATGAAGAGCTTCAGGAATGCGACCCCGATCTGGAAGACAACGGCGCCCGTGTGGAACCAGTAGTGGTCGGTACTCCGCGCGACGCGCAGGAGCGAGAATGCGAAGCTTTCCACCACGGTCAGCAGGAGCAACGCACCCAGGAGCTCGCGTCCGAATGTCGGCGCGCTCACTACCATCTGTACGGCGAGCGCAGCCGTAAGCAACGCGACCGACGGCCACAGCTTCATGAGCTGCGGCCTACCCTTCGCCCCTTCCGCGGACAGGCCCAACGCTGTTTCGATCTTGATGGAAAGCGTGTTGGCGTGCAGCGTACCGAGAATGGTGGCGAACACGTACGGCGCCAGAAGCGCCGGCGGCAACTCGTTGCGGACCAGCAGCTGCAACGACCAGAAGAACGTGAAGCTCGCCGCTAGCGCCGCAAGCGCATGGTACGCGTTGCTGTTCCGGTTCGCTGAGCGCGACTGAAGGCCGTATGCCGTGTTCTGGAGATACGCCAACACCATCACGGTGGTGGCCGTTAGCGGGAGCCACAGTGCGGGATGCATCTGCACGAACTGAACGAGATGACCGTAGGTAGTCCAGAGCTCATCGAAATGAACCCTCGAGAAAACGCCAAGTTGCGCCACAACAATACCGCCAATCAACCACAGTGGGTTGATGCTCCACACCCGTGTGCCAAGACGAGTCAGCATGTGACTTCCTTTCTTGTAAATGATGCCGCCTGCACCCTAGCACACATGCAACCCCATTCAAGCACATAGGTAATCCTACGCGCTGCTGCGCTCAGGATTGTTGCGCGACGGGGTCAACCGCAATAGGTAATCCTACGGCCTGTTGGCCTCAGGATTGTTGCGCGACGGGTACGCGCAACAAAAAGACCGCCCCTTCGGGCGGTCTGCGCTACTTCCCTTGCAGGCCCTGCAGACACTGTGCCAACTGGTGCACTTCTCGAGCGGAAAGACGCTCACACTCGCAGAACTCATCGGGCCGGGCATCGTCTCCATGCAGGAGCACAATGTCGCCGAACACCTCGTTCTTGATGAGCACCCCGCTAAACCGCTTCCCCGCAGCTCGCGCGATGAGGTCGGCCAAACTCGGAATGTCCGCCACCTCTCTGACCTCGTTGGATATCACGCAGAGAAACACGACGAGCCGCGGATACGCAGCGATCGTCTTGCACACCGGAACCTTGTACACCTTATTCCTCCTTCGACGGGAGCGGCCCTGCGACCGCCCGCTCCAACTCTTCCATCTCCTCGTCGCCAAGTGGCTCACAGTGAGCCACTGTGCCGTCGGGGAGACACTCGAACGACGCGAACATGTCCGTTCCGACTCGGATCACCATGCACGCCGGAGCGAGCGCCACACGCTCACCCCGAACGTACCACGCGACCGCGGACAGCGAGTCAAACACGCCAAGCTCTTTGCCCTCGATATCGGCGACCACGAAGGTGTCCGGCCCTGCAGAAGGATGAATGACGGTCCGACAGAACACGACCAGCTCACGAGCCGGCATACTGCACCTCCCGAACGAACCGGCCCTACGGTACCAAGATTCGGGGCTCTGCGCAATCTTCGGAAAAATTGACTATTTCAGATAACCATGGTATATAATCCATCCCCGCAGATCCTTTCCAAAACCAACCCTGTTTCTAAGGAGTGTCCGAAAATGAAGAAGTTCGCCGTCGGAATCGTGGCAGTACTGGTGCTCACCGTCATGTACGGCATCAGCATCAACAACACCATCATCGTGCACCAGCAGGATGCCGAGCAGAAGCTCGCCAATGTCGCCTCCGCGCTCCAGCGCCGAGCCGACCTGCTCCCCAACCTAGCGAGCATCGTGGCCCGCTACGCAACCCACGAGCACGACACCTTCATCGAGACGGCCCAGGCCCGCGCCTCGGCCGCCGCATCCATCAAGCTGGACGCTGAGACGCTCAGCGACCCCGAGAAGCTGAGGAAGTTCCAGGCGGCGCAGGGTGAGGTATCGTCCTTCCTGTCGCGCCTGATGGCGGTTCAGGAGCAGTACCCCAACCTGAAGGCCGATCGGCTGTTCATCGACCTGCAGGCGCAGGTGGAAGGAACCGAGAACCGCATCAAGGTCGAGCGAGACAACTACAACACGGCGGTCCGCAACTACAACAACATCGTCCTGATGTTCCCATCGAGTCTGGTGGCATCGTTCCGCAACTTCCCGAAGCTGCCCTACTTCCAGGCGGAAGAGTCCGCGTCGAAGACGCCGGATCTGGGAGACCTCCTGAAGTGAGGCGCCCGCTCGCAGCCATCGCATTCGCCGCAACATTCGCTGTTGCGGCAGAGGAGCAGCTCCCCCGGCCCACCGGATATGTGACGGACACCGCTAGCCTCCTCTCGACCACCGCGGTGACCCGCATCGACGAGCAACTCAGAGCGTTCGACGCGCAAACATCAACGCAGGTGGTCGTCGTCACCGTCCTGAGCCTCAACGGTGCAGCGCCGGAGGCGTACGCAAATCGCCTGTTCCGCCAGTGGGGTGTCGGCCAGAAAGGCACCAATAACGGAGTGCTCCTCCTCATCACCAAGACCGACCGAAAGCTCCGCATCGAGGTCGGGCGCGGACTGGAAGGAGCACTGCCTGACGCGACCGCCAAGGAAATCATCGACACGGTCATTGCCCCGCACCTCGCCAAGAGAGAGTTCGATGTCGGCGTTGGCGCTGGCGTGGATGCCATCCTCGCCGCCGTGAAGGGTGAGTACACCCGCCCACCATCGACCGGATGGCCAACATGGCTCATCGTGCTCATCATCGTCATCGTGATCCTCCTCATCCTCATCGTGCTCGCTGCAAGTAACAGCAGCAGAGGGGGCGGGTACTACGCTTCCGGCGGAAGCGACTGGGGCGGGAGCAGTGGCGGCGGAGGTGGATGGTCTGGCGGCGGAGGAGACTCTGGTGGCGGAGGAGCAAGCGGCGGATACTAATCTATCGCTCGACTCCATGGCGGGTTCTTCATGAACCCGCCTTTTTGTACCCGCAAATTGCCGATACCGAGATTTTATGCTAGAATGCAGCACTTTCGGGGGATTCGTTCAGTGGCAGGACGGCGGTCTCCAAAACCGCTAACGTGGGTTCGATTCCTACATCCCCCGCAATGCAAATCGGCAGAACATTATACGTCTCCACAGCAAAAGAGTGGCGCACCTGGCTCAAGAAACATCACGCAAACCTGAAGGAAGTCTGGCTTGTGTATCCGAGAGCCGGCAGCGGGAAGCCGCGCATACCTTACAATGACGCCGTCGAGCAGGCGCTCTGCTTCGGATGGATCGACAGCACCGCAAAGTCGCTCGATGACCGCCGCTTCGCCCAGCGCTTCTCGCCACGCCGAGACCCGAAAAATTGGTCGCAGCACAATATCGAGCGTATGCACCGCATGATCGCGTCTAAGCAGATGACCTCAGCGGGGTTGGCCGTATTCAAGTACCACACACCGCTCTCGAAAACAAAACGCCTCGTGCTCGCACCCGATGTGAAGGCAGCGCTCACCGAGGACCCTGTAGTGTGGCGCACGTTCAAAGCGTTCCCCGCGTCCTACCGCCGCATTCGTATCGCCGCCATCGAGCACTACCGGAAACGAGGTGCCGCCGCCTTCGCCAAGCGCCTCGCCCACTTCGTTAAAACAACAAAGGCCGGAAAGCGCATCGGCTTCGGCCACGGAGAATAAGAAACGGCCCCGGTGGGGCCGTTTCTGTGCCGCTCTATTAGCCGGTCAGTTTGGTCTCTTTGTGCGGAGTGCGCTTCTTGCACTTCGCGCAGAACTTCATGTATTCGAGCTTCCGCTCCACCTTTTTCTTGTTCTTGGTGGTGTAGTAGTTCGCGCTCTTACACTTCTGACACTTCATGCGGAGGAGATTGTCTTGGGACATGGGGATGAATTAGCTTGCACACTGTAGCACAAACCGTCCGATTTGTGAAGTCCTTCGCGCTTATCCGCTCATCCTACTCGCTACTGTAGTCCTTCGCGCTTATGCGCTCAGGACACTTGGCCAGCCACTCTCTTCATACAAACAGAATATAGAGTGGCCAAGTGAGCCGTTGGCCGGAATCGAACCGGCGACCTACTCCTTACCATGGAGTTGCTCTACCATCTGAGCTACAACGGCAAGCTGCTTGCGAAGCCGCATGCCACCTGGCATCCGTCTTCGCATCTGTGGGGGCGGTAGGATTCTCCCTCGCCTCTCGCCTCGCCGTCGCTCGGCTCAGGCTGGGCACCGACTCGCGGCAGCGCCAGCTGGCGCTGCATCGCTCCGTCGTTCGGATCCTACCTCTTCCGACGACGCTATGCGAAGCCGCATGCCACCTGGCATCCGTCTTCGCATCTGTGGGGGCGGTAGGATTCGAACCTACGAAGGCCAAAGGCCGACAGATTTACAGTCTGTTGTGATTGACCACTCCACCACACCCCCATTTTCAACGCGAAACTGCCGGTGAGCCGGGGGTCGGGATCGAACCGACGACCTTCGCTTTACAAAAGCGTTGCTCTACCGCTGAGCTACCCCGGCGGGTAGCCAGACTATTATACCTCAAAACACTCAGAAATCAAACGCTCTACTCCCCCTGCGCGACCGCGGCGGCGGCGTCTTTGTCCGCCTGCTCCCGACGGCGACGGGCGCGCTCGAGACGCTTCGCAAGCTGCTCATC
Organism: Candidatus Yanofskyibacteriota bacterium; assembly: GCA_020852375.1. Classification (GTDB taxonomy): domain Bacteria; phylum Patescibacteriota; class Minisyncoccia; order 2-02-FULL-40-12; family GWA2-44-9; genus JAGOPO01. Next base: position 46,458 of record JADZAY010000006.1, read on the forward strand.
TTCAGGAATCAGCTTCATCGCAGCTTCAAGCGCCTCAACCGCATCGGGATAATTCTGAAGACGCAGATAGACCCGTGCGATGTCGCTATAGAGCTTGGCGTCCTTCGGGTTCTGTGCGATCGCGACGATCAGACGCTGCTCCTCCTGTCGGAGCTGTTCCGGATCTTCCATATCGATCTCATCGGTATCCACCTCTTCTTTCGCCTTTTCCTTTTCTTGCGCGATCTCGATGCGCTCCTGCTCTTTTGCGGTCTCCTGGTGTACACGGCGAACCTTTCGGATCACCCGATCGGACGCGCGATCGATCGCAGACACGAGCAGCCGACCACGCCGAAGGAACTTCTCGATCTCAACGAGAAGCTTGTGGACATACTGCCGCCACGGGATCGTGCTCACTCGTTCGACAACCTCAGGCGCGAAGTCGTGAAAGATGGTGGCTCCAACCTCATGCGTCTCCGGAGTAAGCTTCCGGAGGTATGGCATTTTCCGCCACACGATAACGCTAGCACCGATCAGTGCGAGCAGAGCGAGCGAGAGCGGAAGAATGAGAAACACGACTTATCCAATAACGAGCACCGAAACTGCGGCGAGCTGGATATTCTCGCCGAGCTTCGCGATCGCTTGGTTGATGACGTCCTGTACGGTGAGCGACGGATCTTTCACGAATGGTTGTGTGAGCATCTCGGCGGCATCCGCAGGGCGCATCGCACTTGCATGCATCGCAAGGTCGCGCGCAAGCGTTTTGAAGTCGTCGTTACGGGCAACGAAATCCGTCTCGCACCCGACTTGGACCATAGCGCCGATCTTCCCGGTGCTATGCACGTATGCGCCGATAGCGCCGTCCTTCACCTCGCGCTCCGCCTTCTTGGCGGCAGCGGCTCCGGCCTGCGAGCGGAGGAGCTCGAGTGCGCGCTCCTTGTCGCCGCTGACCTCGTCGAGCGCCTTCTTGATCTTATCGAACGAGAGCCCCGTCTCGTCGCGAAGTTCCTTGATCAGTTCAACAGTGCTCATGAAATGAATGATACACCACTACGCCGCCTTCGTCTGCAGATGCTCGCGCATCGCCACGAGGAGGAGGTCGACCGACTTCTTCGAGCGGTCGTTCGCAGGGATGACCTGCACGAGACCCTTCGGGTTCGCATCGGTGTTCGCGATCGACATCACCTTTACTCCCATCTTGGTTGCCTCATGGATGGCGAGCGCGCCCTCACGGACGGACGAGACGACCACCATATCCGGCATACGGGTCAGCTTCTTGAGGCCCTCAAAGTTGCGTGTCATCTCGGCGAGCTCACGGCTCAGTTCGAGCTGCTCTTTCTTAGTGTATTTCTCCCAGCGGCCGGCGGCTTTGTCTTCCTCAAGCTGGATCAGGCGCTTCACGCGGGCATTGATCACCTTGAAGTTCGTCAGGGTACCGCCAAGCCAGCGATCCATGACATACGGCATACCCGCCGCATCGGCGAGTGCGCGCATGGACTCCTGCGACTGCTTGGTCGGCGCAACAAACAGCACCAAACCGCCCTCCTGAAGGGTTTTGTTCAAAAGATCGATGGCGGAGCTGAGTGCCGCCTGAGTCTTGAGCAGGTCGATGAGGCAAATGCCGTCACGGACCGAGAACACATACTGCCCCATCGTGGGGTTAAATACGGTTCGCTTGCGGCCGAAGTGCATACCGGCCTGCAGCATCTCTTCGTACGGGATCAATGAGTCCTTCTCGGTATCGGTCATGTGGGTCGTGCCCGGTGCCGTGCACTGTCTGGCGCGTCTCTGGTCCCTGAGGGCCCACACGCCGCACTACCGGACAAATCAATTATTACGCCGGAATAGCATAGCAAAAGAGCGATCGTCTGGCAAGTGGCACAGGCTCCGCTACTCTCGGTCGGATGCCGTTTTGCAGGAGAGCGGGTAGAGCTGTAACTGCTCGATATCGACGCTCCCGCCCGAGGACGAGCTCACCCAACCAAGGGCGACCCCGTAGAGATGCCGCTCCTTCGGTGGAACGACCGACGATGGAATGCTTGTTTTTACCCACTGCTGCCCGTCAACGCGCATATACATATCGCCTCCCGGTGTGATGTACCATTGAATGTCGACCATGCGGTCCGGCCATGTCTGCGGCTGCGAAAGCGGGAAGAGGCTTGGATTGCCGACCCCGAAGTTATTATGCTGATATGCGACACCGCCCAGCATCGGATATGGCGTCGGGGTGACCCCGACCGGCACAATCTGCTGGGTCGCCCCGACCGTCAGATCGCGGACCCATGTCCCATCCGCCGGCCAGAGTGCGGAATTGTACCCGCCCAGCAGCATAATAGGGCTACTTGCCAAGCACCCGGTGCACGAAAAGTAGTGCTGGACTCGGGAAAGATTCACACGGAGATGCCCCGCCAGTGCGTTCATCGGTTCAGAAAACCGCTTCAACACGACGCGCTCGTACGAGTGTGTACCGGCCGGACCTCCCGTCGCGCGCAGCGTCCAATACCTGCGAACATACCGCCCCCAAAGACTGGCCGGCTGGACAAGCGAAAGATATTTGCCGTTTCGGATCTCGGAGAACACTCCGCCGGCGGTCATGTCCGTGCCGTTCCGCCACCGAGCATCCAGAAACGCCGGGCACGCGAATGGATCCCGACACACACCTTCTGCTCCGCAGTACATCCCCGCCGGGCATGCGGCATCACCTGAACACTCGATCACCAAGCGCTCCCCGCTGGCACTACTGCGTGCAAAAAGAAGGTTCTCCCGTTGCCACGCGACCGCACTCACAGCACCCACAACGAACAGCGCGGCCCCGACGGCATGAAGGAAGAATAGCGGTCTTCGGATGGCCATACCCCACCAGCATACCACACGCAGATGAGGTCGCCTGTGGAGAATCCTGGACAGAATCGCCCCGAGCTGCTATACTGGGAACGCTATGAAGGCAGATATCCACCCAATCTATCATCCCACCGCAAAGGTCTCCTGCGCATGCGGGAACAGCTTTGCCGTGGGCAGCACCAAGGAGAAGCTCGAGGTGAGCATCTGCTCCGCGTGCCACCCGTTCTACACGGGCACCGAAAAGATCGTCGACACCCGCGGTCGCGTCGACCGCTTCAAGAAGCGCCTCGCGAAGAGCGCATCCACCGCGAAGAAGTAACGGCATCGGCCGCCGGAAAAGGCGGCTTTTGCATTGTACACGTCATGTCGGATCATCACGACGACAATCAAGCCCACGACTGGCGGTACTGGGCGGAGATGGGCAAGAAACAGAAGGCCGCGGAGGGCGGTAGTGCGCCAGGCAACGAGGCCATCGTTGAGGTTCGGCCCGGTGCCGGCGGCGATGAAGCCGCTCTGTTCGGAATGGAGCTGCTTCAGATGTACAAGAAGTATGCCGCGCTCAAAGGCTGGCGGGTGACCGTCATCGACTCCAATGAAACCTCCCTTGGCGGGCTCAAATACGTCTCATTCGAGATCTCGGGAGCCGGGGCCTACGATGCCATGAAGAACGAATCCGGTGTTCACCGTGTCCAGCGGGTTCCAGAGACCGAAAAGTCAGGCCGCGTCCACACCAGCACCGTGACGGTCGCCGTTCTGAAAAAGGCGACCGAGCAGGAAGTCACCATCAACCCGAACGATCTCGAGGTCACGTTTTCGCGCGCCGGAGGCCCGGGCGGACAAAATGTGAACAAGGTTGAAACGGCCGTCCGCCTCCACCATAAGCCCAGCGGCATCGTCATCTCTGCACGAGAAGAACGCTCCCAGCTGGCGAACCGCGAGCGCGCTATGGAAGTGCTTCGCACCAAACTGGCCGAACTGCAGCGCCTCGAACAGACCGGAAATGTGTCCGAGGAGCGGCGAAAGCAGGTGGGTACCGGAGATCGAAGCGAGAAGATCCGAACTTACAACTTCCCCCAGGATCGCATCACCGACCACCGCATCAAGGAAAGCTGGAGTAATATCCCGAAGATTCTCGGAGGAGATATGGATCGCATTGTGACCGCCTTGCAGGAGGGGCTCAAGGATGGTAGTACGACGGCATGACCAGTCAGCCGCCACTCATCGATCCCATCGGACCGGCGCTCCCCGGACCGCTCTTCACCCCCCGTCCCGGATGGGGCGGCAAGCTCCGCGCCTGGCTTACTGACCACGCGTACCTGCTCGTATTTCGGGTCGTCCTTCTCGTCGCCCTCCTCCTCATCGGACGCTCCCTCTGGCACGCTCGTTCGCTGCCCAGCACATCCCCCGCCCCAACCCCGACACCGGTGATAGCGCAGAACATTGCCCTGACCGCACGCCCAGGAGACGGACTCACCGACCTCGCCGCCCGTGCCATCGACCTTCTCCTCGCCTCCGGATCGGCAACCATCCGCCTCGACGCAGCCCAACATCTTTTCGCGGTTGATTCGCTCGCCCGCGCCATGGGCTGGCGGCGCCTCCTCCTGAACGAAGAGCTCCTCTTCAAAACATCGGACATCACCGCGGCAGTTCTCCAGGCGCTCACCCTCTCTCCCTCCCGCCACGCCGCTTGGGAGCGCCTGCTCTCTACGCGTTGACATAGCTTCAACATAAAGGTACGCTGAGTACCTCTTGGGAGGAAGTCATGAAGCGATTGACGGAGCTCGTTGCAAAGATCACCAGCGGCGACGCCGAGGAGGAGGCGCCTCCGCCCAACAAGGTCGAGGTCCTCTACTGTGGCATGTGCAATGGCGCATTCGGCTGAGCAACAACCAGCGTCGCTTCTGTCCATCGTGTAAAACGAGCGACGACGGCGCACCAGTAACGCTAGTCCTGTGTTGCTACGAATGCAAGAAGCCGCTCGCGGCTCTCAACGGAGGTGGATACCACTGCCTCTCCTGCAACTTCTCGCCATCCATGCAGGACCTCTGCTTCGAGTACATCGAAGAGGTCACCTTCTCCTAGCTGTTCGCCCACTTCGGTGGGCTTTTTCATACACAAAGCCCCGCGATCGCGGGGCTTTGTTCGAGATTCGAGTATTACTCCGTTGCCTCGGCAGGAGCGGCTTCTGCGCCCTCTTCGCCTTCCTCGGCAGGCTTCTCCTCCTTCTTGATCTCCTCCACGGCCGACACATCGGTCGTCGGAGCGGCCAGTTCTGCCTCAAGCTCAGCCTCGGACTTCGGCTCCTGAACGGTCGCGATGATCTCATCGGCGCCACCGACCAGAACCGCGTCATCGACGTTCACGTCACCCAAGGTGATCTGATCGCCAAAGTTCTTCAGAGAGCTGACATCAACCGTGACCTCATGAGGCAAGTTCTGCGGAAGCGCCTCAACTTCGAGCTCGTTCACGTTGCGGACGAAGATCGCCTTCAGCTCCTTGACCGCCGGGCTCTCGCCCACAAAGACCACCGGCACCATCGCCTTGATCTTCTCGGTCAGAGACACCTTGTAGAAATCGGCATGGAGCGTCTCACCGGTCAGCGCATCGCGCTCAACCTCTTTGATGATCGTCGGGTACGACTGACCTCCGACCTTCAGGTACACCAGCGTAGATTCGCCGGCCTTGCGGAAAATGCCATCGAACTCCTTCCCCGACACCTGGACGCTCATAGCCTCCTGGCCCTTACCGTAGAGCACCGCCGGAACAACGCCGGTCGCCCGGAGCTGACGAACACGACTGCCCACGATATCGCGGGTTGAGGCCTCAAGTTCCAATTTTGCTGCGGTCGAATGCTTGGTCATCTGCGAAAATAGTTAGTCGCTCACCAGAGCGCGTAGGAAGAAATGATAACAGAATTCCCCGAAAACGCAATACCCCCGCCCCAGTATGGGCGGGGGTACGCGCAGACACCTACGAGCGGTCTCCCTGAGACCGACGGAAAAACCACCACCAGAGCAGAATCGCGAGCAGGATGAGCAGGAGGATCCACCACGGGAATGACCACCCGAAGAAGCTCCCGATAGCAGCGACCTGATCGTTCCCAGAGCCGTCACCGATCGTCGAGGGCGTCGGGGTCGCCGATGCGGACGATGTCCCCCCTCCCACCTCGCCGCCGGTCAGCCCACCAAGCGTCTCCCCATTCACACCGCCACCGGTCGAACCGCCTCCGCCACCACGAGCCGGGGGTGTCGGGGTTGACGAACCACCTCCCTGATCGCCACCGGTCGGCGTCGGGGTCGCTGTCGGGCTATAGACGATGCCGCCGCCTCCGCCGCCGTTATCTGAAGCACGCGTAGCCGGTGTCGGTGTAGGAGTCGGGGTCGGAGTCTCTTCTTCACCGTCATCGGACCGGTAGGTATTCGTGATCGTACAGGTCACCTCTTCGCCGGACGAAAGCGAGATGCCGCCCTGCAAGCACGCCTCATTGTAGGATGCCACATAACTCGCGAGTTCCGGCGATTCGGTAATGCTATGGTCCCCGGCCGCGACTGTATACCACTGGTTATGCGCGACCAGGATGCCATCGGTGTAGAGCGAGAAGTCGGAAGATGCCAGCTCGCCGAATTGACCGTTCACGACCACTTTTCGAACGCGGAGCAACGGAGACACCGGCCCATCGCCGTCGCAGACCCCAACCCCATCATCATGGGATGCCGATGTCTGGAACGGAATGGTCGAGCCGTACTCATCACCGGTCGGAACGGTCGCCTGCACCATCAACGATTCCCCGGGATGATCACCAGTCTCAAGGTAGACCGACTCCCCTGCAGGGACGATACCGAATCCGCTTTCTCCCGGCCCGGAACCGATGGTCCAATCAAAGGAGAGCGGAAAATCATTCGGATTGAAGACGCGCCAGCGCCAGGAGCCCTCGACATCATTACTACACGCAGAAGTCACCTCCAGATACTGCGTCGGGATGACTGCATCGCTGTGGTTGCCAAAGTCCAACCCACTCACCGGCTCGCCGCTCGGCGTGACCGAGTGGCATCCCGGTGCGGTCGGGTAGGTCTGCGCCCACCCTTCCTGCTGAACCTCGCACACCAACACCTCTTCTGCGGCATCGGAGATATCAATGGAGTAGCTCCCGTAGCCATCGGTCGTATCGGTTCCGATGTGACGGTAGATCTTTACGGTAAGGCTGCCAACATTATCACCATACCAGCTTACATTCGGAGTGTTCGTGCTCGCATCACCATCGAACACGCGGAAGTTGACCGACGTTCCCGATGCCGTGAACATGCGCGCATAGGCATGGTCGCTGTTGTATGGCCCCCAGTCTCCGAACTGCTGGGCTATCTGAAGCTCAAGAATACCGTCGCCATACCCGGTGAACCCGTCCATGTGCGATGCCCAGGTGTCCTCGGTAGAGTATTCGGTATCCACGAGGTTCAGCGGTGAACGGCGGTTTTCCCAAGTGCCCGTGGCAACCGCGAGGTAATCCCCCGCCGGAAGCGCGGAGCTGTCGACTCCGCCCATAGCTGCGGCATCCACTGAAAGCGTCTCGACATACTCGTACGCATTGATGGTCCAGCCGGCAAGACCCGCATCCTCTTCATCTTTCTGCCCGTTGCTGTTGTGGTCGTTGAACTTCATACCCGACACCGTCGGCGACGGCGTGGGAACCGGATCCGGCCCATCGTTCACGATGGTAAAGGTCTCCTGCGAGCCCTCCACCGCGACCGATGTGAGGCCGCTCACATTAGTCCAGCCATCCTGCTGAACCTCATCCACCGTATAGTTTCCCAACGGAACGCTCTCGAATGTCGCGCACCCGTTCTCGCCGCCGGTCGTGCCGAGGTAGCCGGGATATATATCAACGGTAAGACTACCTTCGTTGTTCTGCGGGTATACATCGTTGAGCGTGAACACCACCGCGTTTCCCGTACCCGTAAATGGGATGGCGTAGGTGTGCCCGCTGAAGTAGGAACCCCAGTCGGGTGAGGCACCATTGACCTGAAGGTCGAGCAGCTCGGGTCCATAGCTTTCATAGTTCTGCACGAGATCTGTCCATGTCGTACTCGGCGCGCGCACCGAGTACTTCGCGTCGGCGGTAATGCCGTCGTTCGCCCAGTAGGTACCGCGTGCGACGAGCACATACGGCTCGTCGCTCGCGAGCGTCGCCAAAGAGGAGGCCGCGATTGGAGTGCCGCTCCCACTGTACGCGGGCACGGTGACGGTTTCGAGCTTCTCGCCCAGCAACATGACACGCCATCCGGCCTGCGGAGCCTCATCCTCGTCCAACTTACATACATTCACAGTCGCCGCGATAGGATCCGGTCCATCGTTCACGATGGTAAAGGTCTCCTGCGCATCATCCACGGTCACCCCACCAAGACCGCTCACATTGGTCCAGCCGTCCTGCTGGATCTCATCCACTGTATAGTCGCCATGCGGGACATTCGTGAACGTCGCACAGCCGTTCTCGCCGATCGTCGTACCAAGACGACCGGAGTAAATATCGACGGTCAGCGTCCCGCTGTTGTCGCCATACGCACTATCGAGGATACGAAAGTCCACCGGACCACCGGCCGTCGCGTATGCCTGCGCGTAACGATGATCGGCGTTGAAGGCGTCGCCCCAGTTGTGCGCGGTCTGCCCACCCACCAACAAGCTCAAGTACCCGGTCCATGGGGCAGCAAAATTATTGCCGTTCGCCCACGGTGCATACACGCCCAGCGTACCGCCCGTATAATATCCGGCCTCTCCGGCCTGCCGCTTCGAGAACGCCGCGTCAGCATCGGTCGCGTTCGGATCGCTCGGTCGATACGAGTACGTCCCGTTCGCGATGAACACATAACTCCCCGATGCCAGCGGAGCCGACGCGTGCACAGCACCGTCGGCGGGCACAGTCACCGAACCGATATAGTCACCCAACAACATCACCTGCCAGTCACTCTGCGGCTGCTGACGCTCGTTCAGCTTGCACACATTCACGGTCGAGGGCGGCGTTGGCTCAAAGTCAAATGTTGCCGTGTGCGTGTTCAGCCCCGTTTTGATGCCGACGACGGCCTTATCGAGGTTCTCCGCGTATCCATCGGGATACGGCTCACCGACGCGAATACCGAGGAACGCCCCGTTGCGAGGGTTCGCACTGCGGGATAATCGGAAAGGATTTGGCTCCACGTCTTCGGTGTCGTCCCTGGTTGCCCGGTCACTGGCCATGTTGCCCCAGAGTAGCGCCAGAGAGCGGCGCCCCCATTGATAGCATCCCACTCCTGCCAGGTGTCTTGTGCAACGGATCCGTTGTCAGACGGCAAGAACACGAGCCGCCTCTGCCAGGTGTTCGCACCCGTGAAATCAACATTGAACTGCAAGTAGCCGGAACGATTCGCGCTCCCGCCGTTGCCTGCGGATGGATTGTAGGTGCTGTATTTCAGCGAAGTAACATCTGCGAGCAGAACTCCACCATACCGCGAGGTGGCCAGATTGCGGCGTTGCGAGCCCGACACGCTGATCTGCACGCTCCCATCGCCTAACGGTGCCGTGGCGGGCCCATTCACGAATGAGCCGAGCGTATTATCGGTGACATCGGTCTCATCGTTATAGAGGTACCACTTGCCAGAGTCGGTATACGCAGAGCCGAGGTCTTCCGCCCGGACCACAATGGTCTCGGATGTCTGCGTCGGCTGCGGGTTATAGGTGTTCGTGACAATGCAGGTCTTATTCTCCCCAACCGCCAATACAACACTCCCATTCTCGTCGCAGTCGTTTGAGAATGTCGGTGTAAAGCCAGCGACCGCCTCCTCTCCCACTGTGTAGGTTCCTGCGGAGAGCGGAATTGCGGTGTTCTGGGGGACTGGAGAGGCCGATGGCGATGTCACCGAAGAAAGTGTCAGCTGAAAGTCAGCTGGAACAGCATCGGTTTCTCCCTCAACATGCTTGATGAGCGTAAGCGACGGCGCAAGGTCGTCGTTCGTAATCGTACATTCGTAGACCTGCCCGTATTCCGCATCCGTATTCAGGGAACATCCCTGATACTCGGCTCGATAGCCGGGCACCTCATCTTCGACGACCGAAAATGTTGTCGTACCGATGGTGAACTCCTGGAAATCCGCAGAGGTCGATGCGCGCACATCAAACCTGTCGGGCTGCGAAATCGTGAAGCTGAAGTCACCGGCACCCTTCGTGCCACCGTTGTCGTTGATGACAACCTTCCGAACCTTCAGCTTCGGCGCGATCAGCTGATCTCCCGTAACTTCTACATCATCGATCCAAACCTTATCGGAATCCGAATCTAAGTGACTTACAAAACGAATATTGAAGCCAAGCTTGTTGCTCGCAGACGTCGGGAGCGTGTAGGAGGCATTGTGCCACTGACCATCATCTTTTGTGTCGTCGATAGTGTACGAAGCAGGAAATGGAGTCCAAGTGGAGCCGTCCATAGTCCATTCGGGCCGAACATAGTCACCGTCGCTGTCTTCGAGACCGTCATCAACATATGGGGCACCGTGATGGGGAATCACGATTTTTCCCGCTCGATATGCAAAGGAAACAATAAGTCCTTCGTACCCGAGGCTACCCGATGCCGTAAATTTCGCCGTCAGATTGTCGTTGGAGCTTCCCGTATCACCCTTCGCCCGCACAGAACCGTCTGCAAGGTTGCCGGCGCCCCCATCATGCGCCCATTTCGCACTTGCGGGAACTTTTGTCCACTGTGAAATGCCGCCCGAGAAGCTATCTGAAAATAACGAGGTCGGAGCCGCCAGCGTCGGAAGCGGGACGAACGAGGTTGCAAGCATCGCGAACACGGAGAGCGATGCGACGAGACGGTTGATACGATGTACGGTGCCTTTCATATGAAAGAATGAGTTAGTACAAAAAAGCCGTTGACTGCTTTTCCGCGCGCGCTCGGGGCGCAGGAAAACAGGCAACGGCCTTCTTGGTTAGTACGAGACTAACACGGAACGAAAGAAACACGGTCAGCGAGTTAGCTGCCCTATGCTAGCACCATGCACTCGTGCGTCAATGAGGATAACTAGCCGAGCAGGAGCGCGAGAAGACCGCCGAGGATGACCACATCGAACTCCCAGCCCATTTTGTTTCCCCCGTTGAACCCGATTTGCCAGCGAACCGCTTTGAAGTAGGTCGCGCCGACCATAATGACCGCAAGCAGGATGGCCGACCAATCGAACAGCTGCCCGAGATAGATGAACGGGCTCAAAACCAGCACAATGCCTCCGGCGAACTCGACGAACCCGTGCAGCAGCCCCGCCACCTTTGGCAGCCCGAGCGCACTGGCGATACCTCCCGGATTTCGAAGCTTCGGCCACCCGTGCACGACAAACACAACCCCCAGCACGACACTCAACACGATTGACCCCAGACCGGTATATGCAGAGAGGAATTCCATCATAGATTTCAACAATTATGGATGAATACGGGCCGCCATGAACAGGCGGCATTTTTGTTCGACCACATCCCGTACCGCGTCGTCCGCCGACTGCAGGTAGCGATAGGGAGTCGTTTGGCCGGGATGCTCGGCCAGCTCCTCTTTAAGCTCGCGTTGATACGCCACACGAAGCTCGGTATTGAAATGCACATTCGTGATGCCCGTTCGGATGGCGCTCACGACCTGTTCATCGGGAAGGCCCGATGCTCCGTGAAGCACGAGGTAGGCATCCGGAATCGCGGCGGCAACCCTGGCGAGGTGCTCGATGTCGAGAACTTCTTCCTGCTTGGTCACAATGCCATGGATATTCCCGAACACGGGAGCAAATCGCTCGACGCCGGTTCGTCGGATAAAATCGGCGGCCTGCTCCGGCTTTGTAAAATCGTCCCTGCCGATGACGACCTCCGTCTGCACTTCGGACCGCCCCTTCAGATAGCCGACCTCCGCCTCTACCATGAACGACCCGCGCTTAGTCTGGGCGTATTGCCAGACGCGCTGGGTCTCGATGACGTTTACCTCGTATGCCAAGCGAGAACCGTCGAAGAGCACCGAGTCATACCCCGCATCGATCGCCTCCTTGCAGGCATCGAAAGATGCAAAGTGGTCGGCATTGAGAAATACGGGGAATTCCGCAGACCGGCGCGCCGCCTGAACGAGCGCCACCGCTTCCGCCATACCGAGAAACTCCGCCTCCCCAGGGCTCGTCCCCACCAAAACACACGGCGCACCAGCTCGCATCGCGCCTTCAACGATCGCGCGCAAAACATCGGCGGTCGCGAAGTTGAAATGCCCGATCGCCCAGCCCTCCGCTTTCGCCTGCGCAAAATACTCTCGCAGTTCCATCAGGTCGTATGGTTATATCCGTTCCCTAGCACGATAAAGCCGTCAACGATATGCTCCTCGATCAGCTCCTGCATGCGCTCCCGACCCATATATTCCACGAAGATCTTGTTCCACAGCGCCTCCTGCTGGTGGTAGAGATATTCCGCGCGAGGTCCGTCGCCATGTACGAGCGACATCAGAAGATCGATAAGGTCAAAACTCAGCAACTGCTGCTGGCCGCTTACAGGATCGACGAATTCTTCCCCGATGAAATCGAGGCCCGTCCACCACCCGAGATCCAGCCCGCCGTGATCGCGCCCGAGAATGCGAGACAAACGGCTCAGGTCGTCCTCAGCCCGCCACCAATGGTCGGCCTCCGGATTCACATGCGGCTCGCCCAGACGCGGGTCGTGGATATCCTTCTTCGCAAGGTATTGCTGCACGACGCGCCACGCCACTCGCCCATCGTTCGGCGCTGGCGCACTCGACACATCCCCCCGAAGAAGACTCTTGAAGATCGTCCCGAAATCCGGATGCCCGAGGTAGCGCCGGAACAAACTCGCGTAGAAGGGAACCTCGTGCAGATAGTGCAGCATGAGGGTGAACAAGCGCAACGTCGCACCCTTCCCCTCAATACTGGCTGGGATCACAAAAATGATGCCCAGCTCCTTCAGGTGGGAAACGTTGTGATACTTCCTCCGCAGAAATTTTTCGGCGACCGAAAGCCATTTCGTATCAAGCACCAAGTGATCAACCTCGCGTTCCTCGAAGTCGTCGGCCGTCAGGCCGGAATATGCCTTCTCGAAAAACTCGTGCATCCATTCATCGGTCTGCGTGAACCGTAATGACACCATGACCGACGCGAAACCCTCCCGGTCCACTAGGTCGCGAACGGTCGCATATCCAAAGTGCTCGAGCAGATTGGCGGGCGGATACTGCTCCAACAGCTCCACCATCCGCTCGCGCTTGATGAACAATCCTGGCGGCGGGACGAACACTTTCGCCACCGTCGTACAGAGCTTCGCGCACGCTTCTTCTGGTTTCGTGAGATCGGGGCGATCGAGTAGATCGTACAAATGACCATCGAGGTGCCCCAGCCGCTCCACCAGCGCCGCATACACCGCGGCAAGACCGTCCCGCCGTGTCACCCCAAGACCGGCAAGCGTACGGTCCACAGTGATGTCGATCTGCCGAGCAATATCTTCGAACACACCCTCCTGCCCGGTGATCGCGTTCATCTTCTGCTCAATGGCAAAAAGCGCCTTCGGATCGGCGCGCATGAGACGCGCAAGCTTGTTGAACGGGTCGCGCATGGTTTCCTTCAGTATACCCCGCCTGGAGCCGCGGCGGATGTGCATAAAATGGCCATTTTTGGGGGTATTGACAAAATGGTTCAGAAATGCTATCATACTTCTGCCACGCTCGGGCCAGGCTCCTGGTGAGCCCGTTGGCTAGAGGACGGCGTGGGTAGCAGTGTTTCGATCCGAGGTATAAAAGTGCCTCGTAAGAAGAACCTGATACGAACGCGCGGTGCATTCCGTTAGTACCTACCAGCGCTCTCCCACACATGGGAGCAGCCCGCCATCGATCGTCGACTGGAATAGCTGAGGATGGGAGTTTTAAGCAAACGTCCTCCTGTCACTCGGCCGCGACCTCCTCGTCGAAACGGAGATGGAACACCGGGCACAATCATGACTCCTTTCTAAAGGAGCCCGAAAGGGACGAAGACGTCATGCCGGTTTCAACCGCAGACGCGTAAGCGGCACCGGAGAACAGCGATCCCGAGTAGAACGACGCCACAAACGAGGCGGGAATACTATTCCCAAACCATGTGGCGTCTTTCATTTTTTGAACATACTCGAGGCACTTGACGCAAAATAAGCATCGTGGTATGATGCCTCTGTGGAGGTTCGGTCCGGCGCTGCTAGACCTGGCGCGTCCTTCCGGGGGATGTCTTAGCCCATCCTACCGACAAAAGGACCGTGCGTCGCCGGCGCGACGCATCCGCCGTCGGCAGCACCCGGGGCCGAACCTCCACACCCGCTCTTTTTCTATAACCTTCACCTCTCCGGCCGAAACCGGCGCAGAGGGCACAGCGCCTCTGCACTCCCGCGAGGACTGGAGCCGCGGTTGCCGACCGCGATCACTGAAGCGTTCCTCTCGGGGCCTGCTCGTACGGAGATCCGTACGGGGCATGTTCGCCTCCTGCCCGCCCGATCCTGGGCGGGGTGCCGTGAGACCGTTGCGAAAAGACAGGATATCGCAACGGTCTTTTTTTGTGCCGCATTCACCGCGCACCCACGCTGGTACGCACCACAGGGACCAACGGCCACGAGCCAATATCCCCGACTCGGAGAATGCCCGCTTTCGCCCCGTACTGCATGACGACCGAGGTGGCGTTCGCGGTGCCGAACTGGATCGCCTTTTCGATGCTTCCGGAACGAATGAACTCAGCGAGAAAACCGGCATGGAACGCGTCCCCCGCACCGGTGCGCTCGATCGTAGATCCCTCCGGGGTTCCGGCAGTATACCGCATGCGCCCATCGGAAACAGCAACACCGCGCGGCCCGTTCGTCATACTGCAGATCCCTCCGATCGCATCATCAAGCGCAGCAAAGATAGCGTCGGGATCATCGAACGACTTTCCGGTGAGCTGAGCCGCTTCTTCCTGGTTCATCCCAACGATATCAAATGATTTCCAGAGCGGCGCAAGCACTGCAAGACCATGTGCCAGCTCTCCTGGCCCTGGGTTGGTCGCTACATGTGCTCCGGTCCGCTGTGCGAACGCCGCGATACGCTCAAGCATCTCGATACTTCCGCCGAGCGAGTTCACATACACCCACTTCGCAGAAAGCCGGTCCCACGGGATGTGCTCCGGATGCCAGTGAAGCCCCTCGCCCTTGTACGACAGGATCGTGCGTTCACCCCCGTCGCCAACCAGGATCGACGAGTACGCGGTAATATCGTCATCGCCCGCCATCATGTATTTCCCGTCGACCCGCTCGCGCCGAAGCTCATCGAGTATCGCGGCGCCGTTCGGGTCTTTTCCGATCACACCGATGCACGCAGCACGATACCCCTGACGGGCAAACGTGACCGCCGCATTCGTGCCACCGCCCCCTGATGCGAACACGATCTTCTTGACCGGCACCTTCGAGCCAAACGGGACGCACAATCCTTTTCGCGTAGGAGATTGGTCGTCGTCGAGCACGCGGAACGCATCCGCGCTGAAAAAGACATCTTGGGTCGCCGACCCGATAGCGATAACGTCGTAGTTCATTCCCTCCGTTATATATCATCATACCACACCGCCTCCCCGCCCCCATACTCCACCTCTCGACCACACCCTCCCACTCCCCTCGGCACCCCGACTCTCAACGCCCCCACCTCTCCGCCATGCCCTCCGTCAGCATCGCCAACGGATGCCAGTGATTCCTTCCGCTCGGAAGCCTCCGGAAGACATAGCGGCGATGCGGTAGGGTCTTTCCTCCACGACCGAACGCCTCGGCACCCCAGCGAGGCTTCGCGGACCGGGA
>JADZAY010000007.1 GCA_020852375.1 Candidatus Yanofskyibacteriota bacterium
GCGATGGAGGCGTAGACCTCTGACAGGGAGTGCATGGTGGAGGCGGGAGACGCCGAGGGGGTGAGGCTTCCTGCCGTTGCCAGAGAGGCAAGCATCAGCACCGCGATGAAGGCGGTGGCGGAGGGCTTCAGATCTGTGAGATGTTCGAGGATTCTCCGGGACATGGCTTGCGCGTACTACTACCGCACAGGCCTTCGAGGAGGCTCGCACTCTTCTCACTCACATCAAACCGGTGGCGCTCCCGACGATCTCGCCGCGGATCTTCCAGGCAATATATGAAGGACGGCGCAAACCGGCAATGCCACGAGGGCGCACGCGAGCACGATGCCCGGCTGAATGCTATACGCGATAGGCACAACCGCGACTTGCCCCCAAAACGCAGCGGTCCCAACAGCGTGTGCCATCGCAGAGATCCGCTTCACCTCAGCATGCGCGCCCCACGAAGTTAAGGCGATACGCTCGTGAGAGCCGCGGGCTGGATGTTGAACCCACCCGCTCCTCCAGGCCGCAACACGGATCGGTTCCCCTGCGGCAACCAACGATGCTGGTGATGCGGGAAAGCCATACACCCCATCGGGGCCGGCGATCGTTCGGACGACCGTTCCACCTCCACGATCCAGCAGATGAACGGCCGCGAAGGAGATCGGTGATCCGGTGTCTGCGTCCACCACCACCCCCCAGGCCCGGCCGCCGTTGCCATCGCGACTCGGCGCAATAACCCTCCGAACCCGCTGAAGAGCATACCGCGACGCCGGGATGATATCCCCCGGCTGCCGCACCCACAGCGATAATTTCCGAAATGCGACAGCGCAAGAGACCACCGAAGTCAGGATCGCGGTCAGCATGAGATTGTTTGCGTGCGTAGCTCCAAAGGAATTCACGAGTTGAGGAACCCACTCGAGCCGCATCGCAAGCGTATCGAGCCCGTCACCGAGCGTCGCCAGGAAGGCGGACGACGGACGAGCGGTGCCCTGCGCCAGCTCCCACACTCCCTCTGCAACGACGAGCAGGGCGGATAATACCCCAACCCCCCAAAGGAGCGGAGCGGCAAGTCGTAGATTGTGATAGGCCCGGTTCGTCATAGACTCAGATATGGACATCCTCCGTGATCCATCCGCGCTTCGAGACGCGCGAACGGCCGCGTACCCCCCGACGCACAACGCGTTGCGGCGATACATTCGCGGGCGTATAGGCAATCATTTCATACTCAACACTGCGTTCGACGGGCAGGATGAATCGCCCATACTCATCAGAAACGGAGAATCCCACCCGCTCCCCAGCGGCATTGTTCAGGGTCACGAGAGCGAACGACATTCGTTTTCCGGTCAGGGCATCAACCGTCGTGCCATACGGCCGATGGAGTGCAAACATGCGTACGGCGTTCACGCCGAAGAACAATACCAGTATGACGAGATTCTTCGTCGACGGCACGAACCACCAGTTCAACGGCACCGTGATCAATCCCGCAAAGAACGCGAATGACAACAGGCGGTCGCCAAGCGTTCCCAGTAGCCCACGCCCAAACTCGCTCAACCGAGCGCGCTGCGGCGATATCGGGTCCATAGGAACGTTGAATCGGAGGAGGCCGGCGCCACGAAGCTCAACCGCTCCGCCGGTATACAGGTTGTCGTAGACGATATAGTCAGTCCCCGATCCTCCATGCGAGGATGGAAATCGATATCCGGGCTTCTCGACACGGAGCGTCACCAGCAGCGACTCCTGATGAAGTGACGCGGGCGTTGTGAGAAATCCGTAGCGCCCATCCCGATCGGAAAATCGCGTTTCAAGAACACGCCCATGCGCATCGAGTAGCTCAAGCTTTGCAAATGGGACAGGGCGCTTCGTCACCGAGTCGTACACCGACCCCCACACTTTCGTTCGCCGCTTCAGACCGACCACCTGCAAGAGTGAAAATGTGCCAGCGGCGACCTCTTTCTGCGCAAATGCCGCGACAACCGCCGCGCCCACGGCAGCGGCACCAGCAGCGGTCGCTCCACATGCCGCGAGTCCGACGGCGCCTCCGCAGGCCGGAACCGCAGGGATCTCGATATCGCCGAACAAGCGTTGCGCGATCGAATCAATGGCGTCGCTAATAACCCTGCCAAGCTGAACGGTCGGAGGAACCGGCGCTCCACCTGGAGGGGCTGAAGGCGGAACGCGACCACTCGGCGGAGCGGTTGGCGGCACGATGCTGGGTGACGGCAGTGGCGGTAATACTGAAGCGGTCGTCGTTGGAGTCACCGACGGGGTCGCCGTTCCGAGCGGGGTCATTCCCGGCGAAGGCGCCGCGGACACCACCGGCGGCTTGAAAACCATTCCACCGCCGCCACCGAGTGTCGGGGTTGGCGTCGGCGTCGCGGTAGTGAGCGAACTCGTCGTGACCTTATAGCTTACCGTCCCGCAACTGCTGGTATTGGCACAATTGAAACTGATCCAGCCGACGTTCTCGCCCCAGGCGTAGCCGGAAAAATCACCGGTCGTCCCATTCACGGTCACGCCGTAGCTTACCGTCCCGCAACTGCTGGTATTGGCACAATTGAAACTGATCCAGCCGACGTTCTCGCCCCAGGCGTAGCCCGTGACCGCGTCGTCGCCAGCGGTCCGGCTCGTGAAGCCAAGCCCGTAGTCGACCGTCCCACAGGTTCCTGTGTTCGCACAAGTCAGCGATATCCAGCCGACGTTCTCGCCCCAGGCATACCCATCGATCGTCGTCGCGCCGACATCAATATCGCCCTCGGTAGTGCTAAAGTTGAGCCACCCGATATTTTCGCCCCACGCATACTTGTTGACCGCATCAATGTTGAGCGCGAACACCATGGTCGCCGCCAGGAACAGCGTCGTCACCGCTACAAGCATCGCCACCGCGTTGGGATATCGGCGGATCATAGCGATCGAATTATGGACACGAACCGCCCGTCGCGCGAGCGATGATACACTTTGAGATCTGAAGGGCTCCGCCACTGCGCGAAGCGACGATCGCAGACGCATCGAACGAATCGCTCGCAAGGGACGCATAGAGCGCATTGAGCGAGGTCATGGTGCCCGCCGGAGCTGCAGTCGGTGTCAGCGAGCCCGCCTCGGTAAGCCGAAAAGCAGCGACAAGGATCGCGATGCTTGCACCAACAATCGCAACGCTCCGCATTCGAGAGAAGATCGGCTTCATATCAGCATGCAACACACTTCATCATACCATGAAAACTCGTTTCCTTTTGCGGATTTTCGGAATGCAAACGGTAGAAAAACTCCTCCACACCGAACAAAACGGTAACCGTCTGGCAAAAGCAGTCTCTACGCCGCGCCACATTCGTTTTAGTCATATACATACATAAACATTCATCAAAAAGATTCATATTTTCCTCGCGGCAGCACCGCTTGAGATGGTAATAAGGCGCGACCCCGTCATCTCTGGTGGCTTTTCAATACCGAGCAGGTAGAGAACGGTCGGCGCGATATCCACAAGCGTCCCGACGGGCGCTTCAAGAGCAAGACCCTCAAGCGTCTTGCCTCCCTGCCCATCAAGCTCGGGCGCGATGAAAATCGTGGGCACATTCCGAGTTGAGTGTTGCGTATCCTCTCCTCCGGTCAGCGGGTCGACCAGCTCTTCGGCGTTTCCGTGGTCCGCAGTGATCACCACTACCGAATCGCTCCTTCCGCGGATCGCCTCGATCAAGCGCTCGAGACATCGATCTACGACCCGCATTGCCTCCATGGTTGCCTGGAGATTGCCTGCGTGGGCGATCATGTCAGGATTCGCGAAGTTGATGACGAACAGCCGCGCATCAGCATCGAGATGCTCCATCACCACATCAACGATTTTTTCCGCTGACATCTCCGGATGTGCCAAATATTCTTCGCCGGTCATCTGCCGCGAAGTCACGATGACCCGCTCTTCTCCGCTAAACGGCTCGATACGCCCTCCGTTGAAGAAGTTCGTCACGTGTGCTTCTTTTTCCTTTTCAGCGATCCGGTATTGGCGAAATCCAGCCTTGCTCATAATCTCTCCTGCTGTATTTGGAAGCGGTATCGCAGGATACGCGACCGGTACGGAGAACTCTTCGGCATATTTTGTCATGGTCGTCACTCGCAGACCAGCCGGACGGCGGACCGGATCAAACGAATCGAATGTCGGCGCAAAAATGAACGGCGATGCAAGTTGCCGAACGCGATCGTTTCGAAAATCGAAAAAGATAACCGAATCGTTGTCTTGCACCAAACCGACCGGAACTCCTTCCTTCGTCATAACCGTAGCGGGCTCAATGGCATAATCTGTTTTTCCCTGTTCATACGACTCCTGCAGATATGTGCCGACATCGGAGATCGGACGCGCATCACCAACAACAACCGCGTGCCATACACGCTCGGTGAGCCTCCAATTGAGAACACGATCCATCGCAAAGCTCCTCCCCTGCACCGAGGCAACCACTGCGCCGAACTTCTTGAGATAGGGCTCAAGGGAATGTAGCACGTTGATCGCGTCCTGCGGTGCAGCGTCCTGTCCATCTGCAATGAAATGCACATAGATCTTCCGAGCGCCTCGCCGATGAGCCATCTCCATGAGCGCGATGAGGTGGTCGGTATGCGCATGGATCCCTCCGGGACTTGTACAGCCGATCAAATGAAGTGCAGTTCCTTTTTTTACAGCATGATCGATACCGCCGATAAGTTCTGCGTTCTTGAAAAACGCCCCAGAACGGATCTCGGTATTGATGTGCGCCAGATCTTGAATGACGATGCGCCCGGTCCCGATAGCGGAGTGACCGACTTCAGAATTCCCGGGCTGGCCCCACGGCAATCCAACCACGAGGCCGGCGGCGGCAAGCGAAACAGCGGGATATCGAGCAAGGAGAGACTCCAAATACGGCACTCCAGCTTCTGTGATGGCGTTCCCGGGCCCTCGCTCGGCGAGCCCGAACCCGTCCAACACGATGAGGAATGCCTTTTCGAATGGGAGCGGCACGGGTGAAGCGGTTAGTCTTCCAGCGGAGCGACGATCGGGGTCAGCGCCACCTCGGGGGGAAGTGTATTCACATAGAACCGGGCATAGACGGTTCGCCGCCCAGGGTCGCATTGCCCATTCGGGATACCGAAACAAAGATCCCATGCGACGGTCTTTGGCCATATACCTCCCTCCGCGTCCGGGACCGTATATCGGAATGGGATCGCGCTTGCGAAATCAGGAGTGTTCGAGAGCAAAACATCCACGACCCCTGAGAACGTGCCGCGATAGCGCGCATAGATGTTCACCAGAACACTCGATGCATCGGTAGATCCTTCATCGTCGTTCACCACGATACGCTCGGGGTAAAACCCGCTATCCGGCGGCGGAGCACCCGGGCCGGCGCCTCCCGGCGTTGGGGTTGGGGTCGGAGTTGCCGGCACCGCAGCGCTGTCGAAGATCATGAGACGATTATTGCTCTGGTCGATCGTGTATAGTTTTCCGC
>JADZAY010000008.1 GCA_020852375.1 Candidatus Yanofskyibacteriota bacterium
CGCGTGTACTTCAGCGTCGGCAGGGTGTTCGTGAATTGGGACTACCGCGTCATTGCGCACGACATTCTGCGTTCGCGTCAGGTGGTGGCCGGGTAGCCTTTTCACTTCTTGCTTCGTACCCTTGCCCAGTCCGATCTTCCGGACTGGGCAGTTCTTTTTGATATACTACAGATACGGCTTTTACAATCGGTCCCGCACGGATTGGGATATCGGTTTGCCGAATAAAACCACGTGCCCGTTGCTGGTGAGGTTATGCCTCCTGAAAAATTCCGGCAATGCGTCGGTGAACACAGGTCATTCTTGCGAGAGTGGTCGGTGATATGGATGGCATCGGGCGCAAAGAGTTGTATCGCGATGGCAACGTGCCGAACGTGAACTTCAACGACGGCAAGGTGTACGTGAATTGGTACAACCGCGACAATGCGAACGACAATCTGCGTTCGCGTCAGGTGATTTTTACAAAAAGCCCCATTCTGGGGCTTTTTGTTTAATGCTCCACGTATCGAATCCAGCCATTGAGCATTTTGGAGATTTCCTGCAGCTCCTGTTCGGTGGCGATGTACCATTTTTCTGGCACTGCTTTTAGCTCATGCATGAGTCGGATGAGACGCTTGAGCATTTCTATGCGAAGGCGGGCATGAACTAGTGGAGCGCGTTTTAGGGCCTTTGTTTCCAGCGCTCCGGCAATGAGGTCTTCTATGATGCTTATGCAGAGGCGGTCTGCTGTAGCGTAGATTCCGTAGCGTTCCCGTTTAGGGAGTTTCCCGCCGATAGAGTAAAATAGTTTGTAGAATTCGAAAATTCTATGAACGATTGGAGCTTGGACATCGCCGGGGGGGGGTCATACCAGAGAGGGAGTATTTGAGCGTATCATATCGCCGGAAAATCTTTTTGCCGCTTGGCGGGAGTTTCGGACCGGGAAGCGGACCAAGGGCGATGTCCAAGAATTCCAGTTTAACGTAGAGGATACCATCTTTGCGCTCAACGAAGAACTTGCCAGTCGCACATATGTGCATGGCAAGTATGTTCCGTTTACTGTCGCAGACCCGAAGGTGCGGCGCATTCACAAGGCGACGGTCCGCGACCGTCTTGTCCATCACGCGCTGTTTCGCGTTCTCTATCCCCTCTTTGACCGTACTTTTATTCACGACTCCTACTCATGCCGAGTCGGGAAAGGTACGCACCGGGCCGTGCAACGACTGGAGGTGTTTTCCCGCAAAATCAGTCTGAACGGACGGCGCAACTTCTGGACTCTGAAATGCGATGTGCGGCGGTTCTTTGATTCGGTTGATCATCACACCCTCTCGTCGCTTATCCGGCGGCAGGTGCATGACGGCGGCGCTCTCTGGCTTGTCGAGCGTATTCTCGCAAGTTTTCATACCGCGCCGGGTAGTGGCTTGCCGTTGGGCAATGTGACGAGTCAGCTATTTGCGAATATCTATCTCAATGAGCTGGATAGGTTCGTAAAGCATGACCTTGGTTGCAGATACTACCTGCGGTACTGCGATGATTTTCTCATATTGAGCAGGAACTTTTCAGAACTCGGGTTGTGCAGGGATTGGATAGCCGGATTTCTTTCGTCGTCATTGGGTCTTGCACTTCATTCGGACAAAGTGAGGATCCGAAAATACTCCCAAGGCATTGATTTTCTTGGCTATGTCGTGCGGCCGCATCACACGGTACTACGGACGCGAACTAAGCGGCGCATGCTTGCCCGAATCAGTGCTCACAACGCGCTGTCGTATTTCGGTATGCTGAAGCATTGCGACAGCCATAAGTTGGAATGCATCTTAGAGGCCGCCCTGCGTCAGCGCAGTCGCCGGATGCTCGCGCAGAGCGCATGACCAGTGCGGCAAGCGAGCGCCGGCGGCGAAGCGGTCATGGTTGGAGTGCTAGCGGGATTTCGGGGTGACCCAGAAGCCCATGTACTTACCCAGCATGAGGCGGGTTTGCGCGTCGAGGGCTGGAATCGCTCCGAAGAGGATGAAGTTCACTGGGAACAAGAGCCACTGGAGCACCATCCAGGCGTATCGGAACTTTCCGAAGTTCGGGGGTCGCGGCGGGAGGAGTACCATCGAGATGATCGCGGAAGAGATTAGCCCGACCATGGCGAGGAGCATGATAGTCTTCGTGATGAACGGGAGGTTGTAGGAGAGCACTGTTTGCGAGAATTGCCCGCTTCCGATGTTGACCGGGAGCCACCCGAGCAAGAAGATGATCAGCGCATTGGTGGCGCTTGAGTGGGTTTTTTCGATCATGTTGAACGCGTGGTGCAGTTTGGTGCGCCACGGAATGCGCGGATTCTTCATGAATCCGAACAGGAAGTACGGGTTATTCTCGACTCCGTAGTGCCAGCGGCGAATCTGTTTGTACTGGTTCACGAGCGTGCCCCAGAATGTCGGGGCGACATTTGCGTCCATGTAGACCGGAAATCGCATCGGGATGGTCCGCCAGTCTCCGTCGTATCGGAGGAGGCATTTCCAGAATATCTGGGAGTCCTCAGAAACAACGTTGATCTGCCAGAAGCCAACATCGACCAGCGCCTGCAGTCCGATGGATTGACTGGAGAACGTGACCAGCTGTTCCGGGCGTGCCTGTTGGATCATCTGCCAGAACGTTGTTGAGAACGCGAATACGCGCGCGAATGCGGGAGCGTGCCAGATGTTGTTGCTGAAAATGGGAATGGGCTGGTACGACGACCGGAGCGGGCGCTCGGCGGCGAGGTAGTGCCATGCTAGGCAGGCGAAGAAGTCGCTCGGGGCGACCGTATCGATATCGAAGACCGATACGATGACCCGCCGATATTCGATGCCGAGCTCGTCGATCGTGGCGAGCGCCTGTTTCCCGGCCCAGGTCTCATTCGAACCCTTTCCGCGAATCTCTCCGGGGATGTTATCGGGGTGTTCGGTGACGACAAATCGCAGAAATTTCTCCCCGAATTCTTCTCTGATGCGGGATGCGACGGCGCGCGCAGGCTCCCCCACCCTTCCCTCGGTCGCCAGTACAACGATCATCCGTTCAAGGGGCCACGAGGTTCGGAGGAGTCCCTCAAAACTTTCGCGAACGACTTCGTACGGCTCGGTTGCCATCGGAAGGATGACCAAGTGGTGGAGGTCCGACGCGGATATGCCGGAGAGATCGGGTGATAGCGGGTGCGCCTCACGGCAGGCGTGTGACCAGTCGATACGCTGGTTTGCGCGCATTGCTCGGAACGAGTGGCTCATATGGAGCGACAAAAAGATCGTTTTGACGAGCCAGTAGATGTCGAACCCGATGATGAACAATGATGCCCACACGGGAACCCAATAGGATGCCGCAACAACGACCGCAAGGGTCGTCCACGCGAGAAGCCCGGGCTGCATCTCGAATATGCGATAGATGATGCGGTCGCGCCGGGATGCGACATCGGTTGCGCGGCCGTATGAGAGGTAATCAGGGACCATGCCGGATCACATAATACAACAAAAATCGTTCTCTAACAAGCCTCTGCTAGAGTCGGAGCATGACGGAAAAGAGCGCGTCGGCACTCTGCGCGAGGCCGTCTTTTGCGAGGCGATCGAGGCGTGCAAGGGCGAGGTGCGCCTCGCGGAGCGATTCGATGCGCGCGGCGGCTGCCCCGCGCAGGGTTTTTGCGACGACGAACGGGTGGAGGCCGGAGGTCTTCGCGATGGCGCCTGGCGCCATGCCCCGCGAGCGCAGGTCCGCGACCATGAGTGCGGTGCGAATTCCGGCAGCGAGCGATCCTACGAGGAGCTGCTCGGGAGCTCCCTCCATGACCCGTTTCCAGAGTGAGGTCATGATGCCGCGTTTATCATACGCGGCGATGGCATTGGAGAGCCCCCACTCATCACGCTCGTATCGCGGGCGTACGAGCATGATAACCACATCTGGTGTGATCGCTCCGTGGCGTACATAGGCACAGACCTTCTCAAGCTCGTGGGATGCTGCACGTAAGTCTCCGCCGACCCGGTCAAAGAGGATGCTGAGCGCTGCGCGACTCCCCTCACATCCCTGTTCCGTGCAGAACTGCTGACCCCACCGGATCCGTTCTTCGGGTGAAAGGGGCTGTATGTCCTGGTGCTGGGTCGCCAGGGAGTGGAGGGTCTTTGCGGACTCGGCGTCATGCTCCGGATGGTCCGCATTGTGGATCGCGATGAGCGTGATGTCGGGGATGTTGGCGATGCGGTGCTGTTCGGCTGCCATTGCAAGTATGGGGTGCCCAGCGTTCGTGGCGAGAATGATATGGTGCGAATAAAAGAAAGAGGGGTACTTCAGGGGGCGATCGAGATGTTCTGCGGCGTCCGGATCCGTGCAGTCGACCCGCGTGATCGGAACATCAGCGCCATGCTGGGATTGGAGCGTTCGGATAATGTCTCGAGCCGCCTCGTTGAGCATGAACGGGTCGGCTCCGGCGAGAGAGATCAGCATTGGACTATGATGAAGGACTTGGCAGTGGCGCGTCAATAAGGATCCAGATCGTTCCCCGCTCGAGGGGCACCTCTCTCCCTTCTGCGTCGGTGAAGCGGAGCGGATCGGTCGCGCGCTGTTTTTTCCAGAGAGCGGAGATCTTCTTCCCTCCCTGCCAGATCGTTGCTGTCCCGGTGCCGAGCGTGCGGACGCGGATGTACTGATCCCGCAGAAATGACGCGTCGGTGTCCACGCGAATGACGACAGTGGCATAGACCTGCTGTTTCGTGAGGGCGTCTATCTCGGGCTCCCCTCCCCGCCACCGGGCGTATGCATGCCGGGATGCGTCATACGAAAACCGAACATCCATATGCTGTGGCCACGATACCGACGCGGTCGTCCCCTGGAGGTCCGCGGTGTCCCGCGACGCATCTTTCTTCAGGAGGGGCTCCATACTCGTTGATGCGCGATATCCGAGCGTTTCGGCGCGTTCCTGGAGGAGCGCGATCGTTGTGAACCCGTTATGAGGCCGCGGGATGCGTTCCTTACGGTAGTAGGTGGTTCCCTCATACTGCATGGCATCAATGTGGTCGATGATGTTGTTTTGGAGAGATGCCAATGCGTCGTGCTCCCCTCCCCAGTGGGCGAGGATGGCGTCGATGCCCTGCGCAAGTGGGATGAAGTCCGATCGTGCCGAGCGAATGGATCCGATCTCTGAGGGGTTTTCGCACTGATAGACGGCCATCATGCGGGTGATGCCATTCGGAGTGACTGGCATTTCAAACACCATGTCAGCCGCTCCGATGCCGGAAAGCGGCCGAGCTTCCGGATCTGATGCGAGCATAACCGCGAACGGTCGGCGAATCGGTGTCGAGCACGGCTTTCCGGAAAGCGTGCCGATCTCGTGGCCCTGGGGAGTGTTTACTACCGAAATGCTGGGTTCTCGCCAGATCCACGCAACAAAAAAGATACCGATAATGAGTACGGCGGCGATGGCGGCGATAACTGCCATGTCGAGTGGTGCGGCGCGGAGTTTCATGGAGCTGTATGTGGAATTGGTTGCATGTCAGACCAGTTTGGCCCGGCTTTTGCGTCGACGATAAGTGGAACGTCGAGCGTATACACTTGCTCCATAATGCGCGCGAGCGTTGCAGCGGCTTCCGGAATCCCGTCGGTTGGGACTTCGAACACCAATTCATCATGTACTTGTAGAAGCATGAGCGGTCGATGCGCGTGCGGGAGCGAGGCAAGGTAGCGGCCAATCGCGATCATAGCGAGCTTTACGAGGTCGGCTCCGGTGCCCTGAATCGGGTGGTTGATCGCCATACGCTCCGCTTGGGCGGCGAGTTGCGGGATTCGACTCGCAATATCCGGGAGGGGGCGGCGCCTCCCTAGGAGCGTCGTTACAAAGCCGCGGGAGAACGCTTCCTCCTTGGTACGCTCGATATATCGGGCGATTCCCGAAAATCGGGCGAAGTATTCCTCGATGAAACGCTTTGCGGCAGTGCGATCAATGCCCGCGGCGCGGGCGAATCCAACCGAGCCCATACCATAGATAATGCCAAAGTTGAGCACTTTTGCTTGCCGTCGCATATCTTTGGTGACCTGTGCGGGGGCGAGTCCGAACACCTCTGATGCGGTGCGTGTGTGAATGTCCTCGCCGTTTCTGAACGCTTCCAGCATGGTCTGGTCTTGAGCGATATGCGCGATGAGGCGGAGTTCGAGCTGTGAGTAATCAAGGGAGAGCAGGTTTTTGTCGGGTGGCGCAATGAACGCCGCGCGAAACCGTGAACCGAGCTCGGTGCGGGTCGGGATGTTTTGAAGGTTCGGTTCGGATGAAGAGAGCCGACCGGTTGCGGTCCCCGTTTGGTTGTACGTCGTGTGAATGCGACCATCTGCGCCGACGAGCGTCGGGAACGGTTCGATGTAGGTCGTCTTCAGCTTGTTGAGTTCGCGATACTGTAGCACAAGGTCGACGATGGGGTGTTCATCCCGGAGCTTCTCGAGTTCGGCTGCCGCAGTGGACGGCGCTCCCCCGCCGGTTCTCCGTACGCGGCCTTGCAGGCCGAGTTTTGTAAAGAGGATGTCTCCCAGTTGAGACGGCGAGTTGATATTGAACGAAGTTCCCGCATGGTGGTAGATCTGTTCCTCGAGCTTCGCGATCTCGGTACTCGCGGTCGCCATGAGGTCGTCGATGTGGGTGGTGTCCACCAAAACTCCAGTACGCTCCATAGCAGCGAGTATCGGAATGAGCGGGGCTTCGATGCTGGTGAAGATCGAGGCGAGGCCAAGCGTGTTGAGTTGTTCGGCGAGCGGACCGCGGAGCTCCCAGATGATAGCCGCCCACGACCGCTGATCATCGGGAAGCGTGCGGCCGAGTATGTCGTACGCGATGCGTGGGAGGCTGTAGTCGCGTTGTTCTGGATTGATGAGCCACGCCGCCAGCTCGATATCGAGATAGGTGTGCGCGGCCGGTTTCGACTCATCGGATATGTGCTTGAGAAGCGGCTTCAACGAATGGCCGATAAGAGTTGGATACATCGTGCATACCGCAGCGATATCGTCCGAGGATGGCGATTCGATCTCGTAGGTCGTCGTGCCGTCGGTGGTCACGCACATGCGCGCGGGTCCTTGTTCGGCGGTGATCACATGCAGTGCGGCGGCGTCCCCCTTTGGGAGCTGCTGGATGTCGGAGATGGCGACGGTCACGATTTCCGATGTGGTCGCCGGCGAAGCGTCGAGGTCGAGCTGCTGAGGGGCTGCGGCGTTCGGTGCGGCATTGAGGAGCGTGGAAATGCGCTTCAAGAGCGATGAGAACCCGAATTCCATGCAGAGGGTCTCAATGGCGCGCAGGTCGGTGTGGTCGCGCCACATGGCGGCGTCTGCATCGTATGGTATGGAGGCGTCCCGCACGATCGTTGCGAGCTTTTTACTGAACAGTGCCATGTCCTTGTGCTCAAGGAGTTTCGCTCTGACGCTCACGGAGACGCCGCTCTGCTTACCCGGGATGAACTCCGGCTTCTCGAGCTCTTGGTAGAGCTGTTCGATGGATCCGAACGCCTGCACGAGGGACATTGCCGTCTTTTCGCCGATACCCTTCACTCCGGGGATGTTGTCGCTCGGATCCCCTTTCAGTCCTTTCAGGTCTGGAACCCGAGATGGGGCAATGCCGTAGCGTTCGCGGACCGCGTCCTCGTCGTAGATAACCGTATCGCTCATTCCCTTCCGGAGCGTGAAGACGACCACCTTGTTTCCATGAACGAGCTGAAGTGTATCGAGGTCGCCGGTTACGATGATGGTTTGGAGCCCCGGGATGTCTTGTGTCTGCGCACTGATGGTGCCGATGATATCGTCGGCCTCGAGCCCCGGTTGCTCGACGACGGGTATGCCGAATGCGGCGAGCATGCGCTTTACGTTCGGGATCTGTTCGTAGAGCTCGTCAGGCGCTTTTACGCGGTGGGCTTTGTATGCTTCGTACTCCTCGTGTCGGAACGTTGGGCCGGCAAGGTCGAACGTCGCGATGATCGAATCCGGCTTGAGGTCGGAGATCATTTTCAAGAGCACCGAAGTGAAGCCGTAGACGGCGTTCGTTGGCTTTCCGCTTGGAGACGATAGCGGAGGGAGCGCATGAAACGCCCGGTGCACGAGCGCGTTCGAATCGATGAGGACGAGTTTCTTCACGGATTCTCGTTGATGGTGATGCCGCGGGAAGTCGGACCTTCGTGAGTGAACCGAACCTCAATGGTGTCGCGCGGCAGACCCTCCCCTATCTTTTCGGGCCACTCGACGAGCACGATGTTGTTCGGCTGCTCGAAGATGTGATGAAGGTCGAGTGTGATGAGGTCCTGTCGCCCGGTGAGGCGGTAGCAGTCGAGGTGCCAGAGCGAGTAGGGAGTTCCCGGGACGGAATACTCTTTGGCAAGGAGGAATGTCGGGCTTTTCGGTTGCTGGCGAATCCCGAGGGCGCTCGCGAATCCCTGGGTGAAGGTGGTCTTCCCTGCTCCAAGGTCCCCAATCAGAGCGATCACGATCGCTTCCGTTCTGGGGAGCGATGCACGGACGCGCTCGGCGAGGCGGGCGGCGATCGCGGCGGTATCTTCGGGGCTCTGCGAAACAAGATGCATATACCGTATCGTAGCGTGTTGGCGGGCGTTATTCAATAAAAAGAAAACCCGCACAGCATGCTGTGCGGGTGGTAGCGACGAGGTCGGCTTAGCAGCCGATCTCGTCACAGCTGACGGTGGGGAATCCCCGGCGTTCGCTACCGCCCCGTTGGGGGCGATTGAAGCCTCGCGTCACCCACGCCTGGCTCTGCATGGGGGGGAGTTCAGGTGGAGGGGCGACCTTCTCCGTCTCGGGCTCGGGATGGTCGCGGAAATATTTTTCCGCGAACTCTCGATTCGCCTCCTGCAGGAGCTCTCCGGTTCTCATGCTGTACCCGGGGCCATCGAAGCACTCGGGGTAACCTCCGGGGAGCACCTCGTACCAGACGGTCGCCTTCCCCGTTCCGGGGTTGAAGACCCTGATGAGCGCCTCGTAGCAGTTGACCCTCCGGTAGAAGCCGGCCTTCGTGAGGGCGGCAGCCCGCCGCCCGTCCTGCGCTTCGGCGACCGCCTTCTTCGCGGCGGCCACCTGAGGCCCGTCGGCGGGGCGCGTGAAGTAGTACATCACACCCATCCCGACGAGGACGGCGACGACCACGGCGAGAATCCTGTTCATGATCTCCTCCTGCCCTAGCGGGCGAAAGCCCAATCGAGGTCACCCTTGGGCAGGTCTGCGAGGCGGACCGCCTCATTGTGGTTCAGTGCGACGAGCACCTGTCCGTCGACGATGACGAGGATCTTGCGGCCGCTCTTGTTGCAGAGGTGGCCGTTCTTCAGGATGATGTCGCGCGGCGTCTTCGCCGGGCTCGCGGCCCGCGGGACTTCCTGGGCGGGAGTCTCCGCGACCTCTTCCTCGCTGTTCAGTTCCGCTTCACGTGCTCGGAGCGCCTCCATCACCTCTTGGTGACGGCTTTCGGCCATCTCCTCGCGCTTCTTGTCGCGCTTGGGCTGGAGGACAAACTTGTCCACCGCCCAGATGGCGCCCAGACCGGCTCCCACGGCGACGATGACGTTTCGGTCGCGGTGCGAGAGGCCTCGGTTGAGTCCGTGGCCGTCGTAGCCGACGGGGCGCGGGATTGCGTAGCCGGGGTTCCCCCACGGGGTTCCGTGACGGCGCACGGCTTGGTCGCGGGTGGACATCGTGTTCCGCCCCTCGTACCAGCCGGCGCTGTCGTAGACGTCGCCGTAGCACCACGACGCTTCGGTTTGGTCGCCGGTGCCGCGGTGGTTCGCGCACAGGCGGTTCGCAAGGCGCTCGGCGGGGCCGTCCCAGAGGACGTACGACGTGGCGTCGATGCCGCGCCCGAACTCGGTCCGCTCGAACGGCGTGGGCCGGTAGCGGCCCTGGGCCTCGGCGACGGGGGCGTAGACGCCCACGATGACGGCGATGGCGAGGATGGCGAAGGCCACCATTGCGCACTCGGTCGACATCAGCTTCTTCATTTCTCCTCCTGATGCCCCTGCCGGGGCTTGGAAACGTTCTTTCTTTCTTTCCTATCGTTGCCCATACATTATAGCAGAATTCCACGAATAAGTCAACTATCGGAAAGTGCAAAAAACCAGCATGTTAAGCCGATTTTTACTGCATCGAGCGAATATGCTTGAGGGCGGCGATGTCCCGATCGCGGCCCTCGCTTTCCGTTTCCAAGATCCAGTCGATGCGGGAGAACTCTGGAGTGGTGAGTATATTTGCAAGACCGGTCGTCCCGATGAATCCATTTCCGATGTGGTCGTGTCGATCCTTGTGGCCACCGAGGTCGGTCTTGCTATCGTTTACATGGCTGAGGCGGAGGCGCTTCAGTCCGATCGTGCGGTCGAACTCTTCGAGTACCCGCGCCGCGCCGTCGGGGGTTCGGAAGTCGTACCCCGATGCGAATGCGTGACAGGTATCAAAGCAGATGCCACCGAATCCTTGAACTTCGATGGCGGGTCGTATCATGTCGGCATTTTCCTGGAAGGTATCGCCGAGTACCTGCCCCGCTCCGGCGGATATTTCAACGAGTAGCTCGCAGGAGCCGGTATAGTCGCGCAGGATATCTTCGAGACCTTTCTGGACGGCCTCGATCCCCTCTTCGAGCGCTCTGCCGGTGTGTGATCCGGGGTGGAACATAACGAACTGCGCTCCGAGGAGAGACCCGCGCTCGAGCTCTTCCCGAATGATCCGCCGACTCGCATGCCGAGTCGCAGGGTTCGGAGAAGCAAGATTAATGTAGTAGGGCGCATGAATGACAAACCGTCCGAAACCGGCGTGCCGCATGTTCTTTTTGAATTCCGCGATGACCTCATCGGTCAGTTGTGGGGCTGGGCCGCCCTGGGGGGACCGGGTGAAGCACTGAAATGTTTCGCAGTCCTCCTGGAGGGCGCGGATGGGGGCATTTACAATGCCCCCGGCGATGCTTACATGGGCTCCGATGGCGTTCATGTCTAGATGTTTTCGAATAGTTCGATATCGGGAGTGGTCTCCCCTATGATAACGGAGATGACGTCCATCTGCCACGGGGTCTCATCGGTGTACCGATTCGCGGAGAGCCACGTTTGCGCTGTACGCATGACCTTGTGCATCTTCCAGCCATTCGCGCGCAGGAACGGCTCGAAACCCGATACGAGGCGTTGTGCCGTCTTTACTTCAATGAAGTGGATGACTCCATTTCGGCGTGCGACGATGTCGAGTTCGCCCCACGGGCGCCGCCAATTTCGGTCGACGATAGAAAAACCGGACTCGGTGAGCCAGGCGCACGCCAATTCCTCCCCCTTTTTCCCTACTCTGTCGGTGATATTTCCCATGGAGTTGACACTACTACATTGAACGGGGTCCAATATCCCTT
Source organism: Candidatus Yanofskyibacteriota bacterium (assembly GCA_020852375.1). GTDB lineage: Bacteria > Patescibacteriota > Minisyncoccia > 2-02-FULL-40-12 > GWA2-44-9 > JAGOPO01. The sequence continues at coordinate 11,336 of JADZAY010000008.1, forward strand.
GTGGACAATGAATCCGGTGGGCGTTGACCAAAAGACCCCAAAATGCTAATCTCTGCCAGTAATTCTCGCAAGAGAATTTTTGCTTTCTTTGGCGAAAAGCGGCGAAATTCGTTGTTTTTAGCCAAGTTTGCCTATTAGTACAATCCTCTCCAGAACTAGCTCACAGGTCCGCAGGTTTTTTGCCGAAAGTCGGATCGGGGCGATCATAGGACGAGTGACCGCAAGCAGATATACGGAGCTCTACGCCGTTGTTTTTGTTGCCGTCACGGCGCTCGTGTTCTATGGGTCCAGCAATGAGGGGCAGGCTTCCCTGCTCGATAACTGGGTTCGCCAGTATATCGAAGAGAAGGCCGTCGCTTTTGATACGTCCCGCGGGCTTTCCTCGTCTCAGATGGCCGATATTAATAGCATTTTTGCGGGTGTTGGCGGTGATGCGGCTATTTCCTCCCCTGCTCCCAGCATGGCAGCTTCGACCATCCGGGAAAGTGCGGTGGTTGCCATATCTCCCCCTGATACCGACTATCTCTCCCGCATATCCGGCCGGAGGTCCGGTGTTATCGAATACACCGTCCAACAGGGCGACCTCATCTCATTTATCGCGTCAGACTTCGGCGTGAGCGTGAATTCGATACTCTGGGCGAATGCACTTAAGGACGCTGACAGTATCTCCCCCGGGCAGGTTCTTCGAATTCCTCCGGTGACCGGAGTGATCCATCGCGTAAAAGGCGGGGAGACGGTTGCTGCCCTTGCAAAGAAGTACTCAGCGAGCGAGGAGCGCATTATTGCTTACAATCGCCTGCCAGTGAGCGGCGAGCTTGATGCTGGGGACGAGATCATCATCCCGGGCGGGGTCATGCAGGGGATTTCGAGCGGAACGATAAAGGTGCCGCTATTTGGCACGGCGTCCGTTGCGAGCCTCGCAAATGCCGCGAAACAGTTTGCTCACCTCCCCGATCTCGGAGATTACTTCAAGCTTCCGACCTTTGGATTCAACTGGGGGCGCATTCACGGGAGAAATGGCGTGGATATGGCGAATTCCTGCGGAACCCCGATCTACGCGGCAGCGGACGGAAAAGTGACCGTTGCTGACGCAACTGGCTACAATGGCGGTTTTGGGAAGTACATCAAGATCTCTCACGATAATGGAACGGAAACGCTCTACGCACATGCGTCGAAGCTTCTCGTTGAGTCCGGGCAAGTAGTTGGAAAAGGGGACAAGATCGCTCTTATGGGGACGACGGGGCGCTCGACCGGATGCCACCTGCATTTCGAGGTGCATGGAGCGCAGAACCCGCTTGCTAAGAAGTAATCCTCTCGCTCATGCGGAGCGCCATGGCCTCCGCAATATGGTGCGACTCGATGATCTGCGCACCCTCGAGATCGGCAATCGTTCGGCCGATCTTTTTTATCTTATGGTAAGCACGGAGCGAAAGATTATTTCGATTTACCGCCATTTTAAGGAGATTCTCGGCGTCGGCCGTGAGAACGCAGAGCGAATCGATGTTCGTGTGGCGGATCTCGCTATTGGTAACAAGCCCGAACGGAGAAAGGCGTTCCTGTTGGGCTTCGCGAGCCCGTACGATGGCTTTTCTTGCCGCGATGATATCTGTGGGGGATGATGCCGCATCATCGATCCGTTCTCGCGAAACCTGGACTCGAATATCCACGCGGTCGAGGAGCGGCCCGGAGATTCGTTTTGCGTATTTCAGTGCCGTAATAGGGGAGCATGTGCATTCGGCTGACGCATCTCCGAGATTCCCGCAGGGGCATGGATTCATTGCGGCAACGAGCATGAATTTTGCAGGGAGCGTCATTGACCCCGACGCTCGCGAGATGGAAACGACACCGTCTTCAAGGGGCTGGCGGAGCGCTTCGAGGACATTTCGTGCGAATTCGGGGAGCTCGTCCAGGAAAAGAACCCCGCGATGCGCAAGGCTTACTTGGCCTGGACGAACAACGGTGCCGCCACCGACGATAGATGCTGAGGATGCCGTGTGATGAGGCGATGAAAACGGCCGGGTGATGGCGCTGACCGGCCCCCGCAAAAGTCCCGCTGCGCTCTGGATCTTTGCCACCTCGAGGGCCTCCTGGCTCGTGAGCGGCGGAAGAAGGCCCGCCAGCGAGCGTGCCAGCAGCGTCTTTCCTGAGCCGGGGGATCCGCTCATGAGTACATTGTGGGCGCCCGCGGCGGCAACAATGAGCGCTCGTTTTGCGGTTTGCTGGCCCTTGATGTGCAGAAAGGAGTCATCATTTGGCACTGGTGCCACGGCGGTGTCACCAGGTGTCACCGGTATTGGCACCTGGTGACACAGGTGTGACACCACCTGCGACAAGGTGTCAGCTCCGATGACACCAACCCCTGACACCACCGATGCCTCCGCGGCGTTGCAGGAGGGGACGATGATCTGCTCGATCCCGAGCTCCTTGGCGAGCATTGTGGCGGCCAAAATACCGTTCGTATGAGCGAGGTGCCCATCAAGGCCTAGCTCTCCGATGAGCAGCGTCTTTGGCCCAGCTATGACGGCCTGACGGCTCTCAGCGAGGTAGGCTACGGCGATCGGAAGGTCGTATCCCGGCCCCTCTTTCTTGATGTCGGCCGGTGCTAAGTTCACCACAAACCGCTTATTCTTGCTCCGAGGCGCAGAGAAGCCGCTATTTTTTATAGCGGCTTCTATTCGATCGATTGATTCCTGCACCGCTTTGTCGCCAAGACCGACGATCGAAAACGCATGAATGCCCGGATTCGAATCTATCTGAACTCGAACGAGTTGAGCGTCGATCCCACCGAGTGCAGCTGAGAGGAATTGATGCGCCACAGATCAATGCGCCCCCTCAAGCGCAAAATGGGCTCTAGGCAGCGGTCTGACTCGTCTCCTGTATCTTATCGTTCAAACGAGCCATCTCCTCTCCTGCGCGATTTTTGAGGGCAATAAGGAGATCCTGCGTTTCTGAATCGGCTGTGAACTCTTGCGCGTCTTCCGACGGCTCGTTTCCACCCGAGTCTGCGTGGATCATGGGGATGCGCTCTGCGAGCTTGTTTGAGAACAAGTTGTACGCTGCCCACTTTTTCCGCATTTCATCGATGCCGCCCTCGGGGAGCGACTCGATCACGCTCAATTCTTTTTGGGTTCCACTGACTTCTGCGGCGCTGGAGATATCTTCTGGAAAATGTTCCATATGCGAAATGATTAGTGCTTCAGGTATATCACGGTGGGGCGAGGGAATCAACAGAAGAAAAGGAAAGGGCGCCCGTATACCCCGTAAACCGTAATGGTTGTTTATGGGAGAGCGCCCGTTACCGCCAGACCCCCGACCGGCAATCTTGCCTCGCCGAGAGTTGTTAGGTTGTGCTGTCGATGTGATGTGTCCGTCGGTCTCCCCAGAAGAGAGGTGACACGCGGTGCCATCACGCTGCAATGAACTGACACCATCATATGGCACCACGTGGCACCACGCAATGGCACCGAGTGGATAACTTGGCACCACAATATGGCACCACGTGGCACCACGCAATGCGAATTGGCACCAGGGGGTGCAAAATTATCGGCGAAATATAAAGAGAAAATGAATGACACCTGGGATGTGGTGCCAGGTGCCATGAGTGGTGCCACTGTGGATGACACCGGGGATAACTTGCCGGTGTCACTGCATGAGCTGGTCGATGGCGAAGAACATCGCCTCTCGTGAGCCGGTGAGGACGAGGTAATTCTTCCCGTTCGAAGCAAGGACGATGGCGTAGTCGATACTGCGGTCTGCGTAGGGGAAGTTCCAGTACCGGACGGCGATCTGGCGATAGGTTCCCGTTGAAAACTCCTGCACAACGCGGCGGCTCATACCGTAGCCGAAGAATGGCGCTCCGGCAGATGCGAGACCGGTATTTTCCCAGACGGTGAGCGCTTGGTTGGCTTTCGTGGCGTTCGAGAGCTCCATCACGATCGCGATGCGAGTTCCGACCGCGGCGTCGGGGTCAACGGTGCCGGAGGCGGTGAACTGCTCGGTCTGGCCGAAGGCGAGTACCATCCAGTCGGAGGCGAGCGTTGATGCGAGGTCGGCCGGCACTCCGCCATCAAGCATAATGTCCAAGAACTGAGCAGCTGTTGCGGACCCGCCGTTCAGCTCCACAATGACCGGAACCGCCTGCTTGCTCTTCGGCGCAGTGTTCGCAAGGGCGCTTGCGAAATCAGTCCGTGCAACGGTGTCATTCTTCAGCGTCGCAGTCACCGTCTGTCCTTTGAAGTACGAGGAGAGTGAGCGGCCGAGCACCGGGGCTGATGTTGCTGCAGCGGGAGTGGGGGTTTGGGATGGGGTTGGCGTTTCATCTCCGCCGAAGAGCGATGTAATGAGGAGCGCGATCCCTCCGATGACGATCGCGCCGAGGATGCCCACGACGACTTTCTTCAGCATCCCCGAAGGCGCAGTTGCGGCGGGAACGGAAATCGTAGGCGCCTGCCGAGGCGCTTCGGCAGGCGTTTTTTGTTGCGGCGGAACTCCCATTGGGGCTTGGCCGACGCGGATGTTCCCGATATCGGCCGACATCGTGCGAAGCTCGCTGCTGTAATCAGCCGCGGTTTCCGTCTTTTGCGTTGGTTTCGGCGCCTGGGGTATTACTGGGGGCGCAGGTGGAGCTGGCGGGCGTGGGGCGACTGGGCGTATCGGCGCCACAGGAGTCTTCGGCGGTGGTGGCGGCGGGGGAGGCATCGCGGGTCGTCCGAGCGGCGCGACTCCCTGCGGCGCTGGCGGCATTGCGGGAGGAGTTTTTGGAGCTTGAGGTGTGGGTGCCGGCGAGGGAGGAGGCGTTGCGACCGGCTGCGGTGCGGCCATTTTGGGTTGTGCTGGTGTCGGGGCGGGCATTGGTGCCAGAACCGCCGGCTGCGGTGCTTGCCCCGGCGCACGGATCGGGAGATTCGTCGGAGCGCCTGATCGCGTTGGTGCTGGCGGATTCGACGCCTGATCTTTTGCCCGCTGAGCCGCGAGGTCATTGAGCATAGCGCTGATACGAGCGGCATTCGGGGATTGCGGTTGGTCGGGCATTGTGAGAGTGGTTATGCGTCAATCATACCTCCGAAGTAGAGAAATCGAAAAGGCCCTCGCGGGCCTTTTCGGAAACGTGTGCGTTACGAGTGTCGGCTTCGGTCGCCGCCGCCGCGGGGGCGTTCCCCTCGCGGCTTTCCGTTTGGGCCGAGCATCGAAAGGGAGATCTTCCCCTCCGGGCTTACGGAGACGACCCACACATGTACTTTTTGGCCTTCCTTCACCACGTCTGAAGGATGAGCGACTCGTTCGGTGCTCATCTCTGAGACATGGACCATACCGTCCTTGCCGGGGACGATCTCAACGAAAGCGCCGAAATCCTTTATCGAGACGACAGTTCCGTCGAACTCATCGCCCGGCTTTGGTTCGTAGGTGAGCTGTTCAATGCGCTCGATGGCAAGCTTCATGCCATCCGCAGAGGCGCAAGTGATGAAGACCATGCCATCGTCTTCGATGTCGATAGTCGCGCCAGTTTCATCGATGATCGCGTTGATCGTCTTTCCACCGGAGCCGATGACCAAGCCGATCTTTTCGGGGTCGATTCGCATGGTGTGGACGCGCGGGGCATGCGGTGAAAGCTCGGAGCGGGGCGCGGCGATCGCAGATTCCATGACCGCGAGGATCTCCAAGCGCGCCTTTCGGGCCTGCGCAAGTGTTTCGCGCACGATGGTCGGTGTGATGCCGTCGATCTTCACATCCATCTGCATGGCTGTGACGCCGTCTTTTGTTCCGGCCACTTTCAGGTCCATGTCGCCGTGGTGGTCCTCCGGGCCCTGGATATCGGTAAGGATCTTGTAGCTTTCTCCTTTCTCATCCAGCATAAGCCCCATCGCGATACCGGCAGCCGGCGCGAGGATCGGGACGCCGCCATCCATAAGCGCAAGGGTGGAGCCGCATACGGATGCCTGCGACGATGACCCGTTCGATCCGAGAATTTCTGAAACAACACGGATCGTGTAGGGGAATTTCTCCCGAGAGGGGATGATCGGTGCGAGCGCACGCTCGGCGAGGGCTCCATGGCCAACCTCACGCCGCCCGGGAGCTCCCATGCGTCCCGTTTCACCGACCGAGTACGGAGGGAAGTTGTAGTGGTGGATGAATCCTTTCTTTGTGAGGTCGATCTCCATGCTCTCGAGCCACTGCTCTTGGCCCGGCGCGCCGAGCGTTAGCACAGACAGCGCCTGCGTTTCGCCGCGCATAAAGAGCCCGTTTCCGTGGGTGCGCGGGATCACGCCGATCTCCGCGCTGATGGGGCGGAGCTCATCGAGCTTTCGTCCGTCCACGCGCCGGTTCTTCTCGAGAACGTTGCGGTGAACGACGTTGTTGATCGCCTCCTCAAACAGACTTTCGGCGGCGGTTTTCTTTGCTTCGAGATCGGGGGCTCCCGCATAGGTCTCGTCCAAGTGCTTCATGAGCTCTTCTTTCACTGCCGCCTGTCCGGCGTAGTGCTCCGCTTTCGACGATGTGAAGATGGCAGTGTCGAGCTTCGGTTCGCAGAAATCGCGAACCTCGCGGGCGAGCGCTTCGTCGACGGCCGCCATGGCGAGTTCGGCCTTCTGTTTGCCGACCTCTTTCGCGATCGTTATCTGGAGGTCATTGAGCTCCTTGAGAGCTTTGAATCCCGCTTCAATGGCATCACCCATGACATCCTCGGAAACGATCTTCGCTCCCGCCTCGATCATATTGATGCGGGTCGAGGTGCCGGAAACGATGATGTCGAGGTCGCTCTCGAGGCGCTCTGCGTAGGTTGGGTTGATGACGAATGCGCCATTGATGCGGCCGACGCGCACGCTTGCCACCGGACCCGCGTAGGGGATGTCAGAGATCATGAGCGCCGTGGAAACGGCGAAGACCGCCGGCATATCGGCGTCGTTGATCTTGTCGAAGGTGAGCACGGTCGCAACGCACTGAAGCTCGTTTCGCGTGCGATGATCGAAGCGAGGGCGAATGGAGCGATCGATGACCCGCCCCGTCAGGATCGCCTCTTCGGTGGGGCGGCCTTCGCGCTTCAGCCACTTCGAATCCTTGATCTTCCCCGCAGCGTAATAGCGTTCCTCAAAGTCGACGGACAACGGAAAATAATCCTTCGGGGTGACGTTGCCGAGGACTGCCGTCGCCAGAACGGTCGTTTCGCCGTACTGGACCAACACCGAACCGTTCGCTTGCTGCGCCAACTTGCCCGTCTTTATGATGAGCGGCTTTCCCGCGAATGTCGCGGTATATACTTTTTCTGCCATCTGAATGGCGGCGATGCCGAGCGTGCCTCTCGCATTCTGAGGAGTGCGGGAGGCGGAGTTCACTCTAAGCCGCAATGTTTCGGTTGAAACGCTTCGGTCTAGATTGAACTCGGTGTCCGTATCGTGCAGGGCCGCGTTGTGAATCTACGCGGAAAAGTATGCCACAAATGACGAGAAAAAGCCAGCGCTTATCGCGCGCTGACAGCCCCCTCTCGGAGGAGTTGTTCGACCTCTTCGAACCCGGGCGGGAACGCGTAGTTGTATCGGGCGGGAATCGCGAAGACGTATGCCGCGTTACGCGCGAGTTCGCCCGGTTGGAACGGAGCTGCGCTGACCGACCACTCATCGCTCTGGATATGTTTCCACTGCTCGATCGTGAACACCATGATGGGAATGTCCTGGCGCGGTGATGTGGCCGTTGAGAGGGGGTGGGTGATATGGAGCTCGGGGCCGTCGGCGACGGGTATGGATGGCGAATCTCCCCGCATGGAAACGGCATGCCACGCTTCACGCTGAACCTTAAAACCGATCCAGCTACCGGGGAGTTGAACGCGGAGGCCGTAGGTGACGTCGTCGTACGCCGCGGCGTACGACACCGACCCTGTCGTGGCGAGCTGCGAGGCGATGGCTCGGAAGACGTCGGTTGTTTCGCGAGAGCTGTCGGCGGTCCAGAGCGCGAACCGAAGAGCGTCGCGCCCCTCATACCGGGCACAGGCTCGTCCGGGGACATCGGTGCAAAGGAGCGCGTCCGATTGCGGGCCTCCGGCGTTCAGAATTGCGAGCCCGGAAGTGTCCGGGGTCTTTCCGTTCTTAAGAACTTGGAATCCAACGACCTCCCCGGCTTCACCCTGTTCCGCTTGAGCCGGTGTTCGGTAGGCGATGGGCGCGATATACCATCCGGCGGGGGCGGTAAGGGTGATCGAGCCCCACGAGAACGAAGGCGATTCCTGCAGGGGAGAGGGAGATGGCTCCGGGGTGGTGGGATGCGGGCGAAGTCCCCAAATGAGCCCCAGAGTGATGGTGACAGCGAGCAATATCACCATGACCCCGGTAAGGATGTGTGGTGAGGGAGAGTTTGCTGAGGGAGCGTTCATGGCTACTTCGTGAGTTCGAGCGATGACACGATGCGCTCCTGGAGGGCGATATCTTTGTCGATGCGATTGGTGTCGCTTGAGCAGGCCGCGAACGCAATGCGGAGCGTTTGCTGGCCGAGCGGGGCATGGAAGACCGATGCCGCGCATTCATCATCGCCGATGGTGAAGCGCACGCCCTTGCCCGTCGGCAGGTCGAGTACCTCGACGTTCTTCGGATCCATTCCATCACGAACGTTCGTGAGACTGACGGGGCGATCGATCACGCCAACAGCCATCCATCCGGACGGTCCTTTCTGACGCAGGACCTGGGTGATCTGCTCACCACCACCTCCCAGCGGGAGCACTGATTTGGTGTAGGTGATTTCCGGGAACTTCGCCACAGGGTATGCGATCTTGAACCCGTACTCACTGTTCGGGTACCACTTCCATGCGTCCGACGGGGCGGGCGTTTTTGATGTGCTCGGGAGCGGCGTCGGGGACGGCAACACCGAGTCCGACGTGGCGGGCGTCTCTTGGGACACCGTTTCGCTGCGGGAATTCTTCAGAAACCAGCCAGCTGCCAGCACGACTACTACGACTCCGATCGCGATTCCGATGCGTTTATTCATACCCGTACTATGCCAAAAAATGCCGATCCCCGCTAGAGGCGGGGATCGGGGGCTACTCTTCGTCGTGTCGGATGCGCGGAGGCATGAATCCGGTGAGAGTTGCTTCCGGTTTTTCGGTCCGAACCGGTTTTCGGGGGGTTGGCGTGCCAGTTCGGGAGCGGCTTCCCGGAATGCGCATGAGCACCTTCTTGTGTTCGTCCAGGTCGTAGTAGTTGTTGACCGCTTCTTTGAGCTTGAGCGAGGTCGAGCGACCGAACGAGACCGCTTCAACGATGAGTCCGTTATGGCGCAGGTATTCGACGAGGGGAACGAAGTCGCCATCGCCGGTCACCAGGACGGCAACATCGAGCTGCTTCGCCATCGAGATGACGTCAACGGCCATACCGACATCCCAGTCTGCTTTTTTGGCGCCGCCGGCAAAGACCTGGAGGTCTTTCATTTTCAGTTCCAGTCCGCTCTTTTCGAGCGCCTCGAAGAACGGCTGCTCTTCGGTTTCGCCGCTTTTGACGACGTATACGAGCGCCCGGACGATCTGGCGGTCTGCAACGGCGAGCTTCAACAGCTCGGCAAAATTGATGCGAGCGTTATGGAGGTGCTTCGCGGAGTGGTACAGGTTCTGCATGTCCACGAACACTCCAACACGGTGGTTACTCCGCGGTTTGATGGTGACCTTGTCCGGCATAGCGATTACTTCTTGAGGCCGAGCTTCGACGCGAGTTTCGCGTAGCGCTTTTCGTCGGTGCGCTTGAGGTAGTCGAGCAAGCGCTTGCGCTTGGCGACCATCTTCAACAGACCCACGCGGGAGCTGTTGTCCTTTGCGTGCTTCTTCAAATGTTTCGTGAGGGCCTCGATCTCAGCGGTGAACAGGGCGATCTGGCTCTCCGGCGAGCCCGTGTCCTTTGTGTGGACCTGGTGCTCGGCGATCAACTTCGACTTCTGCTTCGGTGTAAGCATGAAATGGTCACGGACACATCAGAAACCAATGGAATCCGACGAGCCGTCGTTAGTGGTGGCTACAGCCACCTGACTGACACTACTCCTCCAGAATAGCATACTTTTCACAAAAAAACAAGACCCGCCTACATGGCGGGTCGGATTGTCGGGAGTAGGGGGACTACAGACCCCACTTGGCTCGCTTGGCGGCAGCCTCGGCCTCGGCTTTCTGCGTCTCGGCTTTTGCAGCGACCTCGGTGCGCTCTTTCGCTTCGAACCAGAGAGTATTGAGGACCGCTTCCCAGTCACCGGGGACGAAGCATTCGATCTCTTGCGCCGTCTTGCTGAACACCAGAGATTCGGAGGCGTGGATCGTGACTTGGAACAGGAATCCGCCTGCTACGATGAACGCCGAGCTAGTAGCAACTCGGAGTCCATCGCGTTCGAACTCGACTATCCTTTCAGAGGCCCCAAAGTAATAGCGGAGCCGTTCTTTGCCGAGCTGCTGTACGATAAGCCGTGCCTTCTCCTCGATTTTCTTGTCTCTTGCTTCCTGCTTACGTTCTTCGATTGCTTTCACTAGCCCTTCGCTCATACTGCACTCCTTTGCATGTGCTGGTTTCTTTTACCGATTCATGAGCACCCTGTCAATAGCGAAAGAAAACCCCGCCGGTGATGGCGGGGGAGGGGTCAGAATCCTGCTGTCCTTGGTGGCGGCACCAGCTTCGTTTTGCGGGGACCGAACAGGAGGCGCCAGAGTGGACCGAAGATTCGGTACTCGATGAGGACGGAGCGTGCGTGGCAGTGTCCGGCCGGACAGGTCAGATACACATATGCCTCGCCGATGCCCAGGAATCCCGGTTCCCAGTCCGTGTCGCTCTGGTCGAATTCGAAAACCGTCTTGCAGATACGGCACTCTGCCCGACCGTGACGGGTCTTTCTCGGGTCGGGTGATTCGCGCACGATCGTGGCCATGCTCAGAACCCTTCCTTCTTCGCGATGGCGTGAATGCGGATGCAGTCCTGCGAGGGACCGCGCTCACGCTCTGCCACCCTATCAAGTTGACCCTGGACGAGCGTTCGGTCGAGTGTCCCTGGCGGAAGCGGTAGGATCGCTTCGGGTTCGGGGCATAGGGCGGCGATGCGCGCTTGGACGAATGGCCGCAGGACTTCGATCTGGGCAGGGGTGAGCGGTGTGGACAGATTTCGGAACTCGCCGCCGAATAGGAATTTGCGGTCGACTTCCCGTTTCGCCGCGAGCAGGGATGAGATTGCGATCGATGCTATGACCCCGATGACCGCGAGAACGACGAGAAGCTCGATGAGCGTGAAGCCGCGCTGGTTGCGCATAACATCCTCCGTTGTAAGGGAACGAACCTTTCTAGCGAATTATCCACAGGATGTCAATTTCGACATTGTGCGACCTGTGCATGGTGCTAAAATTGAAGAACGTTCAGATTCGGATAAGCTGCGAGGCGCGGGCGAGGAACGGAGCGAGCCGTATCAAGGCATACGGTGAGCGAGTACCAGAGCGGGCGTGCGAAGCCGCCATACACCGCAACAAAGCAGATCGCCGAATATGAATGTTCGTGACTATGCCGACACTGAAGCAACTCAAGAACGAATACCTCGAATATCTGGAGATCGAGCGGAACCGCGCGCTCAAGACAATCGAGAACTACGGGCGCTACCTCGAGCGGTTCATTCATTTCGCATCGAGCACTGCGGGGGAAGATGTTGCCGATCTCAATGAGGACGTCATCCGGCAATACCGCTTATGGTTGAATCGATTCAAAGACTCCGAAACGGGGGAGCCGTTGAAGCGCATCACACAGAATTACCACATCATCGCGCTACGGAACTTTCTGAAGTATTTGGTCAAGCGGCAGATCAAATCGGTCGCTCCCGAGCGGGTTGAGCTGGGAAAACAAGAGGATCGACAGGTGAGTTTCTTGGAGCCCAGCGAACTCGAGCGGCTCCTCGATGCTCCGGAAGGCTCCGATCTTCCTGCGCTCCGTGATCGCGCGCTGTTGGCGACGCTGTTCTCGACCGGTATGCGCGTGAGCGAGTTGTGCTCGCTGAATCGGGATATGGTATCGGTTGAGCGCGGTGAGCTTTCGGTGCGTGGAAAGGGTGGCAAGGTGCGCCCGGTGTTCGTTGCCGACGACGCGGCGAAGCACCTGCAAGAATGGATGAAAGCGCGCTCGGATCTGGATCAAGCGCTCTTTATCCGCATCCCGCGCAATCAGCGGTTCGGTTCGTATGAAGATCTCCGTCTGACGCCGCGCTCGGTCCAGCGCATTGTGAAGGGCCACGCGATCGCCGCGGGCATTGTGGGGAAAAAGGTCAGCCCGCACACGCTTCGGCATTCATTCGCGACCGATCTGCTTCGCAACGGGGCCGACATTCGCTCCGTACAGGCCATGCTTGGCCATTCCAGCGTGACGACGACGCAGATCTACACCCACGTCACCGACAAGGGACTCAAAGAGGTGCACCAGAAGTTTTTGAAGGGCGGCAAGCGCTAGGGAAATCCCCTTGCGCAGAGGAGCGGCACATGCACAATACACTGCATATGCCGAACGTTTTGATACCGATGGCAACGCGGGCACTCGGAGGTGATCGAGTCGGGACGCTGCATTTTGCACGAGCACCCTATGTGTGGCAGTTGGTGGAACGGGGAATCGAGCCGGTGCTCGTGTCTTCGCTGTTGACATCCGACATGATCGCGCGGGCGTACGCGGCAAGCGACGGTCTCTTGTGCATGGGGGGAGGCGATCTCGATGCGCGGTGGTACGGACACGAAAATCATGCGCTCAACGATCGCGCAGAGCCAGAGCGCGACATGCTCGAACTGGCCCTGATCCGAATGGCGATCGCCGATCGGAAGCCGTTCCTTGGTATTTGTCGCGGCATGCAGGCGCTGGCGGTCGCAATGGGTGGATCGCTGTACCAGCACATTCCCGATATTCCCGGAACGGAGGAGCATGGGATCGGGGAGGGGAACGGATACGATGCGCTGTTGCATCGGAGGAAACACGTGGTACGTATCGCTCCGTACACCCGCGTGCGGAGTATCCTCGGAGCCGATGAGGTGCACATGAATTCAGGGCATCATCAGGCGGTTGCATCGCTGGGGGCGGGACTTCGAGAGGCAGGGGCCACAGCGGATGGCGTCCTTGAGTTCATTGAGCACCGAGACCCGGGATATTTCTGCGTCGGCGTTCAGGGGCACCCCGAAGCCCAGGACGATCCTGTGGCGCGCCGGTTATTCGATGCCTTTTCGGATGCCGTGGCCGGTTGAGCTGTGGCGATGGAATGGTACAATGAGCCGGTACTGCTCTCGAACATCCGCCGATCGTTCGTGGTGTGCATCGCCTCGGGCTATGCATGGGCGCATGACGACGGGTATCGCTATGGACGAGCAGAAATGCACGCAGTGCGGAGGAGAGGTCCAGGATGGAAAGTGTGTCGAATGTGGCGCGGAGGCGCCAGCGGCTGAGCCGACCACCGAGGCTCCTGCCGAAGAGGCGTTCTAACACCGTTCCGAACGTATGAAAACAGCCGAGAGCGTTCGCTCTCGGCTGTTGCCGTCTACTGGACGGGGGACTTGGGGACGGGGCCCTTGTCCTGGGCCCACAGGAGCAGGTCCTCGACCGTGAAGTATCCGTAGTTGTTCGAGCTCTGCTCGACGGGGTTGAGCCAGAACCAGATCGGGTGGGCCATTTTCGGGGGATTCTCCTTCGGGAGCCAGCGGGGGGAGAGGGCGAAGTATCCCTTCCCGGCCGCCTTGAGGCGACTGGGCAACGCCGTGGCCCGGTACACCTCTTCGGTGGCGTCGCGCAGGCGGAGGCGCTCGAGATCGGCTGCCTTCATCGTATCCAGCGTCTCGCGCGGGACACGGGACCTGATGACAATGACGAGCCCGGTACCACCGAACGGAGCCGCGCTCGAGCAGAAGATCAGGGCGTCCTTTTCGAGGAGCGCCTTGTGGATCTCGCCGAGACCGATGCCGGTCGTGGTGCGGATGACGAAGTCGCTCTCGTCCCAGCATGCGACGGTCTCGTCCTCGGGGAAGAGGCGAAAGGTTCGGTCGAAAAGCTCCGCGCTTGGCGTTTGGCCCTGGAGCAGGTCGTTGATGAACCGGTAGCAGAGCAGGTAGTCCTTGCCGTTCAGGTTCTCGTAGAACCGCATGTACGAAGGGACGCGCGTGGTCGTACGGACATCGGCGCCCACCAGGTCGTGCCCGCCGGGAACATGCCGCGGGCTGCCGGGAATCCCGAACTCGTCCATGATGATGCGGATGCCGAATTCGTGTTCGGCCGCCGCATCCCATCCGAGACAGATGCCGACGACGCGCTTCTTGTTCTCGATCAAGCCGACATCGAACATGCCAGGCTTCATACCGCCTCCTGAGTGTGAAACGTGCCGACATTATTATACGCTTTCATAGTATATTGTCAAGAATCCGCGGGGGTGGCACATCGCTCCGGGCTTCGATTCCTACCGCAACCACCAATGACAGAACAGGGACTGCCATTCGGCAGCCCCTGTTCTGTATGTGCTCTCGGTAGGAATCGAACCTACATTTCCTCCTTCGGAGGGAGATGTCCTATCCATTGAACGACGAGAGCGTGGTGCCCGGGGTCGGAGTCGAACCGACACGCCTTGCGGCAATCGATCTTAAGTCGATCGTGTCTGCCAATTTCACCACCCGGGCTTTCGTGATGGCGATATTCTTCAGTGCACCCCTTGGAGGCGGCGGCGGGAATCGAACCCGCGTGTAAGAGTTTTGCAGACTCTCGCCTTACCACTTGGCTACGCCGCCAAGGGGTGCACTCAATGAACGCGATGAAGGGATTTTAGGCACTCCTTCTGCTGGTGGGATCTTAGGAGTCTTTCCATTTTGACGGCTTCGCTTCGAGATGGCAACATTCGCACCTCAACGAGTTTCCACGGACGGTTCGGTTTTGTAGATCGAACGCGACCCGCATTGTGCAGCTTCAGGCGGTGATCGACATTCTCCGTAGAGCCAATATACATGTCTCCGTTCCGCTGGCTTATCAGCACATATGCGTAGAACATTGTGTTTTGTCTCGCTTCGCGAGATCTCGCAGAGCGAGACAGACTCTCGCCTTACCACTTGGCTACTGCGCCGACTATAACGTCTGTTGTACCGTTTCTTCGGTCACGAACTCAAGCACATCGCCCTCTTGAATATCGCCGTCGAAGCTTGATGTGTCAATCCGCAAGCCGCACTCAACGCCTTGCGCGACTTCCGAAACGTCCTCTTTTTCCTGCTGGAGATTGGTCACCTTACCGATGCGAGTGGGCGTTTCGCCACGAGCAAGATCGACGAGTGAGCCTTTCTTCACGGAGCCGGAGGTGACCTTTCCGCCAAGGATGACCGCGCGTGATTCGGTTTTAAAGATCGCAAGAACGCGGAGTTTTCCCAGCACGGTGCGCTTGGTTTCTGTGGGGAGTAGGGTGGCCAGATTGGTTCGGACGGCTTCGACGAGTTCGTAGATGATATCGAAGGATGCGATACGGATACCGTCGCGCTCGGCAAGTTTCTGTGCCGCCGGTTCGGTGGCGACACGGAACCCGAGAATGATCGCTCCCTTCGCCGCCGCAGTTTTCACGTCGGCTTCAGTGATGTTCCCGATGCCGGAAGCGAGCACACGCAGACCGACGTGTTCGTTCGGAATGGACGCGACCGCAAGTTCGATCGCTTCCAGCGAGCTCGCGACGTCCGCCTTGAAGATGACGTTCAGGAGGGAGCGGTCACTTCCCGGAGCTTCCTGTCCGCGGTAGGTGTCGAACGCGACCGGCGGGGGAGTGATCGAATCGGCCGCGAGGTCTTCGGCGGCTTTCTTTGCGGTTGCCGTGCGGAACTGTCCGCCGACACGGGGCGCTTCGGGCCAACCGGTGAGGAGCACCGGTTGGGAGGGGGACGCCGTTTCCAGGGCGGCTCCGCGGAAATCCTCCATGCTCTTCACCTTTCCAACGACATGGTCAACGACGATCCAGTCGCCGACGCGGAGCGTGCCATTCTGCACGAGCGCGGTCGCGACATATCCGCGCCGCTTATCGAGATTCGACTCGATGATGACGCCTGACGCAGGGCCGGTGGTGGTACTGGTGAGTTCCTGCAGCTCTGCGACCAGGTTGACCATGTCGAGCAGTTCGGGGATGCCCGCTCCGGTCTTTGCGCTGATCTCGAGTGCGGGCGTCTGCCCGCCCCACTCTTCGACGAGCACGTCTTCCTGGGCGAGGTCTTGCTTTACTTTCGCGGGGTTCGCGCCTTCTTTGTCGGTCTTGTTGATGGCGACGATGCAGGGGATCCCCGCGTCCTTGATGATGCGGATGGCCTCGCGGGTCTGTGGCTTGACGGATTCGTCGGCGGCGACGACGAGAACGGCGACATCGGCGACCTTCGCGCCGCGGCTGCGGATCGCGGTGAATGCTTCGTGACCCGGGGTGTCGAGGAATGTGATCAGGCGTCCGTTGGTCTCGGCTTGGTAGGCGCCGATGTGCTGCGTGATGCCGCCGGATTCACCTTCAATGACATTCGTGTTGCGGATGGCGTCGAGCAGCTTGGTTTTTCCGTGGTCGACGTGACCCAACACCACCACGACGGGTGGGCGCGAAGCTGAGTGCTCGGTTGAGGATGAGAGTTCGGCCATAGGGGGAAATATGCGGTCATGGAGGCCTTATCGCCGAATATGACGACCACAAAATCTACCACATTCCGAGGTTTTCGACAAACCGTTCCGTTGTGCCGTTATGAACGAAGGCCGAGCGCTCGGGCGATGGAGTAGTTGTCGCCGAAGAGGTGGCGAGTGGTCAACTCGGTCTCGATGACGGTATCAACGGGGATCGCGCGCACATCTCCCTCGGATACCACCACAGGGATGTGTTTCCACTTCGGCGTGTGCATTTCCATGTGCTTTCCGTTCTTGTCGGTCAGGTCGTAGATGAAATGCTCGCTGTCTTCTCGGATGACTCCAGGAAAGCGTGCGCGCAACTGCTCCATGCGGCGCATGGTCTTTTCATCGAGACGCTCAGGCCGGAGAGACGGCGCGCGTTCCATGGGGGCTACTTATAGTGCGAACGGACCTGGAAGAGGATGTAGAGCGAGATGCCGGTGCCGATGATGAGTCCACCGAGGTCGAAGCGGAGAAGCGAGTGTACGCCGCTCAGGAGCGTGTTGTAGTACATGAACTGCCAGCCAGACGATGTGCGAGCGAACAGGCCGGGAATGGAGAGGCCGAGCAGGGCGATGCTGGCGAGCGAGAAGACGATGCCGAGCGTGCCGCCGTAGACTCCGTATCCACCCATCATGCCGTACGGGAGCATCATGGCGCCGAATCCGAGCAGTGCCAGCACTGCCGGAAGCGACAGGATGAGTCCGATGACCGCAAGGTACGGGGCGATCTTTACCAAGAACGCACGAACATTCTCCGGGAGGTTCGGGAGCTTCGCGAACAGATCCGACAGCATCTTTTCGAGGTCTTTCATGAATATACATTAACCGATGCGAATACTATAGCACGATTCGACGGAGGAAGGGGAGGTGTGTGAAGAGGATTCGGACTGGCCACTGCCTCGCGGTGTCCGCTTCTGCGGACACACCGCTCCGGCGTTCGAATCCTCCCGTTTCACACACACCGAAACAATACAGACTCCCACGTGGGAGTCTGTATTGTTTATGCGGAGACGGGAGGATTCGAACCTCCGGACCGGTGTAACCCGGTCAACACGTTAGCACCGTGCCGCTTTAGACCACTCAGCCACGTCTCCAAATTTTTATTATCTCGGCAAGGCCTCGCTCAAAAAACTGAGGGAGCCGTGTCTGCCGGGGCGGCTTTTGCCCGCCCGCTGAATACTCGCCTTCTCGCATTCGGCCCACGCCTCCAATAGCCAGGAGATTCTAGCACTTTTCGCCGCTCTCATCAACCTCAGCCGCGCGCGACGGTGAGTGCGGTGACGGAACGGGCGCCGGCGGCGCGGAGAGCGCGGGCGCACGCTTGAAGCGTGGCTCCGGTGGTACACACATCGTCAACGAGCATGACGGCTCGCCCTCGTATCGCGGCGGGTTTGTTGCAGGCGAATGCGTCGCGCATGTTCTCGAGTCGTTCGCCACGGTCGGCCGTTGCGACCTGGCTTCCCGTGTTGCGCGTGCGGGTGAGCGCGGTGGCGTCGCAGGGGAGTGCGGTGATGTGCGCCCATGCTCGGGCGATGAGCTCGGCCTGATTGTACCCGCGCTCACGGAAACGCGATGGATGCAGAGGAACCGGGACGACGACCGCATTCTTCTTGGTGTGCTGGAGCGCCTCCGGTGTCTGTGCGACCGCGTCAGCCAGCCAGCATGCAAGCGGGCCCGCGAGTGCGGTGAGCGATCGGTATTTCAGCCGCCACACGGCCTGGGCGAGCAGGGGGTGTGCGAGCGGGCCACCCGATATTGCCCGAGTGCCGTCGGCGAGCCTACGGACGTCCGGGGCGGATGGAATGCGCTCGCGGCATGGCGAACATAGGGCCTCTCCGATCTCATCGCAGGCAATGCATCGGTTGGGCCACAGCGTATCGCGCAGCCATGCCAAAATGTCCTTCATATATATAATCCACACACTGCCGACCCGGGCGGCTCCGTGGCTGGGGTATACTAGATATGACGATGCCATTCAACCTCTTCAAGGCAAAAAGCAAGCTCGGTATCGATATTGGTACTTCGAGCATCAAGATCGTTGAGCTTTCCCAGGAGAACGGTCGCTGGAAGCTTGAGAATTATGCGATGTACGAGCTACATAGCAAAGATGGTCGCGCGGATACCGCGAACACGGTGATGGACCTTTCGGACGACGAGATCGCGAGCGCCATCAAAGAGACGATCTCGACCGCGGGTATGAAGAGTCGCGATGCGGTCGCGTCGGTATCGGCGTTCTCGACGTTCGCGACCGTTATCGAAATGCCGTATGTGAGCGAAGAGGATCTCGCGAAGACTATACCGTTCGAGGCGCGGAAGTATGTGCCGGTGCCGCTCGACCAAGTTGTCCTTGATTGGTCCATCATCGGCGTTGTCGATGGGAAGGGGGGAGTGAGCGAGTTGCCGCCGGGTCCTGCGGCACCCGGGGCAACTGTCACGGTGGAGGTGTTCTTGGCGGCGGTTCCTAAAGATGAGACCGCCCGGTACCAGCGCATCATGCGCGCGGCGGGAGTGAATCTTGTTGCGCTTGAATTGGAGAACTCCAGTCTGGTGCGGGCGTTGCTGGGGAACGACCTTTCTCCGACCGCGATCCTGAATGTGGGAGGGCGGAGCACTTCGATCCTCGTGGTAAGCAAGGGGTATGAGCGGTTGAGCCACAACTACGAGATCGGCGGATACGAGATCACCAAAGCCATTGCGACTGCGCTTGGCATCAGCGCCGAACAGGCGGAGGCGCTGAAGCGGAAATACGGAGTCATTGATAATCCCGAGAACAAAGCGCGTGCCGCAATGATGCCGCTGATCGATATGATGGTATTCGAGACGAACAAGACCATCGAGGCGTTCGAGCAGTCGCGGAAGTCGCGTATCAGCCGGGTTGTGCTCATCGGCGGTCTTGCCAACATGCCGGGTCTCGCCCAATACGTGAAGCAGCGCATCCCTCGGGATGTCCTCATCGGCAATGTGTTCGCACGGTTGGTGCACCCGCCGGAGCTTGCTCCGCTGGTACAGACCTTGAGCAACACGCTTGCCATCGCAGTCGGCTGCGCCATGCGGGAGACGTGATATACTAGAAGGGGAACACTGTTCTGTCGTGCCATACAAAGGAGGGGTACAACTTTTGCCGGAAACCGAACGCCGCCCAACGCTGGCGTCGTATACGAGCGGCAATTCCTATTTCTACACTGCCGTCGCGCTCGGTATCGCGATCATCATCATCGGCGCCACGCTGGGCGGCTACAAGGCGAGCCTTCGTCAGCAGATCGCGAGCCTGGACGGGCAGTTGGATGCCAGCGAACAGCAGCGCAACAAGACACAGGAGCAAGAGCTGATCGCGGCATCGAAGCAGTCGCGGGTCATGCGGCAGTTGCTGGCCGGGAAGTGGTACTGGTCGCAGGCGCTCGAGCGCATGGAACAGATGACCCAGGCCTCGGTTGCGCTCACGCAGCTCGGTGCTTCCGCTACGAAGGGGACGATCACATTCCGCGGGACCGCTGATGGGTACGCGGCGGTCGCTCGACAGCTCGCCGCATTCGTCGCGGCGACCGGCGTGAAGGATGTTTCGTTGCGTTCGGTCAAGACCAATCCCCAGGGCGTCATTGAATTCGACGGGGAACTCTCCATTGATACGCGGACACTAGTCGGAAAACCATCACCTTCACCCTCTACGCCATGACGAGCGGCAAAGCGATCTTCGGAGCGTGCACGATTGCCATTGCGGCCTTCTTCTTTTGGCCGTCGGTGATCGGGTCGTGGCAAGAGATGCAGGCGTTGCGGGCTGCACGCAATGAGCGAGAGGCATTACTGAAAGATCGCACCGACATTCTTGCGCGCGCGACCGAGCAGTATGCATCCTACCAGGCGGCACTTGCGGGGGAGGGAGGGCGTGCACTTTTCTCGATGGTCCCGGCGAAGAAAGATACGGCCGAACTCGTGTCCGCGATCCAGGATATCGCCGCGCGGTCCGGGGCACAGATCGGCGAGATCCGCACCGCGGACAGCAAGGGAAAGACCAGCGACCCCTACCGAACCCTGACACTGACCATTGAGCTGTCGGGCTCGTACAGCGCCTTGCGTTCGTTCTTGTCCGGGCTTGAACAGTACGTGCGCGTTATGAGCGTCGAGAGTATCGAAGTAAGCACGGATACACGCGCGCCGGGATCGTTGCGGTTCGGTATCCGCGCCGACACCTATTTCATCCAGTAGCCATGGGCACGACCAAACAAAACTCTTCACTGCTCTACCTTATTATGTTGCTGGGGTTTGTGTTGGGCTTTCTCTACAACAGCCGTCTCGATCCGACGGCAGGTGTTCCGCCGGTCGATGGTCGGCATCAGTTGACCTCGCTCAGGGGACTCGAGTCGGCTCGCATCGACACCTCGTTCCTGTCTTCGGAGCAATTCAAAGAGCTGCGTATATTCGGTTCGCTTCCGGTACAACCGGTGGGAAACGGGAAGTCGGATCCATTTCACTAGCAATTCTCGTGTATGCCCGGCAAGGCGCCTCAAACACTTATCAATGAGCTGGTACGCATCGGCCGCCTGACAAAGGCGGACGCTGATGCTTTGGTCTCGGCGGCAGTCCGAGAGGGGAAAGACGTCGGTGCGGCGCTGATCGAGGCCGGCACCATGAGCGATGCCGAGCTCGCGAAATTCAAAAGCGAATTGTATCGGCTCCCGCAAGTTGACCTTTCGCAGACGGAACCGGATCCTGCTGCGCTCGGTGAGATCAGCGAGGATGTCGCCGGATTCTACCGGGTCATTCCGTTCGCGGTCGCCGACGGAGTGCTAAAGGTCGGTATTGTCGATCCGGAAGACATCAATGCGCTCGAGGCGCTGAAGTTCATTGCCGCGGACAAGGGCTTGAAGCTGGAGAAGTATGTGCTCATGTACCGAGATTTCGCCGGAGCGCTCAAGCGGTTCAAGTCGTTGAGCGGCGAGGTCGGCAAAGCTCTGGAGTCGATCGCGGAAGAGGCGGGACAGGCGGTCGGTGGCGGGGAGCCGGAGCTGTCGCTCGACCAGATCACCGCAGAGAGCCCGGTGACGAAAGTCGTATCGGCGATGCTCGCGCACGCGATCGATGGCCGTGCGTCCGATATTCACATCGAGCCGTTCGACACGGATACGCGCGTTCGGTTCCGCGTCGATGGCGTCCTGCAGGCGGTACTCACGCTTCCGAAGAATCTCCACCCGTCCGTGGTGACGCGCATCAAGATCCTCTCGAATCTCAAGATCGATGAGACGCGCGTTCCGCAGGATGGACGCTTCAGCATCTACCAGGGCAAGACGAAGATTGATTTTCGTGTCAGCACGTTCCCGACGAAAGCGGGGGAGAAGGTAGTGATGCGCATCCTTGACCCGCTGTCGAGCCGCATCGATCTTCCGGGGCTCGGAGTGACCGGCCGAAGTGCTACGCTCCTACAGGAGGCGATCGAGAAGCCTTACGGCATCATTCTGATCACCGGGCCGACCGGCTCCGGAAAATCGACGACCATTGCCGCGTTGTTGAAACAGATGAACACCGAGGAGATCAACATTGTGACCCTCGAGGATCCGATCGAGTACTACATCGACGGGGTGAACCAGTCGCAGACGCACGAAGAGATCGGGTACACATTCGCAAATGGCCTTCGCTCGATCCTGCGCCAAGACCCGGACGTTATCATGGTTGGTGAGATCCGAGATCGTGAGACTGCAGGGCTTGCGGTACAGGCGGCACTGACAGGGCATATCGTGCTCTCAACGCTCCACACGAACGATGCGCTCGGGGTGATCCCGCGCTTGGTGGATATGGGGGTCGAGAAGTATCTGCTTCCGCCGGTGCTGAACCTTGCGGTTGCTCAGCGACTTCTGCGTCGGCTGTGTCCGACGTGCAAAGTGAAGGATGTCGCGAACGAGGCGGAAGCGAAGATCATTTCCGATGCGCTTGCGCACATGCCGCAGGAGCTGGTCGCTCCATATCTGAAGGAACAGTTCGAGGTGTATCGTCCGAACACGAAGTCGCCGTGCAAGGAGTGCGGCGGGAAGGCTTTCAAGGGGCGTATCGCGATCTTCGAGATGCTGCACATGACCGACGAGCTTGAGGGTATTATCCTGGGAAACCTCTCCGAAGCAGCATTGCGTGATGAAGCGAAGCGGCAGGGGATGGTCAGTATGTTCCAGGACGGCATCTTGAAAGTGCTCGACGGGACTTGCTCACTCCAGGAGCTGCTCGAAGTCGCTCAGGCGAGTGACGAGGAGGAGCCGCCGAAGGCCGCATAACATCGAACCATGCAGTTTTCCTATCAGGTCAAACACCAGGACGGAACGCTCCACAGCGGACTCATCGAAGCCCCGGACGAAGGAGCTGCGGTCGCCGAGCTGCACGGGCGCGGGTTTGTGGTGCTTTCGCTGGCGTCTGCGCAGAAGGGGATATTCTCCGGCGGCGATCTCAACCAGCTGTTCAATCGGCCGAAGACGAAAGACGTCGTCGTATTCACGCGACAGCTCGCGACGCTTATCGAGGCGGATGTGCCGCTCGCGGAGAGTATGCGCACATTGGCAGGGCAGACCGATAATCCGGCGTTCTCGCGTATCATCGCGGAAGTAAGCGACAAGCTCGAAGGGGGGACATCGTTGTCGGCCGCATTCGCGGCGCACCCGAAGTTGTTCTCGCAGTTCTACGTGAAACTCGTTCGGTCGGGTGAGATCTCCGGTCGTCTCCAGCAGTCGCTCCAGTATCTTGCCGATTACCTGGAGCGCAACCAGGCGATCGCAGGGAAGGTGCGCAACGCCCTCGCGTATCCCATCTTCGTCATCTTTGCCATGGTCGCGGTCGCGCTGATCATGGTGGTGTATGTGTTGCCGCAGCTGCTCGTCATCTTCAAGGAGTCAGGTGTCACCGATCTTCCTATCACCACGAAGGCGCTGATCGCAGTGACTGATTTTACCAACAGCTATATCGTGTTGATCCTTGGCATGCTGGTGATCACGGTCGTCGGTGCCCTGCAGTGGGTGCGGACGCCGGACGGACGGCACTGGTGGGATGCGTTCAAAGTGCGCATGCCGTTGTTCGGGATCATTCTTAAGTCGCTCTACCTCGCGCGCATCGCCGAGAACATGGCGACGCTCATCAAGAGCGACATCGCCATCCTCGATGCGCTTCGCGTGACGGGTGATATCGTCGACAATGTGGTCTATCGCGACATTCTTCTGCACGCCGAAGAGCAGGTGCGAGGCGGCGGGAGCGTTTCGGAGGTGTTCCGGCAGTATCGGGCCAGCATCCCGCCGCTGATGGCGTCGATGATCGCGATCGGGGAGCGCACGGGGAAACTGGATTACATGCTGGGCCATGTGAGCGCGTTCTATCGTACCGATTCTGAAAGCCGCATCGACAACATTTCCGCACTCATCGAGCCGGTACTGGTCGTGGTGCTTGGATTGGGGGTTGCGATCCTTGTCGCTTCCATTCTCCTCCCGCTCTACTCTCTTGTGGGCGTGTCGTAGAGGCGTCGTGCACGAGATTGACGTATCGCGAATTTAGCGTACTGTAGCGCTCGGTGGCTTTGCTCTTTCGGATATTTCCGCGGCAGTGCTGCGGACCCTTGTCCTCCGGGCAGGAGGAAGCTTCTCCGCGATCAGCGGGAAGGAGATTGAAATGAAGTACGGTCAGTTGACGATGGGGCAGATTGAAGCGGTGGTCAACAAGCTTGGCGGGATGGAGGGTGTTCAACGCCTACTCGCGGGAGACCTCATGATCACCGAGCTTGCTGAGCGGTTCAAGCCGATGGAGTGGAGGCGAATCGTTCTCGGGGTGCGCGACTCCTGGGATGCGTATCGCGCGTCGTGCGAATCGGCGGGCGTGATCGGGGAGGATCTCCGAAGGTACTTTCCTTCTCACAAGATTAGCACCGTTCCGCGTGAGGTTGTCCTTACCGTGGTGTCGGGTGCCCAGCTCGGATTTTCGAGGCCGGCTAAGCGCGCCGCAATCATTGCCCGTGCTGAAAGTGTGGGGGTTCGGACATGTCCAGGGGAAGTTGCCCTCGTGCTTTCCATGGCATATCTCGACCAGCCTCCTCACGAGGTGCTGACGATTGCCACGGATCCGGCGCAGGAGTTTGGCGAGACTCCCGGGGTGTTTCAGGTCGCTGCAGGACTTCTGTCGCGAAGACTAATCCGTCGTCCCAGCGACCCGTCCGCTCTCTGGAGTCCGGAAGTCCAATGGGTGTTTCGGATGATGGTCCGCTAGCATTTCAGCCCGGCAACGCGCCGGGCTTTTTGTTCGCATACCTTGACTCAACGCATGGGAGTTGTATCGTTGCTGTCGGTTCTTTCAGAGGAGGCGTCATGGGACGATGGTGTCCTACCCTCGATGATGTGTTTTACTTCAGCTATGACTGCCCTTATGTCCAGGAGATACAGCTTGCGAGGGAGAGGGGTGCCCGAGTGGTCATCGTGCATTCGGGGGCTGTCGGAATAAGCGAGGTGAAGCTGTTCGATTCCTGCACTTCTGTCCCACGGGTTCGGGTGAGCGGCGAAGCGTCTGGCCCAGAGCCGCTTGCGGAGGCCACTGCGCTTCTGTTTGTTCATGGGTGGGATCTCCATGATGCCGCTACGCGGGAGTGGCTTGATCGCTACACATACGCGATACGGGCGTTGCGGGAGGGGGATCCCATGGGCTATGCAGGGGCGCTCGAACGGGTCGAGAAAGTTTGCCCCGACCGCTACGTACCGATTTGGACTGTGCCGTAATGATTCGGTTTCGCCGCCCTTCTCGGCGGCTTTTTGTTTGGTTCGCGGGAAGGACAAGGGCGAACGGCATTGACTTTTGTATGAAATGATGCTGCCATTAGAAGGCAGGGCGACTCAGTTCCCGTGCGCTTTGAAAACGGCAAGTCCCGGGCCCGTCATGGTGACGGGTAAGGGATACGCCATAGTTAAGGAGGCGAGCATGGCTCGTCAGAAGAGCGAGTTCCTGAAAGGGTGGGGGAAGGCCTTCGAGGTGTTCAAGGCCATCGTCGATTCGGTTCTGGCGCTGGGCGGCGGCGATGCCGACCTAGAGCGGGTCCTCACCGACAAGACCCTACGGACCGAGATCGCCAAGCTTATTGTCGGCACCGCAAAGGTGATCCGTTCCGTCAGCGTTGTCACCGCTCCCGCCGTCGCGAAATTCGTTGCGCATGACCGCTTCACGGTGAACATCGCTGCGAACCTCCCGGTCCGCATCGGCTACCTCGGCGACAACTTCAAGAAGCACTTCCTGTCCAAGACGGAGGAGAACGTCGCCCGGGCCGAGCTCACGAGCTTCCAGCTCACCAAGGACTCCCTAGACAGGGACATCTTGGCCCAGCTGGGAGACACGGCCGAGATCTCCCTGGCCCACCTCTGGTACCTGCTCTCGCTCCAGCCCAACGGCGAGCCAGGCTTCCTGCTCACCAACGGCTACGCCAACATCTTCTACATCCGCGATGCCTCCGGAATCCTCTGGGCCGTCCGCGCGGACTGGGACGCCGGTTACGGCCACTGGGGTGTGGAGGCGTACTCGGTGTCCGGCCCGGACGGGTGGAGCGCCGGCCGCCAGGTGGTTTCTCGCGAGTAGCGCTTGGGCGCTTTGACTCTCGACTCTCGGACCCGGTGCGGTTTATCCGCACCGGGTCTTTTTGACACACGCTCTGTTGATAACGGACTGTCGTTTCGGGGGAGGGGGATATACAATGAAGGCGTATTCACGTTACTCGTTTTATGTTCACACCCACTAAGTTCCTCCGGCGTGAGAAGGGCTTCACTCTTGTGGAGCTGTTGGTCGTTATCGCTATCATTGGCGTACTGGCGACGCTGGTACTCCTCCAGCTCGGCACCGCTCGCGCTCGCGCTCGCGATACCAAGCGCATCACGGATGTGAACCAGATCCGCACGGCGATCGAGCAGTATTTCGAAGACAACGGTGGCGTCTATCCGACCGCGATCACTTCGACCGAGATCGGGCGCTATCTCACGCGCGTTCCCGTCGATCCGCTGACCGGTCAGCCGTACGGCTACGCATACAATCCCGCCGCATCACCCTCGCAGTTCCAGGTGTGGGCGCTTCTTGAGCAGACCGCTGCCGCCTTGAATGGTGACGCCGACATCGACAGTAGTGGGTGGTCGGGGGATACGAATAGCGTGGGGACTGGAGACTCTGAGTGTGGCAAAGGCGCAAAGGGAAGCACTGTGTGCGTCTACGATCAGGGAATTCAGTAGTTCGCGGATAGTAGCGTGTGCATTCCGCCCTCCAAAAGGAGGGCGGAATGGTATACTGAGGGCATGGAGATCGTCATCGTTGCACTCGTCGGAATGCTCTTGGGGAGCTTTTTGAGCGTACTCATCGGACGGTGGCCCCACTGGCGTGGCGTTGCAACGGGCAGGTCGCACTGTCCGAACTGCATGCACACGCTCGCGTGGTATGACCTTATCCCCGTGGCGAGCTGGGCGTGGTTGCGCGGACGGTGCCGGTATTGCGGCGGCCCGATCTCGCCACTCTACCCGGCGCTCGAGGTGAGCGTTGCGGCTGTTCTCGGAATCGCGGTCGCGCTTTTTGGGGTCGGTTCGTGGTGGAGCATCATCGGGCTCGTCATATTGTTCGGACTTATCGCGCTCTTCTTTTTCGATCTGATCCACCGGATGCTTCCCGATGTCATTGTCTATCCGTTGACCGGCGTCGTGCTGTTCCGGATCTTGCTGGAGCGACCCGATCTGTTGGTCAATGCGCTGGCGGCCGGCGTGCTATTGAGTGCCGCGTTCGGATTGTTGTACCTGCGTTCACGCGGGCGATGGCTTGGGCTCGGCGATGTGAAGCTTGCGTTCACGATCGGCGTATTGTTCGGATATCCGATTGCGATCGGCGTCACGTTGGTGGCGATCTGGGTTGGGGCGCTGATGGGCGTTGGATTGATGCTATTCCGGCGGGCGACGATGACCACCGAGCTTCCGTTCGGGTCGTTCTGGACTGCAGCGGCGATCGTAACGATATTGAGTCCCGGCTGGGTCGCGTATCTTTCGGGCCTTTTGATGCCGGCCTGGTAACAATCACATGGGGCATCAGGGACAACAAGGATTCACACTGCTCGAGGTGCTCGTTGTGGCGAGCATCACCGTGTTCATCACCGGGCTTTTGGTCGTGAACTTTTCTCGGACGCGGGTCGATCTGAATCAAACGATCCTGACGATCCAGGATGCGATACGCGAAGTGCAGGGGCAGGCGCTTTCGGGTTCTCTGGTGCGGGGGACGCATCGGTGCGGATACGGCATCGTCTTCACTGCGACCGGATACACGCTCTATGCAGGGCCGGACTCCGCGGCGGTGGATTGTGTCGGGGCGCCGCGGACGTTCGATGCGGGTGCGAGCACGGTCCTTCGCCAGGCACTCCTTGCAAGCAACGTGCTTGAGGTGGTATCTCCGTTGCCGGATATTTACTTCGAGCCGCCGAATCCGACCACGTACCTGAACGGAGCGGCGAACCCAGGAGCAACGGCGACGATACTGGTTCGCCGAAAAGGCGCGCAGTGTCCGTCCGCGGATTGCCGTGCGCTGACCGTGTCATCGTCAGGTCGCATTGAATTGCAATGAACAAGCGAGGATTCACATTGGTCGAAGTGTTGGTCGCGTTGGCGCTCCTGAGCGTCGGGTTGGTGCCCGCATTCATCCAGGCGACAAATGCGCTCATGCTTTCCACTACCGTGCGGAATTCGCTCATCGCCGCGCACCTTGCCCAAGAGGGTGTCGAGGTGCTGCGCGCTCTGCGAGACGACAACTGGTTTGCCGGGCGCGCATTCGATGCTGGTCTTGATGCGTGCCAGGTGGGATGCATTCTTGCGTGGAATGCCGACACGCCCCAGGATGCTGCCGGTAACCTTCCGCTCAAGTTCGATGCCGCGACGGGCATGTATCAGTACGCAACCGGTACGGACTCGCCATTCCGCCGGAAGATTACGGTTGCCCACGTTTCTCCCGTCGAGCTTTCCGTGATCAGCGAGGTGACGTGGCGCGAGCGCTCGGTCGACAAGCGGTTCGTCGTAGAATCGCATTTGTACAACTGGCTCCCATGACGCGAACCACACTTCCGATCTCTGATCCTCAGCCTCAGGAAAAGGGGTTCTCCCTTATCGAGCTGCTGGTCGCCGCGACGATCTTTACCTTTGTGGTAACAGGAGTGACCGGGCTCTTCCTGCAAGCGCTCGACCTCCAGCGTCGCGCCTCGGGCATCCAGAAGATCGAGGAGAACGCGCAGTTTCTGATCGAGTCCATCGCACGCGAGATCCGCGTGAGCCGCATCACGAGTTCCGATTCGATCTGCACGCCGCCGGATCCTGCCACGACTCGAACGCTGGTGATCGAACATCCCGTGAACGGGACCATCACCTATACCTACGCGAAGGTTGGTGGCGTCGGAGCGGTGATGCGCGATGACGGGAGTGGTCCCCAGCAGGTCACCGCGAAGGATGTCGACCTCACAGCATTCGCGTTTTGCGTGACCGGATCCGGGCCCGGCGGCAAGCAGGCCCGGGTGACCATTCCCATGACGCTCCGTTCGACCGCCGGCCGTGCCGGTGCGCAGGTATCAGTGTCGCTGCAGACGACTATCGTCGCCCGGGACCTTTCTCAAGACATTGTTCCATGAATCACACACGCGAGCGCCAACGGGGGAGCGTTATCATCTACGCCATGCTGACCATGTCGGTCATGCTGGCGATCGGGCTTACGCTCAACGCGCTATTCATCGGGAAGCTGCGATCCGCTTCCGCGGCGCGCGATTCGATGGTCGCACTGTACGCCGCCGATAGCGCGGCTGAGCTCTGTCTTATTGAAGCTCGCTCGGCCACCGACCAGCCGCCCATCACGTTCTCCATGGGGGCCACCTATCAGATCACCGATGTGGGTTCGGGTGCGGATGTGACCGACAACTGCATGGCGCTTGGGAGCGCCTCGTTCCAATTCCGAGCGGTTGGCCGCTATCGTGGGACCTCTCGGGCGCTAGAGATCAGCCAATAAGCATCTGCTCCACGCTCGCACGCGCCTCTCCGATGTGCGCGGCTCGCGTTGCGCTGGGGGACCGCCGTATTCGGCGGTCTTCTGCGTTATCGGCTCCGGTCCTCGCTCACCGTACCTACAGTACGACTCGCTCCGGTTCTCGCCGATGCCTTGAATCTCATCCAAATACGGCGGTCCGAGCTATGACGCACCGCCTTTATTTCTGCTATGATTCGGGCATGGAAAAGGTCGCCGCCCGGGAGCGCATTGAGAAGCTCCGAAAACTCATTGACCAGTACCGGTACGAGTACCATGTGCTCGACCGGCTTTCGATATCCGAGGACGCTCTGGACTCGCTGAAAAAGGAGCTGTTCGATCTTGAGCAGGAGCACCCCGAGCTTATTACCCCTGATTCGCCGACCCAACGGGTCGCTGGGAAGCCGCTGGAGGGATTCACGAAGGTGGAGCATCCCGGGCGGATGATATCGCTGAACGACGCTTTTTCCGAAGCCGACCTTCGGGCCTGGCGCGAGCGGCTGGAGAATTTTCTAGGCGCGCCGTATCGCGGAGGATTCTACTGCGATCTGAAGATGGACGGGCTGGCTATCGAGCTGCGCTACGAGCGCGGCGTCTTGGTGCAGGCATCGACGCGGGGAGACGGTATGGTAGGGGAGGATGTGACGCAGAACATTCGTACCGTCGAGGCGGTTCCGCTACGGCTCCGAGATACGGAGCGAAATATTCCCGAGACGCTCCTGGTCCGCGGCGAGGCGTTTCTCATGAAGAGTGAGTTCGCACGCATCAATGCGGAGTTGGCTGAAAACGGCGAAAAGACATACGCGAATCCGCGAAACCTCGCCGCCGGCACGATCCGGCAGCTCGATCCCTCGGTGACCGCCGGACGAAAGTTGTCGTTTTACGGATACAGCGTGGTCGCAACCGACGGCGCATACGGGGGAGACTTCGCGACGCATGCCGACGAATATGCGGCGTTGCGCGCGTGGGGTGTTCCGGTCAACCCGCACGGCATCGTTGCCGACGACCTCGACGGCGTGCTGGCGTTCTATCGTGCATGGGAGGAGAAGCGTGACGCGCTGGACTATGAGTTCGACGGCACGGTCATTTCGGTGAACGACAACGAAATCTATCGCCGCGCGGGTATTGTGGGGAAGTCGCCGCGTGGGGCCATCGCATTCAAGTTCGCACCGCGGCAGGCGGAGACCGTCGTCGAAGACATTCAAGTGCAGGTCGGGCGGACCGGCGTGCTCACGCCTGTCGCGCATCTGCGCCCGGTCCACATCGGCGGCACTACGGTGAGCCGCGCGACACTGCACAATCTCGACGAAGTGCGCCGCCTCGATGTGCGCATCGGGGATACGGTCATTGTCGGTCGGGCCGGAGATGTGATCCCCGATATCCTCAAATCGTTACCCGAGCTTCGGCCGGCCGGCGCAAAAGAATTCTCTATGCCGAAGAAGTGTCCGGTGTGCGGTGCGGCGATCGTCCAGCAGAACGAGCAGGTTGCCTTCGTGTGTCCGAACACGGAGTGCCCCGCAAAGCAACGGCGGAGCATGTATCACTTCGCCAGTCGGAATGCGCTGAACATCGAAGGGCTGGGGCCGCAGACCCTTGACCAACTGCTCGATGCCGGACTCATCACCGATGCCGCCGACCTGTTCGTGCTGACTCCCGAGGATCTTCTGAACCTGGAGGGATTTGCGGATGTTTCGAGCGCGAAGCTTGTTGGATCCATTCGATCGCGGAAAAAAGTTCCGCTTTCCCGATTCGTGTATGCGTTGGGCATCGAGCATGTGGGGGAGGAGACTGCGCGGGCGCTCGCCCACCATTTCCATACGCTTTCCGCGCTTGCAGGTGCATCGGAAGGAGAGCTGGTCGCCGTGCCCGATATCGGTCCGGTGGTTGCGCGGAGTATCGCGGAGTGGTTTGCGCGGCCGTACAATAAGCAGCTGCTCAAGAAGTTCGACGCTGCGGGAGTGCAGGTGCTTGCCGAGAAAGGTGCGGCAAAAGGAAAGCTGTCCGGTAAAACGTTCGTGGTCACCGGGACACTGGACTCCATGAGCCGCGAGGAGGCGGAGGAGAAGATTCGCGCCCTGGGCGGGAAAGCGGTGAGCTCGGTGAGCAAGGCAACGACCGCGGTCATCGTGGGAACCAATCCGGGTTCCGCAAAGATCGCTGCCGCCCAGAAATACGGCACTGAACAGCTTACCGAGCAAGAATTCCTTGTTCTCGTCCGCCGAATACCGTGATAGACTTCCGCCATGCCTTCCGAACCGCACCCGAACACCGCTCCGGAATTCAAATCCGTCCGCGAAGAACACCGCGCTCTGCGTAAGGTCCAGAAGAGCATGGCTGAACACGGAGCGGTACCCGAAGACCTGGCCGCGGAGCTGGAATCGCTCAAACAGCGAGCCCGCGATCTTGTTGCGCAAGCCGGAGGATTCTGGGAGTTGCGGAAACAGCGGCGGGAGACCGAATCTCTGCGGCCAATCGTTCGCTCCGTTTCGTCCGGCCGCGCCGAACTCCGCCGGCGAGCGTTTCAGATCGCCCGTGCATCGGCACAGCACGGCATGACGGCGTGGGCGGAGCGCGCCCTTGCCGCCCTGGACACCGACCTTCGCGCAATGGACGAGCAGATCGAGAAGCTCCGGCAGGACCCGGAATCCGCCGTCCAGCTCCGGATGATCGAACTCTCCGGCTGGCGCGACCAACTTCAGGAAGGGTACGCAGCCACGCAATCCCGCCAAGAGCACCTGGACCGCATGCAGGAGCTCATCCAGGCCGGCAAGCCCATCTTCCTGAAGGGACCCACCGGCACGGGGAAAACGGAGCTGGCCCGCAGGCTCGTACACGAGCTGTACGGAAAAGACCCTGAAATCGTCCGCGGCAACCCGAACGTGCAGGAGTGGACCATGATCGGGCAGGTGGGGCTCCGGGCAACCGAGCAGGGAGCAACCGAAACGGTGTTCGACCCCGGTCCGGTCATCCGAGCCATGACCCGGGGCATTCCCGTCGTCATCGACGAGTTCAACCAGATCGATCCGCAGGTCCGATTCGTGCTCAAGGAGCTGTACAACCGCAGGCCGGGCGACTGCGTGCAGGTGCCGAACAACGGAACGCACTGCATCGAGGACGGATTTGCCATTATCGTGACTGCCAACCTGGGCAGCCGCTACGAGAAGGCGCGGTTCCCGTTGGACGATGCCGAAGAGCGGGTGTTCCTGGATTGCACCGTGGATGTCGGCTACCTCCCGCCCCACGAACTCTACGACCTCTGCCTGGCATCGCTTATTGCGGTGCGCGGCCAGGCACCGGTGAGCGCGGCGGAGGCGGCGGACGTCCTGAAGCGGTACTGCGACGCCGTCAGCGAGATCGACCGCATCTACACGGACGGCACGAGCGCATTCGATCTGGAGGGCAAGGCATCCCGCGGCGTCAAACAGGCGCTGGAGAAAACCGTCATCGATCCCGGTCTCGCGCTCCGCCTGGTCCGCGACTACGCGGTCGCCGGCTCGCGCGCCGCATCGCTGGCGGAACACCTCGCGCGCCGCGTCACCGACCTCCTGGTGAACCTCAACAACGACAACGACCGCAACCTCATGGCGAAGGTGTTTTCCCAGTTCGGCATCATCACCGTCCCGATCGGCGATCTCGCCGCGACTGCCGCCACCCGCACGGTGCTCTCCTCCGCGCCGCTGCCGGCATCGGAGCGCGGCAGTATCCCGCTCCGCGACGCGGCACTCCTGGACCCGTACCGCCGCCGCGCCGCGTCCCTGGAAGCGGATGCGGAATCGCTGGGAGTGTCCCGGGTCAAGCCACCGGACACAATCATCCCCGGCGGTTCGCCGGAGCGCGCATCCGCCGCGGTGACCGCCTTCCTCCGCGACACGTTCCAGAACGCCTGGAGCTACACTCCGAAGCAGCTCGCGATCGCGGAGCAGAATCTGAAGCCCGAATTCGTCGCTCCCTCCGTTGTGGACTACGCCGCGCGCAAAGCCGATGTCAATGCGGCGCAATCCGGCCAGTACACCCTGAACCCCGAAACCGTCGGCATCGACTGGGATTCCCTGACTCCCGAGCAGATCGCCGAACGGACCGAGATCGTCGACCTCAACGCCGATCCCGTATTCGCGAAGCTCGCAGACAAATCGCTCGCTTCCGTTGCCGACTTCGTTACCCGTACCTACGGCTCCGCCCGTCTCCCCGGTCTGGAGCTGGAACGGCGCCTCTACGCGCTCGGCAACCAGGCTCCCGCCGCCTTCAAAGAGGTCGGCGCGTATGTATTTTTCTTCGGATCGCTTATCCGGAACGCCAACGGCTACTGGAATGTGCCGTATGCGTACTGGGGCGGTGCGGGGTGGTTTCGGGGCGGCTACTGGCTTGAGAATGGCTGGAATGCCGATTGCCGCCTCGTCCTCGTGAAGAGATAGCTCGTTGTGCTTGATCCGTTGTGATGATTCTTGATCTGTTGGTGGTTGGTCTGCGCCGCGAATATCGGCAGGCCGGATGTTCCCGTCTGCCGCGGCGTCGAGACGAATGACTCCCGAATGCGGTCTGCCAGCGCTCGCCGCAGTGCGGGTCATGCACATCGTGACGATACGAAGCGCGTCTGCGTAAGATGCCAGGGCATTGCGATGCCGAATCAGATTCAGCCCCGAGGAAGGAGAACCAAGGGGCGGTGACACGGAAGGCATTCTGCGCTCATATCCGGAACGCCAACGGCAACTGGAATGTGCCGTATGCGAACTGGGACGGTACGGGGTGGAATCGGAACGGCAACTGGCTTGAGAATGGCTGGAATGCCGATTGCCGCCTCGTCCTCGCCGCTACGCGCCTGTATGTCTGCCCGCCTGGTGCTTCCAGCCGTAGAGCATGCGGCCGATCTCTTCCAGGCGGGCGGACAAGTCAGAAAACCTCGTCTCGCCGATTCCTTCAAGCTCCCACAGCGCGGTGAGCATGAATTTTAAGACATCGTTTCGCGCGATGGCCCGTGCGAGGAGCGGCGGTCGTTCAAGCGAGGGAGCGAATTGCGCCGCGGCAATCAGTTCTACGAGTTCCGCAAAGAGCGCGTCAATACGGATGCCAAGAGAGTAGCGACGCATCTTGGGGATGTGGCGCGTAATGGAATGCCATTGCACATATGCAGCGAGCAGTTTTGCGGCAGTTCCGGAAATCCTGTCCGTGCGGATGTTTTTCGGGGGGGGGTGCTCCATGTATGACTCTGAATGTAGCATACGACAGCATATTTTCATACGAGCGGCTCTTCGCGAGCTGGCGTGCGTTTGCGCGCGGGAAGCGGCAGCGTGCGGACGTCGCCGCATACGCCGTGCGCCTGATAGACAATATCTCGTCATTGCACCGTGACCTTGCGAACGGAACATGGCAGCATGGCGGGTATCGCCGTTTTTGTGTTTCCGATCCGAAACCGCGCATTATCCACAAGGCATCGGTACGCGACCGCATTGTCCACCACGCGATCATGTCCGCGCTCGGTCCGTACTTTGAGCGGCGATTCATTCCGGATTCATACTCCTGCAGAATCGGGAAGGGAACTCATTGTGCGCTGGGCAGGTTCGCGGAGTTCATCCGAAGCGGCAGTCGCAACGACACGCGCACCTGCTGGGTGCTCCAGTGTGACATTCGGAAGTGCTTCGCATCGCTTGATCAAAGGGTGCTCATCGCACTTCTTTCACGGCATGTACCCTGCGAGAAGTTGATGCGGGTGCTCCGGTCGGTCATTGAGAGTTACTCGTCCGGGGCATCGGGAGCTGGAATTCCGCTTGGCAACCTCACGAGCCAGCTGTTCGTAAATGTGTACCTTCATGAACTCGACAGGTTCATGGGGAAGACGCTTCGATGCTTGCAGTATATTCGCTACGCCGATGACTTTGCGGTAGTTTCTCCGAACCGCGCGTGGCTCATGTCACTCGTGCCGCATATCCGTAATTTTCTGGGCACTGCTCTCAAGTTGCAACTGCATCCGGGCAAACTCACTCTGCGGACAGTCGCTTCGGGCGTGGATTTCCTCGGGTGGGTCCATTTTCCGAACCACCGCGTCTTGCGCACGGCAACGAAGCGGCGAATGTTCCATGCATTGCGGCGATCCGCCGCGCTTCCGACGGTCGCGTCGTACCTTGGCTTGCTCGGCAATGGAAATACGCATCGCCTCGTGCAAATGGTCAGAGGGCTTGCTATACTCCACGAATAAGCATGACGGAGCGCATCTCGGAGCCAACACCGGAGCAGACCGCGCGGCGGGAAATGGCCGAGCGAATTTGGCGCGAGCATGGGAGGTATTTTGAATCGTATGCGGGCACGTATGGGTTGGAAGTCAAGCCGTCGCCTCCCGGACTGGGAACATTCGCTGTCAATTTGGAAAAAGGCATCCTCTATATCGCGACGGAGTGGTTCCTGGAGCGGGGATATTCCGAAGCGGAGATTCCCGCCTATGTACTGCACGAGATGGAGCATATGCGGGAAGCGGATGCGCTGGTGCGTACTCATGGCGGACTGGGGGTGTGGCGAGAGCACGGCAAGCGGTGCAAGGCCAGCCGACGATTCCGTATTTTAGATAACTGCGTAGATGACATCAAGATGAACCGGACCGTAATGCTCCGTGCGCCGGTACAGACAGAAACGCTTCTCGACTTTTATCGCAGGCGGTTCAATGGGGGAACGAATGATCTTTCGGGAGCGCCGCGGCATTTGCAGTTTGCGTACGCGCTCCTGCGGCTGGCAATGTTGCCTGATGAACCGGTCGTCGTGGCACCCGAAGTACGGGAGGCGCTGGACGAGCTGGAGGCGCTCCGTGGCCGAAGCGGTCGCACCGCGCTGGACATTATGACGGATCCACAGGTGGATATGGCCACACGTCTTACGCTCCAGGAAAAAAACGTTGAACCGCTGTTCGAGCGGTTGTATGAGCGGGATCGTCGGGAGCGGCAACCGGAAAAACCGGGCGATAGCCAGGGCGGGGAGAAAAGTGGCGGCGAAGGCGGGGGCGAGGGCGACGATCCGTTCGCCAGCGAGTATGACCGTTTTGATGCGCAGAATCCGGATGGAGCGCTCTCCGACGACGCGCTCGGGGACGCGGTGGACGAGGCGGATGCGTCCGGCGCGCTTGCGCGTCCGCGCGGCGGACAGCTGGCAGACGCGGCACGGGATGCTCGTTCTGCGTACGCTCGTGAACATGGCGTTTCCGAATCCGAACTTGCCGCATACCGGCGATTCTACGATCAGTTGACAGCGCTTACTGACCCCGAAACGGGTCGCACGGTTGTTGACGGTTTGCGGGATGTGTTTGAGCAAATCATTTCGGAACGTGAGCGACCACGGGTGGTGCCGAAGCATCCGGTTATACATGGCCACCGGCTTTCACGGCCGGCACAGGCGCATATTGCGGCGCGAACGGGCGACCGGCACCCCTCTGTGTGGGAGACGGTCGAACGAAAGGAGAAAAAAGGCGAGCTGTACGGCGACGTTGATGTAGTGCTCGTCTGTGATCGGTCGGGGAGCATGCTCGGCCAGAAGGCAATCCAGCAGCGACTGGCGGCGGGTTTGATGCTGGAGGCGCTTGCCGACTTTTCCGAGCTCATCCATGAGCGTGCGAGCGGGCTGACCGATCCGCTGGTCGTGCGAACCCAGACGTGGTCGTTCGGTGACGAGGCGGTCACGAACGAGCTCAAGCCGTTGAGCGATAACCTAACCGAGCGCGATCGCGTGGCCGTGTTTCATGCGCTCGGCTCTACTCCGGGCAGCTCCACGATGGATTACGAAGCGCTCAAGCGTATTGCAGACGGCATTGATGCGGGCGAACAGCAACTGCTCCGTCAGAAAAAACTGAAGAAGATCATCATCGCGCTTACCGATGGCGTTAGTAGCGATATGCCCGCGTTGCGTGGCCAGATTGAGCGGCTCCGTGGCATGGGCGCGGTTGTTGTCGGTGTTGGTATCACCAAAGACGGCGTATCGGCCGAGACATCATATGCTCCGAACGGCCTTGTCTGTGCGGAGGTCGCAGCTCTGCCGCGCACGCTCGCCGACCTATTGAAAAAGCATTTGGCTGACCTGAATGTCCGGCGGTGATATCTGAAACAGCGCGTGCATACGGCATGGATTGACTTTGATTCTCGTACGGCCTACCATCGGGTTATGGAAAAAGACGTGCGTGACGCCATCGAGGATTTAGCGCTTGTGACGGCTCGCGAGTTTCAAACACTTCGAGAAGATCTCAAGCAGTTTGCCACGAAAGAAGATCTCAAGCAGTTTGCCACGAAAGAAGATCTCGCGGCGGGATTTTCAATGGTGATGGATATTATTCGTCCTATGCGGCGGGATTATGAAGCTCTTAAAGACGACCTGGCGCCCCGGATGGATAGCGTGGAGCAGCGCCTGCTGAAGGTGGAGCACAAGGTTGCATAGGCACTGGTGCCACTTCTTTTTCGTGCTCTTGAAGTAGTCCGCAGGGAGTGGCATAGTAGCGGCGCACCGTGACGGTGCTGTGCGGCATCTCGTCGCACACTCCCGTGAGGGGAGGGTTTGACAATGGCGAAAGGGAAAGAGCTTTCCGAGCGAGAGTTGGTAGCGCTGAGCGCCCTGAAGATCGCTCTCACCGCCGTCGCCGTTTCTCCGGTGTCGGTGACCCATGTAAGGCGCTTCACGAAGGTGCGTGAGACCAACAAAGACGGGGTCCGTCGGTGCACAATGCGCTTGGCATTTGGTTTCCGGCGACTCGATGTTGATGAGTGCGGCACGGGGACGGCGTCCATAACGCTTTGGCTTGTGGTTGCTGCGGACAGTGCAAAGCTGTGCTCCTACTACTCCGTGTGGGCTCCGGTTGATGCCCATATCACGGTAACGCAAGGGAAGGACCTGTTCCGCTTGCCCTTTGCCTGTCCCGTGAGTGCGGGCAGAGTTGGGACCGGTGAGCGCTCGTACTTCGTCGCTGTGCGGGGCGCTCTCAGTGT
The DNA here is from genome assembly GCA_020852375.1 of Candidatus Yanofskyibacteriota bacterium. Taxonomy (GTDB): domain Bacteria; phylum Patescibacteriota; class Minisyncoccia; order 2-02-FULL-40-12; family GWA2-44-9; genus JAGOPO01. Next base: position 49,912 of record JADZAY010000008.1, read on the forward strand.
TCGCAAGAAGTAGGCCTTCCGATCGCCCGACGCTATCCCTTTTTCGCGAGCAACGAAGTTGCTAGAATCCAATTGGCGGCGTGGCGAAGGAAAACGCGCAGGGCCTGCAAACCCTGTACTCGATGGGTTGGAATTCCCATCCGTCGCCTCCATCCTCATCCCCGGACACCTGTCCGGGGCTTTCGTTTTGATAATGCATACGGCGTTATCAAAACGGGCAGAATCGCAGCGGCTACGCCGCTTGGGCGATTCTGAGTTACCGTAAAGAGTCTATTTATTTCAGCGGATTTCCATGCTAGGATGCCGTCATGCTGACAGATGCAGAAGTAAATCATATCGCCAAACTTGCGCGCATCGAGCTCACCGATGCATTGCGTGAGCGGATGAAAAAAGACCTCTCGAGCGTGCTCGAGTATGTCGCATTGCTTGAGAAGGCCGATACCGCCGGCGTCGAGCCGTTGTATCAGGTGACCGGTCTTCAGAACCAAACCCGGCCCGACGAGCGTCGCGCCGATTTTCCCATGGACGCAGCGCTCTTCGAGCGCCTGGTCGGGCAGGCGCCGGCTCATGATGGGCGCCTTGTGAAGGTGAAGGCGGTTAAACGAACGACATGAAGGATTTCGGATATACTATCGCATCTGCACGGGAAGCATTTTTGTCGGGGACGCTCACGCCCGAGCGGTTGTTCGAGCACTACCAGCGTCGGATCGCCGAGCAGAACGGCACCCTGAACGCCTACCGTTCGGTCGATTTTTCATATGCTGACCACGGGCGCGATGCGTCGATCCTTGCCGGGATTCCATATGCCCTGAAAGACAACATGCTTGTCGGCGGGACGATCGCGACAGCCGGATCGAAGATCCTCGAGCGCTATGTTTCCGCATACGATTCGACCGTGTACGCGAAGCTCCGATCCGGAGGCGCACAGCTTCTCGGGAAGACCAATATGGATGAGTTCGCTATGGGGTCGTCAGGGGAGAACAGTGCGTACGGTGTCGTACGGAACCCATGGGACACGGACCGTGTTCCCGGGGGAAGTTCCGCCGGCTCTGCTGCTGCCGTCGCCGCCGACCTGTGTGTATTTTCTCTGGGATCGGATACGGGCGGCTCGATCCGTCAGCCCGCCGCGATGTGTGGTGTGGTTGGGTTGAAGCCGACGTACGGCCGCGTGAGTCGGCATGGCTTGATGGCAATGGCATCGTCGCTTGACCAGATCGGGCCATTCACGAAGACCGTTGAAGACGCGGCGCTGGTGCTCGGTGCCATCGCAGGGCCGGATCCGCTTGATTCGACGACCGTTCCGCATGATGTGCCAGACTATGTAGCGGAAATGAACGGGGACATGACCGGCGTGCGCGTCGGTGTTCCAAAGGAATATTTTGGAGAAGGCTTGAGCGCCGAGGTTCGTGAGCGCGTCGAGGGGGGGATCCGCGCATTGGAGCGCGCGGGTGCCGAGATTGTTGAGGTATCGTTGCCGCACAGCGCATACGCGCTGGCGGTCTACTATATCGTTCAGCCGAGCGAAGTGTCTGCGAACCTTGCGCGATACGACGGCATTCGGTACGGGCACTCCGCTTCCGATGCCGATACGCTGCTGGAGGTATACACCAAGAGCCGTGCGCAGGGATTTGGACCCGAGCCGCTCCGGCGCATCATGCTCGGCACCTATGCGCTGTCGGCGGGGTATTTTGATGCCTATTATCTGAGGGCGCAAAAAGTCCGCGCGCTCATCCGGCAGGACTTCGATCGCGCGTTCGAGCGTGTCGATGTGATCGTCGGTCCGACGTCGCCGACCGTCGCGTTCAAAATTGGAGAGAAGAGCGATGACCCGCTTGCGATGTATCTCTCTGATATCTACACGGTGCCCGTGAACCTCGCAGGAGTACCGGCTCTTTCGGTGCCATGTGGGCTTGGCGCAGCATCCGGGTTGCCAGTCGGTTTCCATATCATCGGGGACATGTTCCGGGAGGGAATGGTCCTGCGCGTCGCGCGCCATATTGAACATGCTGTACGAGAATCTTCGGAACACACTCACTGAGCTTGCCGCGGCGCTCTTACTGAGGGGATCCGCGTGGGATGACGCGTCTCTTCCGGCGCGTATCGGAGATGTTCTTCACAATAATGCTATCGCGGGGGATGCGCGCACGCTCATCTCGGAGATTGCATTCATTCTCTGCGTCGGATTGGTTGCGTTTATTGCATTCGTTGCGCGGCAGAAGCGCGCGCTCCAGGCAAAGCAGGCCGTTGCCGTGCCGGCTGCAGTTCCCGAGGCGGCGGAAGCGGTCGGCAATCAGCCTGTCGGGATGCTGCGGGCGCGGTGGGATGCGATCCTGAAGCATCTCGATTCGAATCGGGAAGGAGACTGGAAGCTTGCCGTGCTCGAGGCGGATAAGTTGGTGGAAGACGCACTGGCGCGGGCGGGATTCCCGGGAGATTCGTTCGGAGACCGCCTCACGAACATACAGCCCGGAACACTACAGTCGCTCGACGGGATCTGGTGGGCGCACAAGGTCAGGAATCGGGTCGCACATGAGATCGATTACTTTCTCCGGTATACTGAAGCGAAGCAGGTGCTGGGATATTTTGAGACAGCGCTCGTTGAGCTGAACTTTCTGTGATCGGTATGGCAACACTACCTGACATACTAAAATCTACGCGAACCCGGATCGTTGGTGCGGTCGCGGCCGGGATCGTCGTGCTTGGAACAACGGCGTACGGCTGGTACACCGCCGAGCGCATTGTCCCGAACACCTGGGTCGGTTCGGTTGATGTTGGCGGTCTGACGCGTGACGAGGCGGCGCTGCGGCTTCAGGACGAGTTAGACCGGGTGGCGGTTTCCGGCGTTCAGCTTTCCATCGATGGCGCCCCGCAGTCGATCGACCTTGATACGGTTGGTTTTGACCTCAATATCGCGCAAGCGGTTGACGAAGCGTTCGTGCGAGGGCATGGCGGATCGCTGCCTGCGCGCCTCGGTGAGCGGATCCGTGCACTGTGGCACGCTGAGCGTGTTGCGGCTCCGATTCGTGTCGATGAGAATGCTCTCCGGGCACAGGTTGCAGAGGTTGCCGATGTGACTGACGTCGATCGGCGCGACGTCCGACTGGAGATCGAGGGAACGACGGTCCGCGTGCTTACCGATACGAAGCCTGGGAGGGCGATCAATCAGCAGGAGGCGTTCTCGGCGACGCTCGATACGCTTCGCGCGCTTGGTGGCGCATCGATCGCGCTGCAGTTGTACGACGACCCGCCGCGTATCGATCCTGCTACCGCGGACGACGCCGCACTCGCTGCGCGCCGCATGATTGCGCGACCGCTTACACTCCAGTACGAAGACCTCTTTTTTACAATCAACCGAGAGAAGATCGGGTCCTGGATTGTTTCCCATGCGGGAGCCTCGGATGGGCCACAGCAACGGACGCTCGTCGCGAGCGTTGATCCGGCTTCTGTCGCAGCCTATGTGACAACGGTTGCCCGCACACTGAATGTAGACCCGCAGCCGCCGCAGATTACCACAGAAGGAGGCCGCGTGACCGGATTCGTACCTCCGAAGGTCGGGCGTGCGGTGAAGGAGGACGTTCTGGTCCAAATGATTGTTGACGCACTCGCAAGTCGCGCATCGAACGGAAAGGTGGGGGATGTCCTCACGGTCCCGCTGAAGGCGACCAGTATGGCGCTCGAAGGACTTGATGCGGCGGCCGGCATCCGCGAGATCATCGGGCGCGCGACGACTCCGTTCGCGGGGAGCCCGAAGAACCGCATCAGCAACATCAAGAACGGGGTAAAGTTCCTGACCGGGGCCGTCGTGAAGGCGGGGGAGGAGTTCTCGACTCTGCAGACGCTGGGGACCATCGACAACACGACCGGATATCTCCCCGAGCTGGTCATCAAGGGAGATCGGACGCTTCCCGAGTTCGGGGGTGGGTTGTGCCAGGTCTCAACGACGCTGTTCCGCGCCGTGCTCAACGCCGGGTTGCCGGTGACCGCGCGCCGCAACCACAGCTACCGGGTCACCTACTACGAAAAGGATGGCGACGGGAAAAAGATCGGGCCCGGGCTTGATGCGACCATCTACGAGCCGAACGTAGACTTCAAATTCAAGAACGACACTGCGCATCCGATCCTGATCATCGGATATGTCATCGGCGATAAGGTCTCTTTCGACCTCTACGGTACGAAAGATGGCCGCACGAGTCAGCTTATCGGGCCGCGAACGCTCACCGAGACGCCCCCGGGCGAGCCGGTATATATTGAGACGACCGAGCTCGCGCCGGGGGTCGTCAAACAGGTTGAGACGCCGCATCCCGGCGGCTCGGCGGTTGCGACCTATGTCGTGACATATCCGGACGGGCACAAGGAGGTTCAGGAGTTCAAGAGCTGGTATCGTAAATGGCCGGCGAAGTATCTCAAGGGCGTCGCCCAGCTTTCCTCGACCCCGTCACCGCTCTCTGCGGCGCAAGAATAGTGGTAGCGCGTCGCTCGGCGACCCACTATGTGGGTCGCTTATTTATCTTGAAAAAGCGGGGAAAGTTGCGTACCATGAACGAATATGGCGGAATTCAAGGAGCTCGAAGAGCGAATACAAAAGTTCTGGGAAGACAACGACGTCTTCCGAAAAAGCATGCGCCAGCGCGAGGGCGCTGAGCCATTCGTGTTCTACGAGGGTCCGCCGACCGCGAACGGGAATCCGGGGATCCACCATGTGATCGCGCGCATCTTCAAAGATATCTTCAACCGCTACCAGACCATGCGGGGGCGCTATGTGCTCCGCAAGGGGGGATGGGATACCCATGGTCTTCCGGTCGAGATCCAAGTCGAGAAAGAGCTCGGGTTCAAGAGCAAGAAGGACATCGAGGCGTTCGGTATCGCTCCGTACAACGCCAAATGCCGCGAGTCGGTGTGGAAGTTTAAGAGCGAGTGGGACCGTTTCACACGCCGCATCGGCTACTGGGTGGATCTGCAGAACCCGTACATTACCTACGAGAATCCCTACATCGAATCGCTCTGGAACATCATCGGACGGTTCTGGGAGCGAAAGCTTCTGTATCAGGCGCATCGGGTTGTGCCGTACTGCACGCGGTGCGGGACGCCGCTTTCGAGTCACGAGGTTGCGCAGGGATATAAAACGGTCACCGACACGTCGGTCTATCTGAAGTTCAAGATCAAAAGCACGAAGGTGAAGATCAACGGCGTCTCCGTGCCGAAGGGAACGTACCTGCTCGCATGGACGACGACCCCGTGGACGCTTCCTGGGAATGTTGCGCTAGCGGTCGGTTCGACCGTTCGCTATGCGCTTGCCCGGCGGAACGATGAGCACTTTATCCTCGCCGCCGATCTTGCCAATAGCGTCTTGGGCGCGCCGCTCGAGATCCTTGGCGAGTTTGATGGCGCGAGCTTGGTCGGCACGACCTACGAGCCGCTCTTTCCGGTGCGTGCGCTCAAGAAGCCGGCATCCTATAAAGTGTACGAGGCGGACTTCGTCACGACGACGGACGGCACAGGGATCGTGCACACCGCTGTTATGTACGGAGAGGACGACTATCGGCTCGGTGTCGCCGTTGGGTTGCCGCGCGTCCATACGGTGGATGAGCGCGGAAAGTTCGTGGGAGTTTCCGATGATCTTGATGGGCGGTATGTGAAATCCGCCGAGACAGAGGCGCTGATTCTCGACCAGCTTACCGCACGCGGTCTCCTGCTTGCGAAGGTGCCCTACGAGCATGAGTACCCGTTCTGTTGGCGATGCGATACGCCGCTGTTGTATTACGCAAAGGATAGCTGGTTCGTTCGCATGAGCTCGCTGAATGCGGAACTCCTCGCGAACAACAGCACGATCAACTGGGTCCCGAGCCACCTGAAAGAGGGGCGATTCGGGCAATGGCTCCGCGAGAGCAAGGACTGGAACTTTTCGCGTGAACGATATTGGGGCACGCCGCTCCCGATCTGGGCCGCCCGTGACCGGCGGGGGCAGATCGTCGGTCAGCCGCTGGTCGTTTCGTCGTTGGAGGATCTCACCGAATACCGCGCAGACGCGCCGGCGACGATCTGGGCCGTTCGCCATGGAGAGTCGCTCAAGAACGTTGAGGGTATCATCGATCAGGGGGAAGGGGACTCTCCGCTGACCGATACAGGGCGAGAGCAAGTCATCGCGGCGGCGCGTGCATTCAAGCGTGAACTTGCCCGCAAGCGGGTGAAGCTGTCGGTTGTGGTGACATCGCCGATCCAGCGCACGATGCAGACCGCAGAGCTGTTTGCTCAGGAGCTTGGCATCAAGAAGGTAGTTTCGGATGACCGCCTGCGAGAGATCCGTCTCGGGCCGAGCCTGCAGGGGTGTCACGATGCGGCATACCACGAACGGTATCCGACCTATGAGCGGAAGTTCACCGAGCAGCCCCCCGGAGGGGAGTCGTTGGCCGACCTGCGCGCGCGCATGTGGGGCGTCTTGAAAGATTTCAATGATTCCTACGCGGGGAGGCATGTGCTGGTGGTAAGTCACGAGTATCCGATCTGGATGCTGGTGGATGCCGCGAATGGCTGGACGACCGCCGAATCCATCACTGAGAAAGAGCGGCGCGGTTCCGATTTTGTCCCGTACGCAACTCCCGAGAAGGTCGTCGCGAAGAACCTCCCAAGAAATGCGCGTGGCGAAGTCGATCTGCACCGGCCCTATATCGACGACATTGTCCTCAAGCGGGGAGGGAAGGTGCTGCGGCGCGTCCCGGAGATTTGTGACGTGTGGTTCGATTCCGGGGCTATGCCGTATGCGCAATGGCATTGGCCGTTCGAGAACGAGTCAGTGTTCGAGCGGCAGTTCCCGGCGGATTTCATTTCGGAAGCCGTCGACCAGACGCGTGGGTGGTTCTATACGCTCCTGGCGGTATCCACTGCACTCGGCATGAAGGCGCCGTTCAAGAACGTCGTATCGTTAGGGCATGTCCTCGACGAGAAAGGGCAGAAGATGTCCAAGTCGCGCGGCAATGTGATCTTCCCGAACGATGTGTTCGATGCGGTCGGCGTCGACGCGACTCGCTGGTATTTCTACACTGTGAACGCTCCCGGGGACACCAAGAACTTTAGCGTGCGCGAAGTGCGGGAGCGGTTGACCGGATTCCTGGGAACGCTGGGGAACTGCCTGCGGTTCTACGAGTTGTACCGAACGGAGCACGAGAACGACTCCGAGAACGAGGGGCATCTGCTCGACGAATGGGTCCTCTCGCGGCTCAATGAGGTGACGGTGTTGGTAACGGATCGCCTCGATCACTACGACACCACGGCTGCCGCGCGGGAGCTCGAGCGATTTGTTGTCGATGATTTCAGCCAGTGGTGGCTTCGACGGAGCAGGAAACGTAACGGCGCGCTTCCGGTGTTGCGCCGCGTGCTGCGTTCGCTGGCACTCTTGCTGGCGCCGTTCATCCCGTTCACCGCAGAGGATCTCTGGCAGAAACTGAAGCGTTCGGGAGATCCGGAATCCGTTCACCTCGCCGATTGGGAGGCGGGCAATGCGCGTCTTGTGAACGACGAGCTTCACCAGCACATGAAGCAGGTGCGGGAGCACATCAGTGCGGGGCTGGCGATACGAAAGGAGCAGCAGATCCGAGTGCGCCAGCCGCTTCGGTCGGTGACCGTTCCGGGCAATGCGTTGCCTGCGGATCTCGAGATGCTCATCAAAGACGAGCTGAACGTGAAAGAGGTCGCTTATGCGCCGGGAGTTCCGGTATCGCTCGACACGACCATTGGCGCGGAGTTGCGGGCCGAAGGGTTCGCGCGGGAGGTGATGCGCGCGGTCCAGGATATGCGTAAGGAGGCCGGGTGCCGCGTAAGCGACCGGGTACAGTGTTTCTGGTCTAGCGAGGACGCGGAAGTGTCCCGTGCGCTGCTTTCCTACACACAGATGATCGCGGACGAGACCGGGCTTTCGGTATTCACGAACCAGCGTGATGCAGGCGTCTTCGCTCTGGAGAAGACGACCGACCTCATTCCCGGGAAGACGATCTGGATCGCACTTCGCACCTAAAAACGACCTCCGCATCAGCGGAGGTCAGGCTTCTGGGGGCTTGTGGGTGTGAAAGTAATCATCCCAACTGATGTTGTCTAGGTCGCCAGTGAGAGGCTTTTGTTCGCTGGGCGGGAGATCGAACGGACTCAGACTTTGGAAGAACTCCTCGTCGATGTAGAGAGGGGCTTTTGCGAGGCGGGTAATCGAGAATGCGTCGGATGCTCTGCAGCGAATGCGCCACAAGCGCTCGCCGGAACGTAGATGGAGTGACGCTAGGAGAATGGAGTCATCATCCCGCCCTTCGAATCGGGCGCAGACGATCTCGATTTCGAGCTTGTGGAGAACCGATACCATCAATTGTTGAGGGGACGGAGGCGTGGTGGTTCTTCCTCGTGCTGCCTGGAGAATGGGTTCGATATCGTCTTCGTCGATGGCGAGAGCGATGACTTTTGTCGTACCATGCCGCCGCATGCAGAACGCAAAGTGGTCGTTATCGTCATCCTGCGGGGATTCGACCTGTACAATGCGTCCGAACACGAGTTCGATGTCCATGCGCACCTCCGAATGGGTTTTACACGATTTTCCGGTTGTTGCCCAGGGGTTGCCTTGGGTCGTGGGTTCGCTACCATTGGTGCATGGCAAAACTCATTACCTTTCTCGTACTTGTTGCGGCAGCTATCGGCGGCGCGCTGTATATAACATCAAAAGACGATCGTGGCCCGATCGGGGCGCCGGTGCTTTCGGAAACTCCTGCGGAAGCGACGGAGACGCCCGCGGCGTTCGCCGACGGCATCTATCGTCTCGACGCGGCGGCATCGCGCATGGAGTGGTCGGGGACCAAGACGCTGATCGTGAACTATGTTGATCGCGGCACCGTTTCCATCGCGAGCGGTTCCGCTGCTGTGGTTGATGGCGTGGTGGCAAGCGGCTCTGTGGTCGTTGACCTCGCGACGATTACCCCGACGGTTACCGGTCGGGGGAGCGGGGAGAGCACACTGCAGAAGCATCTGAAGTCCGCTGATTTCTTCGACATCGCAAAATACCCGACCGCCACGTTCGTATTCGAGAAACTGGTACCCGCTTCACTGTCCGGCCAATTTACTGTTTCCGGTTCGCTGACCATTAAGGGTGTTACGAAGCCGATCGAATTTCCGGCGGTGCTTACTGGAGAGGAGGACCGGCTGACCATGGAGGCGACGGCCACGCTTGACCGCACGCAATGGGGCCTGACCTATGCGTCGGGGAACTTTTTCAAGAACCTTGGCGATAAGGTGATCGGCGACATGTTCACTGTGCACTTTGTGGCGGTCGGTACTCGCCAGTAGGGGTGTATACTTGCGGCATGAATGCCAACGCAGCACAAGCGGTCGCGGGCCACGCGGCAGGGAAGTCAGTGGTGCTCGATGTTCGTCGGGACGATGAGTGGGCGGCGGGGCATGCTGAGGGCGCGCTCCACTGGGAGCTTGCTCGCCTTGAGGGGGGAGAGATGCCGGATGTTCCAAAGGACGCCACAGTGTATACCTATTGCGCAGCGGGTGGCCGCGCCGGGAAGGCGGCAGAGATCCTTGCCGCGCACGGCTGGGAGCGCGTCGCGAGCATCGGTGGGCTGAAGGACTGGGAGGAGGCTGGTGGCGCGGTCGAGCATTTGTAGCTGTATACGCATGGGAGCAGTGTCCATGAAAATTATTGGCGTGGCATTGGTTCTGCTTGGGGCGGTCCTTTTCGGCGCGCGGTGGCTTCGGCCGGTGCTGCAGAGCGGGAGCGTCGCCACGGAGTCGCCGATGGCAACTCCGATCGCTACACCGCTTGCGGACGACGTGGTCGTCATCGATGAGCCGCTGCCGCTTGCCAGTATCAGCTCGCCGCTTCGGGTCGCGGGAAAGGCGCGAGGGACTTGGTTTTTCGAGGGGAGCTTTCCGGTCATTCTGACGGACTGGGATGGTCGCATTATCGCAACTGTTCCGGCGCAAGCGCAGAGCGAATGGATGACGACTGATTGGGTGCCATTTGAGGCAATCCTCACCTTCGAGAAGCCGTCGTACGGCGCACGCGGCTCGCTCATATTGAAGAAGGATAATCCATCGGGACTACCCGAGCACGATGATGCTCGAGAGATGACGATCTTTTTCCGCTAACCGGATATGCATGTACGCGCGATCGTGATACGGAAGATCCCTGTTCGCGAACACGACCAATTGGTCGTGTTGTATACGAAGGAGGCGGGGCGGCTTGCCGCAACGGCGAAGGGATCGCTTCGTGCAAGCAGTGCGCAGGCGCTTGCGCTCGACGAGGGGAATATGATCGAGTGCGAGTTGGTGCAGGGGCGCAATGGTCTCCTCATCACTGGCGCCCAGGTGTCGCGAGCGTTTTCGGGTGCCAAATCATCGGTTGCCCGGTGGGCTGCGGCGCAATTCTTCCTACAGGTCATTCAGTTGTCGGTGTATGACGAGCAGCCTGATATCCAGCTCTGGCGGCACCTTGTCGATGTCCTTGAGCAGGTTGATGGTGCTTCAGCCGACGCGCTTCTCTCGGTGTTCCGGTCTTGTCAGGGGCGCATGCTCGAGGTCCTTGGGTACGGGGCTTCGGGGGCGGCACAGCTCGTGTCGCATATCGGGAGGACACCGCTCGATGATCGGTTCGAAGAGATCGCGCAGCGCCGCATGGCCTCACTCGATCTGCTCTATGACGCGCTTCGTCTCGCCGGGGTTTCATGCTAGCATACAAGGCATGCCAGCAGACTTTGAGATCTCGCCGCTCATTACGCCGGTGACGCCAACGCCATCGGCCCGTCCCCAAATGCCTTCGTCGGGCGGGGGAGCCGTGCCTCCTATGCGCAGACGTTCGAACCAACTCTTGAAGTGGTTGATCCTTGCGGCCGCAGGGCTTTTCGTGCTGACGGTTGGGTCTCTCTGGTGGGGCGGGAGCTCATTTTCCGATAAGGGAGTTTCGATAGCGCTGCAGGCGCCCGATCACGCAACGTCGGGGGACGAGATCACCTATACCATCACCTATCGGAACGACACGAAGGTCCCGCTCACCGATATCCGGTTCCGCCTTTTTTATCCCGAAGGGACGATCGTCCTCAAAGACGGTGCACCAACGACACCTGAAAGTGAGGGGTTCACCGTTGACCAGCTTGATCCGGGTCGGTCAGGATCCCAGGAGGTGAAGGCTATTCTGGTCGGAGACAAGGGCGCTATGCAGACGGCTCGCCTGAAGACCATTTTCCGAGCCGGTACGCTCCGTTCGAATTTCGAAAAAGAATCAACGGCGACAACGACGATCACGGCGCTACCGGTCACGCTGACGCTCGCTGCGCCCCCCACGACCGTCGCGGGGCAGGCGGTGCAGTATGTGCTCGATATTAGGAACGATTCGGGCGCGGATCTTTCCGATCTCAAAGTGACGCTTGCCTATCCGGATGGATTCGTCGTCCAGAAGATGGATCCGAACCCCTCATCCGGGAACACCGTATGGAATATCGAGTCGCTGAATGCGGGGGCGGGTAAACGTATTCGCGTGGACGGAGCGCTCTCCGGCTCGGAGGGTGAGGCGAAGATCGTATCGGCGGTCATCCAGCGGAATCTGAACGGCCAGTATGTCGACTATGTCCGGACGGAGGCGTTCACCATGATCTCGAGCCCGCTCCTCTCGGTTTCCATCACTCCCGCCGGCGGACGCGACTACGTTGCGTTTCCGGGAGATGTCCTTCGCTACACCATCGCCTACGCAAACAACTCCCGCTTCACGCTCCTCGGGCTCATGCTCGGGGTCAAGCTGGAAGGGGATATGTACGACACCTCCCGTGTCGATGTGTCTCCGGGGTTCTTTGACGACGCGACCAAGACAGCGGTATTCGATGCCGCCAGCGTTCCTGATTTTTCCGCGCTCCCTCCCGGGAAGAGCGGGAAGGTGATGCTTTCCGTTCCATTGAAGGCGGGACTTTCGGGCGGCCAACTCGGCGGCGCGAAAAGCTTCTTCGTGAAGGCGACGGCACGCTTGGCGACTTCACAGGTTCCGACCGGGATCGATGGGAATGAAGTGTTCGCGATCGACAGCGTGGTGACCAAGATCGGTTCTCAGCCCACGCTCACGCAGGCACTGGTGTATGACGGAGGAGCCGGATCGGGCCCCTTGCCGCCGGTTGCCGGTCAGGAGACCTCGGTCATGGTGCGGTGGCAGCTTGCGAATCCGGGGAATGATGTGCGTGATGCGAAGGTCATCGCGACACTTCCCGCAGGAGTGGTGTTCGCAGGTGCGCCAACCGCGGCGCAGGGGACTGCTCCGGTGTACGACCGAACTCGGAACACCGTGACGTGGAGTGTTGGAACGCTTCCGTTCGGCACGGGGAACGGCACGCCCCGCTATGAGGCGACGTTCAAGATCTCGTTCAAGCCATCTGAGAGCCAGCGAGGACAGAGCGTCCCGCTCATCAACGGCGCGACCCTGACGGGCACCGATGCGTTTACCGGCCAGCTGGTGCAGGCGACCCTGCGCAATCTCACGACCGACAACATCGAGGGCCATCCGAACGATGGCCGGGTGCAATAAAGCCCCCGACGCGAGCGGGCGTCGGGGGTGGTGTGTACTAACGGAGAACGCCAGCGATCTGGTTGTGGAGCAATCGCTGGTATACCGAGCAGCGCCTTGCAAGCTCTTCGTGTGTACCATAATCCACCAGATGCCCCTCATCCATGACGAGGATGCGGTCAGCGCCGCGGATCGTCGAGAACCGGTGGGCGACGATGAGGGTTGTTCGATTCTTCGAGACCTCATCGAGCGCCTTCCGGAACCTGTCCTCATTTTCGGCGTCGAGACTGCTCGTCGCTTCGTCGAGGATAAGGATTGCGGGGTTCTTGATGATCGCCCGGGCGATGCCAACGCGCTGACGCTGGCCACCTGACAGCTGGATGCCGCGCTCGCCGATAACGGTGTCGTACCCGTGCTCGAGTCGACCCTTGAACTCGTCGACACAGCACAGGCGTGCGATGCGGTCGAGCTCGTCATCCGTTACGCTCGCTCGCGCTGCACGGTCGAGGCCGAATGTGATGTTGTACCGCATGGTGTTATCGAACAGGGTGACATCTTGGTCGACGAGGCCGATGGAGCGGCGGAGTCGCTTGAGCGACAACTCTCGGATGTCGTAGCCGTCGATCTTAATGAGGCCATCGGTAACATCGAACGCGCGCAGGATGAGCTTTACGAGCGTCGATTTCCCGGCACCGGACGGACCCACAATGGCCACGCGTTCACCCGGGTTGATGGTGAACGACACGCTCCCGACAGACTCGGCGTGCTCGCCGGGCGTCTCGCCGTTCTCCGGCTCGCCGTCCACGGGAAGCGCCTTGCGTGCCGGGTAGGAGAACGAAACGTCGATGAATTCGATCTTTCCGCGGAGCGCGGCGGGCCATATCGGTCGCGGCACTTCTTTGACGTCGGGCTCCATGGCGAGCATGTCCCAGTAGCGCTCGATAGCGGCCCGCATGGTCATGATGCGACGCTGGATATTTCCGAAGTTCTCGACTCTGCCAATGGGGGAGAGTGACCACCAGACGAGGGTGATGAACTGTCCCGGCGTTGCGGCGCCAGACGCCACCGCGTATGCCGCTGTTGCCACAACAGCGGCGACGGTGCCGCCGATGATGACGCCGTTCTTTGCGGCGTTCTTCAGGAGGTAGGAGAGCCAGATTCGTTTTGCGAATACATGAACCTTCCCGATGCTTTCCTGTGTTTCGGCGACCATGCGCTTTTCCTGCGCGCTGAACTGCACGAGCGGGATGTTGCGCATAACCTCTGCGTACAACCGGCTGTCGTCGTGCCACATGCGCTCGAGTTTCTTGAGCTGGGGCACGAACGGGCGATTGATCAAGTAGGTCGCAACAAGGTAGGCGATGATGCCGCTGATGACAACCGTCCCGACCCGCCAGTTTAGCCACAGGAGGCCGACGATGAGGATGCAGACCTCCAGCACGAGCGGCGCGACCTCGTAGATGAGGGTGTACGCCATGGTGCTGAGCGAGTGCTGGCCCTTGTTGACCACGGACTGCTTGAGCCCGGAGTTCTCTGCCATGTGCTGACCGGGAGAGAACTCCATGAGGCGTTCGAGCGTGCGTCGCGCGGTCAGTTGGCCGACCTCGAAGTCGAGTCGTGCGACCTCGATGTGCTGGCGCAGGCCCCAGAGGGCGTTCGATGCGAGCGATGTGCCCAGAAGGAGTCCGATGATCGGGAGTACGCTCACCATAGCTTCTCGGAGCGGGAGCGTATGGGCGTTGGCGGAGATGAGGCGGTCGCTGATCACTCCGAACAGGTAGGGGCGGACCATCGAGATGATCTGCCCGATGATGAGGAGGCCGAACACGACGGTCGCAGGGGCGCGGAATGTCCGGTAGACCTCGAGGGTCCGGCGAAGAAATCCCAGCATGGCTTCTCCTTCAGTTGGAAATGTTCTCTATCTTTCGGGGATGTACTATACATAAAAACACTGAAAAGTCAATCTTTTGGCGCCTGGATTCCCGAAGGTGAGTGGGGTATGATGACCAGACCATGGCATCGCAACCGGATCGTATGGACGCTATCATCTCGCTCGCCAAGCGGCGCGGTTTTGTGTATCCGGGAAGCGATGTCTACGGCGGACTTGCGAACTCATGGGACTACGGTCCGCTGGGTGCTGAGCTGCGGCGCAATATTAAAGAAGCGTGGTGGTGGCGTTTTGTGCAGAAGCGCGATGATGTCGTCGGCATCGAGACGGCGCTCATCATGAATCCGAAGGTGTGGCAGGCGAGCGGGCACCTGGCAACGTTCTCCGATCCGCTCGTGGAGTGCAAGAAGTGTCATGCCCGGTATCGCGCAGACCAGCTCGAGGGGGCCTGTCCGAGTTGTGGCGGCAAAGAATTCAGCGAAGCGCGCCAATTCAATTTGATGTTCAAGACGTTCATCGGCCCCGCAGAGGAAGCGGCGAATGTCGCGTACCTCCGTCCCGAAACGGCCCAGGGCATGTTCGTGAATGTGAAGAACGTGTTGGATTCCAACCGTGTGAAATTGCCGTTCGGTATCGCGCAGATCGGGAAGGCGTTTCGCAACGAGATCACGCCGGGCAATTTCATCTTCCGCACGCGCGAGTTCGAACAGATGGAGATCGAGTACTTCATCAGGCCGCCGGCGAACGACGAGGAATGGCAGAACGTGTTCGAGCACTGGCGCAATGAGATGCATGCATGGATGCGCGATGTCGGCATTGATGCGGCGCGGGTGAGTGAGTTCGAGGTTCCCGCAGAAGACCGCGCCCATTACTCCAAGCGCACCATTGATTTCATGTTTGCGTTCCCATTCGGGGTCAAAGAGCTCTATGGACTCGCGTATCGAACTGACTTTGACCTCAAGAATCACATGGAGCAGAGCGGGAAGGATCTTTCCTACCTCGATCCGGAGACCAATGAGCGTACTGTTCCGCACTGCGTAGAGCCGACGTGGGGTGTGGACCGCACCCTTCTAGCCGTGCTCCTGTCGGCCTACACCGAAGAGGGAGAGGGGGATGATGCGCGCGTGGTGCTGAAGCTGAAGCCGGCGCTTGCCCCGTTCAAGGCGGCGGTGTTCCCGCTGCTGAAGAACAAGCCTGAGTTGGTCGCCAAGGCGAAAGAGGTTCGTTCGCAGCTCATGGACGGGGATCCGCGTCTGCTTCCCATCGCATGGGATGATCGTGGCAATATCGGCAAGCGCTACCTTGCGCAGGACGAGATCGGCACTCCCGCGTGCATCACCGTGGACTTCCAGACGCTCGAAGACGATACGGTGACCATCCGCGACCGCGACACGAAAGAGCAGCGTAGGGTTGCGGTGGCAGACCTCCCGAGTGTGCTGGGGGAGTTCCTCGCCCGATAGGGAATAAAGAGAACACCCGCCTGTGGCGGGTGTTTACGCGCCCTTCTTGTCGCGCAACTCTGCGACGAGGAAGAATAGCATCCGGGCGGTCAGCTCGTGGGTGCGCACCTCTTCCTCCGGCGCTCTTTCCCGAGCGCACCGCTCCTTTGCCTCTTCCGAAGACATGAGAAACGCGAGCTCCATTTCGTCGCACGCGGCATCGCGGCTCATGCCGAATTTCCGCATGGCGGTCTCAAGCAGTTTCTCCAGTTTCGGGGCCCACTCTGCACGGAGAGCGGCGGGAATGTCCACGGAACACCTCCGGAACTGGCAGTACGGTAGCATGTGGTGAGAAAAGCGCAAAACCCCCGGTTTTCGCGGATATATTGACAATCTACTATATATTATGCTATAATATAGCTGCCAGTTCGGTCTTTTCCAATCCCTATTTCAGACGCGGCGCTGCCGCGTCAGGAGGTGACCATGCGCACCCTTCTGCGTGCCGCCTTCTGCGCGGCATTCACGCTCCTGGCCGTGGCGTGCGACGGCCAGTCGCCCATGGCGGCCAGTTCTGCTCCCACGCTCGTCTCTGGCATCTTGACCGTCCGGTCGAACCGGACCGGCCAGCCGATTTCCGGAGCGGCCGTGACGGTGAGCGGCCAGCCGTTCGTTACGACCTCCGACGGGACCGTCACGCTGATGGCCATCCCGTCGGACGCCGTCTGCGTCATCGACGCGGACGGGTACCTGCACTCCCGGGTTGCGAAGTGCGCACTCGGGGGAGTGGAGTACCTCCACCCCGACGATGCGCGGATGCCGTACGCGTCGTTGCTGTATACGCTGTACGGCAATGGCGTTCTCTACCGTACCACCACGTCGCACGTCACCGTCTTCCCGGACGCGACGTTCCGGAACGACCGTGACGCATGGCGCGATCTCGAGTGGGCGGTTGGGAAGCTCAATGCGACCCGCGACACGCTTGCGGCGGTTCCGCGTCCCGGAACCTCGATGCTGCCGACCTGGAGCATCGCGGCGAGGGACGACGAGGCGGCCGAGTTCAGGCTCGTCCTGAAGTTCGACCCCTCGAACGAGTGGTTCCACAAGCCCGGCTACGAAAATGCCGGCGCCCTGACCTTCGCGCACTACCGTGGGTACGTGCAGGTAGGGGCGGACGTCGTCTTCCAGTACCTGGGCGACGTTTTCTTCGGGGATCACTTGAAGAGGGCGGTCATCCATGAGTTCACCCACGCCATCGGTGTGGGCCACCTGCGGGAGGAAGATCCCGAGGGGATCATGGGCGGTTCCGCCCGCGGTGGAGCTCCTCTGGAGTTCAGCCCCGAGGAGTACGACCTGCTCCGTTACCTGACCGCTCGTCCGGCGGGCACCGTGCCCGTCGACGACAGCACGAAGGCCGAGGCTTCCAAGCCTGCGGCTCTCGGCAAGACGCAGACCCGTCTGGTCTGCGCGGCGAAGGTCAGGTAGTCCGTTCGGCCACCCCGAGCCCAGCTCGGTCGGGGTGGCCTTTTCTTTTGCCAAGATATGGTAGGATGCTCCTATGCCGAACGTAACCATCAACCGAACAAAGAGCTATCTTGCCATGATCCGCAATGCGGCTGCAGGAGAGAACCGTATGTTCCGCAGTCTTATTGCCTCAGTAGACGGCGTGGAGTCTGACATCCTCAAAGATGGAGCGCTTTCCTGCGCATTTTTTGCGTCGGCAATCCTGTATATCAATAAGCTCATCGGCGATGTGCATGCCGGGGTGCCCGGTCTTGAGCGTGATCTTGCCGCGAGCGGGTGGCAGCAGATATCCGATCTTCGAGAGGGAGCAGTGATCGCCTGGGAGGCGCAGAAGGGGAGCTTCGTTCCCGGTATGGGAGAGGAGCATGGGCATATCGGTTTTTACATTGGCAACGACCGCGCGGTCAGTAACGGCTCGAACACGAGCCATGTACCCGAGGAACATCATGTGACCTATGACGGTACCCGAAAGATCGTGCGTATCTGGTGGCATGCTGAGCTGGAGTAAAGCACCGATATAGCTTTGGCGCATAAAAACACAAGAGGCCTTCCGGGCCTCTTGTGTTTTTATGCGCGGTGGACGGGACTCGAACCCGCGACCTCCGCCGTGACAGGGCGGCGCTCTAACCAGCTGAGCTACCACCGCAGTAGGCGACGGCAACGGTCGGGAGGTACCCGCTGTCACCGGGCTTCATGCGTGGATGTAGTGTACACTCTTTTTTCGCCCCGTGCAAGGTCTGGGCCGGTTTTTGGTATACTAACGGGATGAGAATACGCCCGTGGGTCATTACTGGAGCGGCGTGGTGCTGTGCGGCTGCTGCCGGAGCCGTTCTGGTGCTCACAGTGACCCCGCAAGAGGCTTCGGCGGGACTTATTGCGCTGGCGTGGGGCGTTGGTTTCATCCTGCTTTGGAGCGGGGCGGCGACACTGCTCTTGCTGGCTCGCCAGTCGATCCTTCAGGCGATCTGGGCGCCCCTCCCGCTCGCTGTGGTGGTCGTTGGAGGTGTCCTTGCTCGCCATGCGTTCGGGGTAGGGTGGAGATTGCTGGGGGGCGTACTTTTGGCTACACTGTTCATATCGGCCTATGTCCTGTGGCGCCTGCGCCGCGGGTTCGAGCATGAAGAATCAGCTTGATCGCATCAAAGAGGTTGCACTGAAGGATCTCGAGAATCTCCGCACGCTGGCGGAACTTGAAACTGCGCGCGTGCAGGCGCTTGGGCGGAGCTCGGAGCTTTCGCAGTTCCTCCGCTCATTGAAGGAGCGGAGCGAGGACGAGCGACGCGAGTTGGGTGCGCTTGCGAATCGCATCCGGGGCGAACTCGAAGAGCAGTTCGAGCGGGCGAAGGAGCGCCTTGAAGATCTCGCATATGCTGCCCTCGAAAAACTCGATGTCTCCGCCCCGGGCATGAAGGTCCAGCGAGGACACGTGCACCCGCTGACCCAGGTGCAGGACGACATCAACGCCATCTTCGCGTCCATGGGATTTCGTATCGTGGAGGGCCCCGAGGTGGAAACCGAGTGGGCCAATTTCGACGCGCTGAACACGCCTCCGGACCACCCGGCCCGCGGCATGCAGGATACCTTCTGGCTCCAAGGGATGCAGCATCTGATGCGAACGCATACCAGCCCGATGCAGGTGCGCTTTATGCAGCAGCATCAGCCGCCGTTCCGCATTATCGTGCCGGGGAGGGTGTACCGCAACGAGGCGACCGACGCTACGCACGAGTTTCAATTCCATCAGATCGAAGGACTCATGGTGACTCGCACCGGCCCCGGGGCACCGTCCATGGCGAATCTGAAAGGGGTTATGGAGCATTTCTACCAGCGCTTCTTCCGCGATCCGAACATCGAGGTTCGTTTCAACGCTTCGTATTTCCCGTTCGTGGAGCCCGGAGTCGAGGTGTACATCAAGGGTTCGTCAGGCAAGCTAGCGGGGAAGTGGCTGGAGGTCGCCGGTGCGGGCATGGTGCACCAGAATGTATTCGAGCATGTGGGATATGTGCGAGGGGAGATGCAGGGATTCGCGTTCGGTATGGCGCTCGAGCGTATGGCGATGCTGAAGTACAAGATCGATGATATTCGTCTGTTCAATGGCGGCGACCTTCGCTTTCTGCGGCAATTCTAGGCATGAAATTCTCCTACGAATGGATCAAAGAGCTGTCGGGCACTACGCTTTCTGCCGAGGACGCGTCTGCGGTGCTGACCGCGAAGGCGTTCGAGGTGAAAGAGTCCGGCCCTGTGCTGGATATCGACATCCTTCCGAACCGTCCTGATGCGGTATCGCATCTTGGTGTCGCGCGGGAGCTGTGCGCGCTGAGCGGGCAGCGATTCGCAGCGCCGGTATACGAGTATGCGGTCAGCGAACGACCGGATGTTGAGATCGAGATTCGCGATGCCGCTGCGTGCATGCGGTATAGCGCGTTGATCGTCCGGGGAGTAACGGTCGGACCTTCTCCCGCGTGGCTCCGCGAGCGCCTTGAAGCGTGCGGCCTTCAGAGCATCAACAATGTCGTCGACGTGACGAACTATGTCATGTTGGAGCTTGGGCAGCCGATGCATGCGTTCGACCGTGCGCTGATCGATCGGATCGTGGTTCGTCGTGCAGAGACCGGTGAAACGCTCCAGGCGCTCGATGAGGCGCGCACGAGCTACGCACTCGACAACTCCATGCTCGTGATCGCTGACGGAACGCGCCCGCTCGCGATCGCCGGCATCAAAGGAGGGGTGGGGACGGGCATCACTGATGCGACGACCGATGTACTACTCGAGGCGGCGGCATTCGGCCCCGAGTCGGTCCGTGCAACGAGCCGCGCTCTGAATCTCCGCACCGATGCGTCCATTCGTTTTGGGTATGGCGTTGATCCGAACCTGACCGCTCCGGCGCTCGTGCGTGCGGGCGAGCTGCTTGCGAAGGCCGCTGGTGGGACGCCCGATTCCAGCATCATTGATGTGTATCCGAGCCCTGCATCTGATCGGGTTCTCTCGCTCGACCCCGAGTACGTACGAGCGCTCCTCGGTATTGCGATACCGAACGCGCAGATCAGGAGCATCCTCGAATCACTTAGTTTTGAAGTCACCGAGCATGAAGGGAGCATGAATGTTCGAGTGCCAACGCGACGGCTCGATGTGGTCGGCCAGGAAGATCTTGTCGAAGAGGTTGGGCGAGTCTATGGATACGACGCCATTCCCGCCGCGGCTCCGGTGCTTCCCATTTACGATCAGCATTCGTGGGTGCAGGAAGATACGGCGGTTGCGTGGGATGAGGCAAGCTTTATTCGTGAGCGAGCGGCTCTGGTGCGGCTCCTGGCGGGTGCAGGGTATGCGGAGGTGTACAATTACGTCTTTCTATCCGATGAGCTGCGGACCCTTCTGAAGCTCGAGCATTTGCACGAGCTGGCGCAACCTCAGTCCGGCGAGTATCGGTGGCTCCGCTCATCGCTGGTCCCGCGGCTCCTGGTGAACGCTCGCGACAATCTCCGCTTTGCAGAGCGGGTGCGCCTGTTCGAGACGGGTCATACATTCAGCCGCATCGGAGAGGGGAAAGAGGATGTGCGTGTAGGGATCGTGCTTGCATCTCGCGCTGGCGGCGATGAGCTGTTCTATGAGCTGAAAGGGGTTGTTGCGCTCCTGCTTGAGCGGCTGGGCATTACCGGGACCTATTCGGACGATGCGGCTCCGTTCCCGTGGGATGCGTCCGCTGTGCATGCGACGCTGGGAGGGCGCCAGGCGCTCGTGCGCGCTGACGACGATACGGTGCTCGGATTCATTGGTGCGGTCCACCCGCGCATCGCTTCCGCACTGAAGCTGAAGGGCTACGCCGCGATCGCGGAGCTCGACCTCCGAGCGCTGGTTCGCTTCGCGCAAGAGGAGCGCGAGTTCGCTCCGTTGCCGAAATATCCGAGTGTTGTCCGGGACATTGCGCTCTTTGTCGACCAGGGCGTGAAGATCGATGATATCATTCAGACGATTCACGGCGCCGATCCCAGCGATCTCGTCGACGATGTCGATGTCTTCGATATCTTTGTGCCGACCGGCACTGAAAAGCTCAAGGCGGAGGGGGATACTCCGGAGTATGGCAAGAGTGTGGCATTCCACCTCGTATTCCGTTCCGACGAGCGGACCCTGACGGACGCGGAAGTTGATGCCGCCGAGGTCGTGATCAAGCAGGCGCTCCAGGAGAAACTCAACGCCCGCGTGCGGTGAGAAAAATCGGCGTTTTGACGCCGTTTTTTGCCCATTTGTCCAGTTGATTTTTGATACGAAAAGCGTATCATTATCTCGTTCTGGCGCAGTATTTTTCACGCTCTATTTCGCATGGCAAACGACCCCAAAAAATCCTCCTATACCGCCCAAGATATCTACGTTCTTGAGGGTCTTGAGCCGGTCCGAAAGCGGCCGGGTATGTATATCGGCGGTACGGGCATCGATGGCCTCCACCACCTCATCTGGGAGATCTTCGACAACTCGCTCGACGAAGCCATGGGCGGGCACGCCAACCACATTACGGTGACCCTGCTTCCCGATGAGATGGTGTCCGTCGAAGACAATGGGCGCGGCATTCCCGTTGAGAAGCACAAGCAAACGGGTGTTTCGGCGCTGGAAACCATCATGACGACTCTCCACGCAGGAGGGAAGTTTGGCGGCGACGCATACAAGGTCTCCGGCGGATTGCATGGTGTCGGTGCGTCGGTCGTCAACGCGCTTTCTTCGTACGTGAAAGTCGAGGTCCATCGGGACGGCGGCGTGTTCGTGCAGGAATATGAACGCGGAAAGGCGAAGAAGCCGGTCCGTCGCATCGGAGATTCAAAGAAGCACGGCACCATCACCACATTCCATCCGGATACCGAGATCTTCAAGGAGCGTGGGTACCGGTGGGAGACCATTCTGTCGCATCTTCGTCAGCAAGCATACCTGACCGCAGGCATCACCATCGATATCATCGATGCGCGTGAGCCGGTTCAGCCGCCCGGATCGAAGCACCCCCAGTGTCCGAGCCATACCTTCCATTTCGAAGGGGGGCTAGTGTCATATGTGAGCTTCCTGAACCATGGCATCGAACCGAAGCACAAGGAGATCTTTTATGTGCACAAGGAGCACCAGGGCATCGATGTCGAGGTCGCATTTCAGTATGTCGACGATCTTTCCTCGAAAGAGATCAGTTTTGCGAACAACATCCACACCGTCGAGGGCGGAACGCACAGCACTGGGTTCAAGACGTCCATCACCCGCACCCTCAATGACTACGCCCGTAAGAACGGCTATCTGAAAGAAAAGGATGACAACCTTACCGGCGACGATGTTCGTGAGGGGTTGGTCGCCATTCTTGCGGTGAAGCTCCGCGAGCCGCAGTTCGAAGGGCAGACCAAGGCGAAGCTGGGTACTCCTGAGGCCCGACCCGCCGTGGAAACGGTCATGAACGCAGAGCTTGCCGATTGGCTGGATCGGAATCCGTCCGATGCGCGGGCGATCATGGATAAGGTGATTTTGGCGGCAAAAGCGCGCGTCGCGGCAAAAGCTGCGCGCGACACCGTGCTCCGCAAGGGGGCCCTCGACGGATTCTCGTTGCCGGGAAAGCTGGCAGATTGCTCCAGTCGTTCCGCAGAAGAGTCCGAGCTGTTCATTGTCGAGGGAGACTCCGCAGGCGGTTCCGCAAAGCAGGGGAGGGACCGAAACTTCCAGGCGATCCTTCCGTTGCGTGGAAAGATCCTGAATGTCGAGCGCGCGCGCATCGATAAGATGCTCGCCTCGCAGGAAGTCCGGGCGCTCATCATTGCCCTCGGTACTGCCATCGCGGACGAATTCGACCTCTCCAAGCTCCGGTACCACAAAGTTGTCATCATGACCGATGCCGACGTTGATGGTGCCCATATCCGCACCCTTCTGCTCACGCTTTTCTACCGGCACTTCCCGCAGCTTATTGAGGCGGGCCACATTTATATCGCACAACCGCCGCTGTACCGCATCGCGAAAGGCAAGGAAGTGCAGTATGTCTACAGCGATGAAGAGAAGGCGAAGGTCGTCGCTCGCTATGCAGGCGTTGCGATGGGCGAGCCGGCGGCAAAAGCTGCATCGAAAAAGGAGAAGAAGACGAAAGGATTTGCCGACTTTTCTGCCGAGCCGCTCGAGCAGGGAGTTGAAGGCGTAGCGGAGGAAGAGGGTGGCGAAGGGGAGGAAGGAGTCACGAAGGTCGCCGGGCTCACTATCCAGCGCTACAAAGGTCTGGGAGAAATGAACCCGGAGCAGCTCTGGGAAACCACTATGAATCCGGCGAATCGCGTGTTGCTACAGGTGAGCGTCAATGACGCTCAGGAAGCGGACCGCGTCTTTGATGTTCTCATGGGTTCCGACGTGGTGCCTCGCAAGAAGTTCATCCAGACCCACGCTCGTTCGGTGACCAACCTTGATATCTAGGAATATTGACTGTTTTTGGGCGTTCTGGTACTATCCAGGCACGCCTTCGGGCGGGTTTTGATACCAATTAGCAGGGCTAATTAGTATCAGGCAGAATCGCAGCACGAAGTGCTTGGGCGATTCTGACTTACATTATGGAACGTATTCTCACATTCTTGCGCGAAGTGCGCGTCGAACTGGGCAAGGTCAGCTGGCCGACCCGTTCTCAATTGATCGCATATACCGGCGTGGTGCTTGGCATCAGCCTCTTTTTTGCCATCTATCTGGGCGGTTTGGACATGTTCCTCGCCTGGGTGTTGGGTTTGGTGATCGGGTAATTCGTTCATTCTTCACCTATGCCGAAGCAAGTGAGCACTGGTCAGCGGGAGTGGTACGCGATCCATACCTATTCCGGGTATGAGGACAACGTCGCCCGCAACCTTCGCCAGCGCATCGAATCACTCGGATTCGAGGATAAGATCTTCGCCGTTCTGGTTCCGAAAGAGAAGAAGATCCGGGTGAAGGGTGGAAAGCGCGAAGTCGTCGAAGAGAAGATCTATCCCGGGTATGTGCTCGTAGAGATGATCGTCAGTGATGATAGTTGGTACGTTGTCCGCAATACGCCGAATGTTACTGGGTTTATCGGTGCGGGGACGACCCCGACGCCACTGGCGCGTGCTGAGGTGGATGGCCTTCTCGCCCGTATGGGAGTCGAGGAGCCGAAGTATAAGGTTGATGTGGCGGTTGGTGATCGGGTCAAGATCAGCGACGGGCCCTTCAAGGATTTTGATGGGAAAGTGTCGGAAGTCGACATGGAAAAAGGCCGCATCAAGGTGTTGGTCACGATCTTCGGTCGTGAGACGCCCGTTGAGCTCGACTTCCTTCAGATGAAAAAGCTGTAATCGGATCGCGACCGGACGCTTCTACCGGACGCGACTCACATGTCATGGCAAAGAAAGTAAAGACAATCGTAAAACTGCAGGTCGAAGGAGGGCGTGCAACCCCGGCGCCTCCGGTCGGTACCGCGCTTGGTCCCCAGGGTATCAACCTGCAGCAGTTCGTGCTGCAGTTCAACGAGGCGACCAAGGACAAGGTCGGCCAGGTGACTCCGGTGGAGATCACGATCTACGAGGATCGTACCTTCGAATTCCAGCTGAAGACGCCTCCGGCCGCGTAC
Source organism: Candidatus Yanofskyibacteriota bacterium (assembly GCA_020852375.1). GTDB lineage: Bacteria > Patescibacteriota > Minisyncoccia > 2-02-FULL-40-12 > GWA2-44-9 > JAGOPO01. Next base: position 74,847 of record JADZAY010000008.1, read on the forward strand.
TTGCTGCGCGTTGCCGCCGGCCTCGAGAAGGGGAGCGGAGAGCCGAACAAGAAAAAGGTTGGCACCGTGACGAAGGCCCAGCTTAAGCAGATTGCTGAGCAGAAGATGACCGATCTGAACGCCAACGATGTCGATGCCGCGATGGAGATCATTGCCGGTACCGCTCGCTCTATGGGAATCGAGATCAAATAACGGACTGCGGTCCATGCGCAAAACCCGCCCTTGCCGGCGGGTTTTGCTTTGGTATGATTGCCCCGGTTCTTTGAAGGGGGTTTCCATGTTCATTCTGCTGGAGGGACCCGAGGGCTCCGGGAAGTCGACTGCGGCGCGGCAGTTTGCCGAGTGCCTCTCGCGCGAGTTTGACCCGGATGTCTCGGTGGTATCGCTCCGTGAGCCGGGAAGCGGATCACTCGGACAGCCGCTTCGCGACATCCTTCTGAATACCAAGGAGCCGCTGTGTTCGGAGGCCGAGCTGTTCCTGTTCTTGGCCTCTCGTGCGCAGGTCATGCGCGAGTGTGTTGTCCCCGCGTTGAATGCTGGCAAGATCGTTGTCCTGGACCGTTCGACGCTCTCGACGCTGGCGTATCAGATCGCGGGTCGTGGGCTGCCGATGCACCTGGCGATGCCGGCGATCGAGCTGGCAACGTGCGGGCTGGTTCCCGACCTCACGTTCCTCCTGACGGTTTCTCCGTGGGTGGCAAAGGCGCGGATGCGGCAGAAGTCGCCTGACCGTATCGAGGCGGCGGGTGACGAGTTCCACCACCGCGTGTCCCGCGGGTACGACATGTTCGCGGAGTTGCTGGCGCATCGCGCCGAGCGTCCGTGGAAGGTGTGCGTCATCGATACCGACGACCTGACTCGCGAGCAGGTTGTGGAGCGGATGTGGCGCCGACCCGAGCTGGACGGACCTCTCGAGGCGGTTCGCACGCGCATACGCGCCGAGCACGGGGTCATCGAGTAGTTCGACCGACCGAAAGGCCGGTCTTTTTTTGCGCGGAAAACCGTGATAGAGTTGGCTATCATATGGCGGAATATATACCGACGATCGGACTCGAAGTGCACGCCGAGCTGAACACGAATACCAAGATGTTCTGTTCGTGCGCGAACGATCCGCTCGAGAAGACCCCGAACACGAACGTGTGCCCCGTCTGTATGGGGCATCCCGGGACGCTTCCGGTCATGAACCGTGAAGCGATCATGAAGCTCGTGCGCGCGGGGCTTGCGATGGGGTGCAGCATCGAGAAGCATTCCTTCTTCGAGCGGAAGAACTACTTCTACCCCGACCTTCCGAAGGGGTATCAGATCTCGCAGTACCAGGTACCGTTCTGCCGGGAGGGAGCGCTGGAGATCGGCCCCCATCGGAAGAAGGTCCGCATCGAACGCATCCACCTGGAAGAGGACGCCGGGAAACTGCAGCATGCGTCCGACGACGCAACGCTCGCCGACTACAACCGTGCAGGGGTGCCGCTCATGGAGCTGGTCACGCACCCCGATCTCGATGATCCCGAAGATGTGCGCGCGTTCGCGACCGAGCTTCAGCTTATCTTGCGCTACTTGGGGGCCTCCGATGCCGATATGGAGAAGGGGCAGATGCGAGTCGAGGTGAACCTGTCGGTTCGTCCGAAAGGGCAAACGGCATACGGCACCAAAGTCGAGGTGAAGAACATCAACTCCATTTCCGCAGCCACGCGCGCCGCGGCGTACGAGATCGAGCGGCAATCCGCGGCGCTGGATGCGGGCGAGCGGCTCGTGCAGGAGACGCGCGGCTGGGACGATGTGCGCCAGGCAACCGTGAGCCAACGCATCAAGGAGGGGAGCGCTGACTACCGCTATTTCCCCGAGCCGGACCTGCCGCCGGTCGTGCTGACCGATGCTGAGATCGAAGCGCTACGCGCGTCGTTGCCGGAGCTTCCTGCCGCGCGCCGTGAGCGCTTTACCCGTGAGTATGGACTGCCATCCGGAGATATCGAGATCCTCACCGTGTTCAAGGAGCTCGGAGATTACTTCGAGGAAGTCGTTTCCGAGCTGAAGGCGGAGGACAATCCGATCTCGGGTGAAGCCGCAGATTACGCGAAGCTGACCAAGGTTGCTGCAAACTGGCTCATTACTCAGCTCCAGCCGAAACTGTTCGCCGCACAGGCGAGCCCGCATGACACCAAGATCGCGCCAGCGCTGTTCGCTGATTTCGTCGTGCGTGTCGCATCCGGGCAGATCGGTTCTACCGCCGCGCAGACGGTGCTCCAGGCGATGTGGGAGACCGGCGAGGATCCGGAGGATATCATTCGAGCGAAAGATCTCTCGCAGGTGTCGGACGCCGCGTCTATGAATCTGTTCGTCGAGGACGCTATCGCGCAAAGCGAGAAGATCGTGGCGGATTTCAAATCAGGCAAGGAGCCCGCGCTGAAAGCGTTGGTCGGCAAGGTGATGGCGCTTTCAAGGGGAAAGGCGAATCCCCAGCTGGCAGAAAAACTCTTGCGGGAGAAACTGCAATGAGGCTGCTCATCATCAGACACGGCGAGACGGTGGAGAACAGAGAGGGGGTTATCACCGGGCAGAAGCCGGGTCGTCTGACCGCGCGTGGTAAAGCGCATGCCGAGGCGCTAGCAAGGCAGCTTTCGAAGGTAGACATTGCCATAATCCTCTCTAGCGACTTGAAGCGTTGCCGCGATACGGTTGCGATCATTCGTCGAAGGGTGAAGGCGCCTGTGGCCTATCGTAAAGAATTGCGCGAGATATCGTCGGGCATTTTTGATGGCAAAACGATGCCGTATCTGCGCGCGGCTATGGCGGCTTCGAAGTCGTCACGTATCCGGTTCAAGCCCAAGCACGGGGAAAGCCTCCTGGAGTTTAGGCGGCGCGTGCGCACCGCCATCGGGTTACTCAGGGCGGACGATAAACTTCGTGGCGCGAGCGTTCTTATCTGTTCGCATACCGCGTGGACTCGCGAGTTCCTGCGTGTGGTGCGCAAGCCAAAGCTGTTCGACAGGAGCATCATTTTTGTGGAGCTCCGGTAAGCGGTGCACAACTCATATTGACCCGCCATACGCCGGGTCTACCCTTAGGGTGGGATCCGGAAGAGTGAAGGTGACTCGTAAGGGAAAGCCGGACAGTATGTAACAAGACTGTATAGCTTCCGGGTCCCACAGAGCGAACCACGTCAGTGGCTCGTTTTGTTTCTGGAGAAGAAAACCCGCCGAGGCGGGTTCTGTGCGGGCTGCTAGTCGCTCGCGTCTTCGAGTCCGGAGCCTCTCTGCAGGGGAACGCGGCACATGGGGCCGGGGAGTCGCCGGACGCGCCGCGTGATGGCATCGAAAAGAGCGATGAGCCGGCCGATGCGGTCGGGCGGAAGCTCTTGTTGGTCGGCGAGCGTCGTGAGGTCGGCGGCAATCAGATCGATTGCTTTCTCGGCGGGAAGGCTTTTGAGGGCGGCGATGTCATCCGCCGCGGCGAGGAAGTCACGAAGGTCGTCGATGCGGCCCGGCATCGGTAGAGCACCAACCCCCGTTTTCACCTGGCAGGTGGTCCATGTCCTGCCGATGGTGCGCATGATGGATGCTCCGATACGCAAGATCGGCGTACGGAGTACATATTCATCGTGAGCAATCGCCTTGCGCTGTTTTGCGCACGCGCACGCATGGACGATTTCCGCGCAGAGAAATGTGTTGAGCTGACGTTCTTCCTCGATTCTCACGGGCACCTCCTAGTTAAAGTGCGTCAGTAGCATACTCCGAAGCAATTTGACGGGCAATGGTCTTAGCCTGAGTAGTGCTTGCAACCCATGCAATATCCCCATTCTTCCGCCACCAGGTGAGCTGGCGCTTTGCGTAGGCGATGATGTCCTTGAGAAGGGCATCGCGCATGGCGTTTCGGGTGATGGTGCCCCGCAGGAAGCGCGCGACCCAGCGGTACTCAAGGCCGAACGATTCGAGGCGCTTCCAGGAAGCGCCCATGGCGTGCAGGCGACGCACCTCGGCGATCATACCCGCCTTCAGGCGGGCGTCGAGCCGCTTCTCGATGCGGCGTTTGAGTTCACCCATCGGACGCGATACGCCGAGGTAGAGGAGGTGGTAGGGCGATGAGCGGTGGACGGCCGGAACGGGCTTACCGGTCGTCATGATGATCTCCAGCGCGCGAATAAGGCGGACGGGATTGTGTCGGTCGATGGCCGCCGCGCGAGCGGGGTCGAGGTGGGAGAGCCGGGCGAAGAGTTCCGCAGCCGAAAGTTTTTGGAGCTTGGCGCGGAGCTTTCCATCGGGTTTCACCTCGGGGAGCGACTGGCCGTACACAAGCGCATCGATCCAGAATCCGGTGCCGCCGCAGATGATGGGGAGCTTTCCGCGGCGGGTGATATTGCGGATGGCGCGTTCCGCATCGCGCTTGAATCGAGCAACCGAATACTGGCGCTTCGGCGAGGCGACATCCAGCAGCCAGTGGCGGGCGAGTTTTTGTTCCCGCTTGGTGACCTTGCCTGTACCGATATCCATTCCGCGGTATACCTGTCGGGAATCGGCGGAAATGATCTCACCATTGAACCGGCGGGCGAGTTGGATGGCGAGGTCGGATTTTCCCGATGCGGTCGGGCCGGCGACGATGAGGATGGGGGAGTGATTGTCTTTCATAGAAAACATGGTATAACATACCCGACCGTTCTTTCTGCTGCAAGCCCACTCTGCGGGCGAGGGAGGCAGGCGTGCACCGTCATGTAGCGGACTTCTGGCCGCTCGGCGTTGCGGTGATCACCGTTCCGATCCAGGGTGACCTACTCATCCTGTTCTCGGAAACCTGGCGTTTGCGGCTTGGCCTGGGACCTGCGGGTGCCATCGTGGTGGTAATTCTCATTACCACTGCAAAGATGGCGTGGACGTATTGGTTCTGGGGATGGCTCTTCGATCTTGTGGCCGACACTGAGCGGATCCATCGACTCGTTGGACTTGCTCGGAGCGTTGCGAGTCTTGCGCGCCAAGAAGGGTATGTCGACCGCGCGTTCGAGGAGCTCCGTATTCGCCGGGAGCAGGCGCATCGGTACGGGCGGCGCCTGCTGACGATGACGAAGTGGGCTGGGTGCTTCTTCCTGTTCGGAGTCGGATCGTACCCGGTGTGGGGTGTCCGGTCGCCGGCACTGCTCGGAGTGGGTGTCGCGAAATTCAGAGAAGGATTCTACGCGCTTGCCCTGGGAAATGCGGTGCGAACCGCATACCTCATGGGTGGCATCCTCTCATTCTGGGCGATCGTCCACTGACAGCCCCCTCTTGTGAGGGGGCTTTTCCTATAGTTCCGAGCGAGCCACAGGCGAAAGCTTGCTTTCATCTGGGGCGAGCGACGGAATTTCAAGCGCTGTCACGCTCCGTGACAGCGCTTATGCCTTTGCGTCTGACTCGTTGCGGAGGCGTTCTGCGAGGTCGGTGGGGGACATCTGTCCGAGATCGTCTCCGCCGCGCTTGCGAACCGACACAACGCCGGCCTCAATGTCTTTATCGCCGAGAACGACGGCATACGGTGTCTTGAGGGTCTCTGATGCGCGGATCTTCTTGCCGATGCTCTCGGATGACTCATCTACCTCCACGCGCAGCCCTGCGTCGCGGAGTGTTGCGGCGATCTCGCGAGCTTTTTCGATGTGACGGTCCGCGATGGGCAGCACGCGAACCTGGGTGGGCGAGAGCCAAAGAGGGAGGGCGCCGGCGGTGTGCTCGATGAGAATGGAGAGGAAGCGTTCGATGGATCCCATGATGGCCGCATGGATCATGACGATGCGCTCTTTTTCCCCTTCTTCGTTCACGCAGGTAAGGTCGAATCGCTCGGGCATGTTCATGTCGAGCTGGATGGTTGCAACCTGCCACTCGCGACCGAGAGAGTCGTGCGCAAGGAAATCGAGCTTCGGGCCATAGAATGCCGCTTCACCGACGCCGTCGATGTAGTCGATGCCCTTTTCTGTAACGATATCCTCGAGGATGCCCTCCGCGGTCTGCCACCGCTCCGGGTCGCCCAAGTATTTTTCCGGGTGTGCAGGGTCGTGGCGCGAGAGGCGTACGGTGAGTCCGAAACCGAACGGAGGATAGAATTCGTGGATGATGTCCCAGATCTTCAGGAACTCCTCTTTTGCCTGACTCATGCGGCAGAAGACATGCGCATCGTCCTGAGCGAACGCACGGACGCGCGAAAGCCCGGAAAGCTCACCGGTTTGCTCATCTCGGTAGCAGGTGGTGGTGTTCGCGTAGCGCTGGGGGAGCTCGCGGTAGCTGTGCTGGCGGCGCGCATAGATCTGGGTGTGGTGCGGGCAGTTCATAGGCTTCATGGCGAACTCATGCCCTTCGCGAGTTTTGATGCGGAACAAGTCGTTCTGGTATTTCTCCCAGTGCCCGGAGGTGATGTAGAGATCCTTTTTGGTGATGTGCGGGATCTCCACTTTCTGGTACCCGTATCGTGCGCGGAGCGACCATACGAAATCATCGAGCAGATTGCGTACGAGCGTGCCGCGAGGGGTCCATAACGGGAGGCCGGAGCCGACGAGGTCTGAGAACGCAAACAGGTCGAGTGCGGGACCGATGATCTTGTGGTCGCGTTTCTTCGCCTCTTCGAGCATCGTGAGGTGTGCCGCCAGTTCGGCGGGGGTTGCGAACGCAAAGCCGTAGATGCGGGTGAGCATGGGCTTGGTCTCGTCGCCACGCCAGTATGCCCCAGCGAGCTTGTCGAGCTTGAACGAATCGGGATCGATGGAAGAGGGGTTCTCTACATGTCCGCCGCGGCACAAGTCGGTGAAGTCGCCGCTCGTATAGAGGGTGAGCTTTTCTCCTTTCGCCGCGATCTCATCGATGAGTTCCAGCTTATATGGATTATCTGCGAACACCTCGCGGGCCTCCGCGGGCGAAACTTCGCGATGCGAAAACCCGGTCCACGTCGGGAGGAGCTCCTTCATGGTCTTCTCGATGCGGGGGAGGTCGTCCGCGGTGACCGGGGTGGGGAACTCGAAGTCGTAGTAGAAACCGGTTTCGATGGCTGGGCCGATGGTTCGTTTGGCGTCGGGGAAGTGCTTCAATACAGCCGCCGCAAGGAGGTGGGCCAGCGAGTGGCGGATAGGTTCGAGATCCTGTGTCATACGCGCAACGATACCAGAACTGGACAAGAAAATGAAGATGCTATTCACTGGGGTAGTGGAGGTGGGGACATGGAAGATCCTGATGATCCCGAAGTCGAGGCCGCAGTACTTACATTGCTTGAGGAGGCGATCGCGAACCTGAAACAGGCCGTGGCCGAGACAGCGCGGCAATGCGGAGGGATCTCCGAGCATGCGGCGCTCGAGCGGTTGCAGGCAAACCTGCCGCAGGCGATGCTTCTCGATGCGAAGCAAGCGCCTGACGAGACCGACGATGTGCAGTTCGCGTACTTTGTGCTCAACCTCGCGTTCGACGCCGTTCGTGCGTCGCTCAGCAACTGACCCCCGGAATGTTCCGGGGGTTTTATGCGACGATGGCGATGGGTTTCGCGGTATCGCAGAGGAGCTTGAGATTCCCGTCGCGATTGTCGAGCTTCCCCTGGAGGACGACCACCGTATTCGGCGCCCACGCGTTCGGGGTTTTCTCGAGCACGGACGGGAACACCACGACCTCGATCTTTGCGGTGAGGTCTTCGATGGTGGAGAACAGCATTTGCTTGCCTGTTTTGGTGATGATCTTGTGATTGCTGACGACCAGTCCGGCGATCTTTGCCTGCTGGCCGGGGGCAGGGCGAAGGTCTTTGATGGGAGTGGTTCGTTCGAGCGTGAGCCGCGCCTGGTAGTCGCTCAGCGGATGTTCACTCACATAGAGGCCAATGAGCTCCTTTTCCCAGCGGAGGCGGTCGGCTTTGCTGGCCGGCTCGGAGGCGGGGGTGAGCTTGATCGGAGGGAGTTCCGCTTCGAGCGCGTCTCCGAACAGCGAGACTTGGCCCATGGTTGAGTGCTTCTGCCGTTCTCGGGCGTGTGCGATGAGCGTGTCGATGTTCGTGATGAGTGTGTTGCGCTCTCCGAGCTGATCGAGCGCTCCGCACTTCGCGAGCGTTTCGAGCGCTTTGCGGGTCATGTCCTTGTGCTGCACGCGGGCCACGAGGTCTTCGATGGAGGCGAACGGCCCGTTCGCGCGGCGTTCTGTGATGATGGCGGCGACCACGCCGAGCCCGACGTTCTTCACGGCGGTAAGCCCGAAGCGGAGCGCGGGGCCCAGCAGATCCGCCCGAGCCGCAACGACCGTGAAACGCTCGAAGCTTTCGTTGATGTCGGGCGGCAGAACGCTGATACCCATCTGACGGGCCTCATCGACGAGGAATGCGATGCGCTCGATATCTCCTGTCTCTGAGTTCATGAATGCCGCCATGAATTCGCTGGGGTAGTTCGCCTTTAGGTAGGCGGTCTGATAGGCGACCATGGCGTAGCACGCCGCGTGGCTTCGGTTGAACGCATATCGGTTGAACGGTTCGACCAGCTCCCAGAACTTGTTCGCGACGCTGGATGGCGTTCCGATCTTTGTGCAACCGTCCTTGAACTTGCCCTCCTGTTCATCGAGGAGCGACTTGATCTTCTTTCCGACCGCCTTTCTCATGACATCCGCTTCTGCGAGGGAGAATCCGGCAAGCGCACGCACGGCGGCCATCAGCTGTTCTTGGTAGACCATGACCCCGTAGGTGGTTTTCATGATAGGCTCCAGCGCCGGATGCAGGTATTCGACGCGCTGGCGGCCGTGCTTGCGCTCGATGTAGTCAGGGATCAGGTCCATCGGACCCGGGCGGTACAGCGCGACCATGGCGATGATATCTTCAACATCGGTCGGCTTCAGCTCCTTGAGGTAGCGCTTCATGCCGGATGATTCCAACTGGAACACGCCCGTTGTCTGAGCGGCCTGCAGGAGGCGGAATGCTTTTGCGTCGTCGAGCGGAATGGCGTCGATATTGATGTCGACTCCGTGGTTGTCTCGCACCATGCGGAGCGTGTCTTCGATGATGGTGAGGTTCGCAAGACCGAGAAAGTCCATCTTCAGCAACCCAAGATCTTCCACGGCGTGCATTTCGTACTGCGTGATGATGTCGTTTTCGTGGGTGCCTTGCTGGAGGGGGACGTATTCCGTGAGCGGTTTTGGCGTGATCACCACGGCACACGCATGCGTGGATGCGTGACGCGCCACGCCTTCCAGTTTTGCCGCGGCATCGATCAACGCTTTGACCTGGGGATCAGACTGATACATCTGCTTCACTTCGTCGACCGCTTCGACGCAGTGCTCGAGGAACGCTTTCCCATCTCGTTTCCCGGGGTAGTCGGGAACGGGTCCGCCGGGGATCGCCTTTGCTACGCGGTCGCAGAATTCATAGGTGTAGCCGAGTGCGCGCCCGGCGTCGCGAATGCTTCCGCGGGCGGCCATGGTGCCGAAGGTGATGATCTGGGCAACGTGGTCGTGCCCGTACTTGTCGGCAACGTATTTCAATACCTCCCCGCGGCGGGCGTCGGCGAAATCGAGGTCGATATCAGGCATGCTGATGCGAGCCGGGTTCAAAAACCGCTCGAAGAGGAGGTTGTATTTCAGCGGATCGACATTGGTGATGTTGAGGAGGTATGACAGGAGGGATCCCGCGGCCGATCCGCGGCCGGGACCGACGAAGATGCCCTGGTCTTTCGCCCAGTTCACGAAGTCTTGGACGATGAGGAAGTAGCCCGAGAATCCCGTCTGCTTGATGACGCCGAGCTCGTAGTCGAGGCGCTCGGTGATCTGTGGTGCCGGTGACGGGCCGAACCGCCGCTCGAGCCCTTTGCGGGCCAGGACGGTGAGGTATTCGAACGGGTCGCTGTGCCCTTCGGGGAGGGGGAAGTGGGGGAGCTGGAGGGCGCCAAGCTCGAGCTTCACGTTGCATCGATCCGCGATGGCGGCGGTGTTCGCGAGCGCCTCGGCGCGGACATCCTCGGGAACCGACGCGAACTTTGCTTCCATGTCGGTTCCCGAACAGAACGAAAAATCATCCTGGTTCATGGTGAACCGCTTTTCGTCGTGAATGGTGTTGCCGGTCTGCACGGCGAGTAAAATGTCCTGCGCGCGAGCATCCTCGGGAGTGCAGTAGTGAGAGTCCTGGGTCGCGACGAGGGGGACCCCCAGGCCGCGCGCCAACGCGACGAGCTTCGGGGTCATCTCGTTCTGTTCCGGCATGTTCAGGTGCTGTTGGAGTTCGATGAAGTAGTGGTTCGGTCCCATGATATCGCGGTACTCCCGGGCGATAGCTTCCGCTTTTTCGGTGTTCCCGGAAAGTAGCGCCTGCGAGACCTCGCCGCCGAGGCACGAGGAGAGCGCGATGAGCCCTTCATGGTGAGCGCGGAGGACTTCTTTATCGATACGCGGCTTATAGTAGAACCCTTCCAGGTGGGCGATGGTGACGAGTTGTACGAGGTTACGGTAGCCGGTTTCGTTTTCTGCGAGCAGGATGAGGTGCCACCGCTTATCGGCATCGATGCCGGGTCGCTTGTCGTGCCGGGAGCCATCGGTGATGTACATTTCGCATCCGATGATGGGCTTGATGCCGGCTTTTGTGGCTTTCTTGTAGAACTCGATGGCTCCGTACAGCACACCGTGGTCGGTGATGGCCATGGCGTCCATACCATGCTCCTTCGCGCGCTTCACCAGTGCGTCGATCTTTGACAGCCCGTCGAGCAGGGAGTAGTGGGTATGGGTATGGAGGTGAACGAATCGCATGGCAGGGGGTGGGTTTGGTCGCCTAATCGAGAATAGAAAACGCCCTATGAGCGGGCGCATGAAGATGGCAGGGGCGGCGGTCCATGGGGGCATTGTAGTCTTCTGTCGCGCACTCCTCAATGTGGATAGTGGGGGAGCGTCTGGGGCGCGGAGTGTATTGCCAAATGCGATTATTTGTTGTATGGTGAGTATTGAGCGATGCCATTCGGGCATCACGCGTTCCCTGAAAACCAATGGAAAGAAAGGAAATGCTCATGCGGAAAAAGCGTGAGAATGTCCAAGACCCTGCGTCGTACGAACAGATGCGGGAGGTCATCAGTGCGGTCGCCAAGAGCGTGCCCCAGCTTTCGAGGGTGGATGCGATGTTCTGGACGGGGAGGCAGCATCAGCTCGCCACCCGCATCCGCGCCATCTTCACCGCAGTGGACCCCTACCGCGATGCTCTCGGGACGTGGGAGCGGTTCTACCGCGACCACTTCGGCATGACCGTGGACCTCTCCGGTCTGCGGGTCCC
>JADZAY010000009.1 GCA_020852375.1 Candidatus Yanofskyibacteriota bacterium
GGGACCCGCAGACCGGAGAGGTCCACGGTCATGCCGAAGTGGTCGCGGTAGAACCGCTCCCACGTCCCGAGAGCATCGCGGTAGGGGTCCACTGCGGTGAAGATGGCGCGGATGCGGGTGGCGAGCTCTGTGCCATGCCCGATCCAGTACTGGGCCTGCGCCCAGGTGAGACGGGTCGGCAACGCTTGCAGGACGATGGCCCAGATCTGCTTGAGCTGGTCCGGGGTCGCCATGCGGACAGTCTGATTCGACTTCTGCTTGGAAGTCATCAGCAGTTCCTTTTTGCTTGGTTTTCAAGGAGCTTTCACGCTCCCGTGCCCGCGATGGGCCTGTCAACGAACTCCATAAGTATAGCAGAAATGATATAGAATGTCAAGATTTGCTCTGCGCGTGACCGGCGCGGCGAGCGGGCACCGGCTGCGGAGCGAGACGCGCCTCTTATTCCGAGTGCACGACACTCTGCATGGCAGCAAGCTGCGCCGCGAGCAGGGGATTGTGCTTGAGTCCTGGATCGGCCTTGAGGATAACCCGCGCCGCAGCCCGCGCTTTTTTGATGAGGACCGGATTTCCAAGCGCCTCCATAGTAATGTCCGGCATACCGGACTGCTTGATCCCGAAGAACTCGCCCGGACCTCGGAGCTTCATGTCGGCCTCAGCAAGGGCAAAGCCGTCATCAAGTGTTTCCAGCGCCGAAAGTCGGGCGCTCGCCGCGCCGTCATCGGTGGGAAAAAGGAAGCAGTATGACGCGTGCCCACCGCGCCCCACGCGCCCGCGGAACTGATGGAGCTGCGCGAGCCCAAAGCGATCCGCCCCCTCGATGAGCATGATCGTTGCATTGGAGACATCTACCCCAACCTCAATGACGGACGTTGAGACCAGGATGTCGTGCCAGCCCTCCTTGAATTCATGCATGACCTCCTGCTTCTCCTTCGACTTCATTCTTCCATGAAGCATCACGACGCGCAGGTCTGGGAACACTTCTTTCGAGAGTTTCGCGTATTCATCCTGAACCGCTTTTACCTGCGCCCAGAGAGCGCTCAACTTTCCCTGTCGCGGCGAGCGCCCGGCGGGATGACTCTGCTCTTCTTGCTGAACCACCTCAATAACGGGGCACACGACGAACACCTGCCGCCCTTCCCGCACCTGCCCACGAATGAATTCGTACACACGGTCTCGGGAAGAGGAGGGGACGACCTGCGTCTGTACCGGCTGCCTACCAGCCGGCTTTTCTTTGATGATAGAGCTGTCCAGATCGCCCAATACCGTCAGTGCGAGCGTCCGGGGGATCGGTGTCGCGGTCATTGAGAGTAGATGCGGTACAAGCCCGGACGAGTGGCGCTCCGCTTTCATGAGCGTTGCCCGCTGATGGATACCGAACCGGTGCTGCTCATCGATGACCACTAATGCGAGACGCGGAAACCGAACATCGTCACGGATCACCGCATGGGTTCCGATCACGATATGAACCGCCCCCGAACCAACTGCCCGCTTGATGGCGGCCTTGCTTGCCGGACGCCCATCCCGGAGCGCAGATGTTCCGGTCAAAAGGGCGAAGCGTATCTCCGGATGTCCGGAGAGCAGCTTCCGAAGTGTCCGCTCGTGCTGGACGGCAAGCACCTCGGTCGGCGCAAGAATGACCGTTTGGTGCCCCTCTCGTGCCGCATGCATCGCCGCAAGAAGCGCAACAACCGTTTTCCCACTCCCGACATCGCCCTCTAACAGACGGTTCATAGGATAGGGGCGCTCCATGTCTTTCAGCACCTCAAGTATCGCAACGCGCTGATCACGGGTGAGCGAAAACGGCAAACCCTGGATCAGGCCTTTCATGTGCACCGCGTCCATTGGAACCCGAACCGATTTCAGAAGATTCATCTGACGACGCTCGCGGAGCGCCTTCAACTGCAACAGAAGCAGGTCGTCGAATGCGAGCCGTTCCCGTGCCAGCGCAGCGTCTTCAAGGCGCTGCGGGTAATGGACCGCCGTCAGTGCGCTGACAAGTTCGGGAAGTCCGTACTCGCGGCGTATGGACTCCGGAAGGGGATCGGGAAGCTTCAGTTGTTCGATGAGCGGCTGAATGAGGAAACGGAGATACTTTGACGTGACCCCGGCGGTTTCCGAATAGATAGGGATGAGGCGCCCGGTATGCCGCAGCTGGCCGACGCCATCGGCCTCAGAGGCGCCGACGCGCTCGTACAGCGGGTTCGACAGCGAAAGCCCGCGCTTATCGAGAACCACCTTACCCGATAGTGATACCAGCGTTCCTTCGGTAAGCGATTCCTCGATGTATGGTTGATTGAACCATACGGCACGGACAGCCCCGCTCGCATCGCGCAGCGTTGCCGTGGTGATGGTCATACGCTTTGGCCATATGAAGCGACTTGAAACCGCGACGACTTCGCCGCGAATGCTTTGCTTTTCCCCAGGAACAAGATCGGCGATCGGAACGGAATCGGAATAATCCTCGTATCGCGTCGGAAGATGCCAGAGCAGTTGCCGCACCGTTGTAATGCCGAGCTTCGCCAGCCGTGCCGCGCTCCGCGTCCCAACGGATCGCACCCGGGTAATCGGCATCATCAGATCAAGCTCCATAATCAATTATCAATACCACGGAACGCGCCCGAAAAAAAGCGGGCCGAACGGCCCGCTTTTTCCAGTAGCTCAACTGCGGAAATCCATAGGATCGCGACTCCCGGTGATACTCTCGACCTCGCGCCGCTTGAAGGTCGCCGAACGGGTATATGACACGTAAAGGAGGGTAATGATCGCCGAGACCAGCAGGGCCGCAAGAACCGCGTCCCCGGGACCCGTCTGAACCGTGCCAACCTGGCCGCCGGCACGATTCACAACGACCGCAACCTGTCCGGTCTGAGCGCCCACACCTTCAGCTGTCGCCTGCACGTTGACCGAAACCTGGGATTGCCCGACGGGGAAAGATGCTCCGTTCACTGACCCGCGGAATCGAACAGTCGCCGTTTGTCCCGGTCCCAACGCGCCAACCTCAAGTCCTCCGGCGGCGATGGAATCAACCGATGACGGCGCCCCATTCACGGAAGTCGATCCGGGAACGTACGAAATACCAGCCGGGAGCACTGCCCGCACTACCGCATTCCTCACGATACCGGTGGTCGTTGCTGCATTCGACAGTCGTGCAATAACCTCAACCTGCTGGCCTCCGGTCGCCGATACTGAGGAGCCTTCGGCGCTCCCCGTTGAGGTATTCCTTCCGGAAACCGAGAGCCCAACGCTACTCGGAGCAGGGGATGCCGCACCGACCTGAATGGCCACATTCGTGCTCGGCTGACCGAACCACCCGACCAACCCCTCGTTCATCTGCCACTGGAAGTTGTAGGAACCGGGCTGCGTGGGAGCGGTGATCGAAAACGCGAAGACGGCGTCCTGTCCGGGCTGGATCGGAGCGGTCGGGATTGGCACAAATCCAATGCCCCACATCGTATTGTCCGGCGGGTTCTGACTCTTGATACGAAATGCGTAGCCGTAATCACCCGGACTCCCGATCTTGTTCCACAGCGTCGTGCCACTGTTCCGGAATGTGAGCGATACCTGCGCCGTTGACCCTGGCGTCATGGTAGTCGGGACGTTTTGGGAAATGAACTGCGCGTTGTTGCCCGCCCCGGGAGAGATTGCCGGGGTCGCCGAGAGCGTTGGCGTCGCGGTAACGGTCGTCGTCGGGGTCACTGTTGGGGTCTGCGCCCCTCCGCAACTCGCCGCGTTGGTCGTCACGATATACGAATTCGTCGTCCGCGTATCCGGGCGATATTTTGCCCAATACTCGTACATCTTGTCAGGAGACACACGGGTGTCTACGTATTCCCAATACGCCCCCTTATCTACCGGAATGAGTTCCGCCATCTGGGTCGTAACTCCATCGACGCGCTTATTCATACCATTACTGTCGATGGGCTGACTTCCCGGAGGTGGAAGTTTGGACCACCGAAGTGTGATGCTTGGCGTCGCTCCGCCGGCACAAAAGCCGGCGATAGTCCCCGCGGCAGGAGCGTTCACATCGGGTGTCGCCGTTGCCGTTGAGGTAGGTGTTACTGTAGCCGTAGCCGTCGCTGTTGCTCCAACAACCTTCGCGCATGTCAGCGCCGTATAGCCGCGTGTTCCATCGATACAGCGTGCAATATGCCCCCAGAAGGTCGCGCCGCTCGCCGGAGGTGATGCGCGGTGCTCCCGGAACCACGCGTCGAGAAATCCGTCCGTACGATTACACCAGTCCGCTTCAGTCGTAGGAACCGTCGCCCAGCTCCACTTAGTGTAATCATCGACATGCGCCGGATTCTCAGAGAAGAGCAGGTTGTGCTCCGTATCATACTTCGCGCCTCCTGTCCGAACGGCATATGCGAGACTCCCGAGCCGATTACACTTCGGCGGCTGATTCGGACAAAACACCGTCCCGAAACAACCCGGTTTTTGAGAATCGAACTCGTACACGCCGCCCCCGGGCGCCGCAGAACGGATTTCGACATAGCCACTGGGGATGGGCTCTGCCGCGAAGAACCTTCCGATCTCGAACGTGAAACCGAGTCGAGCCCACACGATCAACAGAATGCTCAAAACGGTGACCCCGCTCAGCAGTACAACTCGGTTCGCTCGAAAAAACGTGGACGCAGCGCCCGACACTCCTGCAATGCGCTCCCGTATGCGCTTGAGAAATTCATTCATGGCTATCCTCGGAAGTTAAAGAGGTCTTTATCATCGCGGGCCTCGTTCGCGAGCGACTGCGCCTCATGGCGTCGATACGCATCCGTACTCGTGTACCCAACATAGAGCAGAGTTATGATAGCCGAGACGATCAGTGCGAGCAGAGTTGACTCTCCAGGACCCGTAGAAACCTGCGTGACCGGGGTCGTTGTGTTCGCAATGATGATCGGAAGCTGAGCCGTCAGCGTTCCAATAGTGTCCGCCGTCGATTGGACGGTATTCACAACGGTAGTCGTCCCGCCAGGAAGCTGCGAGGCGACCGCAACGCGCGCGGACATCAGCACGGTGACTTCCTGACCGACGGCAAGTGTTCCGATACCCAATCCCGCGGCAGTAAGACTGTCCGAAGCAGGGGAGCCGTTCACACGAACCGAGCCGGCAATTGCGGTCATACCCTGTGGGACAATATCGCGGAGCACGACATTGGTAAGCGGAGCGCTTGAGGTATTGCGAACCCGGATAACGAACTCGATCGTCTCTGCAGGTGATGCGTATACCGGCGACGCCTCTCCCGTCTGGCCGCGCGTGAGGTTGCGCCCCATCTTCACGAGCGTCATGCTCAGGTTTTGCGCCGTGTTCAGAACCGTCACGAAGGCAACGTCGCTCACTTCCGCGACATTCGAGCCGCGTGCGTAACCGGTATTCGTCATGACGGTTGACCCCTGCGAGAAGAACCCTGCCGCAGCAACCGACGCGCGGAAGCGGACTGTCACCGTCCTGCCGGGCGCCATGTCGCCAAGATTCAAGCCGGATGTGATGATGCCATCTGCGGCAGGAGCGTTATCGATGGTCGTCGAACCGGAAATGTAGGAAAGCCCTGCAGGAAGTGTATCGCGAACGACAACTGAGGTCGCGGCAGTGGCGCCCGTAGACGAAACACGGAGAGAGAATTCAACGGTATCCGCAGGATTCGCGCTTACTGAATCAGCCTCACCGCTTCCTTGTGTCACATTCCGTACCAGTTTCTGGATCGATAACGCCGGAGCCGTCGGAACGACCGATAGCGTCGGAGTAGAAGTCCCGGAGATCTGCACGGTGCACACCGCCTGCGATTGCCCATCGCTCACCGTCGCGCTGAACATCTGCACCGATGTAGAGGTGTTCGTGAATATTGAAGAGAAGGTGCAACCCTGCCCGGTAGCAGGCGAGCCAGCAGGGCTTGTGGACCACTGATAGGTGTTTCTGCCGTCACATGCTTGCGGGCCGCCAGAAGCTTGGAATACAACCTGCTGACCCGACGCTCCGGTCTGTGTGGTCGGAGAGCAACTCAGTGGTCTTGGCGTCGGGGGTGAGGAGCTTGCTGGCGGAGCGGTCGGCGTCTGAGCTGAAGTCACGACAACATTGCAGGCCGCCATTGAATTGGCGCTCGAAACGACGACGACTTTCGTCCCTGGTGTTGCGAATGAAACGCTGTACGACGATGTCGCGTCGCTCGCGGCGACTCCACCGATCGTATACCAGCGATAGGTTCCATTCCCGCCGGATGCTATCAGTGTTGCGACTCTCCCAGCGACGACCGTCTGTGTAGCGGGTGAGCACACGACTGGCGGCAGGATGGTCGTTGGCGGAGTCGAGGTCGATGGAGGCGTCGAAGTAGAGGGGGGAGGGGTGGTTCGTGTGGGCGGGCTGGACGGCTCAATGGTTCCCGTTCCGCAATTCACGCCGTAATCGATGACGGCACCGAGTGCGAGGCCACCGTTCGTATCTCGACATTCTCCGGTCGCCTCATTCTTGAAGCAAGCATCGACCTGAACGCGGCCGCAAGCATACCGGTTGGCGTTATAGGTGACGGTAACTTGATGATGAGATCCGGGAGCAAAGCTCGCGTTCGTCTTTCCAATGTTCACGGGAGTCCCCGCCGTTGCAGAGCACCCCTTCGCGTCATTGTGGAAACCGTTCGCAACCACCGTGTATGTATCGGTGCTTCGATTGTAGACATCCCATGTTTGCGACATGTCTCCGCTCGCGGGCCCCTGGCAAGAAGCACCTGAGAGATTTCCGCCAACGACCTTCCAGCAGATACCGCCGCCCCAATCGTCGTACCCGGCCGGACACCCGACGGTCGTGGGGAGACAGTCGTCATTCGAAGCACACTGATCGTCGCCGGGACCATCGACAATGACGCATGCATTCTGGTTGTTGCACTCTGCATGCTGTTCGAGCGCAGTGGCGGTCGCCGTGGGAGTCGGCCCGCAACTTGGATCGCCTCCGACGCATGGATCACCATCATTGCAATCGTTACCGCCCACGTCTGGATTCAGCGCGCCGTCATCGTCACAGTCGTGATCAGGAAGACAAGTCCACTGTTCGGGAGGTAGGGGACATGAGGTGCACCCCGGATCGCCGATCGTGCACGCAAAGAATCGGTTCACATCAAGCGTGAAGCCGGCGCGCCACCAAAGATACCCCGCCGTTGAGAGAACGATCAGAGTCGCCACCACGAAAAAGAGGCGGTTCGCTTTGATGAATCCGGCCAGCCGAGCGAAAAATCCTTGAGCGTCCATGCTTATTGAACAATAACCGTACACACCGCAATATCTCGGGCTCCCGAGCGGTCGGTCCGTCCGCTCTCAACAAGGATCTTCTTCGTCCCCGGGGTTCCATACCGTGCGCCAAATTGCGCGCCCTGCCTGGTCGTATCGAGAGCAGACGACTCCGGTCCAAGCCAGGTGTATGTGCCATCACCACCGGCCGCACCAACATTCGCAAGCCCGCCAACAACTACCGTCTGCGTTGCCGGTGCGCAGGTAATATTGCCCGTACTCGACTTCGTTGACGGACACCACCCACCAGCCGGCTCCGCAACATCGCATGGTGGAGTAGCGTCAAGACACGCCGGCCGCTCAGTGCAGGCGGTCGGCGAAAGCGTGTCGGCTCCCGGTTCCGCGGCAAAAAACTTCATGAACTCTAAGCTAAATCCGGAATACCACCAGACACCAAGGGCGCCCACAATAAGCACGAGCAATCCTCCGAGAAGCGTCTTCCGAGTGGTAGCGTTCATGCGCGAGTGAAATCTCTTTGATTATAGTACACCCCTCGGCTACTTCACAGCGACATATCCACATTCGACTACGAACGGAAGTCGAGTGGTCCCTGGTCTTCACTTAGTTTTACAGCTTCGCGGCGACGATACACCGGAGAACGCGTGTATGCGGTGTACAAAAGAGTGAGCGCCGCAGCAAACATAAGCGCGGCAATAACAGCGTCACCGGGACCCGTTTGAACGGTTCCCGGACTACCAGTCGTACCGGTCTGTCCGCCGCCGTAGACCGTCACGCTCAGATCACCGAACACCTCCGGAAGCTGTTGAGCGGATGCGGTCACGCGTGGGCGCACAAACTGCGGTCCACCGGGGAATTGGGATGTTTGGTCCGCAATAGCGGACCACCGGATCGTGGCGCTATCTCCCGCCTCAAGCCGACCCAAGAACAGACCCGAGGTCGTGATGGTATCAATGGGGACGGTCTGTCCTTCGACCGTCGTTGATCCAGCCCGATATGACATTCCTACGGGGAGCTCATCCCTCACCAAAAGTCCGCTCGTCGGTCCCGTGCCGGTATTCGTGACTCGGATGACGAATTCTGCGATCTGTCCGGGGTTCACCGTAACCGCGGAACGGTCGCTTGGATCTCCAAGCGAGAGATTGCGTCCGTATTTCGTTACCGTAAGAGAAGCGGTTCCAGTAGGGGTCGCTCCGTCGCTCACAACGACCGTACATCGAGCGCTCTGAGCTCCGCTGTTCACGCGCACGGTCTTCGTGCCGGCAGCTGCGTAGATGATGGTCACCGACTCGTTGCCGCCCGCCTCCAATACTCCGCCCCCGGTAATATCCCACTGATACACACCGGTCCCACCAGCTGCCTGGAGCACCGCTGGAGCGGAGCGCTGTACCGACTGGGTCGTCGGAGAGCACACCAGCGGGGGAGGGGGAGGCGTCGGCGGAGCGTTCGTGGTCGGAACAGTACTCGGAATGGCCGCGCCACCACAAAGGACGGTGTTTGATACGATGCTCGGAGTGAACTTGACCCGGTACTGATAGGTGCGCCCCGGGACGGCCGTAGCATCCGAGTACGTCCCGATGCCAAAGGTATTCCAGCAGCCCCCCTCACTAAACACATCGGTCCAGCTCCCACCGTTCACATCCATACGCTGAACGACATTTTGCATAGCGCGCCCCGTGAGCGGATTCGTCCACGACAGCACACTCGGGGAACCGCACTGCACCGATAGCACCGGGGTCATTGGAGTTCCGGAATAGGCGGGACATTGCGACGGCTGGGTATCAGTGGTTCCGGTGCACCCGGACCCACCGGCACGCGGATCACAGGTCCGGATACAGTAGGCATCGGCGAACGCAACCCAATTCTTGGGGCAATCCTGCGGTTTCTCGACGCACATCTTCGGATACCGCTCCCACTCAACGCCGCTGTCGGGCTCGGGTCTGCGATCCGTCAGATACAGGAACTCTCCCGTACCCGTTGACCCCTTATATGTCGGGAGGCACCCCTGGTCGAGGGCGTAGTCGTATTCTGGTTCGCGGTTGCATACGAAATCGGGAACCCAATCCGGCGGTTGACTCGCCCGACCCGGACACCGCTCTTCTGCGGCGAAGAACCGCCCGATCTCGAACTGAAAGTTTCCGTACACGCCCCACACGACAAGCAGGAGAGTGAGCACGGCAGCACCAAGCACAATCCATCCCTGTGGGCTTTCCCGGAAGAACCGACGAATGACATCCCAGTCCATATCGATAGTATATCAGATTCCGCCGTCGACGAGGGCTAGAGAGGGATTTGGACCGCTCGCACAGCGATGCGTTTGTAATTCGTTCCAACCGGATAGCAACTGATGAGCACGATACTGCTCCCCGGGGTGTTCTCGAATTCGGCAAGACGCCCGTCCTCGGTAAAGGGGTTGAAAATGATATAGTCTTTCACCTCGAACACGAACGTCCGATTGTCTTCGTACTGCACATAGAAACGATCACCCGCCTTGAGCTTCGCGAGGAGTGCGAACACGGCGCCATAGTCGCCTTTGTACCACGGGTACGCCGAGCTGTGACCGAGGATCAGCGCCGCTCCAGGATTTCCCGGCTTCGCCGAAGTGCTGTAATGCACCACGCCGTCCTCGAGTCGCTTATAGATAATGTCGTTATCGGCGGGAACATTGAATACAATGGGCGCGCGGACACCGATACTATCGACAACCAGCGTTGCCCGGTTCGGAAGCGGCTTATCCTCAACGGCCCCCGCGAGCGGGAGGAGTCGTATCGCATCACCGAGCGTGTCTTGCGTCTTGATGGTGCCGGGAGCGACAAGATACTGCACGCTCTTCGCCGCGAACCGGATGTTCAGCAATACGAACGCGAGCGAGAATGTCAGACCAAAGATGAGCGCGAGCCGCATCCAGATCGTCCGACTTCGATAATGCAATCGCATATCGTTCAGTATACCAAAAACACCGCCACCCCGTGGAGGGGTGGCGGTGTTTTTGGGTCTGCGTGGTTACTTCAAAAAGTTAAGACCAGCAGAACGGGAGAGGCGACCGATCTCGGCAAACGCCATGCGGCGACCAAAGATCGCCGACCGCGTGTATGCTGCGTAGAGCCCGGTCACCAGAGCGGCGATCAGAAGGGCAAGAACGATCGAATCGGTCGGACCCGTCTGGACGCTTGAAGCGGTCGCAATGCTCAGGCGCTGACCAAGTGTGATCGGAAGTTGTGCCGACATCGTGCCGACACCATCAGCGCGAACTTGCGCGGAGGCGTTCACGACCACCTGGCCCCACGAGGGGACCGATGCCTCGTCAACACGGACCGAGAACTTAATCACCGTATCGGTAGATGGCGAGAGCGTGCCCACCGAGATTCCGGCGCTCGTAATGCCGTCCGCCACCGCATATCCGTTCACCGTCGTTGAGCCGGCGATATAATTGACGCCGCTCGGCAGAAGCTCGGTCACGAACGCGTTGTACAGTGCAGAGCCGGTGGACGAGCGGGCGCGAAGAACGATATCGAGCGTGTCACCGCCGCGAGCGCGAACACCAGCGTACTCACCGCTCTGACCGCGCGTGACGTTGCGGCCAAGCTGGCGAACATCCATGCGCGCATTCGGATCGGTATACGGGTAAGCGGTCGGCGTCGGCGTCCATGTGCCGCCATTGATCACCACAATGCTCGTGCGCGTCTGGGTCCATGCGTTGTCTGCGGTCACGGTCACCGAGTTGGTAAGTGACTGCCAGCTCGCATACCCGGCATCGAGCGTTGCGTCGAACTTCACCGTATAGGTGCGGTTCGCAGCGAGCGTTCCGAGTTGAAGTCCACCATTCGTGATGCCATCGGTGTACCAGGTACCCTCGACATTGGTCGTGCCAGAGAGGTAGCGCACGAACGAGGGGAGTGTATCGACGATGCGAGCGTTCGTCAGCTGATACGCGCCGGTCGTAATGCGAGCGATGAACTGAACACGATCGTTCGCGTATGCATTCACCGAAGAGCCCTCGCCACCGCGCGTCACGTTGCGAACCGAATGATCAAGCGCAAGCGAGCTGTAGGGCGTGATCGTCGGGGTCGGAGTCCAGTATCCGGATCCATACACGCTCACCGTGCACGAGGCGGACTGACCGGCGCTCGTCACGGTCACCGTGCGGCTCACCGTTGCCGAGCCGTAATTGTAGAAACGAGTCGAGAACGAAGATCCCCATCCAGACGAAGGATTGCCATCACCGGCAGTCCAGTAGAACGAACCCTCGCCGCCCCATGCATTCAAGGAGACCAGATCGCCCGAATTGACGCTCGAGTACGCCGGTGCGCACTGGAGATTCGTCCACGGCGTCGGCGTCGGAGTCCAGGTGTAGGTCGGCGTCGTGCCGTACACATACACCGTGCATGCGGCGCTCTGGTACCCGTCAGAGACGGTTACCGTGCGCACTTCGGAACCGGTCGCGTAGAACCGGGTCCCAAACAATGAGCCGTACCCGGAGTTGGGAGTTCCACCAACAGCAGACCAGGTCAGCTGGTTTCCGGTGTTCGCGGAATACGCCGTAAAGCTCACATAATCACCGCTTGCGACGGACTGAACGGACGGAACACACTGCAAAGACCCGTACCACGGCACGGACTCTGCGCGGGCATCGGCGACCCCAAAGGCGCCCCCGACCGAAGACGCCAGAATGGCCACGAAAAGCCCGAAGATCAAGGCTTTTTTGCTCATAGCAGTAAGAATGGTGGATTACCTTACGAAGCCCCTACGGGGACTTCTGATAGAAATATTATACCACTTTTAGGCGTAAAAAGTCAAGATTCGCCCAAACGAGGCCCCAGCAGCGGAATAAGGCCATATTATTGAAAAAAATGCAATCTTCGCGTATACTGTCCGAGCGTCACCCGCTCTCGTCGTTCAATGGATAGGACGCAAGCTTGCGGAGCTTGTAATGTAGGTTCGATTCCTACCGAGAGCACAAAAACAAATGACCCCTCGCGGGGCCATTTGTTTTTCATGCTTGAGGTAGGAATCGAACGGGGAGAAGCGGAGCGAGGCCCAGCCAAGCTTGGCTGGGCTGATGTGAGCGCCAGCCGCATATCCGGTGGATATGCGGCTGCTCCCCAGTACAACGAAGGCTCACCGCGACGGCGGTGAGCCAAGGCGAAATTCCTACCAAGAGTGGAGTGAAGGGGTGATTCCTACCGAAAATCCCTACGGCCTCCGAATAAATGCATCGAGCACCGGAACAGGGTGTTCGTCCTCGATCACGTACTGTGAGAGTACCGCGCGAACCTCCTCAGGGTCCTGCGCGCCGAGCGGAAGACGCACATGGGGAATATACCACCGCCCCGTGCGCAAGCTGAGCTCAACGGTATCATCCGGCATCTGATGAAGATCAAAAGAGGAAAGATGGGCGTGCGCGATGCGCCGCCCGTCGATATCGACGCCGCGCTCGTCAACAGCAACGCGCACCGGCCGACTGAACCGCTCACGAATTTCCCACGTCGCAGCACCAAGAAATGTTACAACGAGCACCGCAATGCTTGATTGCCACCACGCAACCGCGCCTCCGAGGAACACGAGTCCCGCCATGAGCATGTAGTGACGCTGCCAGGCGCGTCCCTGCAGGGGATGATGCGCCTCCCACGAGATCGTGCGCGGCGCCACAAGACCAGCGAACACCGACGCGCTTCCCGATTCGGGAGCAGCGGTTTCCGCCCCAACCGCCTCGTCGTTGATGGTCTCCGGATTCTTGAGATCAAGCACGTTGCTCATGCGGGTAGTATACCATCATTTTTCTCCGCCTCGGCTCCTACCGATGCGGGCAACCGGCCCAACAGCACGGCCGCCGCATGCCTTTGCGCATCTTATCGAGACCAACCGCAATGCGCCGCTCGCGCGTTTCCGACTGCTTCGCGGAAGTTACCCAACAGATCCACTCATTGCGGGCGAGCGGCGTGATATCCGCCCACACACTCCGAGCTTTCGGGTCCGACTCGATCGCCGCGCGAAGGTCCGCCGGCGCCTTGTGAACCGCGTTGTCCCGGATGCGTCGCCTCATTGGGTGAGCGCTCCCGCCAGCTTTTCGAGGCACTGCTCCATGCCCATCTTGGACATCTCGGCCATCTGTCCAGGCGCCCAACCTTTTTCCGTCACCGTAAGCCTGGTCCTACCATCACCGAGGTCTTTGAATGTTACGATATGAATTTGGTTCTCGGGAAAATCGGATGGCATACCGACCGACGCAGGGGAGATTGTGTTTCCATCTTTATCCGCCAAGTTGTGAACGTACTCTATCCGCTCCAGAGGAACAACCCGAAGATATCGCCACGTACTGTATTGCTCCGGAAATCCTAATTTTGGTGACGCCATACTGACAAGCGAAACACCACCCTCACGGACATCCATCACAGCGGTCGGACACTCAAAATTGTCCGGGCCCCACCACTGCCGCAGCGCGTCAGACTCTGTCCAGGCGCGCCACACCTTCGCAACGGGCGCGTCGAACGTGTGAGTGAATACAAGGTCTTGCGTTGGCGCGTTCGTCATATGGTTATGATGGTGATTTCACTCTCAATTTGGCGGGCAGGATTGCCGGAACTTTGAACCGGCAAAACGAATAAATTTCGGTTTAGTTGATAAAAGTATACAGAAATTAAGGAAGATTTACAGAGAAAAACCAGAATGGTTTGAAATTCCCGATTTTGCTCAAAAAGTCTACTGAATATCAAAATGTCTAACCGAAGTGAGAAAAATTCTCACTTCCATTGCACAAACTGCATTTATGACCCCTCGTGAGGCCACTGGCCTCGAGCGACCATGTTAATGGAAGTAATATGGGCATCAGAAGTGAGAATACTTACAATTGCCTTTCCAACTGCCGAAGGGGGTGTACAAAAAAGGTTTGTTTTTGAGTAGTCATAGCCAAAATTCTTACCCATCATTGAAACTGTATTCTGAACCACCCTTGAGTCATACATACCAGTATCTACAATCCCTGGTCTTACATCTGTAATAAAAATTTTATCTTTATCGAGTTCAATCATTGCCGCGTTGGTAAAACGGCTGATTGAGCCTTTGGCGGCCATGTGCATACTTCCAGAAACAACAGAACGGATCGCGCTCATTGAGGAAACGATGCAAACTCGAGTTTCTTTTTGTTTACGGAATCGCGGAAGTAACAAGCGCAATAAACTTACGGTGTTTTTTAAAACTGAAAGTTCTGCTTCGATTAATTCTTCAGATAAATCATCGATGAGCAAATACGGATTGTCGTCTTTGAGTTGAACCGTTCCCGCGCCCAATCCGACTGACTGAACCCAATACAGTGGCAGGTCGTTTGGAATTGATTCAACTAATTTTTCCAGAGCCGATATATTACCCAAATCAACAGCAGAATATTCTACTTTTGCTCCAGAAATTTTTTCTTCTATCCATTTCTTAACAATCTGCAATTTGCTTTCAGTGCGAGCTACGATATGAACAATGGCACCAGCTTTGGCGCATTCAAACGCTGTGGCGGCACCAATATTTGCCTTGTATTCTTTTCCATCAATATCAACTAAAGTGTGCGACGGTTCGCCGGTCGTTATGTCTTTAAAAACAAAATCGACCGGTTTTATTCCAACTCCTGTTATGAGAATTCTTTTGTTGTTTAGATTATTCATAACCTGGTTCGAATCCCTTCGGGGTTAACCTCATTTTATCAAAATTCTTTTTCAAAAAGTAGCGTAAAATAAGGATTTTCTACTTCTCATTTTTCAAAATTACTGGCGGAGGGGGTGGGATTCGAACCCACGATCCCTTACGGGATGCCGCATTTCAAGTGCGGTGGAATAAACCACTATCCGACCCCTCCATTCGCCTACGCTATCCGCTTCCTCAGCCAGCTTCTCTCTAGATAGTGTTCTTCATAATGACAGTTCGGGCAGATCAATGCCAGATTTGCGAGATCATTATTACTCCTATCTCTGTCTTTATGATGCACTTGCAAGATCTCTGGCTTGTCGTATCCGCACCGCTCACAAGTGCGCCCTCGTTCTCGCAAAAGCCGCATCTTCAGGGCCTTGAGCGCCGTCACCTTATCTCTTGGCCTATTCAGTTTATACCGTATACCAGCTCGCTGCTTGTTCGCGCATCTCTTGCTACAGGTCTTCTTGTTATCCCCAGACAGAATGGAAGCACCGCATACGGGGCAGAGGATCTCCTTCCTGCAAGATATGCCGTAGCAAGTCATACTACAGAACGCTCGTCCGCCAGCTCTCTGCAACTCGACCGGGCGACGGTATATCGGCGCAGCGCACACAAGGCAAGCAGTATTCGGCTTTCTTTGATATGGCTCGACCACCCATCCACTATACCATTTCGGAGGAGAATTGCCAAAAAACCAAATAATGATATACTTTTCTCCGCACACGGAGGCGTGGCAGAGTGGTCTAACGCGCCGCACTCGAAATGCGGTTGGGGAGAAATCCCCTCGGAGGTTCGAATCCTCCCGCCTCCGCAAATGATCTTCGGAATGCCGTTTGGCATTGTGAAGATCATCCGCAAGAGATGTGGGGGATTCGAAGGGCGGACCGCTGCGACATCAGCTGATGTCGCCGGGAGCCCGTGCCCAGGCCGAGGCGAGCGACGGCGAGCCGAGAGCCGAGGGAGAATCCTCCCGCCTCCGCAGTCAGATAAGGAGGTTCCGTGGCGACATTGCTGTTGGACGACATGGACGACGACACGCGCCGCTTGCTCACCGAGCGAAGGCGGTACTCGTGCGGCCACTGCCAGAGCCGCTGGGAAACGCCTGCGTTCCAAAGCTCGACGGAGTGCCCGTCGTGCGGCGGACACTGGATCATCTTCGAGACCGTGCCGGACACTCAATGGGACCCGTAAGGGTCCCGTTTTTCTATTCACTATTAGTAGTAGATCTCCTTGCGAGGAGGCGATGCTTTGATGATATCGAACGCCTCCTGCGCAGTGTCGACGAGATGGTAAAGTTGCATATCTTCTTTGTCGATCGCCCGGTACCGCTCGTACACCATGTCGTTGATGTAGGAAAGCAGGGGAGTCCAGAACTCTTTGCCGATCAGGATGAGCGGCACGGTATCGCGGTCGACTTTCTTGGTCTGAACCAATGTGACCAGCTCGAAGAACTCGTCGAGCGTTCCGAATCCGCCGGGGAAGAACACATACGCCTGCGCAGTGTAGAAGAGCATGACCTTCCGGACAAAGAAATAATAGAAGGGCTGCTTCTTGGTAAGATACGGGTTCTCGCGCTGCTCGAACGGGAGCTTGATGTTGATGCCGATGCTCTCCCCACCGGCCTCGAACGCGCCGCGGTTACCACCCTCCATGATGCCCGGCCCGCCGCCGGTCACAACACCGATCTTCGCTTTCGCGAGCAAGACGCCCAGCTCCCGCGCGACTTGATACCACTTATTCGTCTCCTCGAATCGAGCGGAGCCCAGAATGGAAACGGTGTTCTTGTAATCGGTGACGAACTGCCATCCGTCGACGAACTCCGCCATGATGCGAAAGACGCGCCAGTGGAAGCTGGAACGAAAGTCGAGCGGCATGTCCTGCGCCTGCTCCCATGGCAGCTTCGACGCCGGAACATTGAGCGAGCCTTTTGGATCGTCTCCCATTGCGAATAGTATACCACACGCGCGACCAGTGACGGAGAATTTGGAAAACAAAAAGCTCCGCGACGGCCGCGGAGCAGGGAGTTGGAAGCTTAGGGGCGCTGACGGGAAAGAACGTGCGCGTGAATATCTTTGACGAACCCGTCGCCGTTGAAGCACATCGTGGGAGGGACACTGTATCGCGCCCACAGGTGGAGAAAATTGTTGTGCGCACACGCACAAAGGTAGTCGAACTCCCATGCGAGCATGATCGCGGGATTGTACTGCCCGCTTTCGATGTCCATCCCGCGAGGAAACCAGCGGGGTATACGCCCGAGACGGACGTACACGAGACCGTCGTGATGGCGAAGCCCACCAACCACAGTTCCGGGAATGAACTCGTTCCAGTGCCTGCCGTTCACTTCGCAAGCCGCGTAGAACACGACCTTATTGCCGACGCGGAACCAGTCGTGCGGACGACGCGCCGGGAACACCGGCTTCTTCTCGGCCTGCGTACAGAGCGGTAGGAGCACCCGGATCTTCTGGTCAACGACACGCTTCGCTCCGACCGACCGCGCGCGAGCCGCCACGAGTCCGGAACGGATCTCGCCCATAAGCGCCCCGGACGCATTCGGGAGAAAACACCTCGAATCGAAGAGGTGCTCCTCGGGGCTGACGCCGGAGACCTTCTGAAATTCGCACGCTCCGCTGATAGTGTAGTTGAAGCGCTGGCGATCGCCGGTGGTATGCTCACACCAACCGCAGACATTGAAGGTGGTCGCCCCAGCAGACCGCGCCCGCGACAGGCCGTCCATCGGTTCGATGGGGCCGTCGTGCCCATTCTCCACATACCGCCCGCGGAGTGGGAAGTGGGGATCCACGAAGCGCCGCGCCAGAGCGCGGAAATCGCTCGCCGTCTTTCCGTGCAACGCCTTCAAGAGCTTGTCCGCCCGCTTGATATCCTCCGCATGCTCCTTGGCGCGATGTCGCCAGAAGCGGACCATCTGACGGATGTTTGCCTGCCCGGTGAACAGGACGTCGTGCATGGTCAGACAGGGGAGACGCCAGTCGTCGGGAATAAGCGCCCGGACTTCGGCATTGGTAAGGTGCTCCATGGGATCCTCCTGCGCGGTGCGCCCTATCACAGAGCGGAGATCCGCGCCGACCCTCGTGGCACGCATGATCGCATGCCGTCGCAACCTTACAAGTAGCCATTGTAGACGTCAACGCACCCGCCACTCGGGCGGGTGCGTGCTCTGTGGACCTACGGGGAGTCGGCCTCGCCTCTCGGCGCGCCGCCGCGCACCTCGGGCTGGCCACCGCCTCACGGTGCCGCCGACTGGCGGCACATCGCTCCGGCGTTCGTCTCCCCGTATATATTCGCTGTAGCAATACGGACAACCCTTGAGGGTTGTCCGTATTGCTCTGTGGACCTACGGGGAGTCGAACCCCGACTTCATCCATGCCATGGATGCGTGATACCGCTTCACTATAGGCCCAAATGAGGACGGGTGGGATGCGGTCGGCATCACAGTCCGTCGGAACGACAGGCCTCTATGTAATCATATAGGCCCAAGGCGCCTGGAAAAATAGCACGAAAATGGTAGTATCGCAAGGTATTCCGCCCCCGTAGCTCAACGGATAGAGCAGACCCGTCCTAAGGGTACGATGGAGGTTCGATTCCTTCCGGGGGCACACTACAACCATTCATGGAGATCCATCCGAAGGTACGAGAGGTGCTCACAACTCTTGAGGAGCACAGCCATCGCGCGTATGCGGTGGGCGGTTGCGTGCGCGACATCATGATGGGGCGCACGCCGACCGACTGGGATATCACGACCAGCGCCACACCCGAACAGATCCAAGAGCTCTTCCCGGACAACTTCTACGACAACGCGTTCGGAACGGTCACCGTCAAAACCCGCGATGAGGATCCGCTCGTTCGCACGATCCAGATCACCCCATTCCGCATCGAGGGGAAGTATAGCGATCAGCGCCACCCTGATGAGATCCGCTTCGCAAAAACGATCGAGGAAGACCTGTCGCGCCGCGACTTCACCGTGAACGCGATGGCGCTGTCAGCAGACGGCACGCTTGTCGATCCGTATGACGGCCGCGCCGATCTTGCCGCCAAGGTCATCCGCGCGGTAGGGGATGCCGACGCTCGTATCACCGAGGACGCACTCCGCATGATGCGCGCGGTACGCTTTGCAGCAACACTCGACTTCAGCATCCACGAAGCAACCCTCAAGGCCCTGACCCGTCACGCCGCGCTTCTGGAGCGCATCTCGGCGGAGCGGATACGCGATGAGCTCACGAAGATCATCAATTCGGCGCGGGCGATGGAGGGTATCCAACTCCTCGACGACACCGGCCTTTTACGATTCATTATCCCCGAACTCCGCGAAGGGGTCGGCGTCGAGCAGAATCTCCACCACATCTACACTGTGTGGGAGCACAACCTGCGCACCATGCACTATGCCGCCCAGAAGGGATACTCGTTCCCGGTCCGTATGGCGTGCCTCTTGCACGATGTCGGGAAGCCACGCACCAAGCGCGGACAAGGGCGCCACTGCACATTCTATGCCCACGATGCCGTGGGGGCGACCATGGCGAAAAAGATCATGGAACGTCTGCGCTACCCCGGGGAAGTCGTCGACGCCGTCGTACGCCTGGTGCGCTACCACATGTTCTACTACAGCGTAGGGGAGGTTACCGAATCGTCCGTCCGCCGCCTTATCGCGAATGTCGGGCTCGAACACATCGACGATCTCCTCCGCCTCCGCGAGGGCGACCGCATCGGCTCTGGGACTCCGAAGGCTGTGCCATACAAGCTTCGCCACCTAAAATACATGATCGACAAGGTCAGCCATGATCCGATCTCGGTAAAGATGCTCAAAGTGAACGGCGAGGACATTATGCAATCGCTGGGCATCCCTCCCGGTCCGAAGATTGGTCTCATCCTCAACACGCTCCTGGCAGAGGCGCTCGATGATCCGAACATCAACACGCGCGAGCTCCTGCTCAAGCGCGCCGAGGGACTGAACACCTCCTCCGCGGCCGACCTCAAGAGCTCCCTCGAGCGGATCGAGCGGGCCCGCGACGCCGAAGAGAAGGAGCGTATGAAGAAGTACTACGTGTAGGTCGACAGAACAACGGAATCGTGCTACAGTCTCCGGGCGTCGCGGGCTCTTATGTGTGCCTGCCCGTATGAGGCGTAGCGTCGGGCTGTAGTATACCGGTAGTACGCATGATTCGGGTTCATGAAGACTGGGTTCGATTCCCAGCAGCCCGACAGTGCGCCTCATCCAAACAACAAAACAGCACCCGGATAGGGTGCTGTTTTGTTGTTGTTAGTAGAACCTTTGTGCTTGGGCCTCTTCCTCACCAAGATCACGCTCGATCCGCTGGGCTTCCCGAAGCTCCTCATCGTCGTTCGAATCGCTTTTGCGACTCCGACCGATCAGGGCCTCTTGTTCGTCGCCATCGTCCGTTGCATCATCGATCTCGACGTCTTCGTCGTCGGGTATCTGATCGTCGTCGGCTTCCTCGATCTCCTCGTGCGATTTCTCCTGCTCGAACTCTTCAAACGCATCGTCCGGTGCGCCATCTTCATCGTTCAGCTGACGCTCGATCTGACGCATCTGCACGTCGAGCCACTCGTCATCATCGCGGGTAAATGCGGCCTCGATCCGATCGTTCACCTGCAAGCGGAAACCATAGAGCGCGTCGTCCGGGCGCGCCGAGTTCGCGGAAACCGTCACGCCGCCAAATGCCACGATTGCCACAACAGCAAAGGTCGCGGTAGCGTGCCGCATGAACCACAGGCGCGAAGGGCTCGCATGCGTGGCCGCCAGCGCGCGAATCACGCCGCCCATCCGCTCCTGCTCCGCATCATTCATCCGAATGCGGGAGAGTTCGTGTATAAATTGTTCGGAATGGTCGTTCATATCTGCATTAATTCTCGCAACTTCTGCATACCTCTCGTAATGCGTACGGAAATGACGTTCTCGCTTTCTCCGATGATCTCCGCGATCTCCCGTGGCATCAGATCGTTCACATATCGAAGGGCAACCGCTTCTCGGTATGGCTCCTCGATACGAGCAATACAGCGAATGGCCCTGTTCGCCTCCGCGGACAGAAGGGGATCAAGGAGCGAATCGTCCCGCACATCGAATCCAATCTCCCGGAGCGCTTCGAGCGAATCGGCGCCAGGCTTCCGCGACAGGTCGATACAGGCGTTGCGGGCTGTTCGATACAAAAATGGCTTCATATCCCGCACCGTCGTACCGCTCAGAAGCGCGCGCCAGGTCCGGGTAAACGCCTCCTGGGTCATATCAAGCGCTCGGTCGCGGTCGCCCGTATGGGCATAGCAAAACCGGAAGATCGCATCTCCAAGCTCCCGATATGCCTCTGTCAGCTGCCGTTCTGGCGAGCGCACCATAGTATATGACGAACGATATCGTTGACTCTTACTGAACACAACACCGAACGGCGTGACCCGCCGTTCGGTGTTGTAGGGGCTCCGACCTACTGACTCGGCGTCGGAGTGGGGGAAGCGGACGCAGAAGCCGACGGGGTTGGGGTTGGACTACCGCCGCCGATTCCTCGCATCGAGACGATGACCCGAATAAGCGCCTGGTGCGCCTCCCGGATCTTTCCGGTCACACCCTTGTGCAGATCACGAATCTTCTGCATCGCATCGGAAAGCGAATTGCTCGCGATGATCGAACCGATCTGACCGGCCGCATCATCAAGCGCCTTCCTTGCGGCATCGATCTTCACGCGGGCCGCAGCAAGATCTGCCTTTTGGGTGGTCACATTCTTCCCGTTCGCCTCAGCCTTCTCCAATCGATCCTCAATGCGATCGGCGAGTTTGCGCTGGCGCTCGATCAGCTTCGCGAGACGCTCGCTGGTCTTCTTCCAAAACTTCTCGAGCCGCGTCTTCTGTTCCTCGGCCTTCTTCTGCTCACGCTCCTGACGGAGCTGTTCGCTTTTTGATGCGACCTCGTCACGCTTCTGCTCACGCTCCTGCTCGCGTTCATCGCGATTCTTCTGCCGCTCTTCACGAAGGCGCTCAAAGAACCCCTGCGAAGAGGATGAGTCGTCCGCAAGGGCGGGGGAGATGAGGCCTCCGACCATGGCGACCGTTACTGCCGCTACGAGGAAGTGTTTGTTCATAACGCTAGTATATACGATATCCGCTACGCAGGGTATGACGCTCCCCGCGTCGATCTCTTACAGCACTGGCAAAAATGCGCCTTTTGTGCTATATTCCATACACTTTGGGCCTGTAGTTAAGTGGTATAACGGCGCATTCGCATTGCGCAAGCGGGAGTTCGATTCTCCCCAGGTCCACCGATTGCCCATGAATCCCATCCTCGACGGCCTCAATGAAAAGCAGGTCGAAGCCGTCACCACCACCGAAGGGCCCGTGCTGGTCATCTCGGGACCCGGGTCCGGGAAAACGCGCGCGCTCACGCACCGCATCGCGTACCTCATCGCGTCCGGCGTCCGCCCCGAGCATATCCTCGCCGTCACCTTCACCAACAAGGCGGCAGGGGAGATCAAAGAGCGGGTGACCTCGCTCCTCGGGCACCGTACCTCGCCGGCGGCGCGCCATCCCATTCCGACCATCGGCACGTTTCACTCAATCGGACTCCGCATACTTCGCCGACACGCGGAACGCATCGGATACGGTACGAACTTCACGATCCTCGACAGCGGAGATCAGCAGGCGCTCATTCGGCGCATCAGCGCCGATCTTGAGCTCGACTCGAAACGATACAGTCCGGGATCACTGCTCGGCAAGATCCAGAAACTCAAAACGGAACTCGTCGGACACCATCAGTACACCGGCACCGGACACACGGAAAAGATCCTCGAGCGCGTGTACCGAGCGTACCAGGGTAGATTGGAATCGATGAACGCCGTCGACTTTGGAGACCTCATCTTCCTGACCGTCCGACTTCTCCGCGAACACCCCGATATTCTCGCGCACTATCAGGGCTTGTGGCGCTACCTCCTGGTAGACGAGTATCAGGACACCAGCCACGATCAGTACACGCTCATCAATCTTCTTGCGGCAGGGCACGGTAACATCTTCTGCATCGGGGACGACGCGCAGTCGATCTACCTCTTTCGCCAAGCAGACATTCGGAACATCCTGAACTTCCAGCGTGATTGGCCGAACGGAAAAGTCATCCTTCTTGAACAAAACTACCGCTCAACGAAAACCATCCTCGCGGCGGCACAGGCAGTCATCTCGAATAACGCATCACAGATCCCGAAGGAGCTGTGGACCAACAATGCAGCGGGGGAGCAGATCACGGTTACCGAAACGGTCAGCGAGCGCCATGAGGCGCAGCACCTTATTGAAACCCTCCGGACGCTCCAGCGCCGCCGATACACGCTGGCCGACTGCGCCGTTCTGTATCGGACCCATGCGCAGAGCCGCGCGCTCGAAGAGCAGCTCGTCCGCGCCGGCATCCCGTACCGCATCGTTGGTGGTATCCGGTTCTACGAACGAAGAGAGGTGAAGGATATTCTCGCGTATGCGCGCCTCCTCGCAAATCCGAACGACACGGTGAGCTTCGAGCGCATCGCCAATGTTCCCGCGCGCGGCATCGGGACGACGACCATCGACCGCCTCCTCGCCACTGACGCTCCGGATCGCATCTCGGCCGTCGGCATCCTCGCGCAAGAATATCCACCGACCGGAAGGGCGGGGAAGTCGCTCGATTCGCTTCATTCGCTTCTCGTGCGTCTCCAGCGCATTGCGCAAGAAAAGAAGCCGAGCGAAGTCATTCGTGCCATCCTCAAGCACACCGCATACGAAGACTATCTCCGCACTCAAAAGGGCCAGGATGCCGAGAGCGCCGAGGAGCGCGTTGAGAACGTACGCGAACTGCTGACCGTCGCGGCAAAGTACGACTCCGAAGGCTCTGCCGGTATGCGAACATTCCTCGAAGAGGTCGCGCTCCTTCAGGACACCGATCAGCTCGCCGCCGAAGACGCCGCCGTCACGCTCATGACCATGCACGCCGCAAAAGGCCTCGAGTTTCCAGTCGTATATGTTTGCGGCATGGAGGAGGGCCTCTTCCCGCACAGTCGGACCGTGTGGGCCCCGCATGAGCTCGAAGAGGAGCGCCGTCTCTGCTATGTTGCCATTACTCGGGCTAAGGAACGCCTGTTCATCAGTCTTGCGAAGTGGCGCAACATTTTCGGTTCTCGGCAAGCGAACATTCCTTCCCGTTTTCTTTCGGAGATTCCCGCGCACCTGCTCTCGTGGCAGCGGATCGAACCCGACGACCGCTCTGCCGACGACGAGCGCATTGACTATGACTTCTAAGATCTCTATTCCCGCAAAGCGATCGCTCGGCCAGAACTTTCTCGTCAATGAAGGCGTGCTCGACCGCATCGTCAGTGCCGCCGACATTCACCCCGGCGACACCGTGCTTGAGATCGGTCCGGGCAGGGGAGCGCTCACGCAGAAGCTCGCCGAAACCGGTGCTCGCATTGTTGCCGTTGAGAAAGACCGCCGCCTCATCGCTCCGCTCACAGAACTGTTCGCCGCGCACACGAACGTCGCCATCCGAGAGGGCGACGTCCTGAAACTTGATACCGACGACCTTTCGCTGGAGGCGGGCGCGTATAAACTGGTCGCGAATATTCCGTATTACCTGACCGGACACCTTTTCCGCCTCATGCTCGAAGCGTGGCCGCCACCGTCGTGCGCGGTGCTCATGGTGCAGCGCGAAGTCGCTGACCGCATCATGGCGGAACCGCCAGACATGAACCTCCTCGCGCTTTCAGTGCGCCTGCACGCGACTCCAAGCATCGTCATGCGCGTTTCTCGCGGCAGCTTCCGCCCCATTCCGGATGTCGATTCTGCGGTCGTTCGCCTCGCTCTTTCACCGCTGACAGCCGCCGAGCGCTCATCGAACAAAGATATTCTCGCTATTGCAAAGCGGGCATTCGGACAAAAGCGGAAACAACTCACTGCGAGCATCGATGAGGCCGTCCTCCAAGCCGCCGGCATCCCGCCACACGCACGACCCCAAGAGCTTTCCGTCGACGACTGGCGACGGATCGCACTGGCCTTTCATTAGATATACACACAAGGCCTCATTTTTTGCGAAAAAAGAATGATAGAATGAGGTCACATGAGCGGAAGACTGAAATTCCTTCTCGCTGTTTTGGCTGTGGGTGCCGGCCTTCTTTTCTGGTACTTCGCAAGCTACGGCCCAGCACCCTCGAAGCAGGCGGTCTCTGCGTCGCTCTACCAGAAGACCACCGCGACGCTCCAAGACACCGATAGCGATGGCCTCGGGGATCACGAAGAGACCTATTGGGGAACGGATTTCAAAAACCCTGACAGCGACGGCGATGGATTCTCCGACGGGGAAGAGGTGTTGAGCGGGCACAATCCCGCAAAGAAAGGTCCTGACGACTTTTTGAATGAACGCCGTAATCTGACCGAACGAACCAGCACACTTCTGTTGGGCGGCCTCGTTGCCGGAGACCTGAATCCAGAAAGCCCCCAGTACGAAGCATCAGTCACTGCACTCGTCGACCAGTTGTTCGATCAATACAGCGCGAACACCGCCGTCGAGCTCGATTCGCTCACCTACAGCGACAACTCCACGGACGCCCTTATTCGCTACGGTCTCGCCATGAGCCGGATTCTTCCGAAATTGTTCTCCGAAACCGCAGAAGGATTCGTGAAGACGCTCGGAGTCGTGGGAAGCACCCCCATCGATGCACTCTCGAAGCTTCAGAAAGAGCAACCGGAAACCTACCGCACATTCGCCGCATCCATCGACACCCAGATTGTGCTCCTGGAGACCTACGCGGCAGACCTTAAGAAGCTCAAGGTTCCACCATCCATGCGCACCGCGCACCAGAATATGCTCCTCTTCGTCCGCGGATACCAACAGCAGTACCGCGCGGTACGCGACATCAGCCGCGACCCGCTCCAGGGCATTATCGCACTCCAGGTGCTTGAGTCGCTCACCGCGGACACCTCCATAGAAATCAGCTCTGATTTTTCAAATCGCCTCGCCCGGGCATTCCAGCAATGAAATCCCGCTTCATCGCAATTTCCATACTCGCAATCGCCTCGCTCTTTGCGATTGTTCTGGGAGGAGCTCGCCCCGCCACCGCTGCATTCGACACTACCCAGCTCTCCCCAGGACAACCCGTGAGCCAGGAAACGAGCACCACGCTTTCCGATATCATAAAAAACCGCGGTCTTACCGGGGATCGCTACAAACAGATCTGCGTCGCCGGAAACATCTTTACCCTTTTCAAGGGGAATCTTGATGAAATTGGAAAGCGAATACTGAACCAGCTTGGGGGAATACTGAAAGACGTGTTCGCGATCATGAAAAAGACTTTGGTCGCATGCGCGGCGAATAGCATTCTAAACAGATTCGGCCTCCCCTCGATCCCTTGTAGCCAGATCGTCGCATCGGAAACAACCGCATATTTGAAAGCACGCGCCGAAGTCGACTTGAAACAGAGCTTCATAGCGCGATGCGTGGTAGACCAGCAGATCAACGACATCACCAACACCATCGACCGCATGATCCAGGAGCAGGGGCCGGAAGGCGGCCCCGCATGGGCAACCAACTGGATCGAGAACTCATACGTGAACCCCGACCGCCAGGCATACCGCCGCTTCTGGACCCTGCTCGTGAACACTGATATCTGCGAGTACATGCGGCAGGACGTATACAACTACTTCGATGTCCCGCAGTCGTACCGTGAAAATCCGCCGGTAATGAACCTCACCGAGCTCAGCGTTGACGGGGGAACCCCGTTCCCGCTATCAGCCGCATGCACTGCAAAAGGTTGGGCCCCGGGCAAGATCACCGATACCCAGACATTCGCCACGAATGGTGGCTTCGCTCTTCTGAGCCGCCTTTCAGAGCCCCAAAACAACCCTACCGGCTTCATCCGTCTCGCCGAAGCAGAGCTGAGAAAACAGCGGGCGACGATGATAGATTCGGTCACCAACCAACTCGTCAGCGGCGGTGGCGTGTTCCCGGTCTACGGAACGAAAGAGGAGAGCTGCAACATGGACCCCGATGGCAACTGCGTCACGAATGGCCGCATCCGTCAGGCGCCCGGCGTCGCTCGCGACCTCATCAACTCCTCGTTCAACGCACAACTAACATTTCTCAATAACACCAACGGAACGACTGCGAAGGCCATGGAGGATATTTCCGCTCGCATCCGTGCGCGCATGCTCGATATGGCAAACCAGCCGCTCCCCATTAAGCTCGAACTCGGCCTTGAGGACGACCCGGACAACGTCATCACCCCAACCCCGACACCGAGCGTCTCCCCGGGCGAATATCCGCCCGATGATCCATCCTGCACGGGCGGGAACCCACAGTGCACCTGCGTACGGAGCGAACCGAACGCCGTTGCGCTCGTCGGCTCGGTCGTCCGGAGCGCCGTCGAGCGAGCCATGCAGCTGAACCCGGCATTCTTTGATCCCCCGGGGAGCAACCGCATCGCTTCCGGCGTGAACTACCGGACCGTTCTTCAGGCGGTATGCGATCAGATGCAGCCGCCGCAGGGAACCATCTGCAAGCCGCACCCGGGGCAAGACGATGAGATCGTACTGGTGACGCAAATCATGAGCATTTCAGTCGACGTGATCACCGGCGACGGAGGATTGCGTTCGAACGGAGGCAACCCCGTCGCCGCATGTGAGCTTGGAGTTCAAGACTAGCCATGACCCTACGCCGATCCATAGTATTTATAGGACTCCTCACCATCGCAGTCGCGGTCGTGCCGCATGCGGCGCATGCGGCATCAAGCCCTGTCGAGTTTTTGACTGACCCTGGACTGTACATCACCGTCATGATCCGGGATGTCCTGCAGTTCGTCGCCGGCGTCTTGACGGACTTTATTGTATGGATCGGAGACCGTCTTCAAGAAATTCTAAACCTACCGCTCAGCACCGGTGGCGTCGCCGTGTATGCGGTATGGAAGATGCTCCGCGACATGTGCAACATGCTGTTCATCGTTGCATTTATCGTTATGTCATTCGCGACCATCTTCGGGGTGTTTCTGAAAGGGGACTATTACTACAGCAACGCCATCAAGGGCGTGCTTATCGCGGCGATCACGATCAACTTTAGTCTCGCGGTTGGTCAGACGATCATTTGGGGAGGGAATGAAGCCACAAAAATGGTCCTCGATCTCCTCCCAGAAAACACCGGGGCATCGATTGCGTTAAAACTAAGGGTCCTCGATGTCATCGGTGGGGCCCAGGAAGGCAACGCAATTTCTTCACCGAACCAAAACACTGCCCGCGGTCGACTCACGCCGGCGCAGCGGATCGTTTATGACGCGTGGAGTAAGGATGGCAACACCGATGCAAAAAAGGTTCTTGAGGACTGCTTAGCGCACAATGGAACCCCTGCACAATGCATGGAGCAGGCCACGCAGTCGACGTCCTTCGCCGAAGACGTCTTGAGCGCGGCCGGAGCTGCCTACTCAACAACAGGGGAGGCGCTTACCGCCGGCGTCGAGGCGCTCGCCGGGCAAGTGGTGCCAGGTGGGGCAACAATCCTCCGATCGCTAACGGGAAGAGAAACTAAAGGGGATAAAGACTGGAAAACCCAGCTCGAAATAATCGAGTCGATCATCATCCAAATCCTCTTCCTGCTGGTTCTGTCACTCTCATTCCTCGCGGTGCTCGTCTTCATGATCATACGGATACCTGCGATGTGGCTCCTTCTTTCCGTATCGCCGCTCGCATTCTTCTCGCTTGCGATCCCGGGACAGAGTCGCTTCAAGGACTGGTTCAACGGTGTTCTCGCGTGGTCTATCTTCTCGCCTCTGTACCTATTCATCGTCTACATCGGCCTCTACCTCGTCGAACGCCAAGGCGCGCTCCTAGAGAGTCTCCGCGATCCAGGCGGCAACATCCCGTTTATCGCCGGGAACCTCGCATCACTTCTCTTCCTCATCATCGCAGGAGCT
Source organism: Candidatus Yanofskyibacteriota bacterium (assembly GCA_020852375.1). Classification (GTDB taxonomy): domain Bacteria; phylum Patescibacteriota; class Minisyncoccia; order 2-02-FULL-40-12; family GWA2-44-9; genus JAGOPO01. The sequence goes on from JADZAY010000009.1 coordinate 28,823, forward strand.
ATCTTTATCGGTGGCGCTGGATGGGCGATGAAATACTCGTTCAGCCTCGGGAAAGGCATCGGCAACCTCGCCGTCGGAACTTGGTGGGGCGCTACCGCGGGGAGGTGGTTCGGTATGTCGGAGAAAGAGCCGGTACTATTTAGACTTGCCGGAAGCCTCACCGGCATTACACCAAGACTCCAGGCCAGAAAAGAGCAGATCGCACAGAAATACGGGGATATCGTTGCTGGAGCCCGCGGACGATTCCCGTCGCTCCTGCGAACCGAAGAGGAGGCGCTCGCGTTGCGTCGAGAACAGCGCGGCGTACGTGGAGCGGACAAAAAATATGCAGATGCCATCGCAAAGCGCGTAGACACCCAAAAAGCCATCATCGAATCGAACAGGCTTAAGACGGAGGACCTCAAGAAGCTCCTCAAAAGCGGCAACCGAGATGCCAAGCTTGCTGCCGGAGAGATTCTCCTCGGAAAAGGGGAGCTCACCGCCGAGGAGCGCGAAGTTGTGCTCAAGCAATACGGAGAAATATCGGGGCTTGCAAAGAAGAACTTCCAAACGAAGGTCACCGCGCAGCTCCAAAAGGAATCCGCGCGCACCTGGGCGAAATACACCGACACCGGGAAAGAGGGCGGGGCATTCGACTTCGAGAAGTTTATCGCCACCGCGCAGCAGGCGGGCGGATCCGAAGACAAACGCAAATTCCTCGAGGCGGCCATGCGCGGCGAGGTCGGTTCGCGAGCACGATTCGATGCGAGCCAACTCCAGAAACTAGCCGACACGCTCGACAACAATGAAGACAAGCGCCTCCTCTTCGAAACCGTTTCGAGGAGCGGCCGCAACAAGGTTGTCGCCATCGAAACTATGGCTGCCCTCGGACTTATCACCGATCGCGCCGGAAAACGCCTCGACGCCGCGGGAGCGATCGCCGATCGTATCGACTCTCTATCATCGCCAGACGATCTTCTAGATGCAGAAGATTATTACCAGCGATCCGGAAACCCGATGCCAACCCCAATCCAAGAAAAGTTTAATGCATCGCTATTCCGGGATCGCTCGAAGTCGGCGAAAATGCTCCGAAACGCAAACCCGGAACAAGTCGACCGGCTCTACGGTTCGCTTGTCCAGGAGGCTGAGCGCGTACGATCGGCTCAAGAGGGGATCGAATCCCAGAAGACATCGGAGCGGCGCATCAAAAAGATCGAGGATCGCTGGCGAAGGCGCATGAAGGGGATTAAGAGCCAGCCAGCCCGAAGAAGTATTGAACGAAAAATTGAAAAACTCGGAGATATCCGCGAGAAACTTAAGCGGTCGTACGAACGCGCACGCAAAACGCTATGATCGAACCAACCGACCCACGAAGCCCGGAGGTGATCGAATATATCTCCCTGAGTCCCTACGCGGCGGCACTGCAGGGGAAAGACCCTATCGATCGGGAGTTGTTCGGTCTGGTCTTCGACGACCTCCCGGAGCCAGTGAAAGACACGCTAACCGATCCGACCACGGTGGAAACCATCAAGCAATGGGCGCGCGACGGTCTCTTTCCGGCAACACATGCTCCGGCCATCGCGAAGCTCATCGGGCTCGTCGCGCTCGACGAGGTTGCCTTCGAGGCCATCCCTCAACTCCTTGAGCGTATCGGGCTTTCCCGGGACCAAGCGGGGCGAACCACTGCCGCGATCACAAAACTCCTGCAGGCACTCACTGATGCGCGCGCGAACGAAACAGCAGAAGAGGCGGCGCCGCAGGAACTCCGTGAGCTCCCGCCGCTTACCCAACGCGTGCCTCCGCAAGGACCCCATTCTGGCACCGAGACGCCCGCGCGTAATATAATAGACTTACGCAAGAAGCCCGAAGCATGAAATTTCAAGTTCCTCAATTCATCGAGACGGAAACAAAGCTCATCGGGCCACTTACGCTCCGACAGTTCCTCTTCGTCGCTGGCGGCGTCAGCATGACCGCTATGGCGTATATCGCGCTGAATGGCATCTACTTTGCGATCGCCGCGATCCTCATTCTGGGATTCTTCGGAGCGCTCGCATTCGTACGGATCGACGGACAACCGTTCTTCAATTATCTCGCCTACATGCTCGCGTACACGCTCGGCGCGAAGCGGTACATCTACCGAACCGGCGGGAACCAGAATCAATTCACACCACCTCATGCCTGAACCATCGACGACCGAACTGATCCAACTCCAATCCGTCTCGGACGGAGTCATCATCCTGAAGGACGACTCGCTCCGCGCTATCGTCGAGGTTACCGCCATCAACTTCGAGCTCCGAAGCGGCGAAGAACAGGCCGCCATTTTGCAACAATTCGCCGCATTTCTGAACTCCGTCGATTTCCCGGTCCAGCTCGTCGTCCACTCGCGCAGATTCGACATCAGCACCTACCTCGCCTCCGTACAGCAAGCCACCCAAGCACTGACTAATGACCTCCTGAAAGTGCAGGCGGAGGAATATATCCGGTTCGTCTCTGAGCTCTCAGACCTCGCGAACATCATGGCAAAGCGGTTCTACATCGTGCTGCCGCTTTCGGTCGTGCCGGTCGCCGCCAGCGGGGGATTTATCTCGGGAATCACCGGCCTGTTCAAAAAGAAGCCGAAAGAAACGGCGATCTCCCCAGAGCGCATCGCCCAATACAAGTCTCAGCTTCAGCAACGCGCGGAGATCGTCATCGGCGGCATCTCCGGCATGGGTTTGCGTGGGCGCATGCTCGAACAAGCGGAGGTCGTCACCCTGTTCAACGCGCTCTACAATCCGGTCATTCCCGCAACCAAGAAACCAGAAACACCGTAACCATGGACGAATCCCTCTCGATCGCACAATCCATCGCACCGTCAGCGCTCCACATCACCCCGAACTACCTCCAGGTGGGGGACAAGTATGCGCGTACCATCGTGATCGCTTCGTACCCACGGTATTTGAACGCGAGTTGGCTCTCTCCGATCATCAATTTCGACAAGGTTCTCGACATATCGATCTTCGTGAATCCGCAACAGACCTCCACAGTTCTCAAACAGTTGCGCGACAAGCTTGCACACGTCCAGGCCCAGATCATGGAGGAGGAGGCGGCTGGGAAGGTTCGGAACCCGGTACTCGAGACGGCCGCGCAAGACATCGAAGCGCTCCGCGATGAGCTTCAGCAGGGGACCGAACGCTTCTTCCAGGTTGGCCTCTATATCACCATCTACGAGAACAGCCCGCAGGAGCTGGACGAAACCGAAAAGACCATCCGCAGCATCCTCGACGGCCAGCTGGTCGTTGCCAAGCAGGCGACATTCCGTATGCTCGAGGGATTCCTGACCACATCGCCGCTCGCCGACGACCGCATTCAGGCGCTTACCGCACTCAACACGCAGCCGGTAGCATCGATGTTCCCGTTCATATCGAGCGATCTTACCAGCGACTCCGGCATCTTGTATGGAGTGAACACGACGAACAATTCGCTCGTGCTCTTCGATCGCTTCTCGCTCGAGAACGCGAACACCGTGCTGTTCGCAAAGTCCGGTGCCGGAAAAAGCTACACCGTGAAGCTCGAGATCCTGCGTTCACTGATCATGGGGACGCAGATCCTCGTCATCGACCCTGAGGACGAATATAAATATCTGAGCGACACGGTCGGCGGCACGAACGTGAAGATCTCGATCAACTCCGATCAGCACATCAATCCATTCGACCTCCCGACACCAAAAGACGAGGAATCGTGGAGCGACGTGTTCAACTCACACATCCTTGGCCTCGCTGGCCTCATAAAACTGCTCATGGGAGGCCAGTTGTCACCGGAAGAGGAATCGATGATCGACCAGGCGCTCATCCAGACATACGCCCTGAAAGACATTACCCCCGATACCGACTTCTCGAATCTACCGCCGCCAGTGTTGAGCGACCTCCAAAGCATCCTCGAGGGGATGGCGGGGGCGGAACGCATGGCAACGCGCCTCAAGAAGTTCACCGAAGGAACATTCGCAGGATTCCTCAACAATCCGACCAATGTTCCACTCGACAACCAGCTCGTCGTCTTCGGCATCAGAGACCTGGAAGACGAGCTTCGCCCGATCGCTATGTACTCGGTGCTCAACTACATCTGGACACAGGTGCGTCGCGAGCGGAAGAAGCGCATCCTCGTCGTCGATGAGGCCTGGTGGATCATGAAATTCCCGGTTGGAGCTGACTTCTTGTTTAACATCGCGAAGCGCGGCCGAAAATATTACGTCGGACTCACCACGATCAGCCAGGACATCCCCGACTTCATGAGCGCGCCGCAAGGAAAGGCGATCGTGACGAACTCCTCCATTCAGGTGCTCATGAAGCAGTCTCCGGCGGCTATCGATATTATCCAGCAGACTTTCAACCTTACCGATTCGGAGAAATACTACCTCCTTGAAGCGCGCGTCGGGTTCGGGTTGTTCTTCCTCGGCGCAAACCATGTCGGGCTCCGGGTGCTCGCTTCCTACGCAGAAGACCAGATCATCACCTCAGATCCGAAACAGCTCATCGAGATCGAAAAAGCAAAGCAAGAGTGGGCGAAGCTAAATACATAGTATGCCAGGAGAAGTATCGCCCCAAACACCAACAAACATCGTTCCACCGCCTCCGCAAAATGGTGGAGGTACACCGAAACCAGTCGATGGGGTCGGGGTGGGGGGCGCTATCGAGACGAGCGTAAACATTGCTGAGCGCCGTAAAGTCAAAAGAGATATCCGGGAAACGCGCCGCGTCTATGACATCGCAGCCGCCTCAGGAGCAACAACCCGAACCCGAGGAGCCAGAACGGCGGGCGCCGTGCTTTCGTCGCCAGACCTTCCCCAAGAAGTCCGCGGACTCGCCGAGCGGCTCCGCTCGCTCATCTCTGACAACAAACGGAAAAGCGAAGATCGGACAAAGGAGTTCGACGCCATCCGCCGATCCATCAAGCGGTCGTTCATCGGTATCACCGGACTCGCACTGTATATCGCAATCTCCGCCGACATCCTCAGCATCTTTGACGCGGGGTGGATCATCTCGTGGGCAATTCCGATCGTGCTATTCTTCGTGGCTCGCCGCATCGGAGCGATCAATAAAGGAGCTGAGCGCGCGCAAAAGGCGTACGCAGCAACCCTCCGGGAGCTTCAGCTCATCAACCAACGCCTCGGCACCATCCCTGGGCAGCAACAGCGGCCCGTCCTTGCCGGTCTTACTGAACAGCTTCAGGGAAAAGTCGGTCAGTACATGACCCGGTTCGTCCTCGAAACCGCTGGCATACAAGGATTCGAGCTCATACCGATCCTGGACTGGCTTCCCGCATACACCGGCGGAGTTGTGAAGGTAGCCATCGACCAGTACAACGCGTACCAAAAAGCTCAGCGCATGCTCCCGCCGCTTCAGGAGGCGTTCGCTCGCCTCGAACAGCTCGAGACGGAAGAAGTTGCGGCGCTCGAAGCGCAGCTCAGTGAAGCGCTTGCGTTGTATCAGCCGGAATTCACCGAGCGGTTTTATGTATCAGAAGAGGCCCCCCGTATCATGGATATAACCCGACCCTCGACGCGACCGCTCGAAGCGCCGTTGCTCGTACCCGAACCCGCACTATGAAACCCTTCCGCGCAAACCTGAATTTTGTCCACGAACGACGCATTGCCTCAGCCGGAGTTGTGATCGGCGCGCTTGTGGCAACCGTCGTCGTCACGGCGTTCGTGTGGAGCGGAGTAGCTCCGCGTTCTCGACAGACAGCATCGATTGCAAACATCCCGGCAGATACAACACCTCCGCAAACTTTGTCACCGAAGGCTGTTCGAGTTGCTCCAGAGCCTATCAGCGAACACGCTGTCAGCTCTGTGGCCCACAGTCGAACGCCCGATACCGTCCGCTACTACGAGCAAGAGACTGGGCGTGCGTTCCAAGTCGACCTCCGCACACTCAAGACGGAAACCCTTTCGGATCGCAAGCTCCCCGGATTCATTCAGTCGTTCTGGGTCCCGAATGCAGATGCGGTAGTCTCGTTGTTCGATGAAGCGGGGAGCAAAAAGTACCGCTACTATGACTACCAGACACGAACCGCAAAAACGATTGGGTCTGCTGTATCGACGCTCGCCGTCTCTCCAAGCGGACGCCGCATCGCGTTTATCGATACGACTGGTGAATATCAAGCTCTCTATATCGGCGACACTGATGGAACCGCGGTCCGCAAGGTATTCGATACTCGCGCGCAGCACGTCGCTCTCTCGTGGCCCCGCGAAGACGCCTTGGTGCTCACCTCACGCAGGCCGGACCGCGCTGGAACGGATATGTCGGTCATCGGACTGAACGGCGAGCTTCGTGTCCTCATGTCGAACCGCGAAAACCTGGAGTACACATGGTCGCCAGATGGGTCGAACCTCCTCTTCTCGTACTTCTTTCCAGGGAGGGGGATTACACTATGGTATCGCTCTCTCGATAGCGCCCTTGAGATTCCCGTCCCGCTCGCCACGAGCGCTTGGAAGTGCGCCTGGCACAACTCCAACGAAAAGATCACATGCGGCGTCCCAACCACAACGCTCTCGCGAGATGTGGCGTCCGACAAAACCGCAACGATCGACACCATCGCGACCATCGATCTTCGCAGCGGGAAGGTCTCGAATCTTTACACTGGCAGTCGGGAGCCCCTCATCGGGGTCATAAATCCCTCAATCTCATCATCGCAACGATACTTCGTCTTCACAAACCTCTTCGACCGGCGGCTGATGGAGCTCGAGTTGCCCGCGTATTAGAGCGGCTTAATGACGACTCGGCGGTGCGGCTCCTGGCCGACACTTTCCGTGGTGAGATCGCTATACGAAGCGAGTTCTGTGTGCACGATTCTGCGCTCGTACGGACTCATCGGGTTGAGCGCTTCCGACTTCCCGGTGACGCGGACGCGTTCGGCAGTATTCCGCACGTGCGCGACAAGCTCCTGGGCGCGCTCAGCATGATAGTCGTTCACATCAACAGTGATCGCTCGCTGTTCGGGGTATTTCCGCATCCACATCATCCGAATAATATGCTCGAGAGCCTTTAGATTTTGGCCGCCCTTCCCAATAAGAAGCCGCCCGTGCTCATCGGAACGCACCGAGACGCAAATAGGACCGCTCTCCGGAGTGGAGACCGCCACATCGCAGGGGATCTGCAAATACTCCGTGAGCTCTTTCACGAGAGTTGTGAGACCTTCGGCATCGATGTTTTGCATGGTGACAGTATGGATTATCGCCGCTTCAAATACAACTGTTCTCCGATAGACCACGCGGTAGTAACAACCCAATACAGTGCGAGACCGGCTGGGAGGCTCCAGCTCACCACAACAATGATGATCGGCAACAGGTACATCATTTGCTGGTTCATGGCGGCGGCCTGCCCGGATGCCGCTTGTCCTCCCATGGAGACACGCGCTTGTATGAATTGCATCGCTCCGGCAACAATGGCAAGTACGGGGCTCCGTTTACTGATATCGAACACGCCCAGCATGATGTGGTTCACCGTTCCTGGATCGGGGACGAATCGATAGAGGAGGTCGAGAGTCTCCGGCTTGAAGATGTTCAAAAAGACCCGATACACCCCAAACAGGACGGGGAGTTGCAGTACAAGCGGCAGACATCCGGCTAGCGGATTCACTCCTTTTTCTTTGTACAGCGCCATCACTGCCTCCGATTGTGCCTGCGTATTCCCTTTATGCTTCTCTTTAATGGCCTCGATCTCCGGGGCAAGCTCGGCCATCCCACGCTGGGACCGAGCGGTCTTCAGAGAGAGCGGGGAGAGGGCTGCCCGGATAAGGATGGTCATCGCAACAATGGCGACCCCGAGATCGGCAAATGCGACCGTTCCATAGAGGTACATCGTCAAATTCAGAATCGGTCGGTAGATGATCTCGGTAAACATGCGAGGAGGGGTGATTAGCGGAGTGTGGCGTGACGTATTGCGAACGGGTTGCACTTCAAAAAGCGAAGCGTTGCGACAGCAGCTCCTCGCAGAACCCCGCGTTCACTGATCGCCCGGATCGCATAGTCAGAGCACGTAGGCCATGAACGACATCCAGAGACGGGGAGCGCGAACGGTGAGGCGCTCAGTAGGTGTCTCCCGAACCGCTGATACATTCGGATACCCTGAATGATGAGCCGCTTCATCGGACTAGGATAGCAGATTTTTGGAGGAGCGACACCACCTCAGCATGAAGAGTTGCCGCGTTGGGGAGGGGGAGTTTTTTCACTGAGAACACCGCGATGGAGCCGTCCGGGATATCGCGCCGACTCACCACCCGACGGACCACCTCCGAGACGCTTCTACGAACCGCGTTTCGAAGCACCGCTTTCGGGGCGAGTTTTACCGATACAGTCACTCCGAAGCGCGTGTTCTGTGATTCGCGTATGCGTCGTACTCTCAGCGCGAGATGCTCCGATGAGATTGGGCGCACTTCTTTGAATACTGTTGCGTACTGCTTTGCTCCGGTGAGTCGATGTTTTGAGGGTATCGCCATTACACGCTACAAATATCCGCCCCGACGGATCGCCGGGGCGGATATGTTTAGACAGTCAGCTTTGCCCGTCCCTTGCTCCTCCGACGAGCGAGGACCTTTCTCCCGGATTTTGTCTTCGTTCGAGAGAGGAATCCGTGCTTCCGACTTCGTTTTGCTTTCTTGGGACGATAGCGAGTTATTTTCATAATAGGGGTTCGCCGGTGGCGCGCACACGACGTTCATTCATACGGAGTTTACTATGTTTGATTGTGCAAGTCAATATTTACCCGTTTTTTCCACTTGTTATAAACACTCTATCAACGTTTTTGCGATTTCTCCCTTCTTGAGCGAGGTGCGCTGAACGGTATACTTGCGGCACATGTCATCCATTCCTCCGGAAGATATTTGGAAAGCAGTGTTGGGAGAAATGGAGCTTTCTCTTTCTCGCGCGCATTTTACGACGTGGTTCAAGAACACGTCGATCGTCTCTCGTGATTCAAATTCGGTAACGGTGAGTGTTCCGAATGGTTTCGTAAAGGAATGGCTTGAGAATAAGTTCAACCGCCAAATCCTCGCTTCCGTCCGAAAGCTTTGCAATGAGATTCGAGAGGTCCGCTATATCGTCGGACAACCGAAACCAGAACCGGCACGCCAGGACATCTCTAAAATCATTATTGAGAAAGAATTCCAGGAACAGTCGGCTGTCGATCAAAGCCAAGAAATCGATAAGGTTACCCATCTGAACAAGAAGTACTCCTTCGATTCATTCATCGTCGGCTCATCGAATGAGCTTGCCTTTGCGTGTGCCCAGTCGGTTGCCGCGAATCCTGGGAAAAACTACAACCCGCTCTTTATTTATGGTGGAGTTGGCCTAGGAAAGACGCATTTGATCCAATCCATCGGAAACAAGCTCCTCACCGATGTCCCTGAACGGAAGGTGTTGTACACATCGGGTGAGAAACTCACATCGATTATTGTGGAAGCGATCCGAAATCGAACTATCGAAGATATCAAATCGGTGTACTCCCGCCTCGATCTCCTTGTTATTGATGACATCCAATTCATAGCCGGAAAAGACAAGACCCAAGAAGTCGTGTTCACGATCTTCAACGAGCTTCACAACCACAACAAACAGGTTGTGTGCACATCGGATCGGCCCCCGAAAGCGATCCCTGCCATCGAAGAGCGTCTTCAGTCTCGCCTCGAAGGGGGAATGTTGGTTGATATCAATATGCCCGATTTTGAAACGCGATTGGCGATTTTGAAACAAAAATCAGTTGAGCGGTCCTCACCGCTTACCGATGAAGTCCTTTCATATATAGCAACCCATATCCAAAAAAATGTTCGCGAACTCGAGGGGGCTCTTAATCGAGTGATCGCCCTGGCGCAGATCTACAACCGTCCGCCAGACCTTAAAGAGGTGAAAAACATCCTCACCGCATACTTGTCGGTTCCGTACCGAAAAACATCCCCGCAGGCTATTTTGAAAACGGTCGCCGATTTCTACAATATTTCTTCAGCCGACCTTACGAAGCGGAGTCGAAAGAAAGAGGTTGTAAAGCCGCGGCAAGTCGCCATGTTCCTTTTGCGAGAAGAAATAAAGCTTTCTTTCCCGGAAATCGGACAGAAGCTTGGTGGCCGCGACCACTCGACAGTCATCCACGCATGCGAAAAGATAAAGAAAGAAGAGGGAATCGACGAGCCACTCAAGAACGAGCTCACTATGATCCGCCAGCGTATTTACGACTCTTTCGAGCACTCGGGATAGGTTGTTGAAAACCCTGTGGATGACCTTTGTGTGCGCTGTGGGTGAAATGTGTGAATTATTCCCGCCTCCGGAAACGACCCACAAACACACCCGGGAAATAAGGTTCCCGTCCACATTCGGAATCCTTGGTTTCTCCGCGAAAGGAAAGAGAAATAGCGAGCTCCATCCCCATATCAACACCCATAATAAGATATAGTAATATAAGTTAGATTATAGAGCAGAAAAACACTATGAAGATCACGGTCCATAAAGAACGCTTCGCACGGGCCCTCGGGTTTGTTGAGCGGATAACCTCTCGAAATTCTTCTCTTCCGATCCTTAATAATGTTCTCTTAAAAACAGAACATGGGAGATTAAAGGTTTCCGCAACAAATCTCGAGATCGGTGTAACATCGGTTATCGGGGCGAGCGTTGAGCGTGAGGGTCAGATCGCTGTCCCCGGGAAGACGATCGCCGATTTTGTGCGAAGTGTGCCCGGAGAGACTCTTGATATCAATGTCGATCAGCATACGCTTTCTGCAAGCTCAGGGTCTTACCAGACATCGATTCTTTGTTTTGACCCGGCAGAGTATCCAATCATCCCAAAGATAGATGGAGGGGAGCAGTTTGTTGTTTCAGTCGAGACTCTCCAGCGGCTTATCGATACCGTGAGCGACTCCATCGCAACATCGGATTCACGCCCCGAACTCTCTGGTGCGCTCCTTCGCTTTGATACCGGTATCGTTTCGATGGCGGCGACCGACATCTTTCGTCTTGCAGAACAACGAGAGGATGGTGAATTTTCGTCCTCTGGTGCCGCTATTGTGCCCCGTGGGACGATATACGAGCTTAGAAGGGTTCTCGGTGGTCTTTCGGGAGATATTACCGTTCACCTAACAGATAACCAGATCGCATTCGTCCACGAAGACTGCGAGATCGTTTCTCGTCTTATCGATGGGAAGTATCCTGATTATAAAAAAATAATCCCGGAACGAGCAAACGCTCGCGTGCTTGTCCGGAGAGAAGAAATAGAGAATGCGGTAAAAACAGCAGCTCTCTTTTCCTCAAGCATCTCGGACATCAAGCTCGAGTGCTCCGGTGCGGAGCTGAAGATCACCGGGAAGAACTCGAATAAAGGGGAAGCGTATGCAGGAGTAGAGGCGAATTTAAAGGGTGATCCGTTCGATGTTTCGATGAACTATCATTACCTTCTTGATGGTTTGCGGGCTGTGCCAACGGAAAAAATCATCCTAGAGTTTACCGGCAAAGGAAGCCCATTTGTCCTTCGGCCGCACAGTGACGATCCTCGGACGGTGTATTTGATCATGCCTCTCCGGAGTTCCTAAGATGCTGAAACCGATCCAAGCGGCCCTTGCTCAGCGTCACGCAACACTCCAACAGAACGAGCACACCACCGCAAAGGCGCAGCGGTGTGTTCGCGAGTTTGTGCAGGAACGCTACCCGAAAGCGGTTGTTGAGGTCCTCTACCAAGAGCGGCAACGGTGTGTCGTTGTGAAAGCGCGAGGAAAGGCTTTGGCAGGAGAGTTACTCCTCCAAGCGATTGATCTCCGTGCGCACCTTCGCACTCACGGGGTGCGGGTCGAGCGGGTTATTATTCAGTAGCCGAGCCCAGCCTGAGCGCTCACAGCCGCTTCCCAGTTTTTGAACTGGGGGTCTTGGTCTGGATATGCAGGGAATGGGCCGGTTGGATCATTCCGATCCACGTACCACAGGATCGAGTGTGGTTGCGGGTATTCTTGCGAGACATACAACCCGTTCAGCATGATCTTGTTCGTTACAATCGGATCCGGCTTAACGAACGATTCGGCGGGGGTGCTGTTCAACGCCGAGACCATAAAAGCATTCCAAAGCGGCCCGGCGGCACTAATACCAGCTCCTGCGGCGGTCATTGATTGATTACGATTGTTTCCGATCCATACCACTGTCGCGATTGATGGGGTGTAGCCAACAACCCACGCATCCCGATTTTCTTGCGTCGTACCGGTTTTAGCGGCGACATCGCGACCCGGCACAACAAGCGCGTTGTTAGCTCCAAACACCGCTGAGCGCGCCCCATTGTCACTCAACACATCGTTTACAAGACGGGCTGTTTGCGCATCGAGCACACGCTCTTGCGTAGCTCTTCGTTCTTCGAGAACCGTTCCATCATTCGCTTCGATGCGCTGGATCATACTCCACGGTGTGCGGATGCCTTCATTCGCAAACACTCCGTATGCCGAGACAAGATCGACGGGGCGAACTTCAGCGCCGCCAAGGACCAACGAAAGACCGAAGCGAGAGCGGTCGGAAAGGGTTGTGATGCCCATGCGTGTCGCAAGGTCGATCGTATCATCGACGCCAGCAAGGTAGAGCGTTTTTACCGATGTGGTGTTGAGCGAGCGAGCGAGCGATTGGCGGAGAGTGACCGGGCCAGAATATTTTCCGTTATAGTTTTGTGGATGATAACAGTCTTGTCCGGTCGAGTCTTTCTTTGCTGATGCGTCAGGTGGGCAGAGCGGGTTGAACTCTGTTTTCACATCCCATAATACCGTGGTGTCGGGGAATCCCTTCGCGAATGCCGCAGCATACGCGAAGGGCTTGAATGCTGACCCCGGCTGTCGCTGTGCGGTGGCAACGTTGTAGTTTCCTTCGTTTTCGGTATCAAAGTAGTTTGCGGAACCGACCAACGCGAGCACACCACCCGTCTTGGGGTCGAGCGCAACGAGCGCTGCGTTCGAAGCCTTGTACTTTTCCTTGTTGATCGCGGCGTATTTTGCGACAAGCTCTTCCGCCTTCTTTTGCAGTTCTGCATCGAGCGTTGTGATGATCTTAAATCCGCCCGAAGAAACAATGTCGCTTCCGTATTTCTGGGTGACATACTCTCGCGCCATAACAACAAAATGAGGCGCAACGAGTGCGCTCGATTTTGGTTTGAAGGTGAGTGTCTCCGCGAGCGCCGAATTACGCGCTTGTTCGCTAATGTATCCGAGTTGGAACATTCGGCCTATGACATAATCCTTTCGAGCCATCAACTCGTCTCTGTGGCTGCCGTACGGAGAAAGGTATGATGGACGCTGAACAAGCGATGCGAGGAGGGCTGCCTGTGCGATGGTGAGGTCGGCCGCCGGTGTGCCGAAGTATGTTTGGCTCGCCGCCTCGATCCCGTAGGCGTTCGAACCATACGGAACTTGGTTGAGATACATTTCGAATATCTGGTCCTTGGTGAAGCGGCGCTCGACTTCGATGGCTAAGATAAGCTCCTCAACCTTTCGTGTGATCGTCTTTTCTCGGCCAACAAGAGCGTTTCCAACGAGTTGCTGGGTGAGTGTGGATCCGCCGCCCGATCCGTATCCGCGCTCAACATTGCGCAGCAGTGAACGCGCGATGCCTTTTATATCGAAACCTTTGTGTTCATAGAACCCGCTGTCTTCGACGGCGAGGGTCGCGTGTTTGATGTTTTCTCCCATCCGATCCCATGGGACAACGGTGCGCTTTTCCTCGTCGAAAATGTCGTATAAAACGACCGTACCAGTTCGGTCATAGATCTTTGTCGATTCTTTGACTTGGCGGGATACGATAGACTCGGGATCCGGGGTTCTGCTTTTCGCATACAGAACGAACAACGAGACTCCAATAAGGCCGAGTGTGATACACCAAGCAATAATGGTAAGAAGGCCGTGTGCGCGGGCGGCGAGCGTCGTCGGAGAGTGGAACGTGTTTCGGTTGAGGGGAACGCGCCGAAAGAAAGGATGAAGTTTCACAGAGCGAATATACCACAAAAACACCGTATTTACAATGATTTTGAGAAACGGTACAATGCCAACATGGATGCACACGAGAGAATAGATTTCGCCAAAAAACTCCTCAGTCGCAGATCCGAAGCGCGGTATCCCTCTGATGATATTGTGCTTGAGCGCATCGCGGGAGAGAAGAAGCTCACCATCTACTTCGGTATCGACCCGACGGGAGCCGACATCCACCTCGGGCACACGGTCGCACTCCTCCTACTCAAAGGCCTTGCCGAGCTCGGGCACGATATTGTGCTGCTCGTCGGCGACTTTACTGCGCGCATCGGGGATCCAACCGGTAAGGACGCGGCTCGCGTCGCGCTCTCCGGTGAGCAGATCGATGAGAACATGAAAACCTATCAGGAGCAGGTGGCAAAGGTTCTTCCAGCGCAACGCTTTCGAATCGCATATAACGGCGAGTGGTTGAGCGCCCTGACCATGGAGCAGGTACTAAAGCTTACGAGTATGGTAACCGTGCAGCAGATGATGCAGCGCGACATGTTCCAACGGCGGCAAGCCGAGGGGAGGCCTATTCATGTGAGCGAATTCCTGTACCCGCTCATGCAGGGGTACGACTCGGTCGCACTTCAAACCGACGGCGAGGTTGGCGGGAACGACCAAACGTTCAACATGCTCGTTGGGCGCGAGCTTGAGCGCGAGATCATTGGGAAGGATAAGATCGTGATCACAACGCCGCTTCTAGTAGACGCGACGACCGGGAAGAAAATGAGCAAATCGGAGGGAACGCTCATTGCGCTCAGCGATTCACCGCAGGAGATCAGACGGAAGGTTCTCGATGTGGACGACAAAATGATCCGGACCCTTTTTGAGTTGTGCACGGAGCGAGACCAAGCGTGGATCGACGAACGCTGCCCGGAGGGGAGGGCCCCCAATGATCCTCGCGGGATGAAAGAGGATCTTGCGGCTGAGCTGGTCCGCATGTATCACGGCGAAGAGGCTGTTGTGGATGCCGGGAAGGCCGCCGAGGTAGCGATCAAAGAGGGTAGTATGCCGATCGCCATGTTTCTCAAAGAGTACGGTTTCGCACGCTCTATGTCGGAGGCGAAGACCCTTGTATCAGAGGGCGCGGTGCGTGTGAATGATGAAATTCAGAAAGGGTGGGAGTATGAGGTTAAGAAGGGGGACACGATCAAGATCGGAAAGGGGCGGTTCGCGAGATTGGTCTAAAACAATTCCCGGGATGTCCCGGGAATTGTTTTATTCGAGGTCTTCCTCATCATCAGCCTCATCTTCTTCGCGCTTCTTTTTCTCATCCTCGCCCTCTTCCTCCTCATCGTCTTCCTCGTCATCCGCTTCCTCCTCTTCGTCGTAGTCCTCGTACTCGTCCTCAGCCATTAAAAACATTCGAAGATCGTCCATAGCGTGCGGTGCGAGCTTCTCCCCGGGTGAATACGAGAAAGTAGTAGTTCTCCCGAGGGTTCGCGCAACACCTCGTTACGAAAGGTATTGTAGTCAGGCGGCGCTGCCTGTCAACGCGGTGCTCGGTGTGCGGCGCTTGAACAGAGAGCGATGGCAAGCGCGTCCGCAGCGTCATCGGGGCGGATCGTTTCCGAGATGCGAAGGATCATCCGAACCATGTGCTGCACTTGATCTTTTTTTGCGCCACCGTGCCCGCATACCTGCTGCTTTACCTGGAGGGGCGTGAACTCATAGATCGGGAGCGCTCGCTGGGCGAGGGTGAGCATGAGAACGCCGCGCATCTCACTTACTGGCATTGCCGACTTCTTATTGTTCAAGAAAAAAAGCCGCTCAATGCCTACCGCATCGGGTTTCCAGGTGTTGAGGAGCTCCAAGCACTGCTGGGCGACCGATACTTTATCGGCCTGCCCATCTTTTCCTGGTGTTGTAAGAACACCCCATGCGAGCGGGGTGAGCACCGCTCCGGAGTCTTCAATGACCCCGTATCCGATGCGTGTGGTGCCGGGGTCGATGCCGAGAAATCTCATGTGTATTCGAATGAGCGCTCGTACGTTGTGTATACAGCCTGAACGTCGTCATGATCTTCAAGGGCGCTTACAAAAGCGTCTGCTGCAGCACGCTCAGCCTCGTTGGATATCGGAGCCGGTGTAGTGGGGATGAGGGTGATCTCCGCTGATGCGACGATGTCTCCCAACACAGAGCGGACGGCATCGAGTTTTTCTGGAGACGTGTAAATAACCGACACGCCGTCTTCATCGAGGACGTCGTCGGCGCCAGCGTCGATCGCTCGCAGCTGGAGATCCGGGGTAGCGGGTGCCGCAAGAACGATCAGCCCGATCTTCTTAAACATCCACACCACCGATCCTTGTCCGGCAAGCCGCGCATTGTGGGACGCGGCGATCTGACGCAGCTCATTGATGGTTCTATTGCTCGAATCAGTGATCGCACGAACGACCACCCCTGCATTTCCGGGACCGATGAATTCTAGGGATAGCTCGGAGAGCGTGTCGGCCGCCTCCGTGGTCTTTCGGATCGCGCGTTCAATATTTTCGAGCGGCATATTCACCGCGCGAGCCCGCTCAATCTCCGCCTTGAGGCGGCTATTCGTTGCGGGGTCAGTGTTTCCCCGAGCGGCGATCGTGATCGCGCGTGAGAGCTTTCCGAACAGCGCCCCCTTTTTTGCATCCGCGATCGCCTTCTTGTGCTTGATTTGTGACCACTTTGAATGTCCGGCCATGAGTGTATCCGACTCAAAAATCCAATCCGAGCGTGTCGGGATCGGAGACCCCGATATGCTCGCGGCCAGCTTTGGTGATAACCCGCCCCTTCGTCGTCCTCGCAAGGAATCCAAGCCGCATGAGGTAGGGCTCGTACACGTCTTCAATGGTGGCTTCTTCTTCGGCAACCGTGGCAGCTATCGACTTTAAGCCGACGGGACCCCCGGAAAAGGTTGTGGCGATCGCGCGGAGGATCCGGCGATCGGTCTCCTCAAGGCCCTGAGGGTCGACTTCAAGGAGTTGGAGCGCTGCTTGCGCTACGGTATTGGTGATCGTATCGATCCCGTTCACTTGGGCATAATCGCGAACACGCTTCAAGAGGCGATTGGCGACGCGGGGGGTTGCACGGGCTGACCGGGCAATACGGGAGAGCGCCTGTGGTTCGATCGCTACTGACAGAAGACTTGCGGAGCGAGCAAGAATTCGCTCGATTTCTTCCGGTGTGTAGTACTCGAGCCGGAAGCTTGACCCGAACCGGGATCGGAACGGAGCCGACAGCATGGATATTTTTGTTGTCGCGGCGACAAGCGTAAAGCGGGGGAGATCGATTTGGAGTGTTTTTGCGGCGTTTCCTTTTCCGATGACGATGTCCAGTTTGAAGTTCTCCATCGCGGGGTAGATGACCTCTTCAATGGTCTTGTTGAGGCGATGAACCTCGTCAATGAAAAGCACGTCACCGTCCTGGAGCCCAGTGAGAATGGAGCCGACGTCGCCAGCCTTCTCGAGGGCTGTCCCCGATGTCATGCGGACGTTCGTGTTGAGCTCGCGCGCAATAAGATACGCAAGCGTTGTTTTCCCAAGGCCGGAGGGGCCATGGAGAAGGACGTGCTCCGGAGTCTCATTGCGTTTTTTTGCCGCCCCTAATACAATACGAAGATTCTCCTTCGTTTTTTCTTGCCCGATATACTCGTCGAAGGTGCGGGGGCGAAGGGTTAGGTCGAGGACCTGGTCATCCGGGCCGGTCTGTGGCCCGGTTTGTGGGCTCTTGACATTCATTACAAAATAGAATAAAATAGTTTCACGATAGCAGCAGAACGGTTGAGTGTGAGAGGACCTCTATAATCTGTAGGCAACTGAGCTCAGTGCCCTTAGCACCCCGGGCTCAGTCGGGATATTATCTTAGCTTGGAAGGTCTGGTTCCGACTGGATCTCTCCTCGGAATTATCCTGTCCCACGTCCCTATGGATGTGGATATTGCCTACAGGTTATAAAGGTCCTCTTTTCGTATCTGACACCGTGCTCGCTATCCCAACACCCGGCGGACCTCCTCTAAGGATGTGGCTCCTTCCAGCATCTTCAGGTATCCGTCCTGGAGCATGGTGACCATTCCTTCTTGTATCGCCATGTCTCGGATGTCGGTCACCGATGGGGCCGTGAGGATGAGGCGCTCCATCTCACGGGTCACCTCGAACACTTCGTACACGCCGACGCGCCCCTTATACCCGATGCCGTTGCACTCCTGACATCCGACCGGCTCCCATACAGAGGTATCCGGTCCGATGGCTTTCAGGCCGAATCGTTCAGCGATGGGGGAAATCTCGGCGCCGATCCTTTTTTGATCTTCCGCGGAAAGCCGCCCCTCTTTCTTACATGCTTGGCATAACCGGCGCACGAGCCGCTGTCCCATCGCCATAGTGAGCGCCGGGGCTATGGTTTCGGGCTTCACTCCGAGCGCCAGAAGGCGGGGGATGGTGCCCGCGGCGTCATTCGTGTGAATGGTCGAGAGGACCAGGTGGCCGGTGAGGGCCGCCTCCATTGCGATGTCGGCTGTTTCGAGGTCGCGAATCTCACCGATGAGAATGATGTCGGGGTCCTGACGAACGATCGCCCGAAGTCCGCCAGCGAAGGTGTAGCCCTTTTCCGGTTCGACTTGGGTCTGGTTGATGCCCTTGATGTGGTATTCGATCGGATCCTCGACGGTGATGATCTTTGTGTCGGGCGTGTTCAGCTCGTTCACGAATGCGTAGAGCGTGGTCGTTTTCCCTGAACCGGTCGGTCCGGTCGTCAGGAATGTCCCTTGCGGCTTCTTGATGAGCTCGCGAACGCGCTCAAGTACGTCGGGGCGCATGCCGAGATCCTCTATGGATGCGCGGACGCTCCGCGGATCAAGAAGGCGCATGACGATGGACTCCCCATACTCGCTCGGGAGCACCGAAACGCGAACCTCGATTTCCACATCACTCTGGCGGATCGTGAAGCGGCCATCTTGGGGCGCTGCAGTGATGTTCAGCTTCAGTTTCGAGAGCACCTTTATCCGGTTTAGAACCCGATGATAGCGTGGCGACGCAAGCACGAGAACGTCGTGGAGTAGGCCGTCGAGGCGATACCGGAGACGCGTTCCGTCAACTTCCGGTTCGAAGTGAATATCCGAGGCGCTCAACGAGAGGGCTCCGGCGACGAGTATCTCAAGAAGTTGGGTATCCGAGACCGATGAGACCGAACCCTTCAGGTCTTCGATGCTTTGGATACGCTCCTGTGCCTGAGCCATAGCGGCGTCATCAACGCGGATAGAGCCGACCTCGAACGCAGTCGCTGATTTAATGGTCGCGTAGCGCTCAAGAACCTGGTCGAACGTCTCTTGGGAAACGATGAGTGTGACGAGTGCCGGAAAGCGGCTCCCGAGGGTCTCGAGGGTTTGCTTTGCTGCCGGAGTTCGAGGGTCGACGGTGATGGCGACTGCTGGGCCACCGGACGACTGAATGAGGGCGACGCCGGACGCTCGAGAATCGCTTTCGGGGAGCCCGGCAAGCGCTTCCGGATCGACAACGAGGTCTTTCAGCTCAGCGAACGGGAGAGAAAGTTCTTGGGCGAGCGACTGGGCGGACAGAGCGCGCCCTTTCGCGCCGATCTCCGAGAGCTTTTTCTCAAGCTCCGCGGCTGCGGTGTCTGCAGGCTTCGTTCCCGATGATGTCGACATATCTGCATGCACCATACTGGAGGGCGGCCTTTTGTAAACGACGGAATGTGGACAACAACTCGCCGACGGACCCGACTTTGCGGAGAGGGGTTGACTTTGTGGATATTTTTGATACCATGTCCTTATTCATTCGAGGTCCGCATACGCGGGCCTCGAAGTGTATCGTACCAACAATTTCATATCGGAAGCATGATAGACATCAAGCAGTTTATGTCTGCTATCAAGCAGATCGCAGAGGAGAAGGGTATCTCCCAGGAGAACGTCCTGGAGACCGTTGAGGCGGCGCTCGCAGCCGCGTACAAGCGCGACTACGGCAAGAAGGGACAGATCATCAAGGTGAAGCTCAACGCCGATTCTGGCGAGATGGATATCACTCAGACCCACTTCGTGGTGGAGGGGGTTGATGAGGAGGGGTATATCACCGGACAGCTTCCCGAAAAAGTTGCACAGGATCGCATCGATATCGTCGACATTCAGCGCCAGCGCGAAGCTGGGCAGGCGATTGTCGGGGATCACGTTGTCACCGAGGAGGGGACCCTTCGTGTGAAGTTCAACCCGGAGAAGCACATCACCATCGAAGACGCGCGTGCAAAGAAGAAGGACGCTGCCGTTGGCGACGAGATCATCGAGACGCTCGAGGCGAAGAGCGACTTCGGGCGCATTGCCGCGCAGACGGCGAAACAGGTGGTCATCCAGCGTCTCCGAGAAGCTGAGCGCGGCGCGGTAATGACCGAATATAAAGGCAAAGAAGGGACCCTGATCAGTGGCGTTGTGCAGCGCCGTGAAGGGCCGCTGGTGTTCATCGATCTCGGGAAGGTGAGCGGAATTCTCCCGGTGGCCGAGCAGATGCCGAGTGACCATTATCGTATCGGCCAGCGCCTTCGCTTCTATGTCGTGAAGGTCGAGGATACCGTTCGCGGTCCTGCGATCATCTTGTCGCGCGCACATCCGAACCTGGTCCGTGAGCTGTTCCGCATGGAGGTTCCGGAGATCGACAGCGGCGCCGTCAAAGTTCTCGGCATTGCTCGTGAGGCGGGGAGCCGGACGAAGATCGCCGTCGCATCGGCGGAGGACGGCGTTGATCCGATCGGATCGCTCGTCGGGCAGCGTGGGGTACGCGTCCAGACCGTGATCAACGATCTCGCCGGTGAGAAGATCGATATCATCCAGTACGACGAAGACGCGGCGCGATACATCGCGAACGCGCTGTCTCCGGCGAAGATCCTTCAGGTGAATCTGACCGATATGGAGCACCGCATCGCCCTCGCCGAAGTCGCCGATGATCAATTCTCACTTGCGATCGGGAAGGGCGGACAGAACGTCCGTCTTGCCGCCAAGCTGACCGGATGGAAGATCGATGTGCGGAGCCCGAAGGAGACCGCATCATCGGAGGTCTCGACCGAGCAAGGCGCCGCCGAAGAGGCCGCTCCGGCTGCGGAGTAATCGGATCTCCGCATCATCCTATGAACATTACTCCGAAACCGTCGGGTGACTATCAGTACGATGTTGTCGTCGAGCTGTCCGCGGAAGATCTTACTGGGTACGTTGATGAGGCGCGCCGCCGTATTGGGGCGGAGGTGACCATCGATGGATTCCGAAAGGGTAAGGCACCGCAGGCGCTTGTAGAGAAGAAGATCACTCCATCCGCGATACAGAGTGAGGCTCTTGAGCTCGCGCTGGAGGGGAGCTTCGAGCAGGTGGTTCGCGAACAAGGGTGGGACGTGCTGCGCACCACCGATCTCAAAGTCGAAAAGAATGACACAACCGGGCTTCGGTACTCGATCCACGTTGCCGTGTGGCCAGAAGTGAAACTTCCCGACCTCACGACCATTCGAGTGTCGCGCGCGCCAATCGAGGTTTCGGAAGCCGACATCGATGAGGCGATCGATACGCTATGCAATATGCGGGCGACGTTCATGGAGAAGAGCGCGCCGGCTATGACCGGTGACCGCGTCGAAGTCGATTTTGACGCTTCCGTCGGCGGTGCCGTCGTAGAGGGAGGATCGAGCCGAAACCACCCGCTTGTCATTGGCGGAAAGAGCTTTATGCCGGGATTCGAAGATGAACTCGTCGGTCTCGCTCCCGGGCAGGAAAAACGATTCACCATCATCGCGCCTGCCGATTATTATGAACCGAAGCTCGCGGGGAAGAACGTCGATTTCACGGTCACCATGCGGCGGGTGCAGTCGGTGCTGAAACCCGCGGCTGATGATGCATTTGCAAAGTCGTTGGGGCGGTTCAATGCCATTGAGGAGCTCCGAGCAAATGTTCGCGAGGGACTTATGAACGAGAAACGAGCGAGCGAGCAACGACGGATCCGGCTGGCCATTCTCGATGCCATGGCGGCGGCAGTATCGGTGCCCGCGCCTGCGGAGATGGTTACGAGTGAGCTCGACGATATGATCCATCGGTTTCGGCACGACCTCCAGAACCAAGGGATCGATCTCAGCATGTACCTCGCGCGCATGAAGAAGACGGAAGATGAGCTTCGACGCGACTGGACGCCGGAGGCGCAGCGACAGGTTCGAATGACCTTGCTGATCCGAGCGACGGCGAAAGAAAAGAGTATCGTCGTTTCTCCCGAGGAGCTGGATGTTGCGATGAACGGCGTGATCGCGGAGATGGTTCGGCAGGGGCGCGCGACCGAGTCGCAGGCGGACCCTCAGCGGATCCGGACAGCGTTGCTCGACCGCATGCTGACCGATCGCGCACTCGAGTTCCTCGAGGGAGTGTGCGCGACGGGGTAGCTATGCACATTCACCAGCGCGGCGGCGCCGCGTATACTGGTGATGTATGTTCGAGTCGCTGCGCTACTCTCAGCTGTCGCTTCGCATCGGATTAGCATTCGTGTTCCTTTGGTTCGGTGTCGATGCCTTTCTGCAGCCGGCGTATTGGGTTCAGGCCTGGATGCCCGACTTTGTGCAGCGATTGACCGTGGGTGTCGGCATGGGGACCGAGAATGCGATGTTCTTGTTCGGGATGTTCGAGGTGATCGTCGCGGTGAGCATTGCAACGGGATTCTTTATGCGGTATTTCGCTGCTGCCGCGGCGGCGTTCTTGCTTGGTATCCTTGTGACACATGGCCTGAACGAGGTCGTCGTCCGCGATGTCGGCATCATTGCCGGGCTCATCGCTCTTGTGCTGTGGCCTGAGCGGCGATACTTCTCGTAGTGTGGTTCGCTTCGGAGACGCCTATGCGCCGTCTGGGCGCAGTGTTCGTATGGCAAAACATATTTATCTCGACAACGCAGCTGCAACGCCGATCGATCCGGCAGTCGTCCGGGAGGTTGTTGCTGCGTCAAAGACCGTGGGAAATCCCTCGGCCTTCAACGCCGCAGGTCGCGATGCGGCTGCGGTCGTACATCGCGCGCGACAGGTCGTCGCCACATTTCTGCATGCGCATCCGAGCGAGATCGTCTTCTGCGCTTCCGGCTCCGAGGCGAACACCCTTGCTCTACTGGGAAGCTTTCCGGCGGGGGAGACGGGAGGCGTCGTTACGACGCCGATCGAGCACCGCTCGGTGCTCGAAGCGGTTCGGAAGCTGAGAGCCGCGGGGGCCGACGTCGCGACCGTTCAAGTTGGTCCCGACGGGGTTGTTCGGGCTGAGGACGTTGTTGCCGCGATCACGCCGCATACGCGAATCGTCTCAGTGATGTACGCGAACAACGAGGTCGGTGCGCTCCAGCCGGTCGCCCGGATCGGTGCCATGATCGCGAGGTGGCGCCGAGAGCGCAAATCCCGGTTTCCGATCTTTCATGTAGACGCATGCCAGGCCGCTGGGTATGAACGGATGGACGTTCAGCGTCTCGGGGTTGATCTCCTGACATTCAATGGGACGAAAATCTACGGGCCGAGAGGGTGTGCGGTACTGTTCGTGCGCCGGGGGATCACCGTTGAGCCGCGCGTTCTGGGAGGGGTGCAGGAGGGTGGAAGGCGAGCCGGAACCGAGGATGTCGCGAACATTGCCGGTCTCGCTGCCGCTGTCCAGCGGGTGTCGGCCGTTCCTGCTGCTCGGATTGCCCGACTTCGCGACCGACTCGCGGAGGGTATTCTGAAGGCCGTTCCGGATGCTCGCATACACGGACCAGCGGAGGGCGCCCGGCTTCCGAATATCGTAAGCGTTTCGATTCCCGGAGCGCACAGCGAACGATTGTTGTTGGAGCTTGATCGGTTCGGCATTTCGGCCGGCTCCGGATCGGCGTGTACGGCTCATAGTGTGGAGTCTTCCCACGTATTGCGGGCCATGGGGGTTCCGAAGCGCTTTCTGGAAGGGGTCTTGCGATTCTCTCTCTCGAAGTACACGACCCGGCAGGACATCGACCGCGTGATCCAGGCGTTCCCGGAGGTTGTTGCGCGGGCCCGCAGAACCCGAGGATAGCGGTTCTTGAGTCTGGGGCCCTTTTGTGCTAGAATATCTGCGTTTCGAGGAGAGTTGCGTCCCCGTAGCTCAACGGATAGAGCAGCAGCCTTCGAAGCTGTTGATGGGGGTTCGATTCCCTCCGGGGACACAGCAAAGCTGTGGACCCGAGCGAACCACCTGCGTGGTTCCCGTTTAGAGAAAATATCCGCCCTTAGCTCAGTTGGTAGAGCTGCTCCCTCTTAAGGAGAAGGTCGTAGGTTCGAATCCTACAGGGCGGACCGATACAGAAAAGCAACACCCGTTTGGGTGTTGCTTTTCTGTATATTGGTGGCCCGCTGTAGGGTTTGAAGCCCGGAGCGATGTGGCGGCAGCGGCCGACACCGCGAGGGCCGGAGCCCGGAGGCGGACGGCTCAGACCGGGGGCCGTTCGACCGGAGGGTGAATCCTACAGGGCGGACCACATAAACCAAAACACCCCGCGAGGGGTGTTTTGGTTGAGGCCTTACTGGATGACCTCGATCTGGACGAGGCGGCGACCCAGCTTGAGTGCGGCGGCCTTATCGGCAAACCACACGTCAACGTTCTTCTGGTACCGGGTGTTCATGCGGTCCTCGACAACGAAGATCTTGTCACCGAACAGTGACGGGATCTTGATGACGGTACCGAACGGGAACATGTTCGTGGCGACGATACCGTCACGCACGTGGGTACCCTTTGCGGTAATGAACGGGCTGTCGTCGGTCTGAGCGGCCTCGGAGTTGTACGCAGACACCTCAACAAGGTAGGTCTTTCGCAGAGCCTTCTTCGTACCGCCGACCGGCGAGTTTGCCGGGACCACGGCATTTGCCATGAGCATCGGCCTCTCGTCGTCGGTAGCTCCCGAAGAGAGCACCGAAGCGTACAGTTGGTCGAAGGATCCCTCGTGGGCAACCTGGGAGCTAGCACCGTTTGAGCGGAACCAGTCCATAAGGCCTGCCTGGGCTGACAGGGAGGTCGACAGTGTGATGGCAATGAGCGTAGCTACCAGAATCAGCTTGCGCGTCTTCATGGTGATGCCGTCTCCGATATCCGCAGATGAGCCGCAGTTGGCTTTCGCTGGGCAGCTCACGGACAACGCAGAGGGCGGTATTGCAATCCGGCTCAGGTACGGGGGAGGGATGAAAAAATGGCCTATCAAGCCATTCCTGCATTTGCCTCATCTACACGCTGGATTGTACATACAGTATAGCAAAACCGGCTCAAAAAGTCAATAGCCAAAAAGCCCTTAAAATAGGCTTAAAATAAGAAAAAAATGAACATTTTTGCCCAGAGATCAGCGGATTCTTCCGGAGGGGTAGGGGGTTGATTTTCGGCGTGTTCAGGCTATACTAGGCAATACGCGGGCATCGTATAGTGGTAATACGCGACCTTGCCAAGGTCGAGCCAGGGGTCCGATTCCCCTTGCCCGCTCAGACCAGAGAAAGCCCCCCGCACGGGGGTTTTCTGTTGGGGGAGGTGGTTGTGTCGCAAAATACATACTTCGCACAATATCGCACTGAGTGGATCGGTGTGGATATGCCCGGTGATTACGGCCGTGTCGCACAACCGTATCGCGGACGGTTCCCGTGTGGATATCGAGCGGGGATATCGAGAATGTCGCACAACCATTTGAGAAGCGGCGGCCTTGCGTGGCGCGATGGACGGTGCCACAATAAGGCCATGGATAAACTACTGTTCGTCTATGGGACCCTCATGCAAGGCATGCGGAACCATGTGTACCTGGAAAAAGCGACCCTTGTGGGACCGGCTGAAACGAAGCCGGAGTACGAGCTTCTGTATAACGGATCGATCCCTGCCATGCGCCCGGGTAGCGAGTCCGTAAAGGGAGAGTTGTACGAGGTGAATGACGAGATACTCGCGGGCCTCGATGTGGTGGAGGATGTCGCGGCAAACCTTTATGAACGGCATGAGATCGAGGTTGGGGGGAAAACGGCGATAGCATACCTGGGAGGGAATATCTTCAACCAGGATTCCTGGGAGCATGTCCCGAATGGGGACTACCGGGCCCTCATGGAGGCAAAATAGGAGCCGACTGCACCGCGCTTTCGGGCCGCGTTCCCGCCTTGAAAATGCGGGCAAAATGGTGTAGGATATGCCTGCTAATGCGCGGGTGGCGAAACTGGCAGACGCACTACCTTGAGGTGGTAGCGCCCGCAAGGGCATGGAGGTTCGAGTCCTCTCCCGCGCACACTTGGCCACTCCTTATTCTGCATGTATGAAGGAAGTGGCTGGCCAAGTGTCCTGAGCGCATAGGCGCGAAGGACTACAGTGGTTGCGGTATGCGCGCTTAGCTCAGTTGGTAGAGCATCTCATTGACGTTGAGAGGGTCGTAGGTTCGAGTCCTACAGCGCGCACAAATTTGTTAGTTTTTTAGTCTCTTCCCCCGATAGTGAGCCGCTTCGGCGAGGAATCGTTCGTCATCTTTTGTGCTATGCCTGACGGCGTGGCAATTCGCACAGAGAAGAGTGCATTTCAGGATCTCTGCCCGGATGCTCTCCCAGCTCTTGTTCGCGACATTACCGAGAGTGAAGTCTTTCTTTTGTGGATCAAGATGATGGAATTGAAGGGCGGCCTGATGGCCCCTCCAGCCACAATCCACGCACTTTCCGCCGAGGATGCGTATGGCAGCCGCCTTGGTTCGATAGCGCCGGATCTTGGTGTTGCAGGCCCCGCATCTGGCGCGCATTTTCCCCTGGTAATCGTTGTACTCTTTGCCGCATAGTTTACAGATCGTCATGCCTTGAGTATAGCAAAATGCGCTCTACCAAGAGAGATTGCAGGGGGACGGATTTTGTGATACCGTATACACATGCCGCGGTAGCTCAGTGGTAGAGCGCAGCCCTAAATCTTTGGGGCTTTCCGCAGGAATGCGGATTGAGAAATCGGGTGAATTCGGGGGAACTCCGGAACGGTCTGGACAATCCCGAGCCGAGCTCCGTGGGGTATCCAAAACGGAGAAGGTGTAGAGACTAGCGGGTGAGCCCAACAATACTCCCGCACAAGCGCCCGACCTCCAGAACGGAGGATGATATAGTCCAATTCAGCTTCGGAAGAGGCTGGCGTCGGGGGTTCAATTCCCTCCCGCGGCACAAAGTAAACTAAAACCGCCCCTCAGGGCGGTTTTAGTTTACTTTCCTGCTCGCGGCCGGGAATTGAAGGGCATCGAGCCGAGCGAACTGCTTCGCTCGGTGAGAGCCCGGGCTCCGGGGGAGCATCGAAGCGTCCGCCGAAGGCGGCTGCGAAGATGCGGAGGAGGAGAATTCCCTCCCGCGGCACAGAAGCAAAAGCCGACCCCATGTGGGGCCGGTTTTTGCTTTTACGTATCGTGGCGGGAGGGAATTGAACGCCGGAGCGATGCGGTATCAGCTGATATCGCCGCGAGGCGGTGGCCAGCCCGAGCGTCGCGACGGCGCCGCGAGAGGCGAGGCCAATGACTGACCCCTCCCGCGGCACCGGTACACAAAGCCCCCGAGAATCGGGGGCTTTGGTTTGGAGCATTACTCGGTGGCAGCCTCTTCGGGTGCCGATTCCTCGGCCTCGACCGCTTTGGCGGCGACCGCCTCGGCGCGGGTCTTCTTGCGGATCTCCTTGGCGCTCTTCTCGCGGAGGTAGTACATCTTCGAGCGGCGGGTGCGGCCGGTCTTTACGACCTCAACCTTCTCGATGGAGGGGAGGCGGATGGGGTAGACCTTCTCGACGCCATATCCTCCGGCTGAGCGGCGAACGGTGATGGTGCCGCCGGCCTCGGTGCCATGCTTGCGGGCGATGACGATACCCTCAAAAACGCTCGCCTTGCCCTTTTCGCCCTGCTTGAGCTTCTGGTGGACGCGAACGGTCATACCAACGGAAACACCCGTGAAGCGGTCTTCAGGGTTATGCTTTGCCGAGAATGCAGAAATGACGTGTTGAGACATGGGGGAGTTGCAAACTTAAACGCCGGAAGATTCTAGCATATCCAAGGTTTTTTGCAAGTCCTGGGGGAGGTCGGCTTCCAGGGCAAGGGCTTTGCCGTCCGGGCTTGTGAGGCGGAGCTTCCAGGCGTGCAGGAAGAGGCGCTCAAGGCCCGGCGGGAGAGGCTTCTTTGCCGCGTAGAGCTTGTCGCCGGCGAGGGGGCAACCGATATGCTTTAGATGTACCCGGATCTGGTGGGTGCGGCCCGTTTTTGGCATGGCGCGCACGAGTGTGTAGTCGGGGTACGAGCGGAGGACCTCATAGTCGGTGACGGCATCCCGGACAACGAGCTCGCGCTTGCCTTTGATCTGGGTGGTCTGCTTGGTGCCCAGTTTTCCCAGCGGGGCGTCGATGGTTCCCGATGCCTGCGCGGGGCGTCCGTGCACAAGGGCGAGGTATTCTTTTTGGGTCTGCCGGGTCTGGAAGAGGTTCTTGAGGTACTCGAATGTCGGCTGGTCCTTCGCGATGACCATGATGCCCGACGTCTCCTTATCCAAGCGATGCACGATGCCGGGGCGGAGCGGGGATTCGCCAACGCCGGCGAGGTACGGTCGTTCGGCGACGAGCATATCCGCCACCGTGATCTGGGGGTCGGTGGGGCTTACTTTGTGCACCGCAATGCCATACGGTTTGTTGATGGCAAAGAGATGTGCGTCTTCATAGATGACGGGGAGGGTCATGCGTTCAATGCTTTCTTGAACATTGAGAGAGCGAGGTCTGCGCTGATAAGGTTGACGGGGATTTCATTGAGTCCGAACCACTGCCACTTCTCAAACTTCTCGGGTTCCATGAGCTTTGGTTCTTGGTCGGTTGCTACCTCGAACACGAATACATGGTCGCGTCCGGTCTCATCAATGTATGCGCCCGGATACTCACCGAGCTTCCGGACAATGCGAGCGTCCGTGACCCCGATTTCCTCCTCGATTTCTCGGATGACGGTGGACTCGGGAGCTTCACCGGCGTCGCATCTGCCACCGGGAGCGACCCATAGTGAGGTATCGTGGTAGTGGCGAAGACCGAGTAGAATCTTCCCATTTCGAATGATGACCGATGATGTGCAGTTGTGGTTCTTTGGGGAATGAGATTCGTAGAATTTCGGCGACATGGCGATGAGAAGGTGGTAAATACGTTTCTTGTGGCGGAATTATTGTAACTCTCCGCGCCTGCCTGCCGGTAGGCAGGCCCATGCGCTCGGGGCACTTGGCCAGCCACCCCCTTCATACATGCAGGATAAGGAATGGCTAAGTGTGGGCGGTAGAGGACTCGGCTTTGTCTCTCGCGTCGCCGTTGCGACGCTCGGATTAGCCACCGCCTCGCGGCGCCACCTACTGGCGGCGCATCGCTCCGGCGTTCGAGCCTCTACCATTCGCTAACTGTATCAAATACAACATGCCAAATGGCATCTTGTATTTGATAGTGGGCGGTAGAGGACTCGAACCCCTGACCCTCGCTGTGTAAAAGCGATGCTCTACCAACTGAGCTAACCGCCCGGAATTATTGTAGCCCCGCGAACCCATGTTCTCGGGACACTTCGCCAGCCAACTCCTTCATACATACAGAATAAGGAGTGGCGAAGTGTGGGGGGAGCCTGGATTCACCCTCCGGTCAGGCCTGCGCCGTCGCTTGGCCTGCCTTCGGGCTCCGGCCCTCACGGTCGCGCCTGCTGGCGCGACATCGCTCCGGGCTTCGAATCCTATCACTCCAACTACTACTTGAAACCGACCCGCCGCAGGGGCGGCTCGATTTCAAGATGTGGGGGAGCTAGGATTCGAACCTAGGACCACCAAGGTATAAGCTTGGCGCTCTAACCAGCTGAGCTACTCCCCCTGAATCAATTGTAGTTTGTACGCTTTTCCCTGACGTTTGATCTGCTGCTCTCGCTTGGTTGCCGAACCGCGATCCGGATGTCGCTCAGTATACAGCAGGGTGAACGGGCCGCGCCCTCGGGTGTACTTTGCCCCCGTACCCGCTCGATGCTGTGCGATGCGCGCGGCGATGTCGGTCGTGATCCCGGTGTACAGCGTACCATCACCGCACTTCAGGATGTAGACGACGTACATGCGCTTACGCGGATGCCGGAGCTGGGGCCGGCATGCCTATGAGCGCATAGAACTGCTCCTGCTCCAGCGTCTCCGTGGTGATGAGCTCCTGCGCAACCTTCTTCAGGGTGTCCATGTGTTCGGTGATGACGCTTCGGGCGGTCGCTGCGGCTCGCTCGACGATCGCGCGAACTTCCGCATCGATCTGCTGGGCAACCTGCTCGCTGTAGGTTCGGTCATGCATCAACTCTCGGCCCAGGAAGATGCTCTCATGGCTCTCGCCATAGGCGAGCGGACCCATCGCATCGCTCATACCGTACTGCGTGACCATGCGGCGGGCAAGCTCGGATGCGACCTTCAGGTCGTTGCTTGCGCCGGTCGTAAGTTCGTCGTATACCAGGCGTTCCGCCGAATACCCTCCCATGAGCACTGCAAGCTCTGCTTCGAATTCGCTTTTCGTCTTGAGGTATTTGTCTTGGCTCGGAAGCTTGAGCGTATATCCGCCCGCGCGGCCGCGGGATATGATGCTTACCTTATGGACCGGATCGCTGTGCGGGAGATGTGCGGCCACGATAGCGTGTCCCGCTTCGTGATGGGCGGTGACCGCTTTTTCCTTCGCGGAGAGCACATGGCTTCGACGTTCAGGACCGAGCATAACCTTTTCGATCGACTCGAGGAGGTTGTCTTGGGTGATGGTCTTTTGTCCTTTCCGTGCCGCGAGGATAGCCGCTTCATTCAAGAGGTTTGCCAAGTCTGCGCCGGAGAATCCAGGGGTCCGCTCGGCGACGACCCGAAAGTTCACATTCTTTGCCACGGGCTTACCGACGGCGTGAACGGTGAGCACATCGATGCGGTCGTTGAGCGACGGCTCGTCCAAAATGATGCGGCGGTCGAAGCGGCCGGGACGCAGGAGTGCGGGATCAAGGATGTCGGGGCGATTGGTGGCGGCCATCACGATAACGGCATCGTTCGTATCAAACCCGTCCATCTCGACGAGAATCTGGTTGAGGGTTTGTTCGCGCTCATCATGGCCGCCGCCGATACCGGCGCCGCGCTGTCGTCCGACCGCGTCGATCTCATCGACAAACACGATCGCGGGAGCCGCCTGCTTCGCCGTTTCGAACGTGTCGCGGACGCGATTCGCGCCGACGCCCACGAACATCTCAACAAACTCCGAACCCGATACATAGAAGAAGGGAACGCGAGCTTCGTTGGCGACTGCCTTGGCGAGGAGGGTTTTTCCGGTGCCCGGTGATCCAACCAGGAGAATGCCGCGAGGAATGCGTGCGCCGAGGCGGTGGAATTTCGCAGGATCCTTCAGGAATTCGACGACTTCACTGACTTCCTCTTTTGCTTCGTGCAACCCGGCGACATCTCGAAACGTGATTTTGCGGTCGTCGGCGTTCATGCCGGCGAGCTTTGCGCGCGACTTTCCGAAACTGAACGCCTGCATGGATCCCTGACGTGCCTGGCGATACATGTACCAGAACATACCGAGCACCAAGAGGAACGGAAGCAGGAACGGAAGAACACTGCTCACGAGCACGGAAGCTCCCGACGGGTCTTTCACTTCGATCGTGGTTGCGGCGATCTTCTCTTCGGGGACACCCGTATTTGCGAGCGTCTCGAAGATCGAAACGCCCGGCTCTTTCTGTGCCGTGAATGCCGCGCCGTCGCCGGCGGTCGCCGACACGGTTTCGCCGCGGACCGTGATGGTCTTGATGGCGCCATCCCGCACTTTCGCGGCGAGTTCGCTGATGGCGATGTCGGTCGGGCGCGGACCATTGTCGGCGAATAGCGACACCGCGAACGCGAGGCTAATAAGGAGGGCGAAGACGAGTGTGGTTGAGCGAAGAATGTGGCGCATACGTAGCATGCAATGTACCACGAAAATGGGCACCGGGCAACTGCGCGATCATTGACAGAATGCAGGATTCACGATACTTTCGCGCGGTACGTCCGCTGTTTCACAATCAATCCGAGGAGGCTTGATGTCAGCGGTTTCCTTCGAGTCGTGGGGGAGTGCGGACACTATCGGTCCGAGCTGTCAGACGCTTCGGTTTGGTGATTTCCGAGTCGGTGTCGATTTCGGTGCCGCCGTGAAGGGAGAGCAACGAGCGCCTATCATCAATGGGAGGCTCGACGCGCTGTTCGTGACGCATGGTCACATGGATCACCACGGGATGGTTCCCTGTGCGCTTCGCGAGTGGCCAAACCTGCGCGTATGGGCGACCTTCGAAACGAAGCGGTTCATGGCATGGGCCTGGGATGACCAACTTCGCATCTGTGCGACCGACGGCAAGGAGCCGCCGTTCACGCGAGCCGAGGCGGATCTCGCCCTCCGTCGAACGCGGGCGATGTCCGTTGGAACAACGATCCAGCTCGCGGAAGACCTGACGGTAACCCCGTATTATGCGGGGCACATCCTTGGAGCGGTCTCACTCTTGTTCTGCTACCGCGGCGAATACATCTTCGTGACCGGTGACATCGGCCTTCTGGATCACTGGTTTGTTCCGAGGGCCCAGCCGCCCACACTCGATCGCTGCGCGCTCCTTGTGCGCGAGTCCACCTACGCGGGGCTGCGGTGGGAGCAGGCTCGCGACGAGATCGAAGACGACCTTGTCGGGTCCATTCTGGAGGTGCTCTGCGGTGGTGGGCGTGTTGTCATTCCGACGCTTGCCATAGATCGCATGCCGAACATCTGCCAGATTCTCCGGCAGTCCTGCATTGGCAAAGACTGGCCTGTGTGGGTGACCGGCGGCGTCGAGCCGACGAACATCTACGCGCGGCTTGCCCCAGAGGCGGCTTGGCTCGGAACGGTGAATCGGTTTAGGTCGTCGTGGCACGAACGAGAGGTGATGTGGTCCGGAAAGCCGCTCGTCGTCATCGCCAGCTCGGGGATGGTGATGCCGCACACGCCGTCGCATCGATGGGTCACGAGCGTTATCCAAGATCTGCGGAGCGCTATCTTCATGGTGAACTACCAAGATCCGACGGCACCGGGCGGCCTCATTCTCAAGAGTAAGCTCGGGGAACGGATCGAGCTTGAGCCGGGGTCCGGCCGCACGCGCCAGCGCCTCTGTGCGGTTCGGCGATTCGATCTCTCGACGCACGCGAAAGAAGATGAGATGGCCGAGCTCGAGCGTATGCTCAATCCCGACCTCATTGCCCATGTGCATGGAGAAGGCGACCGCATCCAAGCGTTCATCGATGCGCAGACGAGCGGTCCCCAGCGCGTCCGCACGCGCGTTGGCCAAGAGATCAAGCTCTGAACGGACACCGCCCTCTCCAGTGGAGAGGGCGGTTTTTCATATTCTCGGAAGCGCTGGCTACGCCTTCTGCTCGAGCGTCAGAATCAGCTTGTGGTCCTTCGGATCGATGCTGACGATGGCGAACGTGTATACGGTGCCGACCGTGACGACATCCGCAGCCGGACGACCACCGAACTCTGCCGTTGGGAGAAGTCCGACGATGTCGTCGTTGAGTTGGACGAATGCGCCGTTCGAGCGGATCTTGATGACGGTTCCCTTGACCTTCTGGCCGACCGAGAAGGTCTCGTTGACCGTAAGCCACGGGTCGGGGCGGAGCGCCTTCAGCGACAGCGCTACGCGGCCACCGTCGAGAGAGATGACCTTGGCGGTCACAGTGTCCCCGCTGTGGAGGATCTGCCGAGGATCTTCGACGAACTTCCAGTCGATCTCGCTCGAGTGGATAAGGCCATCGAGATTCTCCGACAATCGGACGAATGCGCCGAAGTCGGTCACCTCGGTGATGACGCCCTCGACCGTTTCTCCGAC
The DNA here is from genome assembly GCA_020852375.1 of Candidatus Yanofskyibacteriota bacterium. Classification (GTDB taxonomy): domain Bacteria; phylum Patescibacteriota; class Minisyncoccia; order 2-02-FULL-40-12; family GWA2-44-9; genus JAGOPO01. The sequence goes on from JADZAY010000009.1 coordinate 62,611, forward strand.
GGTAAGCTTCGCAAGCTCACCCTTCGCGGCTTCCTCCTGGATCGCGCGCTCGGAGACGATAAGCTTGCCTTCTTGTTCGTTGTAGTCGAGCACCTTCACCTTGAAGGCCTGCCCCTTGAACTTCTGGAGCGCCTGGACGATCTTCGTGGTGTCGCCGCCCTCAACCTTCGGGTAGTGCTCGCTGGAGAGCTGGGAGAGCGGGAGGAATCCCTGCACGCCCTCGACCTGCACGATGAGGCCGCCTTTGTTGATGTTCTGAATGATGGTCGTGAGCACTGAGCTGGTGTCGCGGAGTTCCTTGATACGCTGCCACGCGGTGGTCAGCTGAGCCGCCTTCAAGGAGAGCTCGCGATAACCGTCTTCATTCTCGAGCTCAAGAAGCACTGCGGTCACTTCCTCACCCGGCTTCAATGCGCGGACTCGGTCCGGATTGTCGTAGAACTGGCCAGGGTACACGATGCCGATACCGGCAGAGCCAAGGTCAAGCATGACATTGGACTTCGACACGCTGATGACCCGCCCGGTGAGAATCTGCCCTGCACGGGGGAGCTGGAACTCCTCTTTTGCGAGGAGGTCCTTCATGGTTTTCGCTGGAGATGCGGTTGCCATAGCAATAAAAATGTCTCTCCGTCGCACTTTGGCGACCCTTGAGACTGGACTCTACTATACCTGAGGCGACCGGGAAAATCAAGGCTTGAAAGAAGCCATTTTTCGGGTATCATAGAGGGGATGAATATCTCCTGGTACGGGCATCGATGCATCCGAATCGAGTGCAAAGAGGGCACAGTGCTCATTGATCCGTTCGACCCAAAAAAGGTCGGGCTTCGCGGCCCCAATGTGGGCGACGATCTTGTGCTTATCAGTGAAGCCGACCCGGGCTCTGCCGTTCTCGAGCGCATCGGGGACGCCTCGTTCGTGGTTCGAGGCCCCGGGGAATATGAACGAAAAGGGATCGCAGTGCGAGGCCTACAGGCGTGGCAGGATACCCAGAAGGGGCACGAGCTCGGGCTGTGCACGATCTATAGCATCGTGGCGGAAGACATTTCCGTGTGCCATCTCGGTGCGATCGGCCAGGATAAGCTTACCAGCGAGCAGCTCGAAGCGATTGGAGACCCTGACATCCTCATTGTGCCCGTGGGTGTGCAGAGCGCGTTCGACGTGAAGGCGGCAGCGGCGCTGGTGACCGATGTCGAACCGAAGATCGTTATCCCTATTCAGTTCTCGTTGCCGAACGCATCGTATGAAGCGGCCGCACTCGAGAAGTTCGTCAAAGAGATCGGATTACAGCCTGAGCGAGTAGATACCTTCCGCGTCGCGAAGAAGCAGCTTCCAGTCGATCGAACTCAACTTGTTGTGCTTGAAGCATAGTTCCATGTCGTTGATCCACGAGATACACGCGCAGAAGCCGGCGGTCCGATACACACTGTTCGGGCTCTCGCTGCTCATCGCACTGTCGCTGGTCGGCATATTCGGGCTCTCGGCGTTGCAGCGGCAGGCGTACCTGGCGCTGCATACTGACCCGGGAGATCAGCAGGCATATGACGAAGCGGTCGCGGCGCGTCGTCCGAAGCCGATTGCGGCATTCGTTCGGGCCGCGTCGTCGCTGACGGCGAGCATCGGTTCGGTGTTCGGATGGAAATCCGATGCTGGCTTTGACACTGGCGGGCGACTCGGTAATGATCAGGGCGGCGTGCATCCGCTTCCGCTTTCGGAGTAGGGCATTTTTCATGTTGTAGCATGGCGACAAAATCAAAACCTTCCACAACCGAATCGCTTCCGCAGGTGGCGCCTCGGCGCGAGATCACCGAAGAGATCCAAAAGTCCTATCTCGAATACGCCATGAGCGTGATCATGGCGCGTGCGCTGCCGGATGTGCGCGACGGACTCAAGCCGGTCAATCGCCGCATCCTGTACGTCATGCACAAGCTGGGCCTGACGTTCGGCGCAAAGCTCCGCAAGTCCGCCGCAGTGGTCGGTGATGTGCTGGGCAATTATCATCCGCATGGCGACACGGCCGTATACGACGCCATGGTGCGCATGGCGCAGGACTTTTCGATGCGATACCCCCTCGTGCACGGACAGGGGAACTTCGGTTCGGTCGACGGCGACAGTCCTGCGGCGATGCGGTACACGGAAGCGAAGATGGCGCGCATTACCGATGAGGTGCTTGCCGACATTGAAAAGGATACGGTCGAATTCCGGCCGAACTACGATGGCACCAAGCAGGAGCCCGCGGTGCTTCCTACGCGCATTCCGAACCTGCTGGTGAACGGGACCACGGGCATCGCGGTCGGTATGGCGACGAACATCCCCCCGCACAATCTGGGGGAGGTGCTGGATGGTCTTATTCATCTGATCGAAGAGCCTGATGCCGACGTGAAAGACCTCATGCAGTATGTGAAGGGCCCTGACTTTCCGACGGGCGGCTCGATCTTCAACGAGAAGGATATTCTGAATGCATACGCGACCGGGCGCGGTCCGGTTGTCATGCGCGGCACCGCCGAGATCCTCGAAGGAAAGCGGGGGCAGCAAATCGTTATCACCGAGATCCCGTATCAGGTGAACAAGGCGGAGCTCATCGTGAAGATCGCTGACCTGGTCAAAGAGAAGCGCATCGATGGTATTCGGGACATTCGCGACGAATCGGACCGGCAGGGCATGCGCATCGTCATCGAGCTCAAGCAGGATGCGTTCCCAAAGAAGGTGTTGAACGCGCTCTACAAGATGACCGAGCTGCAGAAGACCTTCCACTTCAATATGATCGCGCTGGTGGACGGCATTCAGCCGCAGATCCTCGGCTTGAAGACGATCCTGGAGAAGTTCGTTGAGCACCGCCAAGTCGTCGTCCGTCGTCGCAGCATGTACGAGCTCGAGCGGGCTCTGGAGCGCGCACATATCCTGGAGGGGCTCTCGAAGGCGCTCGATCACATTGACGAGATCATCAAGACGATTAAGCAGTCGCCGACTCGCGAGGAAGCGTTTACGAACTTGATGAAGAAGTTCAAGTTCTCGGATCGGCAGGCGAACGCCATCCTTGAGATGCGACTCCAGTCGCTTGCCGGCCTTGAACGCAAGAAGATCGAGGACGAATTGGAAGAGAAGCGCGCGTTGATCGCCGAACTCGAGGAGCTTCTCAAGTCCGCGAAGAAGCTGCTTGGCGTGGTGAAAAAAGAGTTCACCGAGCTTCGCGAGCGCTATGCGGACGAGCGGCGAACGCGTGTCGTAAAGACCGCGTTGCGCGAGATCGGGGACGAAGAGCTGGTTCCCGAAGAGGATGCGCTCTTCATGATCACGCTCGGCGGCTATATCAAACGGCTACCGCCCGACGAGCTGCGCGCGCAGAAGCGCGGCGGAAAGGGCGTCGGCGGCATGGCGACGAAAGAAGAGGATGTCATCAACCACTTCTTCCTTGCGAACACGCACGACAACATTCTCTTCTTCACGAACTCGGGCAAGGTGTTTCAGATCAGGGGATACGAGGTGCCTGAGGCGAGTCGACAGAGCAAAGGACGAGCGATCACGAACTTCCTCCAGGTCACCGCAAACGACAGCATCACCGCGGTGGTGCCGCTCCCCAAAGAGAAGGAGCAGAAGGGGCGGTTTCTGTTCATGGCGACCACGAACGGCATCATCAAGAAGGTTGCCATGGATGCGTTCGCGAACGTTCGGAAGAACGGATTGCTCGCTATCAACCTGAAAGGCGGAGATCGCTTGGGTTGGGTATTCGGAACCTCGGGTGACGACCAGGTGGTCATGACGACCGCATCAGGTTCCGCGATCCGCTTCAGCGAGGCGGATGTGCGCCCGATGGGGCGGGCTGCCGCCGGGGTCATGGGCATGCGCCTCGAGGCAGGAGATCGGGTGGTGGGCGCCGATGTTATTCGCGCAGGAACCGAGAAGGGCCTTACGCTCATGGCGCTCATGGCGAATGGATACGGCAAACGGACCCAGCTCAAGGAATATAAGCTCCAGCATCGCGGCGGTGTCGGTATTTTGACCGCGAATATCACCTCGAAGACAGGACAATTGGTGTCCGCACATGTAACGGGCGAGGAGAACGAAGAGCTCATCGCCGTGTCCAAGAAGGGCCAGGTCATTCGGACATCCATTAAGGAGGTTCCCATTCTCGGCCGCGCCACGCAGGGTGTTCGCATCATGCGTCTCGACTCCGGAGACCACATCGCCTCCGTGGTGCTCTTCTAGTAGCCCGTTTTCCACTCGAGCGCACCACGCCGAGCGGCGGTGTGCTAAAATAGGGGCATGACGAACCTTCCCGGACCTGGGGCGTTTCTTGATACGCGACGCATCGTTGCGTCGCTTGGTTCTCTGACTGGATCCCGTATTGCTGACCTCGGGTGCGGCTCCGGATACTTTACGATTGATCTTGCGCGGGCTGTCGGCAAGGACGGCGTCGTTACCGCGGTCGATGTCATGGAAGAGCCCCTCCAGGCGGTGCAGGCGAAGGCGTCTGCTGCTGGGCTTAAGAATGTCCGGCCTGTTCGTGCAGACCTCGAAGTGCTCGGAGGTACGAAGATCCCGGACGGCAGTCAGGACATGGTGCTGGTTGCGAACGTCTTGTTTCAGTCACAGAAGAAAGAGGCGATCCTCGCCGAAGCGGTGCGGATGCTGAAGTCCGGTGGGCGGCTACTGGTTATCGATTGGAAGCGGGGTGCCAGAGGGTTCGGCCCTCCCGAACAACTCCGGACTGATGAAGCCACCATGCAGGGACTTGTTGTTGCGGCCGGAGCCCGATTCGAGCGCGCGGTTGATGCGGGATCGTTTTATTACGGACTTCTTTTCATCAAATGAACATCTCCTCATTCGTTACCGATTCGCGGAAGCTCACCTATGTCCTCGGGGGAGCCATTGCTTTCATGGTATTCATCGCGTTCATTTTCATCCTCCGGAATGTTGGCGGACAGCAGACCGGCGGTGATGTAACGCTGAAGGTGTGGGGCGTGTTCGACGATCGGGCGGTGTTCAGCGCCGCGTTCAAGGCATTTGAGACCGCCAACAAGGGAGTGCACATCGACTATCAGGTGTTCCCGCCGCAGGAATATGAGGCTGCGGTCATCAACGCCCTTGCCGCAGGACGGGGGCCGGATGTCTGGATGATGCATCACACATGGCTCCCCAAGCATATCGACAAGATACAGCCCATGCCTGAACGGCTGACGGGTGACAAAGAGCCGCTCATGACCATCAAGCAGTTCAAGGATCTGTTCGTGGATGTCGCCGCATATGATCTCGTGAACAACGGAAAGATCTATGGGCTGCCGCTCTATGTCGATACGCTTGCGCTGTACTACAACAAAGACATGTTCTCGAGCGCCGGCATCGCACAACCGCCGCGCACGTGGAACGACTTCATGGATGATGTGAAGAAGATCACGCAGTATGATGCGAATCGCAATATCACGCGGTTGGGTGCTGCAATGGGCTCGGCAAGGAACATCAACCGCTCTACGGATATCCTCATGATGCTCATGCTCCAGTCGGGCGTGCAGATGACGAATGCCGATGGGACCCAAGCCACGTTCTCTCGTTCGGTTGATGGGCAGAATGTCGGCGAGCGCGCGCTTATGTTCTACACGGACTTCACGAATCCGCAGAAAGAGGTCTATACCTGGAACGATGCGATGGATTACTCCATCGATGCATTTGCTGAGGGGTCAACGGCGATGATGATCAACTATGCTCACCAGGTTTCCGTTATTCGCAGTAAGGCGCCGCGCCTGAACTGGGCCGTTGCCGCGGTTCCGCAGGCGAGTACGGTGGATGCCCGAACCTACGCCAACTATTGGCCACTGGTCGTTTCGCTGAAATCGGAGCATCCCGAGACTGCATGGCGATTGGTGCATTACCTTGCTGCCGGAGAGGGAACCGTTCCCTACCTGAACGCGGCGAATCGTCCGTCGGCGCGGCGCGATCTCATCGAACAACAGAAGAGCGACCCCGATCTTGGCGTGTTTGCGTTGCAGGCTCTGACGGCACGTTCCTGGCTCCAAGCGAACAATCAGACCATTGAGACTATTTTTGCCGACATGATCGACGCGGTGAATCTTGGGCGGCAATCCATTACGAATGCGCTTCGAGATGCGGAGACAAAGGTGTCGGTGCTCATGAGCGGCCGGTGATACCACGATGTTGCGCATTCTCCGAAAACGGATAGGCCCTGTGATCGCGCTTACCTGGATTGCTGCGGTTTTCTTGCTCCCACATATCGCTCGGGCTGAATTCTTCCCGCTCATACCGTGTGGATCCGAGGCGGCAGGGCAGGTGCCGTGCACCCCATGTGATCTGTTCAAGACCGCAAAGAATCTCATTGACCTGGTACTCTACGGCGTCACGGGGCCAATCGCGGCGTTCATGATCGTGATCGCCGGTGGCATGATCCTCTTGGGTGGCGAATACCCGGATCGCCTCAAGCAGGGAAAGGAGCTACTCCGGAACACACTGATCGGGGTCGCGATCATCTTATTCTCGTGGGTTGCCGTAACGACGCTCATTAAGATGTTGGGTGCAGGGAGCAAGTATGACGCGTGGTACGAGTTTAGCTGTCCGATCGGGCTATCGAATATTCCGCCCATCGTGACCGCTACCCCAACGTCCACGGCCGTGGTCCTCCCGCCGCGGCCGGTGGCGACTCCGCCGCCAAATGTCGGCGCTCGAACGATGGCTGATGTGCTTCCGATCTGCGGGACGACGGGGGCGAACGGGAAACCATTTCAGTGCGGGGACTGCACACAGAAGGTGGATCTGGCGACCGGGAAGACATACGGGAGCATTATGCAGCAGTATGCGGGTGGTCCGGTCACGGCTAGCCTGCTCGACGCGATCATGTATCAGGAGTCACGGTGTCAGACCGGTCTCGCAAGCAAGGCGGGAGCGTATGGCATCATGCAGATACTTCCGAGTACCGCGAACGGCTTTCGTGGCGCGTGCGGCGTTTCAGAGCGCATTAATGCCGGGTGGCTTATGAGCGAGGTAAATACTGAGAAGAGCATTTGTATCGCCGCTGCGTATCTGAAATCGCTGGTCGGTGCTTGTGGGAACAGCCCGGTTCACCTGGCGGCAAACTACAACGGAAGCAATGCATGCGCACCGAGCAGGGATTGCGCGAATGTGCAGAGCTGCACGGGAGAAGGAGCGATGCGCCGCTGGGAATGCCCGTGGAACGACCCGCAACACACCAGTTCGAACACGGGGTTTATCGAGACGCGCAAATACGCACCGAATGTTGGGTACTGTGCATCACGCTAATTTATGCGACACATCATTATTCTCTTCACGATGCTCGTAGTTGCCGGTGGCGGAGTAGTTGGGTTTGCCCGCGCTGACGACATCACCCCACAGGAGTTCTTGTACGCATTTCACCTTCGGTGGGCCGGCGGCGTTCCGACGTGGGCCGAGTCGTATGAGCTGACGACTGGCGGGCAGGTGACTCCGGAGCCGGGCGCTTGGAGACTTCGCATTATTGCTTCGAATGGGACGGTGCTCGAGGAGTACCCGGTGAACCAGCAGCAGGATGGGAAGGAAGATATGATTCTGGCCTATACCGGTCGCGGAGCGCGTGCGGTGTTGCTTGATGCGCAAGGAGTGTCGCGTTTGGAGGTGGATCTTTCTGGGAGTCAGGTGTGTAACGATGATGGTGTGTGCGATGGGCAATATGGGGAGGACGGACGAAACTGTCCCGTAGATTGCGCCGGGAGCGTCGGCTCCGCCACGATCAGCGAGCAGGGATCGTTTGGGCGACAGGTGGGCGCATGGATGATGCGGGTGAGCTTTGCGCTTGTCGGCGTGCTCTTGCTTGGAGCCGCCCTGCGGACGCTAGACAGTCGTAGGCGAGCATAGGATAATGCACGATATGGCCGAAGTCTTTCCTATCAGAAACCCCATCGGTGTCGACAATCTGCAGGATCTGTTTGCGATGCTCAGCGAGCGCATTCTTGATATTGTCATCCCTATCGCAGTGCTCATGTATGTTTGGGCGGGAGTGAACCTTCTGATCGCCGCGGGCGATACGGGCAAGATCAAGAAAGCGAAGGACATTATGAAGTGGACGACGGCCGGCCTGCTTATCATTTTTATCGGAGGCGGGTTCGTCGATCTGATCCGTAGTATTCTGAACGCCGGGTGATCATGGACACGACGAACACATTCGGATTCGATCGGGTGGTTGCAGTGCTGAACTACCTTGCCGATACGGCTCTTCTGCTCGCCGGACTCCTGGCGGTCGTCATGATCATATGGTTCGGGCTTCGCATGGCGACCGCAAAGGGCGATCCGAAGGTATTCGATGATGCGAAGAATCACCTCATCAAGGCCGTCATCGGGGCGATGATCATCTTTGGCGTGTATACTATCATCAACACCATTGGCGGCGCAGCAGAGACGCTCACTCAATAAGGACTTATCTGGTATACTTGCTCTATGAGGCTTCCAAAACCACTCGCCAAGCTTGTCGTAATTCTCGGCTCATCTTCTCCGCTGCTCGCTGTGGCGCAGTCGGTTCCTGTTCCAATTGATGGAGACACCCTGACTCTTTCGAAGGTTGTAGTGCTGGTGGAAGATCTTATTAATACGTTTTTCATCCTTGTTTCGGTGGTCATCGTGGGTGTTATGGTGTTCGCCGGCTTGAAAATGGCGACTGCACGAGGAGACGAGAAAGAGTTTGCTAAAGCGAAGCTTATGCTGAGGCAGGCAGTTATTGGTGCCGTTATCGTATTCGGGGTAGGTGTCATCATTAAAACGATCGCGGACTTTGCAACGAATCCTACGCAAATCCTGCGCTAGAAAGGGGGTGTCGCTATGAAACGAACTATTCAGAAATACGGAGCAGCTGCAGCATTGTTCGCGCTGATGGTCGCACCGACCGTTGCGCTTGCGATCACGCAGCCGACGATCCCGCCGGGTGTTTCGGGGCAGACCATTAAGGGGTCTGATGTGGTGCGCATCATCAATGATGTGGTGCAGACTCTCATCACGATCAGTGTGGTTGTCGCCATCGGATACTTCATCCTTGGTGCGATCAACTACGCAACTGGGCAGAAGTTTTTGGCGGGAGATAAGGGTGATGGGAAGAGCATGATGAAGAACGCGGTGTGGGGCATCGCCCTCATGCTGGCTATCGGGCTCATCATCAACACGGTCGCCGGATTCATCAATCGCGGTCTCAATCTCGGCTAGTCCATCCGTGGCCACGGATACCACAAACCCCCGGAATCGGGGGTTTGTGGTAGGGAGTGCGCCCGGAGGGAGTTGAACCCCCACGCCTTACGGCACCGCCTCCTAAGGGCGGCGTGTCTGCCAATTCCACCACGGGCGCGTGCTCGGTATTGTACCGTCGGAGCGACAAAAATGAAAGCCGGTACCTACGGGTGCCGGCTTTCTGGTGGGGCTACTTCAATTCTATCTTCAGCCGCTTGGTCTTTGCTTTTTCGAGTGTCGGGAGGCGGATCGTGAGGATGCCGTTCTTCATGCTTGCCTTGGCGCCGTCGGCGTCGACTTCTTCGGGAAGAATGATCGAGCGTGAGAACGGACCCCAGTAGAGCTCTTGGTAGTAGTAATTCTGGGAGCGCACCTTGGATTCAGGGGAGCGGGAGCCCTTAATGGTCACCATGTCATTCAGGATGCTGATGTCGATGTCGGCGGCAGTCGCGCCAGCGATCGTGGACTGGATGACAATGTCGCCTTCGTCGCGATAGACATCAACGGTGAGCGAGCCCTCGGGCTGTTCTTGGTCTTTCCGTGATGCGGCGAGCTGGATGTCGAGCTCTTCGTCGTTTGGGGTGTAGGGCATAGATCACGCAACGCTCGGGGTTACCCGGTCGCCTCGTTCTTTGATTTTATCAAATAACACCGATATAAGGAAAGCCATACCCATCAACAGGGCAGTGGAGAAGAGGAGGCTTACCGAGCGGTGCATCTGCGAGATGAACAGATTGAATGTCCAATGGAATACGGTTGCAAGCGCGAATCCGATGGCAAAGAGGGTCTTCCGGTTGGTGAAGTAGAACCATGCGAGGGCGATGAAGTATCCGAGGAGGGCGGATGATAGTGCGTGGAGCAGGGTGGCACCGGCAAAGCGGAGCGACCAAATGCCGAGCGTTGCCGAGAGCCCATCCCCAATGACTCGGTTGATGACGAGGATGTTTTCCATTGCTGCGAATCCCATGGCCGCGGTGAGCATATAGATCATCGCATCCACTGGCTCATCGAAGTCAGGCGAGCGAAGGACTACAAAGAATACGGCGAGGTACTTTACCGCCTCCTCGACCGCTGCGGCCCATAAATAGAATCCCGGGGTTCCTGATAGCGTTGCCGGATCTCCGCCGAACATCTTCGCGATGAGCTGGACGAAAAGGAGCTGGAACATGATGGCAAGCGGCGACAACATGATGCCCAGGAGCAGCACCTTCGTGATGAGAACTTTCGGCTCCGGATGGCAGTCTTTGCGCAGCCAATACGCAAGCCAAATCAGGCTAGGGAGCGAGCCAACGAATACGAGCAAGAGGTATGACCCCATCACTCTCTATGGTAGCACGACCGGCCATGGTTGAACCATGAGGAGATCCTTCGGGTCGGTGGCTTCCGTGACGCGGCCCCAAAGCTCTTCGGTCACGAATGGGGCGAACGGGTGGGCGAGTTTGAGAGTTGTAGTGATGACCCATAGCAGGATCCGAAGCGTGTTCTCCTTGAGCGCGGGATCCTGGAGCTGCGTCTTGCTGGCTTCAAGGTAGACATCAGCAAGCTCGTGCCACGCGAACTGATAGACTTGCTGGGACGCCTCGTGAAGGACGAATCGGTCGAGGTTTCCGGTGACCGCCGTGGTAACCTCTGAGAGCTTTGCCAGGATGTCCCGGTCGGCATCGGTGCGGGCTTCCGGCGCGCTCTTTGGAATGAGCGCTGCGGTGTTGTCGCAGTTCGTGTGCACGAACCGGATGATGTTCCAGAGCTTGTTCGCGAAGTACTTGTATGCTCGGATCTTATCTTCGCTGATGCGGCTGTCGGTTCCCGGTGTGTTCCCGACGACCAGCGCCATGCGTGCGGCATCGGCGCCGTACTTTGCGGCGACTTCGATGGGATCGATGCCGTTCCCCAGCGACTTGGACATCTTGCGGCCCTGGGCGTCGCGGACAGTGCCGTGAAGGTAGACCGTCGAGAACGGGATGGTATCGAGCGCGTATCCGGTCATGAGGATCATGCGGGCGACCCAGAAGAACAAGATCTCGTACCCGGTCTCGAGGACCGCGGTCGGGTGATACGCCTGCAGATCGGCGGTCGCGTCCGGCCAGCCGAGCGTGGAGAACGTCCAGAGTGCGGAGCTGAACCAGGTGTCGAGGGTGTCGGAATCCTGCTCCCATCCGTCTCCTGCAGGCGCCTCGCCGACAGCGATCTCGTCTCCGCGGTACCAAACCGGAATGCGATGTCCGTACCAGATCTGCCGACTGATACACCAGTCGCGGAGGTTGTCGATCCAGTGGAAGTATGTCTTTCCGAAGTGCTCGGGGATAATGCGAATGCGTCCGTCGGCGACGGGTGTGCGCATGATGTCTTTCAGGGTCGCACCGCGTCCTGGAATCTCTTTGTTCACATTCACGAACCATTGGAGCTTGGGAAGCGGCTCGATGATCCCGCCGGTGCGCTCGGCGGTTGCCACGCTCTGCGCGACCGCCTCCTCTTTTTCTAGGAGGCTTTGTTCGCGGAGCCACGCGACCACAACCTCGCGAGCTTCTGCAACTTTCTTATCCTTCAGCTCCGGTCCACCGACCGTCATGCGAGCGTATTCATTGATGACCTGACGCGCCGGGAGATTGTGGCGCTGAGCGATCTCCCAGTCGGTCATGCTGTGGGCGGGTGTGACGCCGACGGCACCGGTTCCGAATGTTGGGTCGGCAGCCGGGTCACCGACGACCGTGATGTGCAGGGGGACGCCGCAGAATTCGACATCGTACTCCTTGCCGATGTAGGCGCGGTAGCGCTCGTCGTCCGGGTGCACGGCGACCGCGGTGTCGCCGACCTTTGTTTCGGGACGGGTCGTTGAGATAGGGATGGGGAAGTCCTTGGAGTATTTGAACGTGTAGAGCGTTGCGGAGCGTTCTTCGTAGACGATCTCATCATCGGAAATGGTGGTTTGCCCCTTGGGGTCCCAGTTGACGATGCGGTTTCCGCGATAGATAAGGCCATCATCATACATGCGCTTGAACACGGTGCGCACGGCGCGGGAGCGAGCGTCGTCGAGCGTGAACGCTTCTCGGTTCCAGTCGCATGACGCCCCCATAACCTTGATCTGTTCGGTGATGACGTCGTGATGGTGCCCGACGAACGCATCAATGCGTCGGAGGAGCTCTTCTCGCCCGAGATCGTGACGACTCTTTCCTTCCTTTTTCGCAATATCTTTTTCGACGACCGCTTGCGTAGCGATGGCGGCATGATCGGTGCCGGGGAGCCACAGTGTGCGGAGCCCTCGCATGCGAGCAAAGCGGATCATGATATCTTCGACCGTCAGCATGAGCGCGTGCCCCATATGCAGAACGCCGGTGACGTTCGGGGGCGGCATGATCATTGAGAACGTCGGGGCATCGGGCTTCGTAACGCCGGCGGCGATGCAAGTGTCCGGATCGAAGAAGCCGCTGGATTCCCAGCGGGCATAGATGGCCTTTTCGGCCGAGGCGGGATCGTAGTTTTTTGGGAACTCTGACTGGTTCATGCTGTTGTATTCTGCCCCAACCGGAGGTTTGCGTCCATGGCTGGCTGCTCTGGCGTCGGGGATGAGTAGTATCCCGCGACTGCGATCATAGCGGCGTTGTCGGTTGTGTAGCGCAGCTCAGGAAGGATGCAGATCATGCCATTGGCCTGGCATGCGGCGGCGAGGCGTTCGCGAAGCAGGGCATTCGCGCTCACCCCTCCGGAAAGCAGGAGGGTGCCGATGCCGTGGTGTGTAGCAGCGCGGATCGCTTTTTGGACCACGACGTCGATCGCCGCTTCTTGGAACGATGCCGCAATGTCCGCCTTCTCCTGATCGGTCAGTGGCCGCGCGTTGTTCGTGATGTCTCGGATCAGGTAGAGGACGGCGGTCTTCAGCCCGCTGTAGGAGAAATTGAACGTGTCGGATTTGAGCATGGGGCGAGGGAGCTGATAGCGCATCGGATCTCCGGAGCGGGCGAGCGCCGATATCTTCGGGCCGCCCGGGTATGACAATCCGAGCAGGCGAGCGACCTTGTCGAATGCTTCACCAATGGCGTCGTCGAGTGTTTCTCCGACGATCTCATATGAGCCATGGTCGCGCATGAGAACGAGGTCCGTGTGGCCTCCCGATACGATGAGATTGAGCGCTGGAAAGCGGATGTCGGCAGCCGGGAAGTGCTCCGAGAGCCAGTTCGAGTGGATGTGCCCGTCCATGTGGTCCACGCCGACAACGGGAATCTCAAGTTTCCACGAGAGCGCTCGTGCGAATGTAAGACCCACTAGGAGGGCGGGAGCGAGGCCCGGGCCGCGAGTGACGGCGATGCGATCGATGTGCGGATGTCCGGCTTCTGCGAGCGCGCGCTCAACAACGGGTCCGATATTTGCCGCATGCTCTCGCGCGGCGAGCGCCGGAACGACACCGCCGTATTGTTCGTGCAGTGCCACCTGCGATGAGACGACGTTCGCGTGCACCCGAACGTCAGCTCCCCCGTCGGTGCGGGGGAGGAGCTCAACGACAGCCGCTGCCGTCTCATCACATGATGTCTCGATGCCGAGTATCTTCATTTGTAGCGCCGACGGGATTTGAACCCGTGTTACTGGGATGAAAACCCAGCGTCCTAGACCGGGCTAGACGACGGCGCCATTTGACAACAATTTATTTTAACAGAATTATTGGTTTTTTCAATACTTCCTCACGAAAAATCCCCCGTGTGGGGGATTTTTCGTGAGACATACTACTTTGTTGCGAGGATCTGGGAGAAGATCTCGGGGTGCTTCGCGGCGAGAACCGAGAGGACTTTTCGATCGAGGGCAATGTTCGCCGCTTTGAGCTGGGCGATGAGCTTCGAGTACGAGACGCCATTCTCCTGAGCAGCCGCATTCACGCGGACGGTCCACAGGCGGCGCATGGTGCGCTTCTTTTTCTTGCGGTCAGCGAACTGGAACGACCATGCGTGCAGGAGGGCTTCCTTTGCGTAGCGGTACTTCGATTTGCGTCCCCACTTAAAACCCTTCGTGTTCTTCAGAAGGCGTTTGCGGCGGGCGTTGGCGATGGATCCTCGTTTGACTCGTGTCATGGCAGTGAAGAGAAAAGATTACTGTTCGGAAGAAATGCGGCGCGACGGCAGGAGCTTCTGGAAGCTCTTGGCATACGAGATCGGCGAGTGCTTCTGCCCGCGCTTCTGCAGGCCGGCGGAGCCGCTATCCTTTGCATTGAAATGGTTCTGGCCCGGCTTGCGCTTCAAAACCTTTCCGGTTCCGGTGATCTTGATGCGTTTTGCCAGTGATCGATTGCTCTTATGGGTTTTCGGCATAGTGAAATTATTCGTTGGTGGTCGTGGGAGCCGCTGGTTTCACCCGCTTATCCTTTTGGATCACAATGACCCAGCCGTATGGGCCGCGCATGGGGTCGCGCTGACGGGTGAAGGGGACCGAGATCTTCGTGAGGAAGGACTCAAGCTGTTCGAGCCCCTTCTGTGCGAACGCCTTTTCGCGTCCACGGAGGGTGAGCTCGACCTTTACCCAGTGCCCTTCATTCAGGAATTCATCGGCCTTTTTGGCTTTGAAGGTGAGGTCGTGGATGCCGGTCTTAAAGCCGACACGGACCGCTTTCGTCTGCTGCTCTTTGACCTTGGGGCGTGCCTTCTCCTCCTTGGACTTGGTGTACATGTACTTCCCGTAGTCCATGATCTTGGCGATGGGGGGCTGAGCCATCGGGCTTACCTCCACCAGGTCAAGATCTCTGTCTTTTGCCAGCCGCAGCGCGTCAAAAGTCTTCATGACCCCCAACTGCTTACCGTCCTGGTCTATGACCTGGACTTCGGGGATGCGGATCTGATGATTGACGCGGAGTTCTCGGGTAGCCAAGACAATAAAAAATCAGGCGTGGGGAGTATACCACGGGTGCTCTGATTTGTGAAGCCCCCGGTCAGGGGCAGCCACCCCAGAGTCCCAGTCTGCTAGTGCGCGCGTCAGCCTGGGCTGCCGCAAACTCCTTGGCGTGGGCGATATCGGGTGGATAGGCGCTTGCCTGCGCATAGCCCCGAGCCACGAGTTCAAGGTTCACAAAGGTGCCGTCAGGCAGGTAGACATACCGGAGGAGGCGTCCGTATTTGTCCGTATCGCTGATGTCGCGAACGAGTCGGACATATGCGCCTTCAACGAGCTTTTTATTGAAGGCAGAGGCCTCTTTTCCGAAGCACTGTACGGGGCGGCGCGGGTCGACCGTTTCTGGGGTGTTGATTCCGATGTAGCGGACACGAGCTCCGCCGTCGATCTCAATGGTATCCCCGTCGACAACCTTGGCGACCAGCACCATGCCCGAGGGGGCGGGTTTCGGTGTTGCAGTGAGGGAGGGATTGTTGTGGCGATCGGTCGGCTCCGCAAGCCACTGCGTGTAGAGCGCGATGGTGAGGAGGGCTATGGCGGTGAGGATGCGCTTGGTCGGCATATTAGCGGTAGAGCAGAGCCCGAAGCACCTCGAGTTGTTTGAGGGCGCCATCCATCGCTCGCCGCGGGAGCGGTTCGGGTACGATAGTGAGGCGCTTGCAGATACTGTCGAGGGTAGGAACTGCGAGTCCCAAGCGAGACCATGCAAGGGTGAACAGATCGATTCGGTGGTAGTCGGTAGGGTCCTCGATGCCAGCGGCCTTGAATCCGGCATCGAGGAACGAATAGGCAAGGAAAACGTTGTAGGAGCAGAATACGGCATCGCGCGCCTTGTCGGCGTACACAGCAAGCGCTGTCTCGAGTGACACCGCATTCCGCCACGACGCGGGATTGTATCCGGCAACCTCAAGTGCTCGCTTTGCTCCGGTCGCAACGTGGAGCGGCTTAACCCGTGCGTGGTACTGGTCGAGAACCTTCAGGGTCCGCTGGTCGACGATGAGGACGGCGATCTCGATAATCTCGTGGACCGTAGCGTCGAGCCCGGTCGTTTCGATGTCGGTAATGGCGAGCGGGCGATCTCGAAATCTCATGGGGGTACTGTACCAAGAAAAAGCCCCTCAGGGGAGGAGGGGCTTCGGAGCAGTCGGCGCGTAGTATCCGGCGCGATGCCGAGCTACTGCGTCATTTCGTTTCACGAACACAGAAACGGTACGCCACGTGCGGGGACGCTCGGCTGGGCGAGGGTGATAGCCGAGGTGGTACTGGGTCCGCAGTTCTCGCGAGATCGCGGCGCATGCCTCGGGGAGCGCCTCTGGTGCACGCAATGAGGTGAGGGTGCCACCAGTTCGCGTGGCGAGCTGTTGCAGGAACCAGAACCCTTTTCGGGCTTCTTCGCGACGAAGCGGCGCTTCGGCATCATGAGGCAACCAGATTGCATAGACCGCGATGCCGCTTGCGCGTGCCGCCTCGAGCACATCGTCGTCGGAGGAAAGCGAGCCGATATCTTCCCCGTCGGTGAGGAGAAGCGCAACGCGCCGCCGCTCCTGGTTGGGGAATCGGCTCCCCAGCGCGCGGAGCTGCTGGTAGAGCGTGTCGTAGAGGTGTGTGTTTCCCTCGACGGTGAGCGAGGCTGCGCTTCGCTCGAGGAGCGCGGGGTCGTCGGCGAAGTCCTGAACGATTTGGCTCCGCTTGGCGAACGCAACAACCCGCGCTTCGTCTTGGGGGCGAAGCGTCTTCATGAATCCCACGGCGGCTCGCTGCGCCAGCGGGAACGCCTCGCGCATCGAATCGGAACAGTCAACGAGCATGACGAGGCTGATGGGTAGCGTGTCCTTCCCGAACAACACCGGATCGAGTTCCTGGGGCGCTCCGTCCTCGTAGACCGAGAAGTCGCGCATCCCGAGGTCTTCGAGGTAATGGGTGCCTGTGGCATCGGTGACCGACACCGTGAGGTTGACCACCTGAGCGTTGGTCGAGAAGGTTGGCATCGGCGAGGTCCGTTCTTCAGCCCGGCAAAGTGCGGACACCACGAACAACACAACGGTCACGGCAACGGTTACGAAAAAGCGAAGCCCCCGGGACCACATACCTTCCCCTCCTGAAAAGAACGTGGGGAAGTATAAAAACAAAAATCGAGCTAAGTCAATACTCTGCAAAAAAGAGCCCCCGCGTGAAGCGGGGGCGGGGACTACGGGATGGTTGCGTCTTGTGCATCGACGGCGATGTTGCGGCACACCAGGTAGTGGCCGATGGTTGGCGCGGCCTCGAAGGCCCATCTCTGCCTTGCTCCTGAGTACTCGCAACGGAGCTCGGGGTGTGCGGCCTCGAACTGGTAGCGGGCGATGATCCATGCGTTGCCGATCGCGGGGAAGTAGTAGGAGCCAGGGGCGCCAGCCACTTCTACTGGCGTAGTGTCTGCGGGTGATAGCTCCGCCGCTGCCGCGCGCTGCCTCTTCTGCTCGGACTTCATCATGAGGACAAAGAATCCTGCGATGAGAAGGAGCAGAGCTACTATCACTAGAAAGTGGGGCTTCTGGGGCGGATTGGTCGATTGTGTCCCTCGTGCCACGAGGCACCTCCTTGAGTGTATGTATACTATTTTCTTTGTATTTTGTCAATTTCTGGGCTTGCAAAAGTGGTAGATTTTGTGCTATACTATGCATACGGGGATGATCGGTTTCGACACTGCATCATGCTCGCGCGATGCCATACGCGGTCGACCGGGACCAACCGCGCTAAACACCGGTCATACATATAACTGGCTATTCCAACGCCAATTACGCGTTCGCCTAAGGGCGTCGCGCATCACACCCTGACGCCTGCTACGGGATCCTGTGGTGTCATCTAGCTCGCTTTGGCTGACCGTTCGCGTTTCGCGGTCGGCCGAAACCTTGAAACGCTAGTGCGCGGTGCTTTTGACGGTTCTCTAGCCGTGCGCGAACCACCAAACCGTCTACTGTGGTAGTACATCGTGCCGAGTATCGTAGTGGACTGGGGTTCGATTCCCCACATCTCCAC
>JADZAY010000010.1 GCA_020852375.1 Candidatus Yanofskyibacteriota bacterium
CGACGCTGATCCCAGCCGGTGGTTCGGTCGTTCTGGATGTGTACGGCGATGTTCTCACCAACAGCAACGCGGGTACCTACAACCCGACGCGGCTGACTGGTGCGGTTGGCTTCGGTGCTTCCACCAACGCTAGCCAGACTGTCTCCGGTACCCCGGTGACTGGTCAGAACATCACGATCGCTGCTGGCGGTACGCTGACTGTGACGATGGATGCTTCGACCCCGCCGGTCCAGCAGGTGGTCTTGGGCGCGACTGATGTCCCGCTCGCGACCGTCCGCTTCGCGGCTAGCAACGACGAAGATATCCGCATCAACAGTCTGGAAATGTTCGCCTCCAGCTCAGCAAACGTCTTCGGCAACCTCCGTCTCTTCGACAGCGGCAACGCTGTTGTTGGTACGGGCACTGCCCTGACGGCGTCGACTTCGGGCGCGATCAGCGGCTTCGTCTCGAACTTCTCGTTCGGTACGGCCCTCATCGTTCCGAAGAACACGACTCGCACCTTCACCCTGAAGGGCGATGCAGCTGACTACAGCTCGGTCCCGGCCGGCCATGCAAAGGCACACACCTTCCGCATCCATGGTGCGCTTGATGTGGAGGCCTACGGTAATGCCTCTAACCAGGCAAGCACCGTGTCCGGTCTGAACACCGCGCTCGCTGCCAACACTCAGACGACCCTGCGCACCAAGATGACTGCCGCCCTCGCTTTGATGGGCAGCACGACTCACACCCGCAGCGCGTCGGATGATGTTGCGTTGCTCACCCTGTCCGTTGATCCGGCGTTCGGTGCAGAGTTCGCCTCTGTATCGTTCACGCTGTCCGGTTCCGCTGCTTCGAACAGCGCCGGCACGATCGACCTGATCGACTACGACACGGGTACGAGCTCAGCGAACACCACGCTGTCTGGCAGCACTTCGTACACTGCCAAGCTGGTTCTGGGTACCCCGTACCTGATCACGGCTGGCACGTCGAAGAAGTACAAGGTCCGCTTGAACACTGCTTCTGCTGAGGATACCGCCAACAGCACTGACTCTCTGTCGCTGCAGATCGCGACGGCCGGTGCCTTTGAGTGGCTCCTCCAGGGCGGTTCCGACGAGAACCTGTACCTGCAGGCCAAGGATGTTCCGCTCACGGTTGATGTCTCGTACAACTAACCGTAGCGTGCATTCCGCGTAGCTCTCCGGAGCTCCGCACCAAAAGACCCCTTCGGGGGTCTTTTGGTTTTGGTACAATAGAAGAGATGTACTATTCGCGCGACCGACTTCTTTCTCTGGGCTCATGTGTCGGCATTGTGCTGTTGGTAGCACTGCTTTCGGTGCACACACTGACGTCGATCTATCAGGATATCGGGCGTCACATTCGAATCGGCAGCATCATCTGGGCCACACATCACATCCCCGAGACGAATCTTTTTTCTTATACCGCTCCGGATTTTCCGTTCGTGAATCATCATTGGCTCGGCTCGCTCGCACTCTACCTCGGAGAGCGACTCGTCGGTCTGCAGGGTCTCATTACGCTCAAGGCGGCGCTGATCGCGCTCGCGTTCGGCCTCGCGTACGCGGCGGCGTGGAGAGCAAAAAGTGCCGCTCCGTCATTGGTGGTCGGGGTGGCGGCGCTCTTTGCGCTTATTGAACGGACCGATGTCCGCCCCGAGGTGTTGAGTTTTGTGTTTCTCGCCTGGTTCCTGTTCGTGCTCTATCGGGAAGAGCGATTTCCGAAACTAATATGGACGCTTCCGGCGGCCCAGTTGATCTGGGTGAATGCCCACATCTATTTCTTTATGGGCCCGTTCGTGTGGGCTGCGTTCCTAATCGGTCGAGGCGTTTCATCACACGGGTTTCGAGAGTGGGCTCGCGGATTCTTCCGATCTCGATACGCGGTCATCACCGGACTCTTGGCGCTCGCCACGGTAATGAACCCGAGCGGGATCCATGGAGCGCTTTATCCGATCACACTGTGGGGAAACTACGGATATTCTATTGTCGAGAATCAGACCCCTTTCTTCCTACTTCGACTCGGATACCCCGCGATGACGTCCTGGGGTCTCGGGGTGCTGGCGATGCTCGTGGCGCTTTCGTTCGCCCTGAACGCGAGGCGTCTTCGGGCGAATATCATGGGGCTTTTGCTGGTTCTTGGTGCGGGCGGGCTCGCACTCGAGATGATCAGAAATTACCCGCTCTTTGCTCTGTGCGCGCTTCCCGCGACGCTCAAGAATATCAGCGAACTCGAATGGCGATGGGGAGGAAGGGGGCTTATGGTGGGGTGTCTGATGGTATTGGGGCTTTTGGGTGCGAGCGTCGTTCTGGATCAGATCTATCCACCCGCCGGACTTACTGGCCAGCATTTTGGCTTTATCGTGCCGCAGGGACACCAGGAGTCCGTTGATTTCTTTGGGCGCGCAGGGATCCACGGGCCCATCTTCAATAACTTCGACATCGGGAGTTTTTTGATCTGGAAGCTTCCGGAAGAGCGAGTATTCATTGATGGGCGGCCAGAAGCGTATCCCGCCGACTTTATCCAAAAGACATACATTCCCATGCAGGAGGATCCGCGAGTGTGGCGCGCGAACGTCGCACGCTACAGGATCAATGCGATCATCTGGAACACGAGCGACATGACCCCGTGGTCGGACGCATTCCTGCGATGGATCACGAAAGATCCGGAGTGGGTCGCCGTCTACCGAGAGGGTGGCATCATGATCATGGTCCACGATGTCCCCCAAAACGCCGATATCATACGGCGCTATCGGCTATAAGGATGGGGAATTGACATCCTGATCCGTCGCCCAAAACAGTTTCTCATACTGGGAGATCATCTCTCGGAGCGAGAAGGTCGAGATGACCTTCTGGTGCGCGGCGATAGCGAGGTCTTGGCGGAGCTTATCGTCGCCGAGGAGACGCACGATACCGCGAGCGATCTGTTCGGGGTTTCCGGGAGCGCAGACGATGCCGCTCACGTCGTGCTCAATCATCTCGGGGACGGCCCCGACCGCCGTTGCGACGACCGGTACGCGCGCGGCCATTGCCTCCAAAAGGGCCCACGGGAAGCCTTCTTTGACCGAGGGGAGGACGAAGACGTCGAATCCTTGCAAATAGCGTCTGGCGTCATGGACGCGACCGACGAAGAAGAAGCGATGGTGAAGTCCGAGATCGCGCGCGAGACGTTCGAGGTGTGCGCGTTGCTGCCCGTCTCCGATGACGATGAACCGCACACTTCCCCCGACTCTTGCTGCGGCGCGGACGAGGGTTTCGATGTCCTTTGCGGGGTACAGGTTGGCGACCGTCCCGACGAGCCAGTCGTACGGTTCTCCTTTCAGTGGTGAGGGGATGTGGCTGTGTAGGAATTCCCGGGCGCGATCCCGCGGCTCAACAGGAAGATACGGATCAAGGCCGTTGTAGATACGGAGCGCAGTCTTGCGCGGGCGAATCCCAAATTGCCGCGCCTGCTCGAGATCGTGGGTATTGTTGAGGACGATATAATCCTTCCAGCGCGCTGAGATCTTTTCCAGTAGGCGGTACGCTGTGCGCTTCCATGACGGCCACGGGTCGTTGAACGTCCAGCCGCCGATACGGTAGATGACCGACAGGTTTGGAAACATACCCCGGAGCCCATGAGCCGCCCGTGATCCGACGAACCCCGCCTTACTGGAAATGCACAGGACGATGTCCGGACGAAATGCTCGCATGAGATCTCGCAGTTCGCCGATCGCTCGGAAGTCGTGCCATGGGGAAAGGGGGCGGACAAGATGCTTCGCTGTTGCGTGGGTCACATGGTGCGGAAGGGAGTTGGCGAGATCGCTGTGTCCAGAAGCGCCCCAGACGATGTGGAGGGTGAATCGCTCGGGATCGATATGGTTCGCAAGCTGCGCGACGAACTGTTGCGCTCCCCCCGTCTCGCCTTGAGTAATGACGATGAAAACCCTTTTTTTCTGCTGCTTTTCTGTCATACTAGTGTTCAATACTGATATCACCATCATAAGTGATGTCGGGCAATTGGCAATGCACCGCCGCGTTCTCATTCTTTCTACGGAATACCTCCCGCGCATTGGCGGGAGTGAATTAGCCGCGCATCACATCGCCCAGAGCCTCGACGGCATTTCCTGGGACCTCGTTACCGCGGCAGTTCCTGGCTCGCCGAGCATCGAGCGCATCGGCGCGGTGACCGTGTATCGGGTCTCATCGGCGCCGCGCTTTTTGTTGCCGCTACAGCTTGCATGGCGGGCATGGCTGCTGATGCGGCGAGCGCCGTATGATGTGATGCACGCATATCAGGCATCATATGCGGGTGGTGCCGGATGGCTCCTCAAGGCGGTCGCGCGCGTCCGGGTGCCGTTTTTGGTCACGCTCCAAGAGGGAAAAGAGCTTGCACAGCAGTCGTGGTTCGTTCGTTTTACCCGGCGATGCATCGTGCGTCGGGCGAACGGGGTGACGGCGATCAGCTCGTACCTCGCGGAGTATGCCCGCCGAATGGGGTGTCGGGAAGTTGTTGTAGTTCCAAATGGTGTTGATGTCGCTGCAATGTCCGGAGGGTCGCGGGTGCGCAATCCCGATCCCACCGTACTAACGGTGTCGCGATTGGTTCCCAAAAACAATCTTGAAGGCGTCATTCGTGCGTTCGTCCGGGTGTGCGAGACAATCCCTCAGGCGCGCCTCCTCATCGTCGGCGACGGACCATTACGACGCGGCCTGGAGGAGCTGAGCAGTGCGCTGGGAGCTCGGGAGCGGATCGAATTCATGGGCAGCGTGCCCCATGAGCGACTTCCAGTTGTATACTCGGTGGCAGACGTCTTCGTTCGCCCCTCGCGCTCCGAAGGTTTGGGAAATGTTTTTCTTGAAGCGATGGCGGCGGGGATCCCGGTTGTGGCGAGTCCCGTCGGTGGGATTCCTGACATCGTAGAGCACGAGCGGACCGGCCTGCTCTGTGATCCGAACGATCCAGACGACATCGCGCGGCAGATCGTTCGCGCGATGACGGATGCGCATCTACGAGAGCAGATCGTTTCACATGCTTCCGCTCTTGCCGCCCGGGAATACGATTGGTCTGTTATCGCTCGGCGGATGTATGCCGTGTATGAAGGCATGTGGTCATCCTCCCGCTCATGAGATCCATTCTTATTGCAACAGGCATCTTTGCCCCTGATATTGGCGGACCCGCATCCTATGCCCGAGCGCTCGGGGCAAGACTGTCCGCTGACGGAATTCAGGTGACAGTTCTCACCTACTCATCGACTCTTCGGCATGCAGGGGATGCGGATATGCCTTTTTCGGTGCGGCGCGTGTGGCGCGTGATTCCGTGGGGGTTGCGGCACGCTATTTATGCGTTCCGGGCATACATTGCAGCGCGGTCCTGTGACGGCGTGCTATTGTTGAACGCATCATCGGCGGGCGGGGTTGCGCTCTGGGCTGCTCGGCTCGCGCGGCGGCGGGTCATCGTGCGCATTGCGGGCGACTACGCATGGGAGATGGCCGTACAATCAGGACAGACGCATCTCCTGATCGACGATTTTCAACGGGCTCCCAAGCGAGGCCGTGTTGCTCGTCTCGATCGTCTCCAGCGACGCGTGTGCCGCTCAGCGGATGCGGTGCTCGTTCCATCGAAATATCTCGCTGGCATGGTAGAGGGGTGGGGTGTACCCCGGGATCGTATTACCGTCATCTACAATGGAGCTGATGTGCCGCTCGTTGCAGCGCCGAAGGAAGAGGCACGACGACACATCGGTATCTCCGGGTCGCTTATCGTGTCCGTCGGGCGCCTAGTTCCGTGGAAGGGCTTCCGGATGCTTATTAAGCTCATGCCGCAATTGCTTCAGGTGAACCAATTCTTTCGGCTCGTCATTGTCGGCGACGGTCCGGACATGGCAATGCTTCAGTCTGTAGTTAGAAACCTTGGACTCGAGCGTAAGGTGTTCTTGGTCGGGCGCATGGCCCCTTCAGAGCTCGCATGGTATCTTGCCGCGGCAGATGTCTTTGTGCTCAACACGGGATACGAGGGCTTTTCGCATCAGATCCTCGAAGCGATGCAAGCGGGCGTTCCCGTGATCACGACGACCGCCGGCGGGAATCCCGAGGTAGTTGTTCAGGGGGAGAATGGGTTTCTGGTGCGGTATAACGATGAGTTCAATATCGCGGAGGCCATCAAGACGGTTTCTCGGCAACCGGAGCTCCGAGAGCGTCTGATCGAGCAAGGCAGAGTAACCGCCCAGGCATTCAGTCTCGAGCATATGTACCGAGAAACAAAAAAGTTCC
>JADZAY010000011.1 GCA_020852375.1 Candidatus Yanofskyibacteriota bacterium
CGAAGACCCCGCCTTCTTCAAGAAGGTCTTCTGCATCAACTCCAACGAGCTCAATTGGTACGCACAGTCTCCCGTACCCTACACCGCGCTCTCGCAGGTGCCCCTCTACCGGAGGTAGGGGAGGTGGGCGGTAGTTATGAACACAGACGGTATCGTTTCGGCATAGTTGGCAGTATTATGAATGCATATGAAACTCAGTAAAAAGTCCCGAGGCATCCTCCTTATCCTCGGCATTGCGGCTGTCGTGGTCAGTATTGGGATGGTCCTCTCGGGATACGAGCTCGGTATTGGCCGGTTCTTTGCGGCGGAGATAACCTCTACTCCTTCACCAACACCGATGCTTGTGAATGACGCCAAAATTGTCTATGTCCTCGTGTCTCGGAGAACTATGTACATTGGCGAGACGCAGGAGGTTTATGTTACTTTCAAGAATACGGGCACCAAAGCATGGGATGTCAAAGGATCTCCCGGTAACTACACAAGTGCGTACCGCATCAAGAGTTGGGGTCCTGCTGACAATACAACATGGGGGACGAGCTTCATCCCACTTCCGTATGCTCCGGTCCCATCCGGGCAGAGCGCAACATTCACCTTCCTCATCAAGGCCCCATTCACGCCTGGCACCTACAACTTCCAGTGGAGAATGAATCAAGGAGGAGTCGGTTGGTTTGGACAGGAGAATCCTCCGGTGGCTATCACGGTAATGCCACGTCCGTGAGATATGGAAATGCCATCTCCATCTCTCGATTTGACGAGTCCACCCGCGCAGGTGCCACCGCCCGTGATGCTGCCGGAGCCGCGGCGCGCGTCATCGAATGTGCTTCTGATCGTAGCGCTTGCCGTTCTCGTTCTGGCTGCGGCGGTGTATGTGGGGATGTGGTTGCGCTCCGATGTTCCTGTTGAAACGGAAACGCCGACCCCGACGCCCGTGGTGTCTGCGAGTCAGATCATTCCAAGCGGATGGACGCGCTTCAATTCACGCTACTTCTCTCTTTCATTCGATGTCCCACCGGGATACGAGGTGTACGACAGTCAGAACGTGATCGCGGTTTCGAAGGGACCGTATGAAATTCCGGATATCGGGGGTACGAATGCGTTCTTTCAGATCGATCGATTCACCGCGACCTACTCGAAAGAGCGGGCTATCGCAAACTGGAATCTTGATCCGGTGAAAAACGCGAGCGTCACGAAAGGCAGCATCGTTGTCGATGGCAGCACATTTACGGTATTTGAGGGTGCTCCATCGCCGACGGCGTATACCTATGATGCAGGAAGAGAATTCTTTGTTGTGTTCGATGCATCGCTCTTGCGTATCGTTGAGCACCCTCAGTGGGGGGCAAAGGATTATGATGGTTACACAATCGGGAAGCAGATCCTCACGACGCTGCGATTTTCGAGCAGTGCCGGATGGGAGACATACACGAACACGACGGGACTTTTTTCGGTGAAGGTGCCCGCCGGTTTTCGGTCGGATGAGCGCTATGCTCCGAATCTGTTCCTCACACAGGTGAATACGACGGGCACAACGATGGCGAATGTGTGGGACATTGAGATCGGTTCTCCGGAGCCCGCTCCTGCGTGTGCGACCGATGCCGCATGCTTTCAAATTCTGAATGCGTCATTCCAGGGCAGTAAGGAAGCTGGATCACCCGGGGAATTTCGTGAGGTTACCACGCTTATCGATGGGAGGGCCGTGAAAGGATTCGAGGCATGGGGAAGTGGGTCGGTCCGATATGTTTTCCCGTTATCGGTGAGTGGGAAATACTTCACGCTCATGTTCCAGATCGGAAACACCGGAGATACGACCGCCCCCACGCGACTTCTGTTTTTCTCGTCGGCGCAAGAAATTGCCGCTACCTTCACGGTGCTGAAGTAGCCAATTGACTTTCTCGGTCGAGTATGGCGTATATGATTCGCCGTCCTTTACCAAGCGAGGTGGATCGTGCGAATTGTCACGTTGTTCCTGTGCGCCATAGTGGCGGGTGGATGCGGCGGAAACGGATCGCCGACCGCCCCGCCCAGCACGCCGCCGACTCCCAAGCCGGCGCGCGATCAGTTTGTGAGGGCCGTTGGCGACCATCTGGAGCTTGAAGACGGGACGCGGTTCTTCGTGCAGGGTGCGGTGTACTACACCAGCATGTACCCGCGCTATCCGGTCAAGACATATCCGGAAACGGGCACCATCGAGCTGGTGACGCCGTTCTGGATCTATCAGGACTTCAACGAAATCGCCATCGAGCAAGAGCTGATGCTTCTGCGGGACACGATGTCACTGAACACCATCAAGCTCATGATTCCCGCGTACCGCATCTGGCGGTTGTGGATGCCGGAGGGGACGCCTGACTGGTTCCAGCAAGACGGATCCATCAGTTTGCTCTATCTCGACCGACTTCAGCGCATCGTTGCGATTGCGAGGCGTCTTGATCTGCGGGTGACAATTCTTTTCGATCTCAACCTGCTCATGGATTGGGAATGTCCGAATCCGGCGGGAGGGTGGGATTTTCTCGTCTACCCCGAATCGCCGAAGCAGGAGTGCCGTCTCGCCCCGTCCGGAAGTGCGATGGACCAGCTCCACCGCAACTACACCAGGAGTATCGCGGAGGCGTTCAAGAATAACCCGACTATTCTCATGTACGAGGTGAGCGGGGAAGTTCTGCTGCGGTGGCCATTGAACGGCCAGGGGAATGACGGGAATAGGTGGTACGCAGCACGGATGGCGAGCTTTGTGCGTCGGCGTGTCGCCGAGATTCGCGCGATTGATGGGCGGCACCTCATTACCACGGGGGAGGCGACCGTGTTCCTCCCCGAGCATCCCGAATGGTGGGCGTACCCATCGCCGGAGTTCGGTCTGGTCGACGACATCGATGGTCTCAATGGCGGCCGGCCGTACACGCTCGAATCGCTGATGGATGTGGTAACGCCGCACGTTTACAACTTCAACATCCCATCTGGGCGATACGAGGATGCGGTGGCGGCAATGCGAGCGCGCACGACGAAGCCGCTGTTCTTTGGAGAGTTTGGGTATGCGCGGACGACGGAAGGTCCGCGGGCGCCTTCGACGGACCCCGCCTCGGACCCCGCGGGGGATTGGCCCGACCCATTCTCGCTCCCGGTTTCCCAGCCAGCTCGCGTTGCGGTCTTGAAGCGGCTCGCTGCTCTGCAGGGCTCGCTTACGGAGGGCGGGTTGTTCTGGGATCCGTACGCGGCCATCCAAACACCTGCCGCCGGTTCGTTCAGCGTCATTACCATTCCTGACGGGCGGCGATTCATGGTGCTGCATAGCAATCCCGAACGGCGGATCTGGGGTGTGGATTTCGTCTTCACGATGTTCGCTCACGATGCGACGGCGTCATTGAAGGTCAGCCCGCTTCCTGAGATCGTGAACCTCTTTCCTTCGCTGTAGCGCTCACGCTCCGACAACAATGTCGGAGCGTTTTTCCACAACAAAATTTTTTATTGATGCCTCGCTTGCGGGTATAATGAAGACACTATGATCCATTATCATATGCGTATGCGCCAGGTACTACCGAAGCTTACGATGCTTGCCGCTGTGGTGGCGGTGTTCGTATCGTTTTCGCCATGCGCGCAGGCCACCTATTCGCAGGAGCAAAAGGTGACTATCGCGAGCCCGGCGGCGTTCGATTTTTTGAATCGTGTCGCAGTGGCGGCTGATGGCTCACGCATGGTCATCGGCGCAAGAGGAAAGTCGGCGGCATACGTATATGTTCGCTCTGGGACAACCTGGGCTCTTGAGCAGGAGGTCATCGGAAGCGATACGGTTGCTGGCGATGACTACGGCTGGTCTGTTGCGATAACTTCCGATGGCTCCCGCATCGTCGTGGGCGCGCAGAAACAAGGCGCAACCGATACGGGAGCTGCATATGTGTTTTCCCGCTCTGGCTCCACATGGACGGAGGAACAAAAGTTGACCGCAAGTGATGCGGCCGCCAATTCATACTTTGGGTATTCCGTCGGGATTACTGATGACGGATCACGACTTGTCGTCGGTGCGAAGGGTGGGCGTAATGGGGCTCTCGCTCCCGCCGGCTCTGCTTATGTATTCTCCCGATCCGGCGTTACCTGGACCGAAGAGCAGGAGCTGAACGCAAGCGATGGAGTCGCCAGCGATAAGTTCGGTGAATCGGTTGCGATAGACTCAACCGGAACTCGCGTAGCGATAGGCGCTTCAATCCGTAACACCTATACCGGTGCCGTCTATGTATTCTCCCGATCCGGCGTTACCTGGACCGAAGAGCAGATTGTTACCGCGAGTGACGGGGCAAATTATGATGAGTTCGGATATGAGTTTTCCGTTTCGCTTGACGATGCGGGGACGCGCTTGGCTGTTGGCGCCTACGGATATACGGGAGGAAATTATACCGGTGCCGTCTATGTATTCTCCCGATCCGGCGTTACCTGGACCGAAGAGCAGAAACTTCTCGCGAGCGATACTGCGACCGGGAGTCTATTCGGTGTAAGTACTGCACTTACCGGCGACGGGGCGACACTTTCCATCGGAGCATATGGGGTCGGCTCGTATCAGGGCGCCGGATATGTATTCAACCGTGTCGCTACAACATGGACTGAGTCGGAAAAAATCACAGCTGCCGATGGCGTAGCGAGCGACGAATTCGGGATTACAACGGCTATTGTCGATGACGGCTCGCGTGTATTTTTTGCCGCGCAGACTGATCCCGGTATCAATACGAACCAAGGCGCGGTCTATATCTTCCTATCTGCCCCCGCCGCTCCCGCTGTCACCACCGGCAGCAGCTCCTCCCTCTGCACCGGTGAACTTCGGGTAACGGTTGCCCCCGGCTCCTCGGTAAGCTCTCTGCATCTCGACTCCGGCGTGATCCAGTCCGGTACCCTGTATCCCGTTGCCTGCGGTA
>JADZAY010000012.1 GCA_020852375.1 Candidatus Yanofskyibacteriota bacterium
CCCCGACTCGGACGGTTTCTCGGCGCTCCCGGTCCGGAGCGCCTCATCCCTCACGCTCCCGCTCGGCAGTGGCTCTGCCTCCCGGTCCGCGAAGCCTCGCTGGGGTGCCGAGGCGTTCGGGTCGCTCTGCATACCGCGCCATTGGGATAGAGCGAGCGACGTGGCATGCTGCGAGGATTTTCGGAGCGCGACGGCGCGAGAGCAAGACGCCCCGCCAGTGAGGCGGGGACGTCGTGCCGAGCAGCGCGCCATGTCGTGAGGGAGGGTCAAAGTGGTTTTACGACACACTGGTATCGCGCAAATGCGCGGCACACTCGTCCGGATCAAACGCGTTGATATGGATAGCGGTGGAAAGCTCGAATCCCCCGTGGAGCGGAATGTTCGGCATCACCTCGCGCGGTACCACTTCGATATGCCAGTGGTAGTAGTCGTAGTTGACCTCGGGGTCGCGGGCGACCGGCGCGGTGTGGATATAGAAGTTATAGTCGACATCATCGAGGGCACGGTGGAGCTTTGTGAGCACCGCATTGAGCGCGTCCGCGCAGTCGCGGAGGCAGTCGTCGCCCGACGATTCAAAGCGCGGCTCTTGGGTCTTCGGGAAAATGCGAACTTCGTATGCGGTCTTGGAAACGAACGGGCAGAACGCGATGAACTGCGTGTTCTCATACACGATGCGCGTGCCCTCTTGCAGCTCCCAGTCGATGAGCGCGCGATGCACCCCGACCCCGTGCTGCTGGAAATAGTGGTCGGCGCCTTCGAGCGAGCGCATCACTTCCGGGGGGACCACGGGTGTTGAGATGATCTGCGAGTGGTTGTGGTACACCGACGCCCCCGCCCCGCGCCCGTGATTATGGAAAATACTTACATAATCGCCGCACGCATCCTGCGCGATCACTCGATACCGATCGCGGTACACATGGAGAAGCTCCGCGGTTTCGTCGACCGAAAAATCAGCGATGCTCCGGTCGTGGTCGCGCGTGATGACCAGCTCATGGAACCCGTGCGCGGGATGTGTCGCGAACGGACCGCGCATGGTCGGCTCCCCGCACACACCGGAAACAAGCGCGGGAAATTTGTTCGGGATCACGGCGGTCGTCCAGCGCCCCCGCCAGTCTCCGTGCCACTGCATCGGACGCCCGTGGTCGTACACCAGCACGGGCGGCAGCTGATCTGCCATACGCTCGGGTTCGAATACACAGTCCGCCACGGATTGCTTCAGCCGTTCGCGAGCACCGTCATGTGGCCGCTTCGCGCGCGCACTCGAAATAAGCACCCACTCCCCGGACACGAGATCTTTTCGGAATTCGTTCGCTGCCATGCTTAATGAGTATATGCACGAGAGAAGCGCCGAAAACCGACGCGCACCGTGTCGAGTAGTACTTTTGGATAGGTCCACACGTTCACGTGAGTGTCGGGAGGATTATTCCAAGTCACCGGGATCTCCGCGATCCGGAATCCACGCTGACGCGCGCAGGTAAGCACCTCCACATCAAACCCCCAACCGAAAATGGTGAGCCGTGAGAAGATTTCCTGCGCAGCTCGGGCCGTGAACGCCTTGAATCCGCGCTGGGTGTCCCAGATGCCCGGCACCGCCCACGCCTGTATCCAAAGATTACCAAGCTTCCCCAGCACGACGCGCCATAGGGGTTCCGCGCCTCCCCGCACAACCGTTGCTCCGGGAGCCGCCAGCGATCCGATGACCACATCCGTTCCGTGCTCGAAGAGCGGCTTCATCTGTGCGAAGTGATCGATCGTGGTGCTGCTATCCGCGTCCATGAACAACCGGACCCGCCCCGTGGCGAACAACATGCCTGCCGTGACCGCACGCCCCTTCCCCGGCCGCTTCTCCTGAATGAGTCGAATCGCGTGGAACTGCTGCATCACTTCGCGCACCGCATCGGCGGTTCCGTCCGTGGACCGATTATCCACCACGATCACTTCCCAGTCGTACTCCTGACGGGAAAGCCACTCGCACACTGACCGCACCGTTGACCCGATGCGCTTCGCTTCGTTGTACGCGGGAATGATGACGGAGAGATACATTGCCCCACTATCATAGCCGAGTCATGTCGAAAAGCAAAAGGCGGGATATTTGACAGAATGACAAACCACAACTACCATGTGCCCCCGTGGCGGATGTCCAGGCATTATATATAGAAGACGCGGCATACCCGGAGCTTTTGCGCCGCATTGCCGATCCTCCGTCACCGCTCTATTGTCGCGGCAATACCGCGCTTCTGAGCACCTTCTGTATCGGCGTGGTGGGAACTCGCTTGGCCAGCGACTACGGCCGACAAGCTACACGCGACCTCGCCGGCCAGCTGGCGGCGAATGGCGTCACGGTCGTAAGCGGACTTGCACTCGGCATCGACGCGATCGCCCACCAAGCGGCGCTCGACGCACCCGGAAAAACGATCGCGGTCCTTGGCACCGGCATAAAAAACCTGTGGCCGAAGGAGAATGAGCGCCTTGGCAAGCGCATCATCGAAGAAGGCGGGCTCGTTGTTTCGGAATATCCCGGCACCATGCCCGGCGGGAAGCATACCTTTCCAAAGCGCAATCGTATCATCTCCGGACTCTCCCGCGGCGTTGTGGTTGTCGAGGCGAATAAAAAATCCGGCTCGCTCATCACCGCCGCGTGCGCTCTTGATCAGAACCGCGACGTCTTCGCCGTTCCGGGAAGCATCTACTGGCCGCGATCGGCAGGCTCGAACCTTCTTATCCAGCAAGGAGCGCGGCCGGTCATGACCGTCTCCGACATCTTGGAATCCTACGCGATCCGCCACGTTCCGCTTCCTAAGGCACCTCTATCCACACGCGATCCGCTCCAGCAGAGTATACTGGCTCTATTGCGAACACAGGGACCCGCGCATCTCGATGCGGTCATCGTGGCGACCCAATCCGATGCGGCGCACGTCATCGCGGCGATATCCATACTTGAACTGCACAACGACATCCGACACGCTGGCAACAACATCTACCACGCGACCACATCGCCCCACTCACACTCATGAAACTCGTCATCGTTGAATCCCCGACCAAAGCAAAGACCATCTCCCAATATCTGGGAGATGATGTTGTCGTCCGCTCGAGCTACGGACACGTTCGCGACCTTCCGAAGTCCGAACTCGGTATCGACACGGAGCAGGACTTCGCGCCGACCTATATTGTTCCGACGAAAGCGAAGAAGAATCTGTCCGAGCTGAAAAAGGAAGCCGCAAAAGCCGACACCATCGTCCTGGCAACCGATGAAGACCGCGAAGGAGAGGCCATTGCCTGGCACCTGTCGCAGGCGCTCGACCTTGCGAAACTTCAGAAGAAAAAGAAGGACCTCAAGGTCCAGCGCATCGTGTTCCACGAGATCACCAAGTCGGCTATCCAGCATGCTATCGAGCATCCGCGCGAGCTCGACCGCCACCTCGTCGACGCCCAGCAGGCCCGCCGCGTGCTCGACCGGCTTGTCGGCTACAAACTATCTCCCGTTCTTTGGAAGCGGTACTACCGCGGTCTCTCCGCCGGTCGCGTTCAGTCGGTCGCAACCCGCCTCATTGTAGAGCGCGAACGCGAGATCGAAGCGTTCAAGCCCGAGGAGTACTGGACGATACTCGCATCGCTCGCCACCCCGAACTCCCCCACTCCTATCGCCGCTCAACTCGTGCGCGCGCAGGGAGCAACGCTCGACAAGTTCGGCATTCCGAACAAGGAGCGCGCGGATGCCATCCTCAACGACCTCGCCGGGGCGACCTACACCGTCACGAGCGTGGAGAAGACTCAGTCGTCCCGAATGCCCCATGCACCGTTCACGACATCGACGATGCAGCAGGAGGCGAACCGCCGACTCCGCTTCTCGAGCAAGCAGACCATGATGTTCGCTCAGGGTCTGTACGAAGCCGGGTACATCACCTACATGCGCACCGACTCGGTGAACCTTTCCGAGCAATCTCTCCTGCAAGCAAAGGAACATATCGAGTCGAGCTACGGGGCGAACTACTATTTCCGCCGAAAGTATAAGACGAAGTCCAAGAGCGCACAGGAAGCGCACGAAGCGATCCGGCCGACCGACCCTGCGCGAACGCCCGAATCCATGGCCAGCTCGCTCACTCCGCAGCAGCTCAAACTCTACGACCTCATTTGGCGTCGATTCACCGCGTCACAGATGGCGGACGCCCGCTTTGATGCGACCGCGATCGACATCGCTGCCGGTACATACGGATTCCGTGCGACCGGCTCTACGCTTACCTTCGACGGCTGGCTCAAAGTCCTCCCGTCCAAATTCGAGGACAATGAACTGCCGGTCGTTCGTGACGGAGAAGCGCTCGCTCTCCACGAGCTCACTCCGGAGCAACATTTCACCAAGCCGCCCGCCCGATACAATGAAGCGTCGCTCATCAAAACGCTCGAAAAGGAAGGTATCGGCCGCCCGAGCACCTACGCCGCCATCATCAGCACTATCCTGCTCCGCAAGTATGTCGAGAAGGATCGGAGCCGATACTTCCACCCCACCGAGATCGGCACCCAGGTCACCGATTTTCTGATCGCTCAGTTTCCGCGCATCGTCGACCTGAAATTCACTTCGGGCATGGAAGACGAGCTCGACGATATTGCTGCGGGCAAACGCTCATGGGTGCCGACGATCCGTGCGTTCTACGCCCCGCTCGCACTTGATATCAAAGAGAAAATGAAAGAGGCCCAAGAGGCGAAAGAGGCGGAGATCGAACAGACCGACAAGATCTGCGACAAATGCGGGAGCACGATGGTGGTCAAGCGCGGCCGTTTCGGAAAGTTCATCGCCTGCTCGAACTTTCCCGAGTGCAAAAACATCCTCAAAGAAAAGAAGGACTCCGCTCCCCCCGAAAAAGTCGGCCGAACATGCCCCGACGATGGCGGCGAACTGATCTACCGCGTGGGCCGTTTCGGAAAGTTCATTGCCTGCTCGAACTTTCCGAAGTGCAAACACACGGAGAAGATCAAGAAGACCGAAACAGAAGAAGCCCCGGCCGACGCGGAAGCGGCATAGACGCTCGCGGAGCTCCGTGATATATCTCTGCCAGCACATTCTTGAAGGAGGGCCGGCGTGGAACATGAAACGATCCACATCCCGGGAGTCGTCCTCGTAACCCCCGACCGACACTGGGACGAGCGTGGCCTCTTTTGCGAGCTCTACAACGCTCATCAGACTGCCAACATCGAGATTCCGCCGATGGACGTGAAGCAGCTCAACGTCTCGCGAAGCAAAAAGAACGTCCTCCGGGGACTTCACTTCCAGAGACTCCGCCCGCAAGCGAAGCTGGTAACCGTTCTCGCCGGATCCGTGTTCGATGTAGTTGTCGATCTCCGGAAAGACTCCCCTGCGTTCGGAAGCTATGCCTGCTTCCCCCTCTCCGCAGAGAACGGAAAGACGCTTTTCATCCCGGCTGGATGCGCACACGGATTCCTCAGCCTGGCCGACAACACGCTCTTCTGCTATCTCTGCGACGATACCTACTCCGGCCCCGAGGATCAATCCGGCGTCCGTTGGAACGACTGCACGCTCGATATCCCGTGGCCGGTCCGAAACCCGATCGTATCAAGCAAGGACCAGCAGCTCCTCTCGTTCAGGGAGCTTCACCCTGCCGACCTCCCCTTCACCGTCTCGCGATAACCGCGAGACGTTTTTGTTGGGGCCATTGAAAAACCAGAAAATAGGAATACAATATCGTCAATGGATACGCTCGACGCTCTCCTTTCGAAATACCGGGGCGACGATCGCACACTGATCGAGCGGGCGTTTCATGCGGCCGCACGCTACCACGAAGGCCAACTCCGCGCCTCCGGGGAGCCCTACATCATCCACCCCCTCAACGTCGCGCTCTTTCTCGCCGACCTCGGGTTTGACGCGAAAACCGCTGCAGCGGCACTTCTGCACGATGCCCTCGAAGATACTGCGGCGACCAGAAAGGACATCGAGGATCAATTTGGGTCAGATGTCGCGTTCCTGGTAGACGGCGTCACGAAGCTGTCTGCCATCAGCAGTCGCGCGCGCTCGCGTGCCACCACGACCGACCTGCAAACGCAGTCGTTGAAGAAGATGTTCTTTGCGATGGCGGAAGATCTTCGCGTCATCATCATCAAGCTCGCCGACCGCCTCCACAACCTCTCAACGTTGCAGCACAAGGACCCGGAGTCTCGCATGCGCATCGCCCGCCAAACCATGGACCTCTACGCGCCCATCGCGGACCGGCTCGGCATGGGAAAGCTCAAGGGCGACATGGAAGACCTCGCGTTCCCATGGGCATACCCCGCAGAATACGCGTGGCTCAAGAAAGTCGTGCGCGGAAAGTACGCCGACCGCCTCCGCTATATCGAGCGAACGGCTCCTATCGTAAAGAAGCATCTCGTTGATGCAGGGGTTCCCGTGCTCGACATCCACTCGCGCGCGAAGCGCATGTGGTCGCTCTACCAAAAGCTCAAGCGCTACGACATGGATCCCGACAAGGTTCTCGACCTCGTTGCGCTACGCGTCATCGTTCCCGATGTGAAGAGCTGCTACGCGGCGCTCGGGATCATTCACACGCACTACCGCCCGATGCCGGGGCGCGTAAAAGATTATATTGCGCTCCCCAAGCCGAACGGCTATCGATCGCTCCACACGACGGTCTTTTGCGAAAAGGGGCGCATCGCTGAAATACAGATTCGCACTCCGGACATGCACAGTCATGCCGAGAACGGCGTCGCCGCGCATTGGAGCTACGCCGAGGCGGGTAAGCGCGCAGTGTCAGCCCAGCAAAAGGAGCTCGCGTGGATCAACCAGCTCAAATCGTTCCTGCGAGACATCAAAACGAGTCAGGGCATGGCAGAGCTGAAGATCGACTTCTTTAAGAATCGCATCTTCGCGCTCACACCAGAGGGCGACATCAAAGACCTCCCGGAAGGAGCGACGGCGATCGACTTCGCATATGCCGTCCATTCGGAGCTTGGCCACCGAACCACTGGAGCAATGGCCAACGGACGCATCATTCCCCTCGATGCTCCCTTGCAGTCCGGCGATGTGATCGAGATCATTCGCGGCAACAAGACTCGGCCAAGCAAGGACTGGCTTCGCATCGTAAAGACCAGTCAGGCGGCGAAGCACATCAAGAGTTGGCTGAAAAAACACGACCCCGCCATGACGATCGCCGACGGTCGAGTTCTCTTGAACAAAGAACTGGGAAAGAGCCGACTTTCGCTCGACAAGCTGAACCGCCGGCAGATTGACACGCTTCTCAAGTCCGCCTCCTCGCGATCGCTTGATGACCTTCTCACCCATATCGGCATGGGCGATTTCGATGCCCCAGCCATCGCACGGGCACTCACCGGAAAAGACGCGAGCACCGGTCCGACAAAGAACACCCCGCCCCCAAGCGCCGCTCCGCACGGGACTCTCGCATCCGTTCTCATCGCCGACGAGCCGGGTCTCCATTACAAGATCGGGAAATGCTGTGCTCCTCGCGTTGGCACCCCGATCGCGGGATACCTCACCGTCGCCCGCGGCGTAACCATCCACGCGCACAATTGCGCGAACATCAAAGGAGCCGACCATCGTCGGCTCCTGAAAGCGGAGTGGAGCTAAATGTTCGCCTTATACGCTTCTCGCGCTTGCTCGATGCGAGTTCTCAATTCCACACTCATACGCTTGAATCGGGGATCAATGAGTGCGAGAGAAAGGATGCCAACAGCATCGATCGGTCGAGCGGCAACGGCCTCCGCAAGTTTCGCATCGATCATTCGCTCAACCCTCGATTTCGGTTCAAGGGACTCGAGCTCTCCTGCCAGAAAAGCGATCACCTCTGCGTTCCCCTCCCGTTGTGCATCCGCGAAGAGATCATCCAGCCGCTCCCTACAATCGGCACGCATTTCCTTACCGGTAAAACCGGCCTCTAAGAACATGCGCGCGGACCGTACCAGCAGTCTCGCCCGCTCAAATGTACCCACCCCTCCCTCAACCAACCCTTCGCGACGCTCCCATTCATCCAGCGCATCTTGGGCCTCCTGAACTTTCGGATCATCCACATCAAGAGGATTCTTCGTCCCCTCGCTGTGCAGCTGCTGAAATAGCCCCAAAACATACTCGTAACTTCCGGGTTCCTTCTCTCTTTTCTCGGATACATTCGGCTGGCCTTCCATGTTAGTCGATGATTCGCTTCACAACGCCGTTGAGGTGTTCGAGATCAGTGAAGCGGATGACGATCTGGCCCGCTTTCGCCGATCCGGTCGCCGTGCGAATGAGCACCGGCGCCTGCAGGTGCTCGGCAAGATTCACCCGAAGCTCCTCGAAGCGCGCACTATGGGATGCCTTCCGGCGCCCAACTGCCGCCTTGGCCGCCGACGCGGCGTACTCAACGTCTTTGGTGCTGAATCCCCCCGCCGTGAGCTGCTCGTACGCCTGGCGTTGTGCGGCTTCATCCTGGAACGACAGCAGCGCGCGCGCCGCAGTTCCGGAAATACTCCCGGCCCGCGTTGCGTCTTTGATGTACTTCGGTAGGTTCATGAGGCGCATGATGTTAGCAACCGCCTCACGACTCTTCCCCACCTTCTCGGCGATCTCCTGCTGCGTAAGCCCAAACTCGCCAGCGAGGCGTGTGTACGCTTCGGCCTGCTCAATGGCATTCAGATCTTCGCGCTGGATGTTTTCGATGAGTGCAACTTCGAGACGCTGTGAGGGCTGAGATGATCCGCCGGGAGCAAGGTCATCGCGAATAATAACTGGCACCTGCGGGAGGCCGGCCATTTGTGCTGCGCGCCAGCGACGCTCACCGGCGATGAGCTGGTATTTGACCGCGCGACCGCGCGGAAGATCCTCTTCGATCTTGCTGACGAGAAGCGGCTGGAGAACACCAAACTTCCGGATGCTCCGCGACAACTCGGTCAGCGCCCCTTGATCGAAATCGGTGCGAGGCTGCTCGGGGTTCGGCTGGATCTTGGAAACTTCGACATAAAAGACATTCTCGCGCTTTTGATTGACTCCCTCCGCAACCTCATCGGGGATCAGCGAGCTCAATCCTTTTCCCAGTCCGAACAATTTCTTCGACATGGTGTTAGTTTAGCCGAATAATTTCCTGTGCCAAGCGGTCGTATGCCGCGGCGGCCTTGCTTCCGGGATCGTGCTGCAAAATCGTCTTCCCGAAACTCGGAGATTCTGCAACCGACACGCCGCGGGGAACAACCGACTCAAACACTCGCCCCGGAAAGTTGTGCATCACCTCATTGACCACCTGACGCGATAGCTGATTCCGCTTGTCGTACATCGTGAGCACTACACCCATAACCCCAAGGTCAGGATTGAGACCTCCGCGCACCAGATCGATCGTCCGCATCAGCTGGCCGAGCCCCTCGAGTGCGTAGTACTCGCACTGCACCGGAATAATGACGCGATCCGCAGCGGCAAGCGCGTTGATGGTAAGCAGTCCCAGCGAGGGAGGGCAATCAATGAGAATGTAATCGTAGTTCGTTCGAAGCTGGTTTAGCGCGCGGCGCAGCCGATACTCTCGCTCATGCATACTCACCAGCTCAACGGTCGCCCCGGCAAGCGATTGCGCGGCGGGGAGGATGTCGTACCCGTAGATGGGCGTCTTGCGAATGATCGCTGCGGGATTCGCGTCGCTCACGAGCGAGTGGTACACATTCTGAGCTGTCGGATGAGTCTCGAATCCGAGGCCAAGCGTCGCGTTCGCCTGCGAATCAAGGTCGACAAGAAGCACATACTTCCCGCGGGCTGCGAGATATGCGCCAAGATTGACCGATGTTGTGGTCTTTCCAACTCCTCCCTTCTGATTGCAGACCGCAATGATTCGCGCCATGAAGTCGTTGTTCCTCCCTATTCTATGGTTTCATTCTACACAATGCAATTCGGTTGTGGTAATTCCTCGGACTTCATGCTACGATTGGTAGACAGAATTGTATGCCGGGGTGGCGAAATGGCAACCGCAGCGGACTCAAAATCCGCCGCTCGCAAGAGCTTGAGGGTTCGAGTCCCTCCCCCGGCACCAATGTACAAGCGTACGATGCCAATAAGCACGAATCGCGCACTTCGTGCATATATTATCGGACTCGCGATCGGGGACGGAAATCTCTCGAACCCGAATGGCCGCGCAACCCGCCTTCGCATCACATGCGACCTCGCCTATCCCGAGCTTATCCGGATTATTTCAGAGTCTCTAGCCAGCCTGTTTCCCGGCAATAAGGTCTCACTCATACGAAGTAAGGGAAAGTATCTCAATGTAAGCGTTTACTCGAACCACCTCGAGGCATTGCTCGGTTGGCGAGCGAAGGGAGGGAGTAAATATCGCCAAAATGTCGCGGTGCCTACATGGGTCGCCAATCGAAAGAATTACATCACGGCATGCCTCCGCGGGCTCCTCGAAACCGACGGCGCTGTTTACCATGACCGCGGATACCAGATGGTTACATTCAGCACTATCATTCCAGGACTCGCGAGTCAGGTGCATGCAATGTTCTGCCGCCTTGGGTTTCAGCCGCGTCTCTATACAACTCAAAATCGTCCGCCACGAGCTCCATTCACATATCAGGTTCGCCTCGCAAAAGATGTCGGCCGATTCCTGCAGATCGTGAGGCCCGTGAAAGAATAGGTGTCGTTCATTTATACACACCTTTTGTGATTGCGCGCGGACATGAAGTGCTATCATGCGCGTATCACGCAGTACGGAGGGATGAAACAACTCGAAAAACAAAAAACGCATTCGCAGCCGGCGCCGTTGCCGGAATCATATCTCCTCTGCCATGAATGCGATGGAACCTGGGTTGATGGACGCGCCGGTACCTGCGCACGATGCCCCCTCGAGACGACGAGCAAGGATTTCCATCTCTGCCTCTCCTGTGCGCTTCACGAAAAGCGCTGTCAGCACTGCGGACAGGAAATGCACGTCGCCATCTCGCACTGCTAAAGAAAACCCGCCGATTGGCGGGTTGTTCATTACACGTCGCATCCCCATTCTTCTTCCGTGACACCCGGTGGCGGGATAGGACATGGTGCGGTTTTGCGCTCCTCGTCCGTGCACTTTGTGAGCTCAGCTCGATAGACTAGACCATCCGCTTTCAAGCCAAACAGACTCGCCCACTTCTCGGCACTCCATCCGTGCTGGGTCCAATGAATCCAGAATCCAAGCGCGGCCGGTTGGCCATATCCAGGGTTCAGCGGATACTTGGTCCATCCCTCCCGATAGTCCGTACGAACAACACCGTCGAAAACCACAGACCCGTCCTGCGCCACCACCTTCAGATGGTCACCGTGATCGATGGCAACAAATCCCTGATACACCTCCTCGGAATGCTCGAATTCCTGATCGACATATACAACCCAACATAGCCCCTCGGCTCCGGTCTCAAACCAGGAGCCAAGCGTACCCGTAAAGCTTTTACCCACACCACACCACCTCTCTAAACTTCGCAAAGCGCATTGTATCACCCTCGCACCACAAGCGCGAGTAAATTCTCCAGCACCGCAACAACAACGAGCGGCCCCATTCCCCCGGGAACCGGCGTGAACGCTCCCGCGACGCGAGACACTGCTGTCGCGTCGACATCGCCGACATACGCATCGCCCTTTTTCCCATATCCGAAATCAATGACAAGCGCACCGGGCTTGATCCAGGTATCAGTGATGAGCCCCGGCACTCCCGTGCCCGCGATAACGATGTCAGCCGCCCGCGTATCCGCCGCCGGATCGCTCGTATGGACATCAACTCCGACCACCCGCGCACCCTCACGCTCCAGCCACCGGACGATCGGCGCTCCGACGAGCTTGCCCTGCCCCACTACGGCAACGCGAACGCCTCGAACTTCCTGCCCGATCGCGGTCAGCACGCTCCGCAACGCTTGAACCGCCGGCGGAAGTATCGGCGACTCATCATCGGCGAATGCGCGCTCACCGGCTGGCGATAACAGATCGACATCCTTTTCGAGGGGGATCAGCGAACACAGCGCCTCCTGATCCCACTTCGCCGGAAGCGGAAGCTCGATGAATATGCCGTGCACCTGCTCATCGGCCGCAAGGTACGCAAGCGTCTGCTGAGCTCCCGCCTCATCATCGGCGGCAAACTCGTAGACGGAATACTCGACACCCGCCGCGTGCGCGGCTTTTTGCTTCAGTCGGACGAACGCCGCAAGACCGGGGTCATCACCCGCGACGATCGCCGCAAGGTGCAGCGGCGCTTCGAGCGCTTCAACTTGTGCTCGCAGATCACGCATGAGCGCATCCGCGATCGCCTTTCCATCAATGATCCGTGCTGACATGGTAAATGGTTATAGGAATTGCAGTATCTTGTCTGCCCGGACCGCGCCCTGCCGAAGAATGCGCGGAATGCGACCGGAGAGATCCACGACGGTCGATGGAAGCGACTCCGGTATCCTTCCCGCATCGATAATAAGGTCCGGCTGAGGTGCCGACTTCTCGAACGCCGCCCGGATCACTGCGGCATCCACCATCGGATCGGATCCGATAGCATTCGCGGATGTCCCAGCAAGCGGGTACCCGAGATGCCGCAGAAGCTGCTGCACGAACACATGGTCCGGCGCGCGTATCCCGATCGTCTGCCCTCCCCCGCTCATGATCGCAGGGACGATCGGGCGACGCGGCACAACGAAGGTTACCTTGCCCGGCCAGAAACGCGCAATGAGATGCTCCTGTTCAGGCGTGATGTATGCGAGCTCGCGCGCCCACGACAGGTCCCGCACGAGCATCGGAAGTGCCTTCACATAGCTCCGATGCTTAATATCGAATACGCGGCCAACCGCCGGCGCATCAAGCGCGTTGCATCCCAGCCCGTAGAGCGTATCGGTGGGATATACTGCCGTCCCTCCGCGGCGCAATACCGCAACCGCTCGCTCAACAACGGGCATCATATCGCCTGCGAAATCGAGTGGGAGTGTGTGCATGCGTCCCCGTGAAGCGCAAGGAGCCCTCGCGGGCTCCTTGGGTCGTTCTCGCTATTTTGCTTCCTCTTTCTTCTTCTTTGGCTTCCAGCTTTCCATCTTTGGACGGTCCCAGACCTTGTGGTTGACCATCAGGTTGTTGACGGTCGGACTGATCTGAGCCCCCTTCGACATCCAATACTCGATCCGCTCGCGATCGGCTTTGAACGCCTTGGCATGCGGATCATAGGTGCCCAAAAGCTCCAGGTACTGCCCCTGGGGTTTCTTGGTGTGCTCCATCACCGCAACGCGGAAATGGGCCTGCTTTTTCTTACCGATACGCTGGAGACGGATCTTCAACATGGTGCATTATCCTACCAGATATGCCCGTTTCTTGCAAGTATTTGACATTTTCCAAGTAAAAAGTATAATAATTATGGAGGTATTCATGCGTACGAAACGAGTCGGCCCTCCGAGGAGCATCTCGGAGGTCGCCAAGGCGCTCGGCGGTCGCCTGGTGGTGGTTCGTCGAAAGAATGAGTCTGGCATCGGGTACTACTGGTTCGCCACCATCTCGTGTCCTGGAAGCATGGTGGGGCACCGGACCGACCCGGACGCCATATCGTTCTTCTCGGTAGGCGCTCGCGGCAAAACACCGCGGGATGCCCGGAACGCCCTCGCATTCCAGCTCTGGGGCGGTACGGCGTACCGCTACCGCTCCGGTCTCAAGGCTCTCTACGAGGTCGTCAAAACCGTCCATGTCCCCGTTCCGCTGACCGACTTGCGACTCTAGCATGCAAGCACTCCGCCGCCCCTCGGGCGGCGTTTCTTTTTATCTTCCGCCCCAGCCTTTATTGCTCAGCGCGTCTTCCGCGGCAGCCTGCTGGGCATCTTGCTTGCTCTGGCCCTGCCCTTCTCCGGCAAGCTCGCGCCCCAGATAGACGCCGATCTTGAACTGTCGCGCATGGTCAGGCCCCCACTCCTCCATGACCTGATAGGTAGGCGTCACACCGATGCGCTCCTGCGCTTCCTCTTGGAGGAGCGACTTCGGATCGCGATACAGTTTTTTGCTGATGATATCCGGAAGGTGCGTCAGCACGAACTGGCCGATGAATGTTTTGCATGCCTGGTAGCCGCCATCCAGATACATCGCGCCGATCAATGCCTCGATCGCGTTGGCGAGGATATACTGACGGGCTCGGCCCGTATCCCGCGCCTCTCCGCGCGACAACAGCATGTGCGCGTTCAGATCGAAGTCGTTTGTGATGCCCGACAGCATGGTCGCGTTCACCAGCGCAGCACGCCAGTTCGTCATCTCCCCTTCGGGGGTCGAGGGGTAGTGTTCGTACAGGTATTCGGTCACCACCAACTCCAACACAGCGTCCCCGAGAAACTCGAGCCGCTCATTATGCCCGACCGGCCAGTCGGGGTGCTCGTTCAGATAGGAACGATGCGTCACCGCCTGCTGCAACAGCGAACGGTCCTTGAACTGATATCCGATGCGCTCCTCGAGAAGCGCGAGATCTCGACTCGACATCCCCTGATGCCCAGCCACACATCACGCACGGCGGAAGAACCACCATGCTTGGTCTATGGCCAAGAAATTATGATACCTGCTCCTGAACTTCCTCCTGCCCGTTGCGTGCCGGAGCATCATCTTTGCCCGGCTCGCCCATCTCTTTATACACCGTCCCCAGCACGCCGTTGATGAA
This sequence comes from Candidatus Yanofskyibacteriota bacterium, assembly GCA_020852375.1. Lineage (GTDB taxonomy): Bacteria > Patescibacteriota > Minisyncoccia > 2-02-FULL-40-12 > GWA2-44-9 > JAGOPO01. The sequence goes on from JADZAY010000012.1 coordinate 14,598, forward strand.
TCGGCCGCTCGATTCGCCCCCGAATGATTTCGCAAGCTCGATCGCCTCGTTGATGGCGACTTTTGGCGGCACCGCCGCACGGTCGCCCCACATGAGCTCGTACAATCCGAGCCGGAGGACATTGCGATCGACCATCGCGATCTGGTCGATAGGCCACTGCGGTGCGGCGCGCTCGATGATGCGATCGATCTCCTCGATGTGCTCCAGCGTCCCCTTCACGAGTTGGATGATGAACTCCGGCTCATCAAGGCCGGTTCCGAACTCCTTGATCGTGTGCTCCAAGATCTCCGGAAGGAGGTCGTCATTGCGGCCTTTGAAGTCCCACTCGTAGAGGGACTGCATGGCAACCGAGCGTGCGAGGTGTCGTGAGGCCAAGGAACGAGAGCTTATTCCCTACTCCGCAACTATTTCTGCTGCTGCTTCTTCTTTTCCGCCTTCTTCACGGTGCGAGCGAGCACGTTGACCACTTCGCGGCCCTTGTAGTACCCGCAATGCTTGCACGCCGTGTGCGGCTTGATCATCTTCTTGCACTGACCGCAGGCGATGAAGGCCTGCTTTTTGAGGGCCAAATGGGAGCGGCGGCGAAGCTGCTTTCCCTTGGCCATATGATGTCGTGGAACGCCCATAGGAATTGCAATGTATCACAAAAGTGGCTGGCGTGCAAGTCTTGGCGTACCGCCCAGGATTCCTGCCAAATGGAATAAAACCCCCGCCGGATTTCCGGCGGGGGCAAGGGTACGAAGCAAGAAGTGAAAAGGCTACCCGGCCACCACCTGACGCGAACGCAGAA
>JADZAY010000013.1 GCA_020852375.1 Candidatus Yanofskyibacteriota bacterium
TATGTCCTTGGAGAATATTGATGAGCTGGGGGAGCTCGTCGATGCGCGTTTTGCGGAGAATTCTGCCGATGCGGGTGACGCGCGGATCGTTCGTAGCGGCCCACTGCGCGCCTGCGCGCTCGGCGTCGGTGCGCATGGTGCGGAATTTGATGATATCGAACGGCGCTCCGCCCTGTCCGGTACGGCGCTGACGGAACAGGATCGGTCCTGGCGAATCCAGCCAGATGGCGAGTGCTATCAGCGGGCTCACGATGAGCGTCGGAATGCCGAGAGCGATGGCGGCTGCGATGTCGAGCATTCGCTTCGCGGTATCGAGCTGCTTTTTGGTGCCTTCGGCGATGTTCTCCAGGAACCATGCCTGGTCGATGGCACCGAGCGGAACGCGTCCGGTGAGTCGCTCGGTAAGCGTTGCGAGACTCATGAAATCAACGCGGAGGCGGAGGGTGTCGTACAAAAGCGTCATTGCCTGGTCCATTTCACGGACAGCAGGAGAAATGACGAGGGTGTCGATGTTCTTGCGCTCGATGAGTTCTCCGATCCCTTCGAGTCCGTCGATGACCGTCCAGTCGCCGATGTCACTGGGTAGCGGGAGTGCCTCCTGGCCGATGCGGACGAGCCCATATATACGATACCCGAGTTGCGGGTTCTCGCGGACGAGGCGTGCTAGTTCGAGTGACTCAGGGTTGAGGCCGATGATGATGAGGCGCTTCTTTGCCCCACCGGCGAGGATGCCATTGTAGGACCATCGTGCAGTCGCGATGAGCAGGGTGAATGCGATGAGGAAGAAGAAAAGATTTGTCTTTGGCGCGATGCCGAACACCGGTACCAGATAGAAGAAGAGAACCGATGCGACGCTCGCAATGATGATGGCCTGCGCGAGGCGTGCAAAGAAATCGCGATCGTTCCGCATGACGCGGCGGTCGTAGAGGTTCGAGATATACAGTGACAGGAGCCACACCCCGAGGAGTAGGGAGAACGGCATGGCATGCGCAGACCACTGGGTATTCCAGTGCGTAGCCCCATAGCGCAGCAAAAGGACGGTAGCGAGTGCGCCGTAGAATGCGACGAGGTCGGCCGCGATGAGGGTGAACCGCTTCAGCATGGGTATATTATATAGGAAAATTATGCACAAGTCAATTTTCCCGGAGGTGTGCCTAGGCGCGTGGCTCGGGGTGGGTGCATGTGGTACACTCGGAGCAATGGGGCGCTTTTTTCTTGCTGTTATCGTGGTGGCGGGTATCGGGGTCGGTGTCCCGGCGCGCGCTGATACGCTTGGCCAGGTGCAAACCTTCCGGGTCAATCAGTTCTATGATGCTACCGGCGCGGCTGCAGTGAATGCAACACTCCGCGCGATAGGGCAGAAGGGGTATTTCTATGTTGATGATCGCGCATGGGGTGTGCTGACGATAGATGAGCAGCAGCAGTTCACTCGCGGTCTGGATGCGCTCTCGGCGGAGTTCGACGCGGTCATCTATCCACGCCTCACAGCGCTCTGGGGAACGGAGAACACTCCGGGGGTCGACAACGACCCACATGTGGTCATCCTGCTCCAGCGACTCATTACGGGGAGCGGGGGATATTTCGATACCATCAACAACTATCCGCGGGATCGGGCCCCGGAAAGCAATGCACGGGAGATGATATTCGTGAATGCTTCAAGTGTGCTCTCGGGGAACGCTTCAAGCTTCACGGCGCATGAATTCCAGCACCTGATATCGTTCTACAAAAAGGAGCTGCTACAGAACGTTGAAGAGGATGTGTGGCTCAACGAGGGACGGAGTGAATACAGTATTACCGCTGCTGGTTACAGTGAGCCGTTCGTGGGAAGTACCCTTCAGCGGCGTGCGCAGTCTTTCATTCGCACTCCTTCCGATTCGTTGGTCGAGTGGCCAAACACATCAACGGACTACGCAATAACATCTCTGTTTCTGCATTATGTCGCTGATCAGTATGGCGCCGATGCTCTTTCAGCGACACTGCATGCAAATTTCGCCGGGATCAGCGCATTTGATGCCTGGCTTTCCTCGCACGGGATGTCAGAGCGATTCGGCGACCTGTTCACAAACTGGATGGTCGCATCCGTTCTGAATGATCGAGCCCAGAATGCGCGGTATGGCTATTTGACCCCGGGCCTCCAGCAAATCCGTCTTGCTCCAGTGGTGCGGTCCGCTATTTATGGAAACACTCCTCGAACCGATTTTTCCGTGACACTCCAGGAGTGGCAGCCTACATGGCTCACTACAGACATTGCCGCTGCTGGTGAATTGTCGGATCCGATATCGGTGCGCGTTCCGTCATCCGGACTGTGGCGCGGCGCCGTTATTGCGGTGTATCAGGATGGCTCATACGCAGTCGTCCCATTTTCCGGCGGCTCTAGGGACGTGTCGGTGCCTCAAACCGCAACGACGGGCGCTCGCATTTCAAGTGTGACGGCCGCACTCGCTCAGGGTGCCGAATATGCGGTCGGTACCCGGGCGCTGGTGCCGCAGTCCGGTACGGTCAGCATTGCGATTGGGAACATCGACGCGCATGCGAGCGCTGTGACGATGTCTGCGACGCCGTCTCCGGAGCCGCGATATGTGCAGCCGGTGAACGGGGACATCATCAAGCGCATTGGCCAGTCCGATCTCTATGTCGTGTGGGGGAAGTACCGGCGCTACATCACGAAGGAAGTGCTTGCGCTCTATGGATTCCAGGATCGACCGGTGCGCGAAGTTCCCGACGATATCTTTTTCCGGTACGAGGCGTCGTTCTATATTCGGGGCGACGGCGAGAAAAAAGTGTATGCGGTGCGCCCCGATGGAACAAAGCACTGGCTTAACATCACGCCGACACAATGGGATGCATCGGGGAGGGACTGGGGTGCCATCTTTACGGTCAACGAACGAGAGGTCGGGTATTACCGGACCGGCGAGGATATTCTGAAATAAGAAAGGGCGTGCGCTGGTGCGCACGCCCGATGGGTCTTGCCGTCAGATCCCCTTGAAGGAGACCTGGAGCGGCGAGTCCGCCGCGACGAAGTCGAAGTAGTCGGCGGCCTTCGCGGCCTCCTCCTGCGCCTCCGCCAACTGCTCGTCGGCCGCGGCCAGGTCGGACCGGAGCTGCTTGCCCGCGACCCGGAGGCCGATGTGTATGAGCCCCAGGGCGCTGATCTCGGTGGCGAGCTCGTTCGCGAGGTTCGCCGCCATCACGGCTTCCTCGCTCTCGGCCGGGAGCGTCTGGATCTGCTTGAGCAGGTCCTTTCGCTGGGTCTTCAGCTCGCGCGACTTGTTGCGCGTCTCCACGACCTCGGCCAGGCTGGCCTGGATGGTGGCCACGCGCTCGCGGATGGTCGCGACGCGCTGGTCGGCGCGCTGGCAGGCCTTCTCGGCCGCCTTGTGGTTCCGGCAGGCCTCGTCGGTGTTGCGCCCGACCCAGGCGAGCCCGTACCGGCGGACGTGGCGGGTCATGGACCCGACCGTCTTCCCGCTGAACGGGTCCTGGAAGTGGACGACGACCTGGGCGTTGTTGCCGTTGCGGTTGATGACCTCGGCGACCTCGAAACTCGTGGCCATTGCTGGCCTCCTTTCATCCCCCCGCGTGGCGGGGGTTTACGGGTTGGTTGAACGACAAAGAGCGACTGTGCAGTACTATATTATCACTACTTGCTCATCGTGTCAATATCTTGGAAAATGGGCAGAAAAGGCGTATGATGGGGGTACTATGCATATCGATATCCATGCAAAGAATGTGGAGTTGAATGCCCCGTTGCGGACCTTTATCGAAGAGAAAATAGCAGATGTTGAGCGGTTGCTTGGTGAGAACGCCGCAGGAACGCACGCGGTTGTAGAGGTGGGTATTCCTTCGAATCATCACCATTCGGGCCCCATCTTCTACGCAGAGGCGAATCTGACGATCTCCGGCGGGCATCTCATCCGCGCTGAGGCCACGAATCACGATCTCCATTCCGCGATCGTCGATGTGAAGGAGGATCTGAAGGTACAGGTGAAGAAGTTCAAAGAAAAATTGTCTGACGCACAGCGGGGAGCGGCTGAATAACCATGTCATTTTTCTCATTCATATTCGGTGATGCGAACGCCCGCGCCGTGCGGGCGTTGCAGCCAGTAGTTGAGGCGATCAACGCGCTCGAACCGAGCATGCAGGCGCTTTCAGCTGCTGAGTTGCGCGGATTAACCGTCGCTTTCCGGGCGCGCCTTGAAAAAGGCGAGTCGCTCGACGATCTGCTCCCCGAGGCGTTTGCTGCGGTGCGTGAGGCAAGTGTGCGCGTGTCGGGGAAGCGGCACTTCGATGTTCAGCTCATGGGCGGCATGGTGCTGCACCAAGGGAAGATCGCTCAGATGAGTACGGGCGAAGGCAAAACACTTACCGCAACGCTTGCCGTCTATTTGAATGCTCTTGCGGGGAAGGGTGTTCACGTGGTCACCGTGAATGACTACTTAAGTCGTCGCGACGCGACTTGGATGGGGCAGATCTATCACGCGCTGGGTGTGACGGTCGGAGTGTTGAACCATGAAGCGAGTTATCGCTACGATCCCGCGCATGTCGCCCCTACCCAGCAGGAATCGCTCGATGCGGAGCGCGACGCGACGGGTTCGTTCCGAGTGGTCCATGAATTCCTTCGTCCCGTGGAGCGGCGTGAGGCATACGCTGCAGATATCACCTACGGGACGAACAACGAATTCGGCTTCGACTATCTGCGAGACAATATGGTGCTTCAGGTGGAGGCGATGGCTCAGCGGCCGGAGGACGGGCATCACTTCGCCATCGTCGACGAGGTCGACTCCATTTTGATCGACGAAGCGCGGACGCCGCTCATTATCTCGAGCCCCGATGAAGAATCAGGTGCGCTTTACAATGCGTTTGCGCGGGTCGCTCCGCACCTGAAGGAGGGAGACGACTACAACATCGACGAAAAGCGTAAGACGGTATCGATCACCGATGCCGGCATCGACAAAGTGCAGGAGCGTATGGGGATCGCCGACATCTATGCCGAAGGCGGAACCCGGTATGTGCATCACCTTGAACAGGCGCTTCGTGCGCAGGTGTTTTATCGGCGCGACAAGGAGTATGTGGTGAAGGATGGGGAGGTTATCATTGTCGACGAATTCACGGGGCGCCTGATGCCCGGGCGGCGATGGTCGGACGGGCTCCATCAAGCGGTTGAAGCAAAAGAAGGCGTCGCAGTACAGCGGGAGAGCCGCACACTGGCCACGGTGACCTTCCAGAACTACTTCCGCAAATACACAAAACTGTCGGGTATGACGGGCACCGCCCGGACATCAGCAGAGGAATTCCACAAGGTATATCAGTTGGATGTAGTTGCGGTCCCGACGAACAAGCCAATGGTCCGCCAAGACCTTCCCGACCGCGTCTATAAGACCGAAGAAGGGAAGTTCCGCGCGCTTGCCGCAGAGATCAAGCGGCGACATGAGGGCGGCCAGCCGGTGCTGGTGGGTACGGTGTCCATTGAGAAAAATGAACTGCTCTCTCACATGCTGACCCGCAGCGGAGTTCGTCATCAGGTCTTGAATGCGAAGAACCATGAACGGGAGGCCGAGATCATTTCGCAAGCAGGTCGCCTGGGCGCGGTGACGGTCGCGACGAACATGGCGGGCCGTGGCGTCGACATTATTCTCGGGGGCAACCCTCCCGATGAGGCCGAAGCTGCGCGCGTCCGCGAGCTCGGTGGCTTGTGCGTATTCGGCACCGAACGTCACGAGGCGCGCCGGATCGACGACCAGCTCCGCGGTCGTGCCGGTCGTCAGGGTGATCCTGGCACCAGTCAGTTCTATGTATCTACCCAGGATGAGCTGATCCGCATCTTCGGTGGCGACCGTCTCACGAACACCATGGACCGATTGGGGGTTACCGATGAGGACGTTATCGAAAATCGTATCGTGAGCGGTTCGATCGCCCAGGCGCAGAGCCGTGTTGAGGGCCACAACTTCGACGGGCGCAAATATGTGCTCGAGTACGACGATGTCATGAACAAGCATCGCGAGACCGTATATGGTCTGCGCCGTGCGGTGCTGATGACGCCTGACAACAAAGATCGCGTCCTCGCCTATCTCGACGAACAGTTCGACGCGCTGGTTCGAGCGCACGTGAATGCTGAAACGGGCGATTGGGATCTCGAAGAGATTGCCGAGGCAGTGCGAGCCATTGCCCCGTTCGATGCATCGTTGCACCGAGCGTTGCGAGAGAAGGCCGATGATGCCTCATGGCAAGCCGGGGATCCGGAAGAACTCATTGCATATCTGCAGGACGAGGCGGACCGGCTCTATGCGGCGCATGAGAAGCGGGTCGGTGCATCGCAGCTTCGCGCCATCGAGACGGCAGTCATCGTGCGCACGATCGATTCGGTCTGGGTGGACCACATCGAAGCGATGGAGCACCTCCGCGAGTCGGTTCAGCTCCGGGCGTTCGGTCAGCGCGATCCGCTCGTCGAGTACAAGATCGAATCCCAGCGCATGTATGCGGGTCTTCTCGGCACGGTCGCCGCGCGCGTGGCCGGTATTATCTTCAAGGTGCAGATCGAGGAGCCGGTTCAGTCAGATGAGCGGAGGGTCGTTCAGGAGGGTCGTGCGGTGGCGCCTGATGCCGCCGGTGACCAGGCGATCCATCATCACAGTGAGGATGATCCTGCCGCAAGCGACCGCACCATTCATTCTGACAACATCGGTCGCAATGACCCATGCCCGTGTGGGAGCGGAAAGAAATTCAA
>JADZAY010000014.1 GCA_020852375.1 Candidatus Yanofskyibacteriota bacterium
GTCACGCATGTGGGCGCATCTGGGAGCGCAACCACTGAGGGCCAACTTCGCGCTATGCGCACATACCCCGCCGGGCGACGCTCAAGGAATGCCCCGACAAGAATGAGCACATCCCCGGATTTGACCGGCGCCCGAGAGAACGGGAGCGCGAGTGCTCGATACTCCGAAGGGATGCTCTCCGCCTGAATGACCGCGAGGTCGTTTTCGACATCGACGAAATCCCCGAAGCGTGCCGGAACCCAGCGCGCACCAAGCCACAGGAATACCGCGGTCGGCGAATCCCTGATGACATGTGCGTTCGTAACGAACAGGCGCAGGTCACGGTCAACGAACACTGCATTCGCCAAGAATGTGTCGCTGTTGCACACAACCGCAATCGACACATACGGCTCGTCTGCAACCGTTGCGAACACGGGAAATGGCTCGCTCACCGACGCCGCCACAGGCAACGCAGCCACGAGGGCAATGCCCAGCATCCAGCGCATGCCCGCCTCCTTCCTTTTCAACGAACGACCAAGGGCTCAAGTATGCCATATCTATCGGACTTGTCAATTATTTGACAGAAAAGCTCTATTTTGTTAGTATTTTCTGGTACTAACCTGCTCACCCTCGAGGTGAGCTGATGTCCCTCTCCGCCCTCCGGGGCGCAGAACGGACCAACCAAATGGTAGAACCACGAAACTACGAGTTCGCCTACCACCTCACGACGAATCTGGACGAGGCCCGCGTGCCTGCGATCCAGCAAGAGGTAGAGGCACTCATCGCAAAGCACGGAGGTGTCATCACCTTCACCCAACAGCCGGAGCGCAAGCGGCTGTCGTATCCGATCAAGCACCAGCGACAGAGCTTCTTCGCATGGGTGCAATTCACCAGCGAGAGCGGCGAGCTGCTCGGCGATCTCGACGAGTGGGCACGGCTCCATCCGGAAGTCATCCGGCATGTGACCCTGCGCCTTGAATCTGAGTCGGATAAGCGCGCCCAGAAGCAGGCGGAGCACCTCGAGCGGAAAGCTGCAAAAGCGGCACGCGAAGGCGCCGCCCAGAAGAAGACGGCCGCCGAAACCAAGGCCGCGGACGCCGGAAAGCTTGAGCAGCAGATCGAGGATGTGATCGGCAACCTGTAGGCATCGAGAGTATGAATCCTGACACCATAACGAGCACCCGCATGCATCGATCCATCCAGCCTAAGCGAGATGTATTAACCATCATCGATGAGCCCCGGCTAAGCCCGCTTGCCATGCGCATGCAGCTTCGGATCGGTGCTCGTTTGGTGTAAGGATGAATCTCAACAAGGTATTCCTCATCGGACGCCTTACCCGAGACCCCGAGGTTCGCAGCACCCCGTCCGGACAGCAGGTCGCGACCATCGGACTTGCGACCAGTCGCGTCTGGAACGACCAGGCAACCCGTCAGAAGCGAGAGTCGACCGAGTTCCACACGATCATCGCCTGGGGCCGCCTCGCGGAGATCTGCGCGCAGTATCTCAAGAAAGGAAGCCTCGCCCTCTTTGAGGGACGACTCCAGACCCGGACCTGGGAGGATAAGACCTCGGGCCAGAAGCGCTATGCCACGGAGATCGTCGCCGAGAGCATGCAGCTCGGCCCCCGTTCGGCAGGAAGCTTCCCGTCGGCAGGTGCCGGCAACCAGATGGATTCTGTAAAACCGGCAGCCAGCAATCGGCAGCCGACCGCAGAACCCGACATCCCGGTCATCAACGAAGACGAGCTGACCGTATCCGGCATCGAAGAAGAACCGAAACCCATTAAAGACACCGACCTGCCATTTTGACCGGTCCGAAGGGACCGAGCATCCTGAGCCCAGCAGGGCGAAGGATTACATAACCCTCTCACTATCATGAAACGAACCATTCTCCACGGCGACACGCTCACGAAGGTCGACTACAAGGACGTCACCTTCCTGCGAAAGTTCGTCACATCAGAGTTCAAGATCAAGCCAGCAAAGCGCAGCAAGCTGTCCGATAAGGACCAGCGCCGCGTTGCCAATGCGATCAAGATCGCACGCTATATGGCACTCATGCCGTATACCCGAAACCAGACGGTAAAGAACTAGAACTCCCCCTACACAAAACCGCCCCTCAGGGCGGTTTTGTGTAGGGCTTATGAAGCAACCAGCTTCGCGCGTATCTTCTCGGCAACTCCGGGGATCTGATGACAGAGGTGGTCGGGGGGAATGTTCGCGTCTATCTCGGCAACCAGCCCGGCGATCGTTCGCGATTCCAGCGTATGATGGATTTTCGCACGCTCCCGAACATTGGCGACCATCTGCTCCGCGGTGCCAACCCGAAAATGATCGAACGACGACTGCCAGGTGTGGTCTTCGTATGCCCGCTTCGTTCGGAGGATGCAGGTCTCGGTCTCGCAGCGCACGCGCACGAACATCAGGGGCACACCGGCCGCGGCGGCAACCCGCGCAAGCTGCTCTCGAACTGGCGCCTCTGCAGTACCGCCATCAAGAATAATAGCGTAGCCCTGTTCAACCAAATGCCGAGCGACCTTGTCTGCAAGCTCTCGCGTAAGATCGCCCCAGCCAAGACCCGCCTCCTTCAGGATGTAGCGGGCCGAGTTCGTCTGCACTACCACCGAACCGGGAAATTCCGATGATAAACACTTGGCGACGGTCGTCTTTCCCGACCCAATATTCCCGATGATCCCGACGATAAACGGCCGTTCGGCTTTTTGTGCCGGAAGTTTGAGGTGCTCCAAAAACTTCCCAACGAGCGCGTCCATGCCCCCATCATACGACGATACCGCAGGGGGTCAAGAAAACAGAAGCCCGGAGGCGGCACGAGTCTGTGCCGGCTCCGGGCAATGGCCCCGCGAACGAGGTCCATGGAACGAATACATTATACACCTTAAACTGAATAAAGTCAACGCCCCGTACAGGGCGTTGACTTTATTTCCTCGTGATCACCGCTTGAACACCTTCGGCCCCATTTCCCCTTTCAGCGGCTCGGCATCGGCAATCTCCGCGGCGGCGTGGATCTTGGTGCGCACCTCCCGTTCCAACTTCGGATTCTCCTTCAGGAATTTCCGGCTCGCCTCCATACCCTGGCCAAGCTTTTGGTTATCGTAGGAATACCAGCTCCCCTGCTTCTCGATGATGCCGTACTGGATGCCCGCATTGATAACATCGGCTTGGCCGGAGATGCCCTCGTTGTAGAGAATGTCGAACTCACAGGTACGGAACGGTGCGGCGACCTTGTTCTTTACTACCTTGCACTTCACACGATTCCCCACGATCTTCTCACCCGACTGGATCTGTGCGGCACGGCGGATCTCCAGACGCACCGATGCATAGAACTTGAGCGCCAAACCGCCGGTCGTCGTCTCCGGATTGCCGAACATGATGCCAATCTTCTGCCGGATCTGGTTGATGAACAGCACGGTCGTGTTCGTCTTCGAGACGACGCCCGTGAGCTTACGAAGCGCGTGACTCATGAGGCGGGCCTGAAGCCCGACGTGCTGTTGGTCCATCTCTCCCTCGATCTCGGCACGCGGTGTAAGTGCGGCAACGGAATCCACCACCACCAGCGCGATGCCGCCGGACTTCACCAGTGTCTCGACGATCTCAAGCGCCTGTTCTCCGTTGTCCGGCTGCGAGATAAGCAGGTCCTGGACGTTCACGCCGATCTTCTTCGCATACTCCGGGTCCAGCGCGTGCTCGGCGTCCACATACGCCGCAACACCGCCCAGCTTCTGAATCTCGGCGACCAGGTGCAGCGCCAAGGTGGTCTTTCCCGAGGACTCTGGACCATAGACCTCTACGATGCGCCCGCGCGGCATACCGCCGACGCCCAGCGCGATATCGAGCGAGATAGAGCCGGTAGGGATGACATCAACATCAACCTTTCTCGCATCCCCCAGCTTCATAATACTGCCATCGCCATACTTTTCCTGGATCTCACGGATCGCAAGCGAGACATTCTTATTCTCTCCCGCCTCGACCGCACCCTTCTTGTCTTCTTTCTTTGCCATATGAGTTCAGTTATACACGTCGCCCCAGCTTAGCAAGTCACACAAGCTGCGCAACTTGACAGTGCGCGGTATGAAAGGCATCCAAAAACCTCGCTTGCACGCGAACGCCACCTACGATGCCTCTTCGAGAATGATGCGTTTCTCGAAGCCTCCGCGTGACGCCGCCTTTTCAGCACGCAATCGCTCAAGCTCATCCCTTGTGACTCCGAGCGATACGCCCAGCGCATAAACGACTTCCAGAATATCCGCAAGCTCCTCGGCGGTATTGCTCTCCAGAAATTCACCAACCTCCTCCTGCAGTTTCGCTCGCAGCTTCTCAAGATACTCCGCCTCTTCCGCGATGTGTGTCTCGGCCGTCGAGCCCTTCTCGGCGATAATATCAGGGATCTTATCGCGAACCAGTTTATCGTATCGCATATTATTCCGCTCGTTCCGCCTCGGGAGTATCGGCGTGCATGCCGGACTCGACGTTCAGCACCGGCCCGCCCACCACGGCGCCATCACGAGTGATGAACACTTGCCGCGGCTTTGCGCCATCTCCCGGCCCGATGACACCTTTGGATTCCAAGATATCCAGCATCCGCGCCGCCCGAGCGTATCCGAGCCCCATGCGCCGTTGGAGGAGCGATGCCGACGCCTTCTGGAGTTCGATCACGAGCGCCTTGGCTTCTTCGTACCGCTCATCCTCGATATCATCATCAGAGCCACCGTTGAGTCCGTGCGCCGCCGCACCGGCCGCGGGAGCTTCGAACGCCTCGGCGAGGCTATCGGTCTCCGATTCCATGCCCAGCTCTTCGGCTTGGGTCTTAATGAACTTCACGACCTCTTCGATCTCATGCGTGGCAACGAATGGGCCCTGCAGACGCCTCGGCTGTGCGGTATCGGAGCCGATAAAGAGCATGTCGCCATTCCCCAGAAGCGTCTCGGCACCGCTGGTGTCGATGATGATGCGGGAGTTCAGCTGGTTCGCCACGCGGAGCGCGACGCGAGCATTGATGTTTGCCTTGATAAGACCTGTGAGCACTGACACCTCCGGCCGCTGGGTCGCTAGAATGAGGTGGATACCAACGGCGCGCGCCATCTGTGCCAAACGCACGATCGCCGGCTCGACTTCCTTCCCGAATGTCTTCATGAGATCGGCCATTTCGTCGATAACGACCACAATGTAGGGCATGATGGGTTTGTCCTTCTTTGCCGCCCATTCGTTGTAGCTGACCACATCGCGGACCTTCGCCTCCGACAGGTGTGCGTACCGCTGGTCCATTTCCATCACCAACTGCTTGAGCACCGGAGGAACCTTTTTGTTCTCGGTGATGACCGGCTTCAGCAGGTGTGGAATACCATCGTAGAGCGGCAGCTCGACACGCTTGGGGTCGACCATGATGAACCGGAGCAGTTCCGGGCCGTAGCGGTACAGCATGGAAAGAATAATGCCGTGAATGGTGACCGATTTGCCGCTCCCGGTCTGTCCGGCAATAAGAATGTGCGGCATCTTGTCGAGCCCCGCAAAGACCGCCTCACCAGACACATCGCGACCCAATGCGAGCGGCAGCATGAACTTGCTCTTCCGGTAGTCGTCGCTTTCCAACATCGAGCGCATGCCAACCAGCGACACCTTCTTGTTCGGGACTTCGATGCCGACCAGCGACTTACCCGGAATCGGGGCCTCGATGCGGATCGGGTGCGCGGCAAGTGCGAGCGAAAGGTCGCTCGCGAGCGTCGTGATGCGGGAAAGCTTCACCCCCACTGCGGGGCGCATCGTGTACTGCGTGACCGTCGGCCCCACCGACACCTCGCCCATCTCAACCTCGATACCGAAGTTGGCGAGCGTCCGCTTGATAATGGCGGCGGAGGCGTTGATGTCGCCGGAGGATGCGTGATCCTGGTCGGAAGACAAGAACTCAGTCGGAGGAACCCTCCAGTTTCCTGCCTTCATCGCCCGGATAACGAACTCGCTCTGTTTCGGCTCCTCTTTCGGCTTCATCGGTGCCGTGGCGGGAAGCGCCAGCGGCTTCTCCTCGATAGGCCGCCCGCCGCTCTTCACGACGAGCTTCTCGATGTCCTTTTCTTTCATCTCCAGCTCTTTCGCATCGTCTTCCGCCTCGCTCGAGCGCATGAAGAGCTGGTAGATCGGCACATCGAGGGTGAGGAGAACGGCAACCACCACAAGCCCCACCAGCACGACCAGCGCCGCCCAAAATCCGATGAACGACAGCAGGGGCCACCCCAGGGCAACCCCCAAGTACCCGCCCTGCACGATGCGTTGAGCGGCGTCGCCCTCGCCAACACTATAGAACACCCCAAGCACCGCAAGCACGAACAGAAGCGTCCCAAACATGGCCGATAACGCGACCTTCCGATGAATAGATTTGATGAACGCCACCCCCAGCATGGCGAACGCGACGGGAACGATGAAAAATCCCCAGCCAAAAAGACTTCGGGCGGCAAGATCGAAGTACACTCCCGCCGAACCCGCCTTCCCGACAAATGCGAGGATACTGACAATGACGACTAAAAAGCAGAAAATGCCGGCGATACTGTTGCGGGTCTCCTGGGAGATGCCGAGCGACAAACTCGACTCTCCGGAATCATCTTCGTCCCGCTTTTTTGAACGCTTTTTGCCTTTGGCCATACAAAAACCGAAGGGATACCCTCTCAGTATAGACTAACCGCCGCTACGCGCAACAAAAAGCTCCGACATTTGTCGGAGCTGTGCGCCTGAACACCTACTTCTTGTGGCGTATCCCCCTCCGGGCATCGGACGGGTCGAATGGCCTCACGTCTTGGGTCTCCCGGATGGGCGCAGACACCACGAAGAAGCGTAGCGCCCCCGGATGCGAAGCTAAGGGGCAGTAATCCGGATGCGGAATCGTGCCCAGAAACCGCTCCCCATGCTCCCGCAGAAAGGCGAGCACTGCTTCCGCCACTCCAACAGGCGATGCGGCGGCGTGATTGGTTCCATCGATTGCGACACACTGGGAGCCATTCGGCCCCATCTTCATTCCTACGAAGACTTCTCGAACTCGCTCCATCGCTCACCCCCGCTGGATCGTGGTCGCCGCGCCCGGATCGGACGGATCGGAAGCTGACCCATCCGCCGCCTTACCCTCGGGGAGCGGAAGCGTCGTCACGTAGAACCGCTCGCCGTTCGGCAGCAGCACCATCGTGAAGCAGACCAGGTATCGCCGATGCTGCTCATAGAGCATGTTCAGCGCGATATCGAGTCCTCCAGCTGTCCCCACGAATAGCCCGCTGCACATCTCGATCAACGTGTTCCCGTGGGAAATGGCGACGCGTTTCCCCTCGATGACGTCCACGATGTATGTTCGGTACATCCTCACCTCCTCGCGAGGCCTCGCTGCGTACGCCCCGCTCATCCTTGTAGGGGCTGTGGCTCTAGAAAAAAAGCCCGGGGTGCGCACCCCGGGCGCCCGCACCTACATCTCCCTTTTCGCGGGCGAAAAAGGGAAACGGCTGAGGCAACCCCCAGCAAATTCATCATACCACAAATCAAAACGCCCCGCAAGGGCATTGCCGGTCCCGGACCCCTGATTTCGAGATGGATGCAAGGCGCAGCGCGAGAAGCGGAGCGAGCCGTACAAGAAGTACGGTGAGCGAGCATCGGAGCAGCAACGAAGCAGACGCTCGAAATCAGGGGTCCCGAGCGGAACGAAAGCCCGCCCCCATCAGGGCGGGCGGGCTTTCGTGGAGCGTTACGCGTTCTCCAGCTGTTCGGTGAGTCCTGTACCAGCCGGAATAAGCCGCCCGATAATGACATTCTCCTTGAGGCCGCGCAGGATGTCTTCCTTGCCGGCAATGGACGACTCGATAAGCACCTTTGCCGTTTCCTGGAAGGACGCGGACGAGAGGAACGACTCGGTCGTGAGCGACACTTTCGTGATGCCCATGATGAGCTGCTCCCAGGTCGCTTCGGTCTTCCCGGCCGCCTTTGCATCCCGGTTCGCCTGAACCAGCTTGCGCTTCTCAACCACGTCGCCGGCGAGCAGGTCGGTATCCCCCGGATCGATCACCTTCACGCGACTGAACATCTGGCGGACGATGAGTTCAACGTGTTTGTCGTTGATGGTGTCGCCGGTCGGGAAGTAGATGGCCTGCACTTCGCGAATGATGTACCGAGCAACGGCATTCAGGTCCCCGGTCGCCGCGAACAGTTCCTTGAGGTCCACATGGCCCTCGCACAGACGCTTCCCGCGCTCCACGGTGTCGCCCGCCTGGACGGCGATCGCAACGTTCGGGGACACGAGGTACTCGCGCTTCTCCTGTGTTTCGGCATCCTGAATGATGATGGCCTTGTGCTTGCCGCGCTCTTCGATCGCCAGCACGCTGCCGTCGATCTCGGAAATAAGTGCCTTGAACTGCGGCGGACGGGCTTCAAAGATCTCCTCAACGCGCGGGAGACCCATGGTGATGTCCGCGCCGCCGGCCACACCTCCCGTATGGAAGGTTTTCATGGTCAGCTGCGTTCCCGGCTCACCGATAGCCTGCGCCGCGATGATACCAACGGCCTCGCCGACACGGACCACATCATTCTTCGACAGGTCGGTGCCGTAGCACTTGCGGCAGATACCGCCGAGCGCCTGACAGGTCATCGCGGACGCGATGCGTACGCGAGTGATGCCAGCCTCCTGAATACGGCGTGCGGCATCCTTGTCGATGAGCTTTCCCTTCTTGACGACAACCTCTCCGGAAGCGTCCTTCACATCTTCCATGGCGGTGCGGCCGCGCACGCGCTTCGCGAACGGCTCACCCGAGAAGGCGCCATCTTCTGCCCAGATGTCGTATCCCTCCTTATCGCCACAATCATCTTCGAGCACCACGATATCTTGTGCGGCATCCACCAGACGGCGTGTCAGGTATCCTGCGGACGCCGTCTTGAGCGCGGTGTCTACCAATCCCTTGCGGGCACCGTGGCTCGAGATGAAGTACTCCAGCGGTGCGAGTCCTTCCTTGAAGGAGCTCTTAACCGGCAACTCAATGAGCTCTCCGGACGGCTTCACCATGATACCGCGCATGCCAAGCATCTGGTCGAGCGTTCCCCAGTTGCCGCGACTCTTCGAGTCAACGATCATGAACATGGCACCGTGCGGATCCATACCCTTCTTGATGAGGCTGGATACCTTCGCCTTCGCGGCGTTCCAGGTCTCGATAGCTTTGCTCTTTCGCTCGTATTCAGTGAGCATGCCGTCTTCGAACAGCTTGCGATTCGCATCGATAACGGCATCCGCTTCGGCGATCACTTCCTTCTTCGCTTCGGGAGCGACGATATCCCCGATGCTCAATGACACACCCGAAATGGTGGCGTATCCGAATCCGGCGACCGAAATGCGGTCCAAGTAGCGAACCGTTTCCTCCTCGCCGTACTCATCGAGAATGCTTCCCTCCAAGATCTTGAGGTCGGTAGCGTTCATCATCTTGTTGATGAACGGGTAGCCCGACGGAATGTTGCGATTGAACATGATGCGGCCGACCGTCGTTTCAATCAGGCCCGGTTCGCTGATAACATCCTTGATCGGGCTGCGGCGCGTGATCGGTGCTGACGGCTCGAATGGAACGCGGATCATTGCGCGCAGGTCAACGACGCCGTTCTCGTATGCGAGCGATGCTTCGTCGAACGAGCTGAACACCTTGCCCTCGCCCTTTGCACCGGGAAGCGAGCTGGTCAGGTAGTAGCACCCGAACACCATGTCCTGCTTCGGAGCCGCGACCGGATCGCCGGTCGCCGGCTTCAGGATGCCGTGCGTCGCAAGCATGAGCTCGCGAGCCTCTTTCTGCGCTTCGTTGGTCAGCGGAAGGTGCACGGCCATTTGGTCGCCGTCGAAGTCCGCGTTGAACGCGGTCGTCGGGAGCGCCGGGAGCTGGATCGCCTTTCCTTCGATGAGAATGGGGCGGAACGCCTGGACAGACAAGCGGTGCAGGGTCGGAGCGCGGTTCAGGAGCACCAGCTTCCCTTCGATCTCCTCTTCCAGGGCAGCCCACACTTCAGGAAGCTCCTGCTCAATGAGACGGCTCGCGCTCTTGATGTTGTGAGCCAACGCCTTCTTGATGAGGTTGCCGATAACGAACGGCTTGAACAGCTCAAGCGCAACGCGCTTCGGAAGACCGCACTCGCCCATACCCAGCTTCGGACCGACCACAATGACCGAGCGGCCAGAATAGTCGACACGCTTTCCCAGCAGGTTCTGGCGGAATCGCCCCTGCTTTCCCTTGAGCATATCGGCAAGCGACTTGAGCGCACGCTTGGCGCCGGTCGTTGCAGCGGTCGTCGCCGATCCGCGGCGCATCGAGTTGTCGATCAGGGCATCGATCGCCTCCTGCAACATGCGCTTCTCGTTCTTCACAATGACCTCCGGCGCGTGCAATTCGAGCAGGTGCTTGAGCCGGTTGTTGCGGTTGATAACGCGGCGGTAGAGATCATTCAGGTCGCTCGTCGCGTAGCGTCCGCCTTCGAGCGGGACCATCGGGCGGAGAGCCGGCGGGATGACCGGAAGAATGGTCATCACCATCCACTCCGGACGAACTCCGGCTTTGATCATGCTCCGAACCAGCTTCAACCGGCGACTCGTCTTCCGCGCTTCGAGCGGGTTCGATTCATGCTTGTATTCCGCTTCGATGCCGCGAGCAAGCTCTTCAAGATCGATGCCTTCTAGCAAACGGCGAACCGCCTCGGCGCCGATACCCGCCTCGAATACCTCCCCGTATTTCATGGAAAGGTCGCGGTAATCGAGCTCCGAGAGAATCTGATATTTCTTGAGGTTCTTCAGGTTCGCCCGCTCCTGATCCTTCATGGCCTTCAAGCTCTCGATCTCCTCCTCGTCGGAGGTGTTCTTGATGCGGCTCTTGAACTCGCTTTCGATGCGCTTCATCGCCTCCGTCTTAAGGTCGTCGTTCACCCGCGTCACGATATAGGATGCGAAGTAGATGACCTTTTCCAGCTCAGGGAGCGAAACGCCCAGTACGGCGGCAATCTTGCTCGGCACTGCCCGGAGGAACCAGATGTGGGCGACCGGAGCGGCAAGCTTGATGTGCCCCATACGCTCACGGCGCACGATAGCACGCGTCACTTCGACGCCACACCGATCGCAGATGATGCCTTTGTAGCGAACACGCTTGTATTTGCCGCAGTAACACTCCCAGTCCTTCGTCGGACCGAAGATAGCCTCGGAGAACAATCCTTCGCGCTCGGCCTTCTGAGTGCGGTAGTTGATCGTCTCCGGCTTGGTGACCTCACCGTAGGACCACGAGAGAATATCCTCGGGCGATGCCAGCTTGATGCGAATTGAGGTAAGTGGTTCTTGCATAGGAGGAGTAGGTGTGGATTAGCGCTCGATGAGGTCAATACTCAGGCCAAGTCCCTTGATCTCCGAGAGCAAGACCTTAAACGATTCCGGCAAATGCGGAGCAGTGATCTCCTCGCCGTTGACGATCGACTCGTACGTCTTGGCGCGGCCCAGCACATCATCGGACTTGATCGTCAGCATCTCCTGGAGCGTATGTGCGGCGCCATATCCTTCCAGCGCCCACACCTCCATCTCTCCGAACCGTTGACCGCCGAACTGCGCCTTACCACCCAGCGGCTGCTGCGTGATGAGCGAGTAGGGCCCAATGGACCGCATGTGGATCTTGTCTTCCACCATGTGGATGAGCTTCATGAAGTAGGTCAGACCAACGTGACAGGTGGATCCGTAGGGAAGTCCCGACTTTCCATCGTACAGCTGCATGCGGCCGTCCACCGAGTAGCCGGCTTCGCGCAGGAGATCGGTGATCTGGTCCTCGCGCGGCCCCGCCATCACCGGAGTGGCAACCTTGTACCCGAGCTTCCGCGCGGCAAGACCAAGGTGCGACTCGTAGATCTGTCCGATGTTCATGCGCGAGAACACGCCGAACGGGTTCAGAATGATGTCCACCGGGGTACCATCGGCCAAGAACGGCATATCCTCCTGGGGAAGAATGGACGAGATGACGCCCTTGTTTCCGTGTCGTCCGGCAAGCTTATCACCGACCTGGATCTTCCGGAGTTGAGCAACTGACACCTGAATGCGCTTGATCACACCCGCGTCGAGCTTGTCACCCGCATCGCGGCTGAAGATCTTCACACCCACCACGCGGCCGACCTTTCCATAGTCGAGGCGCAGCGAGGTGTCCTTCACATCGCGGCTCTTGTCGCCGAAGATGGCGCGCAACAGGCGCTCCTCCGCAGTGAGATCGGATTCACCCTTCGGCGAGATCTTTCCGACCAGGATGTCCTGCGAGCGAACCTCGGCGCCGACGCGAACAATGCCGTCGCCATCCAGATCAGCGAGACGCTCGGCCGCAACGTTCGGAATGTCGTACGTCATGACCTCCGGACCAAGCTTGGTCTCGCGGACATCGACGATGTAGTCATGAATATGGATGCTGGAGAGAATATCCTCTTCAACGAGTCGCTTGTTGATCACGATCGAGTCCTCATAGGTCGCTCCTTCGAAGCTCATGTATGCCACCAGAAGGTTGCGGCCCAGCGCCAACTCGCCGCCCTGCGTCGACGGACCGTCGGCGATCGGCTGACCCTTCTTGACCTTGTCACCCTTCGCCACCAGCGGACGCTGGTTCATGGCGGTAAATGCATTGGAACGGGCAAACTTCAAAAGCTTGAACTCGTGCTTCTCCCCTGATTTGTCGCCCTCGACGATAATGCGTGCCGAGTCGACTTCCTTGATCACGCCCGCCTCAGGCGCGACGAGCACCAGGCCGGAGTCAACTGCAACCTTCCCCTCAAGCCCGGTGCCGACATACGGCGACTCCGGAACCAAGAGCGGCACAGCTTGCTTCTGCATGTTCGAACCCATCAGCGCGCGGTTCGCATCGTCGTGCTCCAAGAACGGAATAAGAGAAGTCGTCACTGAGAACTGCTGCCGCGGCGACACGTCGATGAACTGGACCTCGCTGGGACCTGCCGTTCCCGGCTCCCCTTTGATACGGGCAACCACTTCATCGCCGACCAGTTTCCCGTTTTTGTCGGTTGCCGCACCGGCTTGCGCAATGATATAGCGCTCCTCCTCGGTCGCATCCATGTATACCACCTCGTCGGTCATGGCTCCGTTCTTCACCTTCACATACGGAGTCAGGATGAACCCGAGCGGAGAGATCTTCGCGTAGAGGGAGAGCTGGCCGACCAAACCGATGTTCGGACCTTCCGGAGTTGCGATCGGACAAATGCGCCCGTAATGGCTCGGGTGCACATCGCGCACCTCGAGTGATGCGCGCTCTTTCGTGAGACCACCAGGCCCCATGGCGGACAAGCGGCGCTTGTGCTCCAACTCGGCCAGCGGGTTGTTCTGGTCCATGAACTGCGAAAGCTGGCCCGAGGAGAAGAACTCTTTGAGCGCGGCAACAAACGGCCGAGCGTTGATCAGCTGGCTGGGCAGAACGGTCGACAGATCAGACGTCGACATGCGGTCCTTGATGATGCGCTCCATGCGAGCGAACGCGACACGCAAGCGATCCTGCAGCAGCTCGCCCAGCGTCTTCACGCGGCGATTGCCAAGGTGGTCGATGACATCCGGCTGAGCGGACGGATCGTTGTTGAGACGGATGATCTCGCGAAGAATGTTCACCACATCTTCCTTGCGAAGAACGCGCAGCTCCTTCTGGTCGATATCGAGGTCCTCCATGAACCGCTGGTTCATGCGGTGGCGGCCGACTTTCGAAAGGTCATAGCGTGCCGCGTTGAAGAACATGTTGTGAACCATCTGCTTCGCAGTGTCGACCGTTGCGGGATCTCCCGGACGAATACGCTTGTAGATCTCGATCATGCCCTCGCCTTCGTTGCTGGAAGGGTCCTGCAGAATGGTCGCGAGGATGAACTTGACGTTCGGATCCGTATCGACATCAGCGAACAGCTTCTTGATCTCCTCATCGCCCGCGACGCCCATGGCGCGCAGCAGCGCGGTCGCAGGAACCTTGCGCTTTCGGTCAATGCGAGCGGAGATCACTCCGTTCGATTCGGTCTCGAACTCAAGCCATGCACCGCGGCTCGGAATGAGCTTTGCGGCAAAATAGCGCTTGTACTTCGACGCGCTCGAGAGCGAGAAGAACGTTCCCGGGCTCCGGATGAGCTGCGAGATGACGACGCGCTCCACACCGTTCACAATGAACGTCCCGCGCGGGGTCATGAGTGGCAGATCTGCGATGAAAAGTTCCTGCTCGCGGTACTGATCGGTGCGCTTGTTGCGCAAACCGACCTTGAACTTGAGGGGCGCTTCGAACGTGACGTTCTTCTCGATCGCCTGGCGCTCCGTGTACTTCGCCTCATCGAGACGGAAGTCGACGAACGAAAGCTCGAGCTCGTTTCCCGTCCAGTCCTCAACGGGGCTGACATCCCGCAGCAGCTCCTTGAGTCCATGCTTCAAAAACCAGTCGTACGAATCCAACTGCACCTGCACGAGGTTCGGTGCCTCGAACTGGTGTGCGTGATCGTACTTGCTGAGGACCTTGCGGGTAGTGCTCATCATGGCGATAAACGATAATAATGCCGATAGACGACAAAACACGGCCCCACTACGGTGGTGCCGCGACGTTGCTTATTGAGTATTGAGTTGTGGTATCAAATGCACAGGGTAGAGGGATGACGCCCGAGGACCCGACGCATGCGGGAACCCCAGAGGCCTGCCCTGGCAAACCGGACCGTGCTCGGCGAACCGCCCATCACCGCGTTTCCGGCCCTTGAGAGGCCACCGCGACGGCCGCGGCAAAGGATGTGACTATTCTATACAAGGATGAGTTTTTGTCAATCCCTTGACCGATCTGGACGGATTTGAGCGCGAACTTATCTAGTGTATTCCTCTTGAACAAATTGTCAACGGTCGTCAAGAGAACGTTGTCCACACCTTCCCGACGATCGGGTAAGGGACTCCCGTACAAAACATCCATGGAATCCACGACAATTCCGCCCTTCAGCACCGCGCACCGGAGGGTTCCGGGCGTCGGTTGATCGATGAGGAGCTCGATGTGTATTTCGGACTGGTTATCCATAACGCTGAATGCTCTGCACAAACCCAAGCGCGATCATGATAGAAAGCAGGTGGCTCCCCCCGTATGAAAGCATGGTCATCGGGATGCCGGTGATCGGCAAAAGCCCCATATTCACCGATGCGCTAATGAACGTGTGCGCAAAAATGACGGTCCCGATACCCACGCAGAATAGCCGCGCGAAATTGTTGTCTGAAAATCGCCCGATCCGGAGAATCCGCCACACAATGAATGCGAGGATGCCGAGCGCGCCAATAGCACCGACCGCTCCGAATTGTTCGGTGAGCGCGGCAAACGCGAAATCATTGTACGGCTCCGGAAGGAATCCGAGCGTCGCCTGGCTTCCCTTTCCCAGTCCGGCGCCCCACACCCCGCCGGAACCGATCGCCACCTTACTCTGAATGATGTGATACCCGTACCCGGTCGGATCGGCATACGGATCGATGAACGCGCTGATGCGGTCGCGCTGGTACGGCGCCAGCGCCCAGATCCATGCCATGTATGCGCCCACCACACCCACTGCGCCCAATAGGAACAGGTGCCGCATACGCATACCAACCGATACGAGCATCACCAGCCAGACGATCATGATGATCGCGGCGGATCCAAGGTCCGGTTGCTGCAGAACGACAACCGCAGGAATCGCCGCATAGAGACCCGATACGACAATGTGTCGAAATTGGCGGATATGCACATGGCGCTGACTGAAATACTTCGCCAGGAGCACCACCACGGCAAGCTTCATCAGCTCAGATGGCTCGAATTGAAAACCGCCGATCTGGATCCAGGCGCGAATGTTTCGAATTTCGGAGAACAGGAGGGTCGATGCGAGCAGCGTGAGCGCACCTCCATAGAACACGAGAACCGGAAGCGTGTGGTTCTTCAGATATCGATAGTTCACAAACGACATCACCACCATGAGCGCGACCCCGATCGCCACTAGCACGACCTGCCGCCGAAACAGCGTGTGATCGACTCCGCCGATCCCATACAAGTTCAGCGCTGAAAGGACGCCCATAGCGCACACACCGATGATGAGCGGCACATCGGATCCGGCGAGCGCAAGGACGACCGTTCGTCTAATAGCTCTGAAAACGCTCCTGGGATCCATACGCTCGAATAAAATTGTCGTTCGCGAACACGTTCGTAGTCACGATCGCCTGCGCATGAACCGCCTCAGGAACCGGAAACGGCCACGCAAGCGAAACCGCGCGCTCCTCCCCGGAACGAAGCGTTCGAATGATCGTCGTGTTCGCGCCAACGATCGATCCGCGACTGTCGAATAGCATGACCGCGACATCGACCTCGTTGAAATCGAATCGGCTCCGATTGAGGACGACCGCATCGTACCCAACGCTCGTGGACGCGAGACTCAGACGCTCGCTGCGCACCGCGAACTGCACACGCCCCGCCTCATCCAACTGGAGAGCTCCCCATTCAACATTCGCCGGTGCGATCACCAGCTCTGCCGCCACCGGTTCAGATGAGAGCCCGCGAAACGGAAACAATAGATATCTCGGCTGAGCGGGATTCACATAGGTATACCCGGTCCGCCGCGCCAGCACGGTGCCCGCGGCATCACGCACCGCGAGTTCATAATCAACGCGCGCCGCGCCATAGGATCCATTCGGATTCTCCAGGTGCGCAAGAACATCGAACGCATCGGAGCCCGTCCGGATCAGAAGAGGCTTGAAGTTCTCCAGCGGCTGAACGGAAGGAGGGCACAGCACGCCACACGCAACCGCGCCGCAATCAACGCCCTCTTCTCGGCCGTTTTGGACGCCATCACTGCACGTCGGAGCAGGACCGAACATGCGGAACGCTCCCCACCCGATCAACGCAAGCACCGCCAGGAAGGCGCCTCCGTACAGAAGCTGTTTCAGGAAGCGGGTCATACGATATTGTCATCCTACCGCGTTTACCGAGAAAGAAAAAGGCCGCCGAATACGCGGCGACCAAGACGGATCAGAGAAACACCACTCGCGGGAAGAGGAGCCTCCACCGCGGGACACGGAGGGCTCGCGGAGACATCGCCAGTTCCGCAGCGGCAGTCTCCAGCTCGCCCGTGCGCGGCTGGATCGTGACAGCGATCTGCGGCTCGCGACGAGTCCACGCGAGGCCGATGACCGCCCGGATCCACTGGGCGAGCGTGAGCACCGGGCTTGCGGCGAAGAGTCCGCCCGGCGTTGCCCGTGCCATCTCAACCGCCTCCTGGGCTGCGATGGCACGCGCAGCATCCCCATTCAGCAGGAACCGCACGTTCTCGATCTTCCCGGAAGGCGCCTGGACACCAGGGACCCCGGACGTGTAGCCGCAGGTAAAGCAGTGTCCGGCACGCCCGCTTCGACTTCCGGAACGAAAGATGATGCCGTTCAGAATGTCGCCACAGCAAGGACACTTCATGAACACCCCCGTAGTCACTATACTACGATAAATTGAATATTTGTCAAATTCCACACAAAAATCCCCCGAGGGGGATCCTTGTTTGCGGTCTTGAGTAAGGCGGCGACCTACTTTCGCCCAGTAAAGGACTATCATGGGCCCTGAGAGATTTCACTGCCGTGTTCGGAATGGGAACGGGTGGAGCACTCTCGGTATTGCCACCTTA
>JADZAY010000015.1 GCA_020852375.1 Candidatus Yanofskyibacteriota bacterium
CGAAGACCCCGCCTTCTTCAAGAAGGTCTTCTGCATCAACTCCAACGAGCTCAATTGGTACGCACAGTCTCCCGTACCCTACACCGCGCTCTCGCAGGTGCCCCTCTACCGGAGGTAGGGGAGGTGGATATGAAAAACCCGCACCTTTCGGTGCGGGCACGTCTCAGGGCTTCAGCAGAAAGACCCTGAGGGTTCCCACTCGGCGATCCAGGGGGATGGCATCCCTCAGGAGCGCCACGGCCTCCTTCTCGCTTCCTCCCACGGCGGAGAAGTGAGCGCTGGGATCGCGAGCCTCGAACGTCTTCGGACCGACCTGTCGCACATGCGCGACGGTGATGCGCTCGGGCTTGATGGGCCCGGCGCTTTCTGGATCGTCCCACGCCTCGACCATAGCGACCTCCTCGGAGAAACAACAATACATCATCTTGAGCGATAAGTCAATGTTTGCGGAGCGCTGTATCGTCCGCGTATAATGACCCCAATGGCGAAGCGTTCTGGAACTCAAGCTTCTCGCAGAACACGCTTCATCTTTGTCGCCGGCGGCGTTATGTCGGGTATCGGCAAAGGCATCACCGTTGCGAGCACCGCTCGTATTCTCAAAGACTACGGGTTTCGGGTGTCGTGCGTGAAGATCGACCCGTATCTGAACGTGGATGCAGGCACCATGAACCCGACCGAGCACGGGGAGGTGTTCGTGACACGCGATGGCATGGAATGCGATCAGGATATCGGCAATTACGAGCGGTTCCTCGACCAGGACATTCCCCGTACGAACTACATGACCCAAGGCCAGGTGTTCCTTTCGGTCATCCAGCGCGAGCGAGCGCTCGCGTATGGCGGGAAATGCGTGGAGCCGTATCCGCACATTCTCGAAGAGGTGCAGGGGCGTATCGAGCGGGCGGCACAGGAAAGTAATGCCGAGTTTTTGCTGGTGGAGATCGGGGGAACCGTCGGAGAGAACCAGAACGCGCTGTTCTTGGAGGCGGCGCGACTCATGAAGTTGCGCGCTCCGAAAGACGTGTTTTTCATGCTTGTCAGTTATTTTCCGATACCGGCGATGCTGGGGGAGATGAAAACCAAACCGACCCAGAACGCGGTGCGGCAGATGCAGGCCGTCGGAATCCAACCCGATATCATCATCGCCCGTTCGTCGGTTCCGCTGGATCGCCCGCGCAAAGAAAAGGTTTCGGTGTTCTGCAATGTGACGCCAGCGGACATTATTTCTGCACCGGATATCAAAAGCATCTATGATGTCCCGGTGAATTTCGAGAAGGATCATCTCGGGCGCCGCATTTTGGAGAAATCGGGCCTGCGGCCGCGGCACCGTCTTTCTGCGGCATGGCGGGCGATGGTTCGTCGCATGCATACGGCGCATCGGCCGGTACGGGTGGGGATCGTGGGGAAGTACTTCGGAACCGGTGATTTCACGCTTGCCGATTCCTACCTCTCGGTCATTGAGGCGATCAAGCATGCGGCGTGGAAGGCTGGGCGGCGTCCGCAGATCGAGTGGCTCAATGCACAAGAGTACGAGAAGGATTCAGCGCGGGTTCGCGAGCTGCAACGATACGACGCGGTCATCGTGCCCGGGGGATTCGGATCGCGCGGTGTGGAGGGGAAAATTGCGGCGATCCGTTTCTGTCGTGAGCATCACATTCCATTCCTCGGGCTGTGTTATGGGATGCAGCTTGCGGCGATCGAGTTCGCTCGCAATGTAGTGCGGCTGAAGGGAGCACATACGACCGAAGTCGATCGGCGGACAAGGCATCCGGTCATCAGCACGATGGCGGAGCAGGTGAAGCACATTGCCGAGGGTACTCTGGGAGGCTCAATGCGTCTCGGATCGTATCCGTGCCGCCTCGCTTCGGATTCCGTGAGCGCGCATGCATACGGTTCGCGCGATATTTCCGAACGGCATCGCCATCGGTACGAGTTCAACAATGCGTACCGAGACCAGCTTACCGCTCACGGGCTGCGCATCGCGGGGGTTCATGCAGAGCGGGATCTGGTGGAGATCATCGAGATCCCCGAACATCCGTTCTTTGTCGGTACCCAGTTCCATCCTGAGCTGCAAAGCCGTCCGCTCTCTCCGCACCCGCTGTTTTTCGGGTTGATCCGGGCGGCGTGTGCACGCGCAGAGCGGCGCTCGTGAGCCGCTTGCCGTCTTCGAAAGAATGGGGTACCGTGTGCCGCATCGTACCTTTCCATGAGGTGAGTCATGAAGTGTTCGCGGGGTATCGCGTTGGTTCTGGCGGGGTTCGTTTGTTCGTGCGGGAGTAGCTGGAACGTTGCCGCCCCGTCGAGCGTCGCCATCGGTCAAAGCCCGCGATCCGCGACCGCTTCCCCTGAAGGGGCGGTGATCGGCTCGCGGAATCGAGGCACTCAGGTGTGGATGAATCCGCCTCCTGCGGGCGATCTTATCCGCGCGGTGGGGCACCCGGAGCTCTGGGCGGAGACCCAGAAGCGCGTTGACGTCTTCGCCATCTACTTCGTCCAGGCGTACTGGCACGAGGGCTACGAATGCGGCAACGCATGCGGCCCGAACCACTACCAGGCGCTCCGGGATGCCGGCGCTTTCCGCTCGCTGAGCGAGCGGTTCACGGTGGCGATGGAGGCGCCGGCGGTGAAGGAGTGGAGCTGTACTCCCGAGCTTATCACCAACCAGATCGCACTACCCGTTGCCCATGCGCTCGATCTTGTGCAGGAGGCGGGCGGAACGGTGTCCTACATCTCCGTTGACGAGTCATTCGCCATGGGGACGAACGGGTATCAGGGCCAGTCCGGACCGTTCGGACCCAGTGTGACCGGGTGCGGCCTCGCTCCGGATGCGGTTGCGGCACTCCTGAAGCTGTATGTGGACACGATCCACGAGCGGCATCCCGAAGTGCAGATCGGGTTCATCGAGCCGTACCCGCATTTCTCGCCCGACCAGATCATCTCGTTCTTGCTCGAGCTTGAGCGAGCGAAGGTGCCGATCCCGTATTTCCATCTCGACATGCATCTGAAGGGTGGAGTCCGGCGCCGGGAAGATATGGCCGAAGACCTGCGACGTGTTCGGGAATTCTGCGCCGCACGCAACATTCCGTTCGGTGTCATCATCTTCGGCGAAGACGGCACGAGCAATCAGCAATTTGCTGCCGATGCGTGGGCGGTCACTCAAATGGTCGCATCGGCGGTCGGGGTCACCGAGCATACCGTTCTTCAGAGTTGGGCCGAAGATCCTCCGGGGGATTTGAACAGCATCAAGCACGTTCCCGATATCGTCCCGGAAAGCGACCCGAGTACCATGTCCGGCCTGCTCCTTCAGATCCTCAAGTTCCTGAAGATCGACCCGGCATAAAAACACCCCCTGCTCACTCGAGCAGGGGGTTTCTCACTTCATCCACAGAAGGCCGATGCTTGCCGATCGATCCAGCGCGAGCTCCGAGCGTTCGTCGGCGATCCGAGCGATGACGAAAGCACCGAGATGACTCTTAATGCGGAGTCGAACGACGCCACGCGCAGACCACGTGCTCTGTGGTCGGATGACACGTCGTTGCTCCAAGGGGATCGCATAGGTGCCTTCCCCGATGATCTCCAGTCGGCGGGCAACGGTAGCTCCGCTTCCCAGGCGAATTCCCAGGAGCGATGTCGAGCTCCGGGAGAGCGGCTCGATGATGCGGTTGCTGTCGAAGCGGAGCCACGAGTCGTGTCGGCTATCGCTATATCCGTAGAGCATGCCGATGCGCGGCGCGGTGTGCGCGAGCGCATTCAAGGAATACTCGAAGCCCGCCCCGAAGGAGCTTGTTGCTCGCCGCACTCCTACGGAAGCTCCTACGCCCTCGAATGTCGTGGAGTCCCACGCGGTACGATCGCCAGTGGCGAAGATGTTCAGGGTTCGGTGGTGTCCGATAAGGCGCACTCGAAGTTCGGCACTGCTTCGCCGCCAAGAGTTGCTCGTGTTCATTGCTTGCTCGACGCGAAGGCAAAGGAGTGAAGCGCAGATGTCGGCGACTCCTAGTGTGGCTATCGGACGAAGCGGGGCGGAGAGGTACGAGAACGGATTTCGTACGTCTGCCGCTTCGCCGCCGACGCCCAGGCTCAGGCGGATCGGAACGCGCGGTGCAACCGGGGCTGGCGGATGGGTGATCGAGCCGGGCGACTGGATCGATACGCTTCGTGTCGGCAGTATATCGACCACCTCGATCTGGTCGGTGAGGTTGATGGCTTCCTGTGCGTATGCTACCGCCGAGCACAAGAGTACGCACACGGAGGCGAGAAGCAGGCGCATAGGTTCTCCTTTACAAAGAACAACGACTGCCCGCAACGGTACGCCTCCGACGTTGAAAAGCAAGGGCGCTGTGGTATTCTTGCGCTACTATGTATATCTCTATCGGTATCCTCGCAGTCGTTGTGGTGTGGGCAGTCGTACTCTATAACGGTCTGGTGAGCTGGCGGAATCGCGTAAAGGAGTCGTGGTCCGATATCGATGTGCAGTTAAAGCGTCGGTACGACCTGATCCCGAATCTTGTAGAAACGGTCAAAGGCTATGTCGCACATGAGCAGGGAGCGCTTGAGGCGGTCATCACCGCTCGCGCGAAGGCGATGGGGGCCGGGTCGGTCGCAGAGCACGCACAGGCGGAGCAGGCGCTTTCTGGTGCCCTGAAGTCGCTATTCGCCCTTGCCGAGGCATACCCAGACCTGAAAGCGGTCTCGAGTTTTGTGGAACTTCAGCGGGAACTTTCCGACACGGAGAACAAGATCCAGGCGGCTCGCCGCTTCTACAACGGAAATGTTATGGCATTCAACACGAAGATCGAATCGTTCCCGGCTAACCTTCTCGCGGGCGCACTCGGTTTTTCCAAGGTGGACTTTTTTGAGCTCACGAATGGCGCTGAACGCGAACCGGTTCGTGTTCAGTTCTAGGAAAAAGCGCCATCAATACAGTGGCGCTTAGTGCCGGTCTGAATCTTCCTCCGACTTGACCGCGTCTCCCATCGCCGCGGAAAGTCGGTAGGCGAGCCACCCGATAGCACCGAGTATGGCGATGGATACGGGAACCCAGTATTCGCGAAGCAGCTCCCACACGGCACACCTCCTCTGCGCATAGAGTACGGGGAGATTGAAAAGTGTCAACTTTCGTGACCATGGTCCAGAATCTCTACACGCACCAAGATGAGAACGTTCGGAAGACATGGTTTTTAATGTCGGTCATTGGTATGCTCCTGATCGGGCTCGGATTCCTGTTCAGTAGAGTGTACGGGAATCCGGTCATTCTCTATGTCGTCGCCGCGGTGAGCGTCGGCGGGAACATTATTGCATTCTGGCATTCCGACAAGATCGCGCTCGCCCTATCGGGGGCGCGTTCGG
The DNA here is from genome assembly GCA_020852375.1 of Candidatus Yanofskyibacteriota bacterium. Lineage (GTDB taxonomy): Bacteria > Patescibacteriota > Minisyncoccia > 2-02-FULL-40-12 > GWA2-44-9 > JAGOPO01. The sequence continues at coordinate 5,347 of JADZAY010000015.1, forward strand.
TTTCTCGCGACGAGCAGGTGCGGTTGTACCGGATCGTCGAGAACCTCTGCATCACCGCCGGACTTCCGATGCCCCGACTGTTTGTCATCCCCGGAGCACAGATCAATGCATTTGCGACCGGACGAGATGCGCGGCATGCGGCTATTGCGGTCACTGACGGAGCGCTCGATCGACTCGATGACAACGAGCTTGTCGGCGTGCTTGCGCATGAACTGTCGCATATCGGGAACCGCGACATCCTCCTTTCCACGGTCGTCGTGGTGCTTGCCGGTGTGATCGCTCTGCTCTCCGATATGTTCCTTCACGCTTCGATGTGGGGCGGGAGGGGGCACGACGATGATCGCGATCGCGGCGGGCTTGTTGTCATCGTTGCCATCATTGCATCGTTGCTTGCCCCGCTTGCGGCGACGCTCATTCAGCTCGCGGTTTCTCGCAAGCGCGAGTTTCTCGCCGACGCATCGGGAGCGCTTCTCACGCGGTATCCCGAGGGGCTTGCGAGTGCGCTTGAGAAGATCGCCGGAGACGGTGCACCACTTCGGTCGGCGCATACCGCGACCGCGCATCTCTTTATCACGAATCCACTGAAGGGGCAGCGCGGAATGCACTGGGTGTCTCGTCTGTTCATGACCCATCCGCCGATCGAGGAGCGTATCCGTGCATTGCGCGGAGAACGCTAATAGCTGCATTCCGCTGAGGGCGGCGCTGGATTTTATCGCATGGCATCCACCCTGAGACACACAACAGTTCTCGTGGACGGGATCGGTTCCGGCGGTGAGCGTATTCCGCTTGTCGCGTGGCTGCTGTTCCGCGGTGCGCGAGTTGCGATCGCGGAGCGGCGTTCCCCGGAGGTGTGCGCACCGCTGGTGCGGCGCGTCGAGGAGCGCCTGAAGAAGGGCGCGCGTGACGGGAGGGAGTATGAACACCTGCGGGCACGGTGTGAGTGGTTTTACGGTGGCTCGCGCGCTCCTCATAATGCGGATGTCGTGGTGCGTACAGCCGCGGATGAAGCAGGGCTATTCTTTGCGCATCGGAGGGGTGGGGTCGTTGGCGTAACCGGCCTGCATGGAAAAACAACTGCCGCCATCTGGGCCGCTCACCTGATCGGCGATGCCGTCGTTGCCGGACATAGTCCGGAGCGCTCCCTTTTCTCCGCTATCGATGAAGGGCGAAAAGTGGTTGTTGCCGAGTTCCCAACGGTCCTTGCACGCACGATGCCGGCGGTTCGTTCGGTCGTTCGTGTCGGAGATGCGGGCGATCTGGCGGGATTTGATGCCGAGACATTCGTCGCGCGGTGGGGGAAGCACAACCTCCCAGCCGGACACGCCGCGGTGGCGGTGGCGCGGGCGGCCGGTGCTTCCGATGCGCGCATCGCGAGTCGGCTGGCAACGCTACCGGAGGTTTCTGATCGTCAGGAGATCGTGCACCAGGATGCGCGTTGTGTCGCAGTGAACGATGCCGCCGCGGTAACCCCGGAGCACGGCGTTGCGGCGATCGAGCGATGGGGAGGACCGACGACCATTCTGGTTGCTGGTGGCGGCGGTGCTCGGGGTGCATATGCTGCATGGGCCGATGCGGTTCGCTCGCATATTCGGAGGACGAATCTTATCCTCGTATCAGGTGGCGCAACGCGCTCGATGCGGGAGGCCTTGGGTGCCTGGGGTGTTGGTGTCCGTGCCTACGAGTCCCTGCAGGCGGCATGCGCCGCAGCTCAGCGGCGGGCTGGTGTCTACGTGTCATCCGTGATACTCTTTTCCCCTGCCGCGGATGTGAGTGGTGGCTCCACTGACATTCGTGAGCGTGGTCGGCAATTCAATGCGTTCGTGGAGGAGCGCTCGTGATCGATCATCCGTTGACGACCGCATGCCAGATCCTCTGGCCGTCGCGCGATCAGCCGCACCCAGCATCCCGACTGACACCATGGGAGGCCGCCTGCTGGGTCGCCGTGGGATGGAATCGGCGCACAATGGCGGGAGCCCCGCTTATCGCTCGTCGTGCGCTCTGCAAGATCGTTGTCCTCGAATACGGGGATCCGGAGTTCCAAGAGTTCCTTACCGAATGGGCCTGCGCGGAAGCACCAAACTGGTGGCCCGGTCTGTTTCGGGGGTGTCCGGCGGACAAAAAGATGCTGGCGACGCTGTTCGCGGATTTCACCGAGACCCGCAGGATCTAACGATCCTGCTTTTTGTTCGGTGCGCGGATGCTTGAACGGGAGCGGAAAGTGTTCTATGATATGCGGGCAATTTCATACGGAGGCGTCGCATAGTGGTCTAGTGCGCTCGCTTGGAAAGCGAGTATACCGAAAGGTATCGGAGGTTCGAATCCTCCCGCCTCCGCCATACCAATACGCACTACCATTTGGTAGTGCGTATTGGTACTATGACCGGGAGCGGAGGATTCGAAGCCCGGAGCGATGCGCCGAAAGGAAGAGGCGCCACGAGGCGGGGGCCAGCCCGAGTC
>JADZAY010000016.1 GCA_020852375.1 Candidatus Yanofskyibacteriota bacterium
CCCTCCGTCAGCACTCGCGCAGGGAGCGGCATCCGGGCGATGCTGACGGCGCTCCGGCTTTGGAGACGGAGCGCCTGAGGCATCGCCAACGGATGCCAGTGATTCCTTCCGCTCGGAAGCCTCCGGAGGGCGCAGCGGCGATGCGGTAGGGTCTTTCCTCCACGACCGAACGCCTCGGCACCCCAGCGAGGCTTCGCGGACCGGGAGGCAGAGTCACTGCCGAGCGGGAGGGGAGGGTCAGCCGCGCAGGGGCGGCAAGCGTGTCCGAGGGGGATGTGTCGGGCATGGGAGGCCGGTGCCGACGGAGGGCATGGCGGAGAGGCGGGGGGGTGCCGAGGGGAGCGGGAGTGGAGGGCCAGCCGCGCAGGAACGGCAAGTGCATCTGAGGAAGAGCGTGCGGAGTAGCTACTCGCTGTGCTTGAGCTTTTGGATCTGCTCGCGAAGGAGAAGCGCCTGTTCGTAATCGAGCTTCCGGATCGCCCGCTCCATAAGTTTGTTAAGCTGCGCGATCTGATTCGCCTTGCGCCCCACCCCGATGATAGCCGGACCGCCATCATCGCCACGCGACGAGCGTGACCGCGAGGACGCTGCGGAGGAGCTGCTTACCGGCAAACTGAAGCTGTTCCCGATGGCCTTCTTGATGGTCTTCGGCACAATGCCGCGCTCCTTGTTGTACAGCTCCTGCTTCGCGCGGCGGCGATTCGTTTCGTCCACGGCGGCTCGGATGCTCCGTGTCGCCTTGTCGGCATACAGAATGACGTGGCCATTCTCGTTGCGCGCCGCACGACCCATCGTCTGAATGAGCGTGGTCGTATTGCGCAGGAAGCCCTCTTTATCGGCGTCCATGATCGCAATGAGCGACACCTCCGGCATATCCAACCCCTCTCGCAACAGGTTCACACCCACCAGTACCTCGTGATGGCCAAGCCGGAAATCTTTCAGGATCTTCAAGCGATCGAGTGTTTTGATCTCGGAGTGCAGATAGTTCACTTTGATGCCGTTGGCGGCCAAGTGCTCGGCAAGATCTTCCGCCATGCGTTTGGTCAGCGTGGTCACGATAACCCGCTCCCCTACGGCGATGCGGCGGTGGATCTGCTCAAGCAAGTGCTCGATCTGGTCATCGGTTGGATGGATCTCGACCGTCGGATCCAGGAGCCCGGTGGGCCGAACCACCTGCTCGGCAATATTGCTCTTCCCCGCCGCCTTCAGCTCATACGCCCCCGGCGTCGCGGACACGTAGATGGTCTTCTGAAGCAGTCGCTTGAACTCATCGAAGCGCAGTGGACGATTATCGATCGCCGAAGGCAGGCGCCAGCCATACTCGACCAGCGTCGTCTTGCGGGCGTGATCGCCATTGAACATCCCCTGCAACTGCGGGAGCGAGATGTGAGATTCATCAATGATGGTGAGAAACTCCCCCTTGCTCTTGAAATAGTCAACGAGCGTGAACGGCGGCTGTCCGGGCTTGCGAAAATCGAGATGCCGCGAATAGTTCTCGATACCGAAGCAGTATCCCGTCTGTCGCATCATATCCAGATCGTAGAGCGTCCGCTCGCGCAGGCGCGCCAACTCATCGAACTTCTTTTTCTTTTTCAAAACCTTGAGATGCTTCTCCAGTTCGCTCTTGATGTTCTCGGCAGCAAGCCCCACCTTCGCGTCGCTCGTGGTCCAGTACTTCGCGGGGAAAATGGTCGTTTCGACGACCTTTTCGAACCGCGGGTTTCCCGTTTCCAGCTCCTCGGGATCGGCAATATCCGCCAGCGACATACCGATGATCTTGTCGCCCTTGAACTTCACGCGGCGCACTTCGGTCGCCGACGGGCTCACGATCTCGATCTCATCATGCGTCTTACGAAAACAGGCGCGCTTCAGCTCGATCTCGTGTCCGTACTGCAAGCGCGACAGATGCCGCACCAGCTCGCTCGGCGAGATCTTTTTTCCTTCGAACAGCTCCAGCCCCATTTGCCGGTAGTCTTCAGGGTTTCCCAGGTTGTAGATACACGAAACCGACGCGATGATGATCACATCATCACGACTCATGAGCGCCTGCGTCGCCGCGTGACGCAGGCGGTCGATCTCTTCGTTCACCTTCGAGTCCTTTTCGATGAAGGTATCCGTGGATGGCAGGTACGCTTCGGGCTGATAATAGTCGAAGTACGAGACGAAATAATGCACCGCATTGTTCGGGAAGAACTCTTTGAACTCGCGGTACAGCTGAGCGGCGAGCGTCTTATTGTGAGAGATGATGAGCGTCGGCCGCCCGTAATTGGCGATGACATTCGCCATGGTATATGTCTTCCCGCTCCCCGTGACCCCCAAGAGCACTTGGTTTTTAGCGCCACGTTTCAGCCCACTCGTGAGCTGTTCGATCGCCTCGGGCTGGTCTCCCGACGGCTGGAAGGTTGATGCAAGTTTGAACGTGGCCATAGTGGCAGAATATGCTATCGTGGCGGTATCTATGATCGGCTACATCGAAGGAACGGTCGTCCATATCGGCGAAAAACAAGCGATCGTGAGCGCCGGGGGCATAGGGTACCCCCTTACACTGCTCCCGAAAATACTGGCCAGTTTATCAGAGAATCAAGAGGGAGTCAAGGTGTTCGTGTACTCAAAGCTCAACCTCCGCGAGGGCACCTACGACTTCTACGGATTCACCCGTATCGACGACCTCGAACTCTTCCGCCTGCTCACCTCGATCAGCGGGCTCGGCCCGAAAACGGCGCTCCAGATCATGAGCACCGTTGAACCGCGCCACCTGAAAGAGGCGGTCGCCGCGGAAGACCCACAGGCGCTCCGCAAGATCTCCGGGCTCGGCCTGAAGACCGCTCAACGCCTCGTCGTGGAGCTCCAGGGCAAACTCGACTACATCGACGCTACCGGAACCGACCTCGGAGCCCTGGATATGGAGGCGCAGGCGCTCGAAGCGCTCGTCTCGCTCGGATACTCGCAAACCCAGGCCAAGGAGGCGCTCAAGCAGGTCAAAGACGCCACAGACCTTGGCGACCGCGTCCGCAAAGCGCTCCAGATGCTCGCCAAAAAATAGAGGCCTACGGGCAGTCCCCCTCCAACGCCGTCGGATCGATGCGTTCGATATACACGGCGGCAAGATCCCCCATTCCCATCGACTGCTTCGAGTCGTAGCTCATATCGATGATGCGGCCGCCAACATAGGGGCCGCGGTCGTTTATGCGCACCACGGTGCTTCGCCCCGTGCGCTGGCTCACCACGCGCACCACCGACTGGAGCGGCAGCGTTCGATGCGCAGCAGTGCGAGCATACATGTTGTAGATCTCTCCCGACGCGGCAAGGCGTCCATGAAATCCGGGACCGTACCACGATGCGATACCGTACTGATACGGATCGGCTTGCACCAACAGCGGCTCTCCCTCACGGAGCGTATCCAGCGAGCGACACGGCTGCAGCATGCGCGCCTGCTGCGCAGTCAGCGGAATGCCGAACCACCGGATGACATCGCCCACCGTGCGAACGCCTCCGCGGGTAACAAAGTTCGCAAACCCGAGCATCCGTGACCGATGGACGGTGCCATGATCCACGAGCGGGATCACGCGATCAAGGTCGCGCGCAAGGGAAAAAAGATTTTGCCGAGGAGCGGTCACGTCGAATCCCACCACCTGATCGCCCCACCACGACCAGCGAAGCGTGGCATCGTTGAGGGCCGCATGTGCATGCTCGTCATAGGTAAGCGGGCCAACAAGTGCGACCGCCGCCGCAACGAACGCGCTCACGAACAGTGCGCGCGCCAGAACACGCCGCGCCCTTCGGCTTTTCCCGTACAACTGCGCGACCAATTGAGAAAATGAAGTGGCCATATGGGCAGGGCACCGCGCTCACCGCGAGAAGCGGTCGATCCAAGCACCGAGCACTGCCGCAAGCACAATGAGGAGGGCGCCGAGCGCTAGCGCAACGGTCCACTCGAGAGCGGCATACTCCCGCCACGCAGACCATACTACCAGGGCTCCCATCATGAGGGCTCCGGCGGTACAACACGTTGCCATCTTCGCAGAACGGTGACGCATTGCGACGAGACCCCCAAGAAGCACGACGAGCGCGATCGCCGACGCAACGATCGCGGCGTCGCGCGGCATCAGCGAGCCGTGCGCGACAAGATTCGCCCCGAACCGCGCCGCACCAACGGCACTCGCCACACCAACCATCCCCGCCAACAAGCGCCCCGGCCATTGCCGAGACGGCGCGGCCGGCAACGCACCCTGTGTCGACAGTTCACGCTGCATCGGAAGCGACGCGACCGATGAAAGGGCCGCCTCGATACCCCGCACCCGGGCGGCCAGATGCGCAACCATACCGCGGACCTGGGCAAGGTCTTCGTGAATGGATGCACCCGGCGTTGCCGGATGTAGTCCTGCGGCGACATCATGAAGCGCATTCTCGATATCCGTCTCGTGCCACCCGGCCTCTAGGAGCGATTCGCGCAGGAGTTGCGCGCTTATCCCCTGTTGAGTCTGCTCTTGTATATAGGAAACGAGCTCGTTTGATTGCATACCTTTCTAGTATACGATATCCAAAGCCGTCACGGCATGATGTTGTACACACTCACTCCCCCGCAAGCATGAGGCGACCACCGGTTCGCGCAATGAATCCCTCACGCTCGAGGGCGCCGAGGGCGTCCGCTAGGCGCGGATCGCGAATGCGCCGTGTGAGCGCCGCTGCCGTCACATTCTTCCGCTCTATGAGGAATCGGATCACCTCCCCGCGAATCTGACGCATCGATCCGGTGAATGACGACTGGCGAACATACCGACGGCTCCGCCGATTCGGATTCTCGACCATCCCTGCGAGGTGCGTTCCGTAATCCATGAGCGCGCCATACCATTCCCGCGCGGATACCACCCGCGCAACGTCCCACGTAACAAGCGGGAGAATCTCATCATCGCCGACATTCGTGCGCCCCGGAAAAAAGTGATGAAGATACACCCGCCGGATGTTCGTCTCGATGACGGGGCGTGGAGCATCAAATGCGAACGCCAGCACCGCACCGGCAGTATACGGACCGATGCCCGGAAGCCTGCGGAGAGCATCGTAGTCAGCAGGCAACGCGCCGCTCTGCTCGCGCACGATCACCTGCGCGCACCGCTGCAGCATGAGGGCCCGCCGATTATATCCCAAACCCTGCCACACCTTCAGTACGTCCGCCGTCGACGCGCCAGCAAGCGCGCGAAACGTGGGAAACGCGCGAAGAAACGCTCGATATTTTTCAATAACCCTTGGTACCTGCGTCTGCTGGAGCATGATTTCACTCACCAGGACACGATAGGGATTGATACGCTTCCGCCACGGCAAATCATGCCGCCCATGCCGGCGGTAATAGCGCATCACCATGCTTCGGAATGTTGCAGAATTCATGCCGGCGTCCCCTCCAGAATGGCATCGAGAACGCTATTGCTCGGCACCGTAAGTTCGGGCGCGATATCCTCGTGATGCCGCACGTATTCGTCTCGGGCTTTTTTCCATGCTAGGTATCCCTGCTCAAGAGCGCGCTGGACGGCATGCAGATACCGGCCACGGGTTCGAAGAAATTCACGACGCACCGTTTGCGCAGCGTCCGTCGCATCCAGCAGCTGCTTGATAAGATCGTACGCCGACCGCATTTGATGGATCAGCTGCTCATAGAGCTGTCCGCCGATATCGCTGTAGCGAAGGCGTTCCAGCGCCTCCGCTTTGGTGACGGCCGAGCCGACTGCGCTATGACGCCGCCATTGACCGTACACCCGAGCGGCGCGCGTGATGGCATGGAAAGATGCCCCGAGAACCACCCGCGGCACCGCCACCCGCCCTCGCGGCCGCTCGTCATCGGTATCTGACATAAAATACTCGACAAAATGGAACCGGCCACGCCTGAACTCTTCGATGGCGTCCCTCAATTGTCGATGGACTTTCTGGAGATCCGCGTCGATCTTATCTCGAGGGTATACGGAGGCAAAGCGCTCACGAATTTCATCATCGGAGCCGCGCTCGTGCTCGAACCGCTGGAGCGCCGGTGCAAGCGCCTTGATGGTCTCGGGAACATCGCGCTCGAACACCCACGGCTCAATGCCGAAGGTCTCGGAATACGCCCCCTCCTGCGCCGGCTTCTTCTCCATGCCAGCATTGTACCACGGCGCCACACTCAGCGACCCACGTAGAACGCCGCGAGCGGCTCGTCGGAATGGTCCTTTTTCTTTGCCGGAGAGTGCTTCCGCCCGTATTCGATGATGCGGTAGGTCAGCGGGAACCACTCCCTTCTTGGGAACAGCTCCATCAGATCACGCTCGATCTTGACCGGATCCGTGTGGCGCGTCAGCCCCCATTGCCGCGCCAACCGCTTCACATGAGTATCGACTGCGATCCCCTCAACAATGCCGTACACGCTCCCGAGGACGACATTCGCGGTCTTCCGCGCAACACCCGGGATCTCGAGCATCTCCTGCATCGTCCGCGGAACCCGTCCCCGCCACCGCGCGTGTACCAGCTTCGCCGCAGCAAGGATATTTTTGGTCTTATTTCGATAGAATCCTGTCTGAAAAATGTCCCGCTCGAACTCAGCAGGAGTCGCGCGAAGATAATCGTTGAGCGTCCGATATTTCTTGAAAAGCTTGGCGGTCACCTCGTTCACCTTTTTATCCGTGCACTGCGCAGACAGCTGCACCGCGACAAGGCACTCCCATGGAGTTCGATATCGCAGCATGATGCCAGCCTTTGGGAAGAGCCTTGCTAATGCTCGAGCAATACGACGCGCCTTCTTGACCTTTTCTTCATTTTGTGCCATACATATATTGTACCACCCGCAAGGAGGTTGCCAATGTCGACCTGCACGGTTCGCCCGTCGTTCGGGGACCGCATCGCTGAACGGGACCGCGTCCGCCGCATCATCATGAAGGCCGCGGAGGAGCTCGTCGAGCATGTGCTCGCCGGGAATGCCAACACCCCGATCCCTGGCCTCTACCAGAGGCTCTACGCCGACACCAGCCCCACGGTCCAGGAGTACCTCAGCCGCCAGCCGCTCGCCCCGCTCCGCGCTCCGGGATCCGAGTAGTCGGAACTGCAAGCCCCGCCAATGGCGGGGCTTTCTTCTACATATTCTGCGAGCTGTCCATGCGACTCTCGGGCGTCACGTCTTTTGGTTCCTGAGAAGACAACACCGTGTCCTGCGCAGGGTCGATCGGCATCAGCACGACCGCAACTGCATATACCAGAAGCGCCGGCCACACATGAGCCACCACTCCGAGCACGAGCCACAGCAACCGCATGAACACCGCATCCACTTCAAAATATGCCGCCATACCGGAGGCGACTCCAAAGAGGATCCCATCAGCGGGAGAGCGGCGAAGTTTTTTCCCTTTCAGATTTTCGAACATAGAACAGCACTATATCACGATTTCATCGAATGGGCAACGAGGTACGCGGCAACAATAACAGCCGTCTCCGCGCGCAGGACGAGGTTCCCAAGCGAGGCGACATGCATCCCCAGTTGTCCCGCGCGTTCCAGCTCGTCCTCGTCCCATCCCCCCTCCGGACCGATCCATATCCCGGCATGTCCAACACTTTTTGCGACACCGCCAAATGGTTCGCCGGAAGGATCAAAGAAAAAGTTCACATCATTTCGACTCGCTTCGGTAAGTACACGCTCGAACGCAACCGCCTCGCGCACCATAGGAACCAACCCCCTCCCCGCCTGCTCCGCCGCTTCACGGATGATCTTCTCGACTCGATCAAGTCGCAGACTCAGCTTCACGGTTCGCGCTGTCACGATCGGCACGATCTCGGAAACTCCCACCTCGGTCGCCTTCTGTGCGGCAAGCTCGAAATGATCCGCCTTCAACACCGCGCAATACAATATCGTGCGCCCCGGCAGCTCGTTCGCATTCCGACCGATCGCGATACCTTCCACGATGACCGCATCGCGATCATACCGAAGGATGCGCCCCTGCACTTCCGTGCCCGTCCCATCGCCCAGCACGATCTGCTCGCCCGGCTCGAGCTTCAGCACCGACCGCAACTGGTGCGCAAGCGTTTCGTCGTCGATGCGGAGCGTCCCAAGCGCCAAGGGCCACGCTCCGATGAACCGATGTATCTTCTTCATGCGTCCAATTCCTTTTTGACCTCTTCGAATTCGTTCTCAACCTCTTTGAGACGCGCTCGAAGCTCCTTCACGAGCACCGCCCCCTCACGCACCTTCTTTAGCCCCTCCTCCACGTCGACGCGCTCTTGCTCATCAAGCCACTGAACAATACCTCCCAAGCGTTCGAGTGAATCGGAGATCGTTTCTTTTTTCTTTGTCGTCATGGTTTGAGTGTTATGGTTCGTCCGGGCTCCAGGTGAGCACTACACCGAGTTCCTGCGCATCTGCAACGAGCTTATTTAGCGCATCGGCCCGCTCTTGCGGTTCCAGCTGCTCCCATAACGTCAGCTCAGCTTTTCCGACGAACTGCATAAGCGGATCGTCCTCATCATCGCCGAACTCATCTGCTGCCTCACTGTATGCCTTGCTGATGGCAGCCCCCGCCTCCGCAAGTGCGCCGCTTTCCGTGTCAAAACCAGTATTATTGCGGACCAGCGCTTCGCGCTCCGACTGCGGTAATTTTGCAGCTTCGGCAAGCGCAATCGCGTGCACCTTCTTGCCAACCACAATCCACCGATCAGCGGCTGCGTGGAAAGCCCTATCGTTTGCGATCTCCATGTGCCACGTCCCCGAATCAGTCCCCTGGCTGATGCCGGAGCCATTCATGAGAGCCTCGACGACCATGGCAGTGCTTGGCATCTCCGTAGGAAGATTTTCTGCGGTGAACACTCGCAACCCCTCCTCTTCGATCGCGGACCCCGCTCGCTCTTGCGCCGCGGCACCTGCGGCAAGCCCGAGCATGCACACGGTAGCAGCAATGCGAAGCTTTCGGGCAAGTCGCTCCAGTAGCGAATGCTTCCGCTCAACGGCCGCCTCTCGGAACGCTTCCGCAATAAAACCCGGGAGGGCTGGCGCCTCTTTTTGCTCGATCTTCTGCGAGAATGCGGGAGCCGATTCAAAGCTCGCCATGTTCGGAAGATGATTGCTCAGTACTGCCTTGCACCGCTTCGCGGAATTCTTTCAGCCGCTCGGCAAGCCACAGCATCAGGAGCCGCTCTGCGATCTGTTCGTCAGAAAGCTCGATGTTCATGATTCAGATCGTACCTCTTTTACCTCCGCCGTAAAAGACCCGTCCGTCACGCGAATACCGATCTCCTGCCCGGGATGGAGCTGCCGGATGCCGCGCACTACAGTCCCCGCATGATCGGTCACAATGCTGTATCCGAGACGAAGGAGGCGGTCCGGACTTGCGGCATCGATATGGCGTCCATGCGCGCCGATGATCTCGTGGAGCTCGGCGATCCGCGCGCCAACACGCTCACATCCATGGCGAAGCCGTTGCTCGAGAAGGCGCCCGTGATTCACGATGCGCCCCACATGCACAACGCACCGTTGCTGGAGAGCCTCGACATCAGCACGCGTACCCGAGAGCGCGCCGTCGTAGGCGTATGCGAGTTGTTGCGCGATACGCGGGAGCTGTTGGGTCAGCGGTGCCCAGGTGTCGTTAACGATATGCGCGGTGGCGGTCGGCGTTGAACCCGACGCGTCCGCGACCATTTGCGCAAGCGGCACATCACGGTCGTGGCCAATGCTTACGATCGTTGGAACTCGGGAACCGAACACGCCGCGCACGACCCATTCATCATTGAAAGGCTGAAGGTCTTCGAGCGAGCCGCCGCCGCGGATCACGACGAGCACGTCGATGCGTTCGGCATTGGCATTGAACCACTCCAATGCCCGCCGTATCTGCCCCGCCGCTTGCGCCCCCTCGACACGCACGTCATGGTGCAGCACCTGCATCCCAAGTCGCGCGAGATTACGTCGAAAATCATCGATGACCGCACCGGTCCGTGACGTGATGAGTCCGATGCGGCCAATGAACTCGGGTAATGGGCGCTTCCGCTCAAAAAGCCCCTCCTCTGCGAGCTTCCGCTTCAGCGCTTCATACGCCTTCTTCAGCGACCCTTCCCCGGCAAGTTCGAGCGTTTCTACGCGGAAACTGAACCGCCCCTTTGGTTTGTAGACCGATGCGATGCCGCCAACTTTCACCAGCATTCCGTCCTCAAGCGAAACACCCAGACCACGGTACGCGTACGGACTCATATAGCAATCCATGAGTGCCGCAGCGGCAGGATCCTTCAGTGAAAAATAGAACCCGGTCGGATGAGGCTTCGCTCCAACGATCTCGCCCTGAACACGAACGTCACGAGCGGCTAACAGCTCGTTTGTGACGTCCAAGAATTCGGACACCGAGAAAACGGCCTCCTCGGGAAGCCCGTCGAATAGCGAGGGAGCGCGAGCGGTCATGGCTCCATCCTACCGCAGAATCGGGCTGACGCGATAGTCCCGCGAGAGCATCACGGGAACCAGCTCAACCGAGCGGATCGCTCCGTCGCGCACCGTCGCCTCGAGCATTGAACCGCGCACCGTCGCCTCGGAAAACGTCTGGTCGAATACAAAATTGCCAAGGCTGTAGATGATCCACCCGGCACGATACTGTTCCATGTCTTGCACCACATGCGGATGGTGTCCGACCACGAGATTCGCCCCCGCATCGATCGCCGCTCGATAGACACGCTCCTGAAACGCATTGTGCTGCGGCTCATATTCAGTGCCGGTATGGAATGATACCGCGACCACATCGGCCGCTTCGCGTGCTCGAGCGATATCTGCGCGCATCCGTTCGTTGTCAAAACAATTCGCTCCCGCTTTCGTATCGGTCGCGCATACCGATGCGGGCAGCAGATTCGTGTAGGCCAGATACGCGACGCGGGTATTCCCCACCGTTCGAACTATCGGCGCTCGCGCCTCGGAAAGGTCTCGGCCGCCGCCTGCAACGCTGATATCGCTCGCTGCGAGATATTGCAGCGTATCGACAAACGCATCGGGACCGTAATCCCCAATGTGGTTGTTGGCGACCGAGAGCACGTCGAACCCCGCCCACGACAATCCTTCGACCACTCGGGGATCGGCGCGGAAGCAGTAGCCGCACCCGTTCGCGGAACCGCGTTTCGAAATGGTCGTCTCAAGATTCCCAAACGCAAGGTCGGCGCTCCGAGTCGTTGAGGCGATCGCCGTGAACGGCCACTGCCAATCGTCCAACGCCGCCATTTTTGCCCCGACAGAGCGAGACAGCATGATGTCCCCCGTGAACAGAAGCGTCGCTTCGGATGCCGCCCGAGCAGCCGGAACATACTGACGCATCTCGCCACGAGGAACAGGCGGGTATGCACGAACAACCCCCGCCGCAACAGCGAGGAGAGCGCTTAAGATCGCGATGTGCCACAGCTTCATACTGTGCCGCTAGTTGGCGATGATGAGATACCCGATAAATCCGACGGCGAACGAAATTGCCGCGACGGCGATCAGATGCGGATCATAATGCCGCGGCACGAGCCGCTCGGCAATGTTCGGCGCAGGAGCAGCGGGCGCCATATCGCACTGCATCGCCGCTTCTCGTGCAACAAGTCGCTGGTAGAGCTCAAGAGCATCCTGCACATCAACCCGATACCACCCGGCCTGGTGGAGCTGTTCGAACACCTCGTTATCGGATGCTCCGCACTCTTTTGCAGCGCGAATATACTCCAAAAGCGCACGATACGTCATACGTGTAGTATACCATGGGCTCCACGGGGATAAAAAAGCCCCGCGTATGCGGGGCCTGCCGTCACCGTCCTGATACTGCCTTCTTGGCGGGGCGAAATACGTAGCCCTGCCCGTAATGCCCAGCCCCCATGAACCAGTCCAGATCGTCGCGGATCTCTTCCCGACTCTTCGCGAAGAACACTGTGTCGCGCACATGGAACTCTGCGGTGAAACGAAGACTCTTGCACGCTGCGCGGACATCTTCCTCCGGCTCGCCGAGCGCCTGAGCGACCTCGGCAAAGTACCAGGCCGGGATATGCCCGACCTCCCGCCTCACCAGCCCGATGATGCGTTCGGCAAGGTCTACCATGCGACCCGCATACTGCCAGTCCTGCTCACTGTCGCGCTTTGCCATCGATTCCTCCGAACACCGGCATCTTCACAAGCCGGTCGCGCCACGACCCTCGTTGTTCGCGCTCGTAGCGTCGTTGGAACTCCGACTGCTTTCCTGCGAGATACTGCTCCCAGTTGAACCACCGCTCCGGTTGGGAGCGCACTCGCACAAAGTGCGCAGTGCCCCGCTCATGCGAGCTCTCGCACACCTCAACAACCTGAGCTGGTCCGCCGGAGATATAGACCGTCTCCCCCGGCTTCGGAACCGCTCGCATCGCCTTTCCCATTGCCGCACCTCCACCCGCACTCTACCCCTGAACGGTCCGCCGATACAATGATACCGCTCACACGCCGCCAGCGGTCACGATGCGATGACGAGCCCTTTCAAGAGCCGTATGCCGACGCGTTGTATGAAACCAGAATCTCGTAAAGTCCCTTGGGCACTCAATGATGAGAATGCCGGTGGTGTCCGGGGTTCTACTCGGCCACGGCTGTTCGGGTGAAAACCCTACAACATACGGGTCCTCCTCATCGAACTCGCCGAGCTCATACTCCCAACCGCATTCAGGACATGCCCAGTCGCGGGCATACTTGATGCCCGGACTGTACGCAACTCCAAACGATTGCATCTCCTTCGGCATCGGTCACCTCAAAATAATTCTACATAAAATATGCATAATGTCAAATACTTGTCCGGCACTGTGCTGCGTGGTAAAACGCGATGTCGCCGAAAAGGAGGCCCGTACATGAACAATCGAGAGTTCGCGCTACTCCGCTCCCTGCTCGATGGGGTATGGCACGACAACCCACCCATCAAAGGCGTAGGTCCCGCAACGGTCAACCAGTGCCACGAGCACGGCTGGATCGACACAAAGCGCTTCATCGTGAGCCGACGCCACGGGGTGGAAACGTTCTTTACGCCCATCCGCCTCACCAAGCGCGGCCGCCTCGTCTACCACAACGAGTTGTACCGCCTGCACGGCGTGCTGGAGCCAAGCTTCCGTGAGCACCTGCTCCGACACCTGCGCAGGCTGGTCGGAACGGGGGTTGTCCGCTCGCTTCAGCGAGGCACGGCACTCCTCCATGTGTGGCGTCGAGCCACGCCATTTAATCAGTGGGTCGAGAATCACAGAGGCAAGCAGCTGTGGCACTCCCGCGAGCACGGCACCCCACTGGACATTCCGACCTACTTCAGACGCGTCTGGCGATCCAAAGTGCGCATCGGAGGAGGAGCCGGGGACCCTGCCACCTCCGACACAGGGATGCCCGAGGAATCCACCTACCGGCTCAAGAAGGAGTTCTGCTGACATGACCGACCGCACAATCTCCTGTGCGGTCTTTTTTATGAAAACGGCGCCGTTAGGCGCCGAATGGGAACAACTTCTCCGTGATCCAGGCGTTGCCGACCCTCCGCAGGATGACAGCCGCATCGAACGGGAGCGCGAGTGCAGGCACCTGAATGCCCTGAACATACTCCCAGACGCGGGCCGCCTCCTCCGAAGCCAGCTGATCCGCAACGGTCACATGCGGCCGCCATGGATGCACCGGCTCCTCCGAAGTCATCGGCGCAACCCCGCGGATCCGGGTTCGCAGATCATCAACGAACCGATACATCGCCTCTTCGGCCCTCACATCAGTAAAAACAGTGCGCTCGCCGAAGCGCCCGAACCCGACCACGCGGAACGACCCGAGACCGCGCCGCTGTCGCAGCAGCTCACCGACCACCGCCTTCACGGCGTCGATATGCTCGGTCTCGAACGGCGGAACGAGTGTGATATGCGGCGGAACCTTCTCGTAGACCCGCCGGATATCGAACCGCCGAACGAGCTCCTCGACAACGTCGCGATGCCAGACCGCGGCGTCTCCGGGGACCATGTACGCAATGAAGTATCGCATCCGAAGAACCTCCGGGAGCACTCTACCAGGTTAGCGATGATTCTTCCAGCGAGGCGCGAAGCGGATCATGAAGGTGTAGAACTTCGCTAAAAACTTATTCGTCCCCCGCTGGATCATGCTCTCGTGGCACACTCGCTGGAACGCCTTAAGGTCGTCCCCCTCGTAGCAGAGCTTCCCGCTCTTGAAACACAGGCTGCAGTATCGCTCCGACTCTCGCAGTCCGGGATCCTTCGCGAACGGCATCATGCAGCTGTCACAGTATGTGTTTGCCATAGTGCCTCCATCCTACTCCTGCGCGCATCAAAAACAAAGCGCCCGCGCGGACTACATCGCTCCGGACTTCTCGTCCAGCCGCATCGCGCACATGCGCGATGCTCCGCCTAGCAGCAAATAAAAGAGCCCCCTCTCGGGGTTCTTTTATTTGCTGCGGGGGCTGGACTCGAACCAGAATTTTCAGGGCCAGAACCTGACGTCCTACCATTAGACGACCCCGCAATGCCCGTGCACTATACACCGAAAATCGGCCTTTTGCAATAACCGGTGAGCAGCCGGAGGATGACTACACCCGCAGGAAGCGGCGAATGGCGATGAGCGAGGAGACGACGCCGAGGCCGACCCCCGCGACTAGGACCAGGAGAACGATTTGCGGCGCGTTCCCGCTCACGTAACCAATGAGCGAGACGCCGGGCATCAAAAGCGCGACTTTCGGCGACACGCTCGCCGCCGCGATGAAGAACACGACCAGCGCGAGCAGACCCGCGACGATGCCGTAGATGGAACCCTCCACCAGGTACGGCGCACGGATGTACCAGTTCGAACCGCCGACCAATCGCATGATCTCGATCTCGGATTTCTGGTTGTAGATGGTAAGCCGGATGGTGTTGAACGCGACCAGCACCGCGATAACCGCGAGCACGAGCGTCGCAACCAATCCCCCTTCCTGGGTAGACTGCGCGATACGCTGGACGCGCCCGATGACCGCCTCGTTCTCGTAGTAGTTGATCTTGTCGATGGCGGTGCGCTGCTTGTTGGTCTCCAGGAAGCTCACGATGGAAGCATACTGCCCCGCATCGGTTGCCTTGATGTTCAGCGATGACTGCAATGGATTGACCTCCAGCTCCGCGAGTGACTCTTGGATGAGCGCGTCTTGCGCGTGTCGCTCTTTGAACATCGCGAGCGCCTCTTCGCGGCTCACGTACTGTACGGAGCGGACCGTATTGAGCGATTCGAGATCGGCCTTCACCGCGCGGATCGCATCATCGGACACATCGGTCTTGAAATAAACGCTCACATCCACCTTGCTCTCGAGCCCGGACACCAACACGCCGGACAAAAAGTTCGCGGCAATAAGCCCCAGGAACATGAGCAGCACCAGCGACATGACGCCCGTCGTGCCGAACGAAACATAGCTGTTACGGCGGAAGTTCGTCCACCCAGATGTCACCACACGCAGAAGTTTCTCCTTAAGCATATGCTAAATGATATATTTCCCGTTCTCCGTTTGGTCGCGCACGATCTTCCCCTTCTCCATGGTCACCACGCGGCGGCTCAATGCATCGACGATCTCTCGGTTGTGCGTGACCAGCACTACGGTAGTGCCCAGCTCGTTGATCTTTTGGAGCAATTGTATCACGTCGTGACTGTTGATCAGGTCGAGGTTCCCGGTCGGTTCGTCAGCCAAGATGATACGCGGACGATGGATGAGGGCACGGGCGATCGCCAAACGCTGCTTCTCTCCCCCGGAAAGCTGGTGCGGGAAGTTCACCGCCTTGTCGCCGAGACCGACGATTTCGAGCGCCTTCGGGACATCTTCCTGGATACGAGCCGTCGATGCCCCGACTACTTCGAGCGCAAATGCCACATTCTCGAATGCGTTCTTTCCCGAGAGCAGCTTGAAGTCCTGGAAGATCGTCCCGATCTTTCGGCGCAGTAATGGGATATCGTCGCTCGACAATGACGCGAGATTGACGTCGTCGATAACGACATCGCCCTCGGTCGGCCGCAATTCGCGGGTCAGTAAGCGAAGCAGAGTACTCTTTCCGGCTCCAGCAGGGCCGACGATCGACACCAGCTCTCCGTCCTTTATCTCAAGGTTGATCTCGTGGAGAGCGACGAAGCTGTCGTCGTATACGGTGGAAATATTCTTCAGTTCGATCATCGGAACAGCGCGAGGTTATTGAATGAATTTCGAGAGATCACCGTCGAGCACCTTCTCCGGCTGGGACGATCGCGCTCCCGTGCGGTGATCTTTCACAAAATGGTCGTCGAGCACGTAGGAGCGGATCTGACTACCCCGATCGATGCCACCGCTCTTGAGCTCCGGCTTCAGCTGGGACAAGTCGCTTGCCTTCGACTCCTCCATGCGCCGCGCCAGGATCGACGCGAGAAGCTGGAGGGCCTTTTCTTTGTTCTGCGCCTGACTGCGTTCGGTCTGCACCGCGACTGCGATCCCGGTCGGCACATGCCGAGCCCGAACAGCGGTCTCGACTTTGTTGACGTTCTGTCCACCCTTTCCGGACGAGCGGAATGTATCGAACTCCAGATCGCCTGGATTGAGCTTCAGCTCATGCGCGGAGATCTCTGGAAGCACCTGCACGAGCGCGAACGACGTCATGCGCTTTCCCTGCGCATTGAACGGCGACTTCCGCACCAACCGGTGCACGCCGGACTCCCCTTTCAGTGTAGCATACACCCCCTCCCCAATCACCTCGCACTGAGCGCTCTTGATGCCCCGCTGTTCACCGAGCGATTCGTCGAGAACGCGAAAATCCCACCCCCGAGAGGTTGCGAATCGCATATACATCCGTCGAAGCATTGATGCCCAGTCTTGCGCATCAACCCCGCCTTCGCCGGCATAGATCGACAGCAGCGCCTTATTGGGCACATAGGTAAACATCTCGGAGCCACCTCCCAGATTCGAACTGGGGACCTCCACTTTACGAAAGTGTTGCTCTACCAGCTGAGCTAAGGTGGCCTGCTCGCAACCCGCACTATAGCATCAAATCGGCGGAATATCAATAAAAACACGAAGCCCCTCGCGTGAGGGGCTTCGCTTGGATACGTATTACCGGTGGATAACACCCGCATCCGTCGTGGGCGTCGGGGTCGGAGCGACCTCAGTATCGTCTGCACTGGCCGAGAACGCAAACCCCGCAACTACGAGCACTGCAACGGCAAGGATGCCGATAAAATAGTTCTTCATAGAATCCATTGTACTCGGGCGATCACATCGAGCAATCTTGACTACTCGCCAATAATCGGTCCGGCGTTCGATTCCCGTATACCGGCTAGTGTAGCAACGGGAATCGGCTTCGTCTCTCGGCTCGCCAGTCGCTCGCCTCGGACTAGCCACCGCCTCCCGGGTGCGCCTACTGGCGCACCATCGGTCCGGCGTTCGATTCCCGTATCCTTTCGGCCACACACAGCACAACAGCCCATTGATGGGCTGTTGTGCTGTGTTGAGCGGGATACGGGAATCGAACCCGTGTCTTAACCTTGGGAAGGTCACGTATTGCCACTATACGAATCCCGCATCGCTCCACTATCGCTCATCCCCAACGAGCCAGTTCCACCACGCCCGCCATTGAGAACGACTGCTTGAGGTGGTCGACGGCGGAGATATTGTAGCCGATTTCTCCGATTTGTACACGAACACCACGGTTTCGTCGGGTTGATGATAGTTCAGCCGTTGCCGCGCCAGAAGCGCAAGCCACTGCGGCTGCCGCATCCGCTCCACTTCGCCCGCAAGCCGCTGATTTTCCCGTTGGGCATCCTGAATGCGCGTGCGCAGCCCCTGAAGCTCCTGCTCGGCGACATGGCGCCGCATTCCGGCAGCAACGGCCGCGACCACGAGCCAGACCGCGAGTCCGGCAAGCACGACCGTCGTTAATTTCGAGCGTACGAGCGGGTGCATAGAAGGGTTGCCTGAGGCGATGCGGCACGTTACACTTCCGATACTATGCTCATCAGCGATACGGCAAAGCGCGTCATTTCGATCTCCATTGCGGTCATCACGATCGCAAGCATGGTTGTGTTCTTGCTCGTCCCCCTGCTCGGGTAGTATACCCTACTTCTTCAGCATTTTGAGGAACACGTCGTGCGGAATCTGCACACGACCCTCAGTTTTCATGCGCTTTTTGCCCTCCGCCTGTTTTTTCAAAAGCTTCATCTTGCGGGTCACATCGCCTCCATAGAGATAGCCAGTCACATCCTTCCGCAAGGCACTGATAGTCTCTCGCGCGATAATCTTCCCCCCAAGCGCCGCCTGCAGAGTCACCTCGAACCACTGCTTCGGGAGCACCTCTTTCAGCTTCGTCACCATTGAACGCCCGATATGCTGCGCCTGTTCTCGCGGCACGATGCGCGAGAACGGTTCGACCAACTCTCCGGCAACGAGAATGTCCAAGCGAACCAGGTCGTACGGCTGCACACCTGCGGGCTCATAGCTCATGGAGGCGTACCCCTGCGAAACCGACTTCAGGTGGTCATAGAATTCGGTCACGATCTCCGACAGCGGGACGGTATATTTCAGCACCGTCGTTTCGGTGCCGATATATTCGGTCGCGACATAGGTGTTCCGGATGGTTGCCACCAGCTCCATTACTGCGCCCAGATAGGTCGCTGGAAGAATGATCTCAAGCGACACGATCGGCTCGGCGATCTTCTCCCATCGGGAGGGATCCGGGAGCAATGCCGCCGAGCGCACATACTCGGTGGTGCCGTCGTTCATCAGCACCTCGTACTGCACCGACGGCGTTGTCACGATCAACTTCAATCCGAACTCACGAGCTAATCGCTCACTGACGATCTCCACGTGCAGCATGCCCAAGAAACCCAGCCGAAATCCCCGGCCCAGACCGGCCGATGACTCCGGCTCGTACTGCAGAGCAGCATCGGTGAGCTTCAACTTTCCCAGCGCGTCTTTGAGCTCATCGTACTGCTCCGCGTTCTCGGGGAAGAAGCTGGCGAATACCATGGGGCGCATCTCGCGATATCCGGGAAGCGGTTCGAACCCCGCCGGATCCGTGCCCGCCATGGTGAGCGTGTCGCCGACCCGGATCTCGCCCGGATCTTTCAAGCCGGTCGCAACATAGCCGATCTGCCCCGCGGTCAGCGTGCGCCCCGCGGTCAATCGCGGTGCAAAATAGCCGACCTCGAGCGCATCGGCACGGCTACGCGTCGCCCATGCCAGGATCTTGTCGTTCTGACGGATAGAGCCCGAGACGATGCGCACGAATGCAATGACGCCCTTGTATGCGTCGAAGGTCGAGTCGAAAATGATGGCCCGCGTCCATGTGTCATGCCACCGCTCCGATGGTGCGGGCACCTTCCGAATGACACGCTCAAGCAGCTGCTGCACATTGTGCCCGGTCTTTCCGGAGATCTCGAGGATATCCGACTCCTCGACTCCGAGCAGATACGCCAGCTCCTCCTTCACCTGGGCCGTCCGCGCATTGACCATGTCCACCTTGTTGACCGCAGGAATGATGGTCAACCCCTGCCGCTGAGCAAGGTGCAGGTTCGCAAGCGTCTGCGCCTGGACGCCTTTGGTCGCATCGACGAGCAGGATCGCACCCTCAACCGCCGCGAGCGAACGGCTGACCTCGTAGGAAAAGTCCACATGTCCCGGTGTGTCGATGAGGTTCAGCTCATATTCCGTGCCGTCGAGCGCGTAGTGCATGCGCACCGGCTGGAGCTTGATGGTGATGCCGCGCTCACGCTCCAAGTCCATCGTATCCAGATACTGCTCCTTCATCTGCCGCTTCTGGACCGTTCCGGTCAGCTCCAAAAAACGGTCCGCAAGCGTGGACTTCCCGTGATCGATATGCGCGATAATACAAAAATTCCGTATCTCTTGAGCCATAACAGTTCCGCACTATACCACGTTTTTTCGCAGAAAAAAAGGGCCCGCCACATGTGATGCAAGCCCTTCTGGAGCTAGTCGCTAAAGAATTCGGAACCGAGTGGGGACGCGCTGCTGAAAGACAACAGCATCCTGGTTGAGGCTCGTGCCGTGGTAAAGAAGCATGCCCGTATGACCCATGACCAACAGCAGGTCAACGGTGTGCCCCTTGGCGAAGTCGTAAAACCCATTCTGTGGGCTAAGACCGAATCCTCCTTCCAGTGTGCACGACAGCCCCGCGGAACCGAACCCACCGCCTATTGTGTTGATAAAGGTAGCTCCGTCTTCGCGTATTGCAGCTACGCCCACGAACAGATTCTGTACGGGAAGTCTGCAGTTAGCCTTCACCACAATCTGCTGGCCAAGCCGCAACGACGACCCCTCCTGCGGTGTGTATGAGATGGAGCTGAAAAATTCGCTATCGAGACTTGGTCCGGACAGCGAGGTTGACTCCGTACACGAAACCGACAGCAGCGCCGCCAGCACGACCACAACGGCCGCCGCTAATGCCTTCAAGCGCATACACCCTCCTCTCGAGGATGCGAACTAGATACTACACAATTTACTACCTGTCAATCTTCGCCGAGAGTTCAAGGTCGCGCTCAAGCTTTGTATGGAGACGCCACGAGTCGGGCCAGGTGGTCATGGGCGGCTCTGATGTCGTAACGGACACCCCGTTCGAGTTCTGAATGGTCACTTCAAGGTCGGTCACGTCGAGGCCCGGCTGTCGCTGGACCAGGAGCCGATAGTCGCTGGCAATGTACTTCGCCGGAACGACGTATTCGAGTTGCACCGCACCGATCTCTCCCGGATCCACCGACATCCAGAAACCGAACCCGGTCTTCCCGGACTCATCGAAGATCGTCGCGCCGCCAATGCCGGCCCGATAGGACGCCTCGAGCTTGGTGAGGTCGTCATCACGGATCGCCGTTCGTTCCGTTGCATAGTTCACCAGCGGCCGATACGACGGCTGCTCATTGCCGGTGATGCCCCGCAATACGGATCCCTTCGGCACCAGGATGCGCACCCATGAGTGGTTCGGCTTGTTGTAGAAACCGTATGCGCTTGACCCGCCGTTATGCCGCCGGTTGATGGTCAGGCGGTGCACCATCGCGCCATCCTCAAGCCAGCTCTCAAGCTTCGCGGAAGTATCGGTGACCGCATCGCTCTTCGCGCCCTTCACGTTCGACACATTGATCATCAGGTAGTCCCCCGATGCCTCCTTCACCGCACCATCCCATCCTTCGTCCGTGACGAACCGCTCAAGGTTGTCGTTCTCGAAATACATCATGATGTCTCGCGCATCGAGCGCCTCTTTGAATAGCACAAGGAGCCGACCCCACTGGGCGGCCGGGGCGCGCGCGAGCCGATCCAAGATGAGCGGGGCAAGATCCACGATGACCTGCTTCGGCTGCGCGGTCTTCTTGCTTTCCACCTCAAGCTGGAGCGTCGAGAGGACATTCTCCGAGTTCAGCACAAGGTCGTATGCTGGCATAGAGATCGGTCCCGTGATCTTGAGAATGCCTGCAAGCACGTCCGGCTTGATACTCAGCACGCCATCAACCGCCGCACCCCCTCCCCGCTCCCAGTACGACATAGTCTTCCGGGCGGACGTCGGCCAGTCGGCCCACCATCCGGCATCACGCATACCCCAGCTCGGCGTGATGTGCTGCAATTGCAGCGGCGGCACAATGAGATCTTTGATCTGCCCGTCCGGGTTGTACACGTCATCGGCTCGGAAACTTTTCACCTTCCCATTTTCGAACGTCAGGATTCCGTAGCTTCCCGGAAATCCGCCGGTAGGTCGCAGCTCGCTCGAATTCGAGAATAAGACCAGGTAGCGCTGCGGCTGTGCAGTCCCGGTGAAATCCGAAAGAAAGACCGTCGCGGCAACGCCGCGATCAACGAGCGCGCGAAGAGCGGGCAATCGCTCTTTGAGGGAGATGAACTGCTCGCGCTGTTCATCTGGAACCTGCGCTGCATCGATACCGTCAATGAGATGCTGCGCTTGTTCGATATCATCCTGCGCACGCTTGAGTCCCTCCTGGAGTGGGAGGAACACCTCCCCGAACGTAGTGCGGCCGGTACCTCGCTCATCCAGCAGTCCTCCGGTATTCGTTACCCCGTTCAGCGCATCAGAAAGCGCGACACCAGCATCGGACAACAACCGTCCCGCATGGAGGAGGTCTTGCCCGATCCGCACTGAAGAAAATCCCGGAACGCGAGAGAGGAATCCAGTGAACGCCGGACCGAGAACATCAAGCTCTCGCCCGGCTCCGTCGAATGCATCGCGAGCACGCTGGAGATCTTCATGAGCGCGCTCGATATCAAAACGCTCCATACTATCCTTCGCGCTCACCAGGTATCCGATGGCTGCGCTCCCCTGCTGAACCACGCGACCCTTCACTTTCATGCCGTACTGACTCACATACAAAAGCCCCGCGATCACGGCACCCGCACCCAAGAACCATGGCGCAAGCCCCAGAAGCGCGCGCCACCACTCTCCGCCACGCGGCGCCCGCTGCGGAAGCGGCCGCCGCTGCAGACGAGCGAACGCATCGACCGGATCCATGCGCATTGCCGCATGATCCACGGTGTGGTCAGCGGTCAAAACAGCGCGCTCAAGTTCGCGCACGATATCATCAGAAACAACGTCGGTCAGACGCCGGGTCATACCCCTCCAGTATACCACGCTTACCGTCCACGCTCTGCAGATGCGATCAGGATCTTCAGTGTTTCTTCCGCCGCCCGCCGCCAGGTAAAGTGCGTGGCTCGTTCAAATCCCTTCGCTGCCAGGTGCGAGCGAAGACCGGCATCGCCAAGGACCGCCTCCAGTGCGCGAGTAAGACTATCGACTCGGTACGGATCGACCAATATGCCCGCATCACCGACCACCTCGAACAACGAAGAGGTCGCGCCTACGACTACTGGCGTCCCGCATGCCATCGCCTCAAGTGGCGGGAACCCGAATCCCTCGAGCAGCGAGGGGTATGCGAGTACCGACGCGGCTGACAGTGCGCACGCGCGATCGTATGCATCAGCTGGACCGATGCAGTGTACGCGACGTGGTTCTTTTGTGGCGCGAATGGCGCGCCACAGCGCATCCTCACGCCACCCGTCCGGCCCCAACAATACCAGATCAGCCCGCGGCACCGCTCCACGGCTTTGCATGGCATCCCACGCCTTCACCAAGGCAACCAAGTTCTTCCGCGGCTCGCGTGTGCCCAATGCGAGAACGAACGGCCCGTCGATCGCCTGGCGCTCGCGCCACTGAGTGATGTCTTGCTCGCTCGCCCTCCGGAGCTGAGCGTCGATGCCTGAATGGACCACCGATACGCGTTCGGATGGAATGCCGTACAGCAGGGTCATGTCATCCGCCGTTGCGCGCGACACGGCAATGAGATGATCGGATGCGAGCGCTTGCGCGCGCGGTCGCATCTGCAAATCGTGCCATCGGCGCCGATGCCACGAGAGTAGTTCGGGCATGCGCTCATACGAGAGGTCGTGCCACGTCATCACCCGCCGCGTATCACGGGATAGTGCGCCGAGAATGAAGTGCGGAAAGAAAAACACATCAGCCCCTCCGACCAGCGCATCAAGATGCGGTCGGCCGGTCAACCATGTTCGCGCCCACAGTAGACGATTCGAAATGCGCGTGTCGTAAACCCGCGCATTCGGCAGCTCCATCCACGACCTCCGCGCAAGCGGACGCGTTCCGGCAAAAAAGAATTTCCACTGGACAGCCGCGTCGAGCGGGACCATGTGGGCCAGCAACTGTTCGGTATACTCTTCGATACCGCTCATCCGCCCCGTTCCCAACACTCGAATATCAACGCCGATGATCATATGGCGATCAACTTCCGGAAATAAGTGCGGCCTCGATCTTTCGCTGGAACACGGGAATATCAAAACGCTCGGCTTGCCCGCGACACACGGTCGGCAGCCATTTCATGCGGCTTGAACGGTCAACCGCCGCCATTAACTCCTCGACGCTCTGCTCCTCGAAAAAGACACCGGTGATCCGGTCCACGATGGTCTCAATAGCACCGCCGCCGCGGAATGCGATCACCGGCCTCCCCGCCGCCATCGCCTCGAGCGGCACGATGCCGAAGTCCTCTTCTTGTGGGAAGAGCACCGCTCGCGCATTCCCATACAGCTCATTGAGCCGCTCGTCAGAGACCGCTCCCAAAAATTCGATAGCAGGTCCCGCGAGCGTCCGCAGGCGCCGCTCCTCAACGCCGGTGCCCACGATCTTCAGTGGCCACCCGAGCCGATTGAACGCCTGGATCGCAAGGTCAAAGTTCTTGTATGCAACCAAGCGCCCTACCATGAGCCAATACTCTCCGGGCGCGTGACTGACGGTAAACTTCCCCACATTCACGGGGGGATATACTACTGTCGCGTCTTTGCCGTAGTATTTGCCGATGCGACGGCGGACAAACTCCGAAATGGCGATCCACTGGTCAACGCGCTGTGCGGCTTGGACATCCCACACCCGCAGATACGAGAGCGCCAACGGGGCAAGCTTTCCGACCGGGAACGGGTACCCGAATCGCTGCACGAAGCGTTGGCTGTCGTCCCACAAGAATCGCGGCGGCGTGAGACAATAACAGATATGCCTCGTCTGAGGCGATGGGATCACTCCTTTTGCGAACGACGCGGACACCGAGAGCACCGTGTCGAACGAACGCGTGTCGAACCCCTCGACCGCGAGCGGCATAAGCGGCGAGTATGCATGGTGCCACCGCCGCGCGAATGGAAGGTGCTGGAGAAATGATGTTCGGATGTCATGCCCCTCGAACACCCCACCGGTCAGCGTTCGATCATAGAGTGTCGTAAAGATGGGTGCCCGCGGGAACAGTGCGAGCAACACCTGAAGCACGCGTTCGGCTCCACCGTACTGGTTGAGGTATTCGTGCACAATGGCGAGCTTCATAGGGAGTCCTGTTTACACCGCCGACCGATCGCTCAGCAAACGCACTGCGGTCTTCCCGATGATACGCATATCCAGCCACCACGACCAGTTCTCGATGTAGAACGTATCAAGCGCAACCTCCTCTTCAAACGGCATATCGCTTGCGCCCGAGGATTGCACCATGCCGGTCGCCCCGGCCTTGATGGCAAGCACACGCCGATGATGGCGTTCGTACTTCGCAATCTCGTCGGGCTGATGCGGCCGCGGACCGACAAGGCTCATGTCTCCACGTAGGACGTTCCAAAATTGCGGAAACTCATCGATCCGATACTTCCGGATGAAACGCCCGACCTTCGTGATCCGAGGGTCATCTTTCATCTTCCAGAGCGGGCCGCCATCGCGACGATCATTCCCCAGTGAACGCAAATATCCGTTCAGCTCGTGCGCCCGGTCGATCATAGAACGGAACTTCAGCAGGTCGAACTCGCGGCTCCTGCTCATCCGGCGCAGACGCACCAGTGCCGGACCTTCGGTTTCCCACTTGATGGCGAATGCTACGAGCCCGAACACCGGGGCAAGCACCGCCAGCGCGAGCGCGCTTCCCGCGATATCCGTCACCCGTTTGAACACCCTTCCCCACCCGTCCAAGGCAGTGCGCCGAAGCTGGATCAGCGGAATGCGCCCGATCGAATCAACGTCGTAGTGCGTGGTAAGCGTTCGATAGATGTTCGGAACGAACTTGAAGATGACATGATGCTCGTGGCATAACTCGACCAGCTGAATGATCCGTTCCGCCGGGTACTCCGGTGATGCCAAGATGACCTCGTGTACTCCGGGATCGCTAATGGTCGCCGCAACGGCCGAGGGGTCCGGATCATCGAGCACGCGCACCACACGATACCCGAGCGCAAGGTCTTGGCACATGGTCTCCGCCAAACGTCGAGCAACATCGTCATTCCCGATCAGCAGGACCTGATGAGCGCCAAGATCATAGCGGACCGTCAAGCGGCGGTACACGGCACGCATGAGGAGGCGTCCGCACACAACGGCACCGATCGCCATCAACCAATATCCGAGCACCAGGAATCGGGAGTTGAACGCCTCGGCACGCACGAAGATGGCAAGAATCACCAGCATCATCGCCGCACTTGATGCAACAACGACGCGCGAGATCTCCTGCGGCACCGTCATACGAAGCTTCATGGCGTACAGCCCGCTGATCGCATACACCACCACGAACAGCGCCGATACTGCGAGCACAAGCACAAAAAAGCGGCCCAACGGAAGCTGGGGACCGAAGAGCACCGGACGCCACTGGTCGAGGATCTCGGTGCGAATGGCATAGGTTGCGATTCCACCGCACACCAGCATCAAAAAGTCGGCGGGAACGCGAACGATATTGAAGACGAAATCACCCTTTTTCACCCTGACACCAAACGAGCTTGTGCGGTGACGCCAGCACTCTCTCGGATACGAGAAAGGAGCTGGTGCAACGCGCGAGCGCGCAGCTTTAGGTTGTGTTCACGCGTCACCGCATCCTGCTTGAAGCGATACGCTTCGTAGTAAATACACCGATATGGCATGGAAGACTTCGTCGAACGAACAAGACCCGAACGATGTTCTTTCAGGCGACGCTGGAGATCAGCTGTGTATCCGATGTACAGCTGGTTCGTGCGGGCGCTTTTTAGGATATAGAGATAGAACATCGTTCGGGGAAGCTCGTTCTGGTGTGAGGGTTCATGCGGCCACAACCTAGCACAAAACACACTCCCCCTCAACGCAACGCCCGCCATGGAAGGCGGGCGTTGGTCGATGCGTGCGATAAGCCGAGTTCTGTGCCTGCGCACCTCAGGAGCGCAGGCGGCGGTCATTTATCTGCGACGTATGTTGCCATACACCTGTAGCGTACGAACTTTTCGAACGGCGGGTTGCCCCGACGAACGCTGTACTTGCACCCGGGTAAGGATTTGGCCGTTTCACTCGCAGTCTTTGACCCGCGACTGCGACTGGACTCGGTCCGTGATAGAATCATGGACTTTGGGTTCGTCCTCCGCTCCTTTTCAAGAGCGAACGTCTCTGCTCGCACCTCTTGGCTTGCGCCATGCGGGTGTTACCCGCTACCCTTTTACAGACCCCCCTGCTTCGCGGGGGAACCCCCGTATAAGCCGGAGTCAGGAGTGCTCGGACTTTCCTCACCGCGCCTTTACAGGCGGGCGCGACAGCCTGCACGCACCGACGAGCCCATTATACCATATTTGGACGGTGTTTGGAAGACCCCTTACGCTGCGGCCTCGACGTCGTCCTGCGGGGGTTCCTGGTCCTCGTCCTTCAGAAGCGCTTCCTCGGCCGCATCATTCTCATCCATCTCGCGGTCGATCTGTGCAAGATCCTCCAGGTCAGATGCAATAATATCTCTCGCCTGCTTCGCCGCGGCAACCTCCACGCCATGAAGACGCGCGTCGAGATCATCGGATTCGAGCTCCTGCCGAGCCGTATCGATCTTTGGCTGAAGACCGTCCATCGCGGATCCGTACAGCATGAGGTCCTCGCCCAATTGATCCGCGGCCTGCGCAACACGCCGTGCGAGATCGTCGCCGTCGCTGTTCGTTGTTGTGGTAGTTCGTTTCGTCTTCATACGCAGCTACATTAGGGTGCTTTCGTGAGCCGCTTCGGCATTCGGAGCCCTTCGAACTCAGGGAACTTGGTGTCGTTGAGGAATGCTGCCTTCCGGGACTCCCCCGCATGAACGATCTGACTCGCTTCGGCAAATAGCTTCTGACACCCATCCAGGACCATCTCAGCTCGTTGGATGCGTTCATCCAGCTCCTTCATGTGCCCCTGGAGCTGCTTGATCGCTCGCTTAGCTGCAGCGGATAGTGTGATGCGCTGAGTTTTCTCTTCCGATTCGGTCTTCGCAATAAGCGCGAGAGCCTCCCGACGCTTTTCCAAGAGCGTCTCCAGAATGCGCGACTGTACATCCATCCGCTCTTTGAGGCCTTCCATCCTGCCTCGATACGGAGCAATCTCTCGATCGTATCGACGCGCAACTTCCTTCATAAACTCGCCGTGCCACCCGACATGCTTCTCCCGGATCGCATTCCACTTCTCGATTCGCCCCTCCAGCTCTGCGGCATGCTTCTCCCAAGCAGCGATCCGGTTGCCATACCATAGACGCTTCAGCGGTCCTGAGCTTTGCATTTTCTTCCGATACTCCCCGATACGATCCTCTGCATCTTCAAGCGCACCCCCGGCCCTGCCCTGGAAATACGCGCTGATCGCGGCGAACACCCGCGCACCGCGACGGTGAAGAGCAACATCGCCGCTATCGCTTTGGAACCAGAACT
Source organism: Candidatus Yanofskyibacteriota bacterium (assembly GCA_020852375.1). Lineage (GTDB taxonomy): Bacteria > Patescibacteriota > Minisyncoccia > 2-02-FULL-40-12 > GWA2-44-9 > JAGOPO01. The sequence goes on from JADZAY010000016.1 coordinate 28,113, forward strand.
CCTTGAATCGATCGAAAAACCCTTCGGGCGGCCGCTCACGCGGCTCTCTCCGCTCCGGCGACGGAGCGGGCTTCGGCTCTACCGGGGCTTCGGGGAACTCCTCGTGGAAATCTTCTCGCGGCGCAACTTCAGTGGGCGTTTTTGGTGCAGCCGCTTTTTCCTCCTGTTTCTGCTCTTGCCTCTGCCGCTCTTCTTCCGCGAGCCGCTGCTGATATGCGTCTCGGAGTCCTTTTTTCTGTTCGGGTGTGATGGAGAAGACTCCCTCCTCGCCTGGCGACTTCAGGTTGAAATCAAATGTGGGAGCCGGAACGATATCCGAGGCAGCCTTCTCAGATTCCTTCGGTGCCGCGCCGCGCTCCGGCTGCTTCTCGGGTGGCGCCTCCTGCACAGCTTGCTTCTCTCCTGCCCCGTTTTCTTCGGTCGCTGTTGTCTCCGGGGTTTGCTGAGCCGCACGCTCCGCCAGAGCCTCCCGAATACGCTTGGCCTCGGGAGAACTTGGTGCAAGCATAACCCGCTCACTGCCGACTTCCTGCGCTTTCTTCCGCTCAGGCGCCGGCTGCTTCTTTGCTTTCGGTTTCTCTGCCTGCGCGACCTCCACCTTTTGATACTTCGCGCGCTCCGCAAGCCACGATTCGTACTTTTTCACACTGTCATCGAAGGAGGTCGCCTCCCGTTCTTTTCGAGCGGCTTCGTCCCCTTTCCCAAGCGCCCGCAAGCGGGTTGCTTCGGCGCGAAGCGAAGCCTGGCGCTCCTTCACCCGATTCATCTCGATCTCGGCCTGGGTCAATGGCGCGCGCGCCTCTTGTCGGCGAGGCTCTGCGACGGGGGCATTTCCGATCTCCTGCATGAGGCCGTCAATCCTCGCAAGAAACTCTTTTCGTTTTTCGGTAAGCGCCGTGCGCTGCTCGGGCGTCGCAGAAGATGGAAGCTCTCGACTGAGCACATGTCGTCGCGCAGCATGTGCCCGCTCGACGACCGTCGGTGCCTGCTCAGTGGGCCGAGGCGCCTCAGCGCTCGGCACTTCTGGCACAACGGCTGCCAGCGTCGCCATGGGAAGGTCAGCGCGACCCACAGACGCCCGCATCATGCGGTACGGCGGCACCGGCACGGTGAGTTTTTCAAGCACGCGCTTCATGTTCCGTATACAAGTCCTTTCTTGAGATCCGCGAGAAGCTCGGCGGCTTTTCGTTCGCGATCATCATCTCCCCCCTCCTCTCGAGGCGCAGTGGCTCCGGCGGTGGAGCTCATGATGTTCTCAACCTCTTTATCGAACTCTCGTTTTAATCGCTCCAACTCCTCAGCGATCTGCTGGAGCCGCTCCGCCGATGGCGAAGCCGCAGATTCCTGCTGCTCGCCAGATACCGGCGCCGCCTCGGCTGGTTGCTCCGGAACAGGAGCTGCTGAAATGGAGAGTCCTTCCAATAACCCGTTGTAGTGCACATACTCATCCCTCATGTAATCATCAAATGCCTTCAAGTCTTCGAGGGCCTTCCGAGCAACCTCAGCCGCGGCGGCTGCCTCCGAGCTCTCTTCGCCGTGACCCTCGATCGCCTGACTGAGCGCTTCATTTGCGGCGGAAAGTGCTTCGTCGTATCTCACCCGCTCATCCGCGATCATCTCCTTTGCCTGCGCAACGAGACGCTCCATCTCGGCGCGGTCCGCCGTATCAGCCGCCCGATCGATCAATGGCTCCAGGTCGTCCAATCGAGCCTGAAGCGAGCGCTCTTCGGATACATTCTCCTGCGGCAATCCGGCGCTTTGTCGTAATTCCGCAACAATATCAGAGCCCACCTGCTGGGCCTGGGCAAGAATCGCGCGCACGGGAGACATGCTCATATACAGATGAAGTATACCCTGCCCAGCTTTTCCTGGGCGTATGCTCTGTGGATAGCATCAGCGCTTCCGAGTCGCCTCACCTGCAAGAAGTGGAGCGTGTTCTGTTGCCCGCTCGATCGCCGAGGCGATCCGCACACGCAACGGGTGTTGGAAGAGCTCTCGGTACCGAGCATCTTCCGCACGACGGACCAAAGAGGAAAGCGTGGCGATCCGAGCCCGAAGCGCGCGGCGCTGCTCCAGTGAAAGATCATGCTGCACCGCCGCGTACTGGGCCCGAACGGTGCGCTGAAGCGCATGCGCCTGTGAAAGCGTCGGAGCTGACGGCCGACGCTCCGAAACGGGATAACGGTCGTGAAGCCGCTGGAGCAGGTTGATCAGTCGGTCCCGCTCCGGCGACGGTCGGCCATCCATTCTCCGCGCATCCAGCTCCTGCAGCTGCTCATAAAAACGGTTCAGCTGGTCATGAAAATCTTCTTTCGTATCTCGATCAAATGCACCGCGCCGCTCCAGCAACTCTGCGTATGTCTCAAGGTTTGCAGCGCCTTCGAACAAGGATTCCACCTCCCCTTCGTATACGGCGAATGCCCGATCCCGCTCGAGATCACGACCTTCGTGCATACGCTGTGCAAGCCAGTCGCGAATGCGGGCGACTTCCACCGGCTCCAAGCCCGATGCGTGCTCAAGCCGTTCCCGCTCTGTCTCGTAGACATGCCGAAGATTCCGCTCCGCCTCTCGCACCTCTTCCGTGGAGCCCCCGCCGGATCGGTATCGTTCGCGAGCGGCCTCAACGGCGCTCATCGCGTCCCAGATCCTGTCCTCGACGCCCTCTTGGTATGCCGCAACGCCGCGCTCGTGAGCGCGCTGCTCATGCTCCTCGGGAGGAGTTGTGTGCACATGAAGCGGCCATTCGGCAGAGGTTCCCATATCCTCATCATACCGCATAACGCCGCATGTGATGATGCGACGTGTCGATATCTTGCGGTCTAGATGCCTAGTCCATCTCCCGGACCATCGAGCGCGGCATTCACCATGCGGTCTGCATCCTTGTTGTATTCGCGACGAACGTGCTCGAACGTCACTGATTTGAAATCAAGGCGCGCATTCCACACATCGAGAAAGATGCTCCGGAGGCTTGCATCGCGGACTTTGTATTCACCGTTGAGCTGTTTCACCAAAAGCTCGCTGTCCGCTTTCACGTGGACGATCGCCGCGCCTGCATGTTCGGCTCCGATCACGGCTTTCAGCTTGCGAAGCGCCAAGAGCACCGCGGTATATTCGGCGACATTGTTCGTCGCTATCCCCAACCGCTCACCCTGTTCGATCCGCTCGATCCCGGGTCCATCGATCACAAACCCGGACGCGGCGGGGCCGGGATTTCCCCGCGAACCACCGTCGGTATGGATTGTGTACACAGGTACGTTCATGCTGTTTGCTCTGATGACGCCTCTACGGGGCGAAACGGCAGATCTTCGAGGCGATCCACCCTGAATCCAGCCGCATGCACATGCCCCCCACCGTTATATTTCAGAGCAATGCGCGAAACGTCGACGCCCTCCGGAGTGGAGCGAAGCGAAACATATGGTGTGTCTCCGCGCATCCGCCACACCACACCGAACGGCCGCCCAGTCGCAAGTGCGTTGGCAACCTCGGAATGGAATAGCTCCGTGGTCACCGCGAGCACCCGGTGCCCCTCGAACTCGATCTCGTATGCACTATTCGTTACCAATCGCTCGACGCACTTCGCCCGGTACTCCCCCACAAGCGCGCCGTACCGCATCGCGCGACGACGCCCCGCCGCACTCTCCAGTGTCCGCGCGAGTTTTGTGTACACTTTGAAATCGAAGTCATAGAGATCAAGCCAGTCGCTGATCACCCAGGAATCCAAAGCATCCTTCCGATAGAGATCGATGTCTTCGACAACCCGGAGTATGTATGGCACCGGAACGCCGGGGTGAAAATACTCCCACGCGATGACCGCACCCGAATGCTCGCTTGAATACCGGAAGTCGTGCGCCATTTCCGTTTCCGCACGACAGGACACATGGTGATCAAGCGCGATCACACGGTCATTCTTGCGTATAAGCCGCTCCATCACGTCACGGGTGTAGGTAAAATCGACGAGGTAAACGGTTTTTCCTGTCAGTCCCTCCGGAGCCGGAACCTGGTGCTCCACTGCAATGTATTCTGCGGACTTTCCAAGTTTTCGAAACGCGGCCCACGCGGCACCGAATCCATCGGTACAGCCCTTGTGATAGAGAACGACGATCTTTTTCGATATCTTCCGCGTTCCGCCCCGATGTTCAATGAATTTCGTCATGAAGCGTAGTATCCGAGCGCCTGAAGCCCCGGGAGCTGTTCACCTGCAAGAAAGGCAAGCATAGCGCCGCCCCCCGTGGAAACGACGCCGAACCGGTCCAAGAGGTTCAAACGCGCGACAGCCGCAATCGTATCACCGCCGCCCACGAGCGTCCATGCGCCGCTCGCCGCGATCGCTCGCGCGACCGCTTCGGTTCCCGCAGAGAATCGCGGATCCTCGAACTCGCCCAGCGGACCGTTCCAGACGATCGTCGAAGCACCCGCCGCGAGCCCCACGAAGAGCGCTACTGATTCAGGTCCGATATCGACGATGCGCCCATCGTCCATGACCGAGTCGACCGGAAGCACCAGTCGCACATCATGGACGTCAAGTCCGGCGAGCAGTTCTTCGGGATGTTCGTCGACACGCGATGAACCGATGTCGCGTCCCAGCACCCGGAAGATATCGTTCGCGAGCACACCGCCGATCGCGATACGCTCTGCTGATTCCAGGAGCGCACGAATAACCGGCACCTTCGTGCTGGCCTTCGCTCCCCCCATGTAGACAATCTTCCCCTTCGCAGGCGCGCTGATGGCCCGCGCAAGTTGGGCGACCTCCTTCACGATGAGCGGCCCGGCATACGAAGAGACAAGCCCGGGGATGCGAACGACCGACGCGTGGGCCCGATGACACACCGCGAACGCGTTGTTCACGAAGAGGTCGCAGCCCTCCACAAGCCGCCGAGCGTACGCCGCATCGTTGGCCTCCTCGCCCGGATCGCTCCGGAGGTTCTCGAAGAGCGCGACCGCCTCCGCACCGCTCCAGTACGCCTGAACATCTGCGAAATCCCTGCAGAAGCGCATCTGTACACCGAGGATGCGCTCAAGGTGGGGCACCAACGGTTCGAACGACGGCGCGCTTCCGCTATGCGCGATCATCAGCACCCGCGCACCGCGATCAAGCAGCTGGCGCACACACTCACGCTGGGCAACAATGCGATATTCCTCTGCTATATTCCCCTGCGTATCCAACGGCACATCAAAATCGGCGCGCATGAGCACCTTCTTGCCGTTCAGATCCCCGGCTTGGTCAATCGTTTTCATTCCCGTTCAGTATACATAAAAACAAAACGCCGTGCAGGGTAAGTCCTGCACGGCGGAAATGCCGGCGCTACTTACGGACTGCGGCGAACCGACAGCCCTCGAGCCAGACGTTGCCGTACCAGACCAGGTTCAGGCGACGCTCGCGGTCAAGCCGGTGCAGATACGCCACGCTGCGGCCGCCGTGGACCTGGACCATAGTTCCCAAGGCGATGATGGGAAACTCGAGCTGGAGGAGCGGGTGCTGGATGCCGATCCAGAGGAGTTCCTGGAAGGTGGCGGGACGCAGCCCTTGGCGGTCC
>JADZAY010000017.1 GCA_020852375.1 Candidatus Yanofskyibacteriota bacterium
AAAAAATGCCACGGGGCATAGGAGTGGTCGTCGGCGATGATAGGGAATGAGCTACAAGAAAGCCCCGGGAATTCCGGGGCTGCGACACTCGTGCGTTATCGGCTATCTCCTCAGTTTGCGGATCAGCTCGCAGTGCGCGAGGTAGTCCGCGACGAGGGACGAGGCAACGCGGGTCTGTGTTCCCACGCCCCCATCCTCGATCTCTACCTGCATGTCACTGATATCGAGCTCGCCGCCATGAAGTCGGAGCACGACTCGAGGGCGCTGCGGGGTTGCGGGGCGGTCGTCCGTCACGGGCACCTCCTGGTGAAGTGATTATAAAATGAGAGTGCAGATAAGTCAAGATACAAAAAAACCCGGCGCCGTAGCGCCGGGCCCTGACGCGGAGTATTCCGAGTCAGTTGTCCGTGACTGTCCGGCGGAGCCGGAGCTGGTCGCTGAACGGAATTCAATATATTACGCGGCAGGACCCTTGGCAATAGTATAAAGAACAACCCTACTCGAGTAGGGTTGTGTCGTCCAGGTAGCGGAGGATGGTTTTCTCCGATACCGAACCGTGTGCTGTGCGGACGCGGTCGATGATCTCTTGCGTCGTCACCTTGTGCTGCTGGCGGTGCAGGGTGATGGCGTCGGCCGTCTTTGGTGAGATCCGGACGAATACGACCTCACCCTCCTTCCTGAAAAAGAGCTGGGGCATGGTTCCTCCTGAGTGGTACGCCGGAGTTCACCATATCTCAAATTTGAAGTTTCGTCAAAACCCACAAGAAACCCGGCGCGGAAGCGCCGGGATCGCGGTCAGTAACCGCGGGCTTCGAGGAAGGCGAGGATGGTGTCCTCGGTGATCCATGGTTGCTCGACACGGATGCGGTCGATCAGATCCTGGATCGAGAACCCGATATCGGCTCGGTAGACCCAGAGGCGATGGCTGGTCTTCGAGGAGAGAGTGACGCATCGCATCTCGCCGTCTTCCATGAAGAAGATTCGGTTCAGGAAGGGACCGACAGCTTCCCGATACCCCGCGGGATCTTTTCCCCGCAGAGCGTCGACAAACACCCTAGCAATCGGCGGACTCGGGAGATTTCGTCCGACGCTCCAGCGGAGTAGGGTCGGATACGGAACAAACAGGCCGTCAGCAAGCGCCTGGTCGAATGCTCGGTTGCCGGTCAGCGCCATGCGCACCATGCGGTGCAGCTGCTCCGGCGCCGTCAGTTCGGGTGGTGGCATCTCGGATGCCTTCCGGTAGCTCAGATACGCCAACCTCATCGCGCCGAGCGAGAACAGGAGGATGGCGATGGCCGCCGCAGAGGCCGCAACTGAGCCGATCGCGAAGGACATGAAGCCGGCGATCGCGGAAAACAGGGCGAGGCCGAAGATTTCAAGGGGCTGCATGAACACTCCTTTCGGGTGGTGCTGATTATTATAGTAAACTAAATTATGTTGAGTGTCAACTTATCTGGGCTTGCCGAGAGGCGTCGGTACGATATACTTGTCGTCCACAAGGAGGGTTCTTTGAGAGTCATACTTGGTTCGTCGTCGCCTCGCCGACTGGAGATTGCCCGTCGGGTGTGGCCGCACGTGGAAGTGCTCGCTCCGAACATCGATGAAGATGCGTTCAGCGAGGACCTGCCCGCAACGCTGACGCTGGCCATCGCGATGGCGAAGAATAAGGCGGTGCGCAGGTTGGTTGCCAGCCCTGTGCTGGTGGTGACCGCCGATACGCTGGCGGAGGTGCTTCTCGGTAGTGGACGGCGGGAGGTCCGCGGGAAGCCGCATGATGCGACTGAGGCGGCATTCTGGCTTCGCCAGTATCGCGATCATCCGGTGTCCGTCGTTACATCGGTGGTCATCGCAGAGGTCGCCGAGGACGGTGGATGGCTCATGACGACACACACCGATGTTGCCCGTGTTCGTTTTACCGGGCTTACCGATGAGCTCATTGCGCAGATCGTCGCAGAGGGTACGGTGCTCGGGTGCGCGGGGGCGTTCACTATGGAGCATCCGCTCTTTGCCGGACACGTGATCGTCCGGGGCGATCCTGAAACCGTTCAGGGTCTTCCGAGCAGGTTCCTCCGGCGTCCAAGCGAGGAGCTTGCGTCTGCCTGACGGCCGCTTCGGCGGCCGTTTTTGTTTACGGAGGGTGTATACTGGTGCTAACCCATGGTGTTCTCATTTCATCGTTCTCCGCAACGCGAGTATGCGGTCTTGGCGGGGGTCGGCGTGGCGCTCCTTTTGCACTTCGCGTGGTCGCCGATCGATCGCATCCTGCTCATCGTTGCGGCGGTCGGCTCGTTGTCACTGGCCGTGCGGGCGTTTCGCGATGTCCTGCGCTTACACGTCACCATCGATGTTTTCAATGTATTCGCCCTTGGCGTGTCATTCGCGACCGGAGAGGTTCCGTCGGCGGCGTTCATCGTCCTGATGATCACGAGCGCCGACCTCTTGGATTGGCGTACGCGCAGCGGCGTTCGTGATGCGGTTCGTGAGTTGTTGGCGCTCAAGCCGCAGACCGCGTTGCGCATCCGCGGAGAAGACTCTGAGACGATACCGGCGACCGAGATCCGCGTCGGCGATGAAGTTCTCGTCCAGCCGGGTGCTGCTATCCCGGTGGATGGCATTGTGGTGAGCGGGCGCGCCCTGGTGAACGAGGCACTGGTGACCGGCGAATCAACTCCGGTCGAGAAGATCGCTGGCTCTCGGGTGCTGGTGTCGACCGTGGCTGATGTCGGAGCGATCCGGGTTCGCGCCACGCACATCGGGAAGGACTCAACGATCGAGCGGATGGCCGAGCTCATGCGCACCGCGGCGGCGAACAAGTCTACTCCCGAGCGTCTGGCCGATCGATTCGCGGCTGCATTCCTTCCGCTCATCATTCTGGCCGGTGCGGGCCTCTATGTTGCGACGCATGATCTTCGCATGGTCGCCGCGTTTTTTCTGGTCGCGTGCGCCGATGATATGGCTCTCGCGATACCACTGGCGATGACGGCATCCCTCGGATGGGCCGCTCGTCGCGGGGTGATCATCAAAGGGGGCACGTGGCTGCACACGCTCTCGCGGGTCCAGACGGTCATCCTCGACAAGACGGGTACGCTCACCTACGGCAGTTTTCGGCTTGACCGTATTCACCGTGAGCCGGGGGTGAGCGAGGATGAAGTGTGGCGTCTTATCGGGGTTGCGGAGAAGTTCTCTGAGCATCCGATCGGGCGTGCTCTTTTTGCCCAGGCTCGGCAGCGGGTTGGTGCACTCGGTGATCCCGACGACTTCGTTTCCCATAAAGGCGCGGGCGTCGCCGCCGTGATCGGTGGTCATCGCGTGGCGGTCGGAAGCGACCAACTCATGGATCTGGTGGAGGTGGCGGATCGGGCGCATGTTGCCGCCGTACTTGCCGAATCCCGAAGTGCTTCAGTCGGGACGCCGGTCGCAGTGTTGCGCGACGGCGTCCTTCTTGCGGTCGTATCGCTTGCCGATGCTCCACGTCCGGAGGCGGCTGAAAGCTTGGCTCAGATCAGGCGCTTGGGTGTTCCGGATATCCTGATGTTCACCGGTGATGCAGAAGAGGCGGCCCAGCGCGTGGCGCAGCAGCTCGGTATTACGCGCGTGGTTGCCCGTATGCGTCCGGAGGATAAATTGCAGCAACTTGAACGGATCACGCACGGCCCGGTCGCGATGGTCGGCGACGGTATCAACGATGCTCCAGCTCTCGCGCGTGCCGATGTGGGTATTGCCATGGGAAAGGGCGGAACCGCCATCGCATCTGAAGCGGCGGATGTCGTTATCCTCACCGATGACCTCCATCGCCTCGCCGACATCATCCGTCTCGGGCGCAGAACCATGTCGGTGGTTCGATGGGATATTGGTATCTGGACCCTTTCAAATGCCGTTGGTTTCTGGCTCGTGCTTACCGGGGTTGCCGGTCCTGCGCTTGCCGCGTTCTACAACTTCGCGACCGATTTCCTTCCGCTCATCAACTCATCCCGGCTCTTTCGGGAGCGAGCGTGATACAATGGACCTATAACCTTAGCGGAGGGAATTATGGCACAACGCGTGCTTATCATCGGTGCCGGCGCACTGGGAACTGCGCTTGCGAAAGTCATTCCGAAAGAACATGCCGAGATTGCATGGTGGGATGTCGACGAAACAAAGTGCCCGGGAGGGCGCCAGCCGTTAGAGGCGCTCGTTCCTTCGGCGAATGTCATATTTTTGTGCGTTCCGAGCTGGGCCATTCGCGCCGCGCTTGCGCCGATATCAGCGTTGGTCGTGCCGACGACCGCGGTCGTGTCGCTCGCAAAAGGGCTCGAGTCGCCGACCGCGAAGACGATGTTCGAAGTCTGCACGGAGGTGCTCCCGCCGAATCAGCCGGTGGCGGTTATGGGTGGCGCTATGCTCGCATCGGAGATTGGCTCCGGACTTCCCGGTATGGCGGTACTTGCCTCGCCGAACGATGCCGTTGCCGCCGACCTCATCGCGCTGCTTCGTGGTTCGGCGCTGCAGCTGTCGTGGGTAAGCGACGCGCGGTCGGTGGCGATCGCGGGGGTTCTGAAGAATATCTATGCCATCGTGCTCGGTATCGGAGACGGGCTTGGGCTGGGGAGTAACACGCGCGGGTGGCTGTTTGCGCAGGCGGTTCGAGAGATGCTGGAGATCGGAAAGATCATGCAGGCCGATCAGCAGGTGTTGCTGTCGGTTGCCGGTATCGGGGACCTTGTTGCGACGGGGCTGTCGGCGAACTCCAAGAATCATACGGCGGGGACCGAGCTTGCCACGGCGGGGAGGACGTCCATCGCATGCGAGGGTATTGCGTCGTTCCCGTCCGTTCTGCAGGTGATCGGCGTCCGTCCGAACCTTCGTCTTTTCAATGCGCTTGAAGCGATCCTTATTCGCGGGCAGAACGTGCGCATTGTTATCCAAGACCTTATCTATCAGAAAGCGTAGGTGTGTATAGCGGGGCTAGGGCGATTGGCGGGAGTGTGGGATACTATATAGGTGACATTGCGGGTGGTGAACGAAGGTAGTCCCTCGATCGTTTTGCGGCAGAGCCGCTCGGTCTCGGGACGATTCGTCATCGCCTTTGCGATGACGAATCGAAAGGGGGTGGCAATGTGAAACTCTCTAAGCTTACCTGGTGGTTGCTCATCATCGGCGGCCTCAACTGGCTGCTTGTCGGCTTGTTCTCGCGAGACCTGATCGACATGCTGGGCCTTGGTATGACCGTGGGGCGCATCGTGTACGTCCTCGTCGGTCTCTCCGCACTGCATCAGCTGTTCGGCAAGAAGTCTATGATGTAATACGCACACCCCGGGGTGTGCGTATTTCGTGCAAAAAGGCGTCCGGAGGGATGCCTTTTTGCACATCGAAAACAGGTGTCAGGTCAAGGTTGCGTCGATGGGCGGGGTGGGCTACCATGCCGCGCGCATACCTCCCTGCTCATGACTGGACGAAGCCGAAAAAAGATGGCACAGATGTTTTCCGAAGCTGCGGCGTTGCCGCGCTGCGGAGATGCGCTGGTGGACTGGTTCTTCAGGCAGTTCGTCGCGATTCTGCGAAGCGAGCGGGTCCGCATTGCCCGGAAGAAGCGGCTCATTAACCCCGATGATCCGCACCGGCGTGTCATCCGCGGTCTGATGGACCCCGACATCCACCCGTCCGGCTCATGGGTCCAGATCCTCATTAACCCCGCCAAGAACACGCATCGGTGCCGGGACGAAGAAGTCGAGACGCTCATTCACGAGCTTTCGCACGTGCTCATGCCGCGAAGTGGCGAGCGCGCCATCCTTGCGATGGAGTCCATGTTGAGTAAGCGGTTTTCTCTTGCACAGCGCCGAGCATTGAAGGCGTTCATCCCGCGCCACGAAGTGAAGCGATACCCCCGTATGGCGGTATCCCGCAAGATTGCCACCGCCTAGTGGGCGTGGTATGGTTGCGCCGTTCTCTGACAAAGGAGGAATGCCGTGAAGAAGTTGCGAGTCGCCTACCTCGTCTACCTTGTCATCATGATCCCGCTCCTCGTCGTCACCGTTCAGTACACGAAGCGGAAGATCGCGAATGCGGAAGCGCAGGTTCAGGCTGTGAGCGAGGGCTTGAATGCGCTCGAGCGTGCAGCCGCTCCCGCCGCCCAGCTGCCGCCCGCGCCTACTCCTACCGTTCCTGCCCCCGCTGAGCCGGTGAAGGCCGAGCCCGCTTCGCCGCAGATCGCCGAGGTCCCGCCGCCGCCCACTCCGCAGTTCGTGGTGCCGGCTGACGCGCGCGAGCTGTCGCCGATGAACGGTTGGGTGGATCAGCCCGACAAGTCAAAGCCTGGACGTCTCCATATGAACATCCGAGCCCAGTGGGCGAACGGGAAGTCGACTCGCAGGCCCGCTTCGTATGGCGGTGACTGCTGGAAGACCACCACGCGTCCGCCCGAGCGCCTGACCATCCCCGGTGGGACGGTCGACATCCTCACGCCTCGGCGCATCACGACCCCCTGTCGGTGATCGCTGCCCCCTCGCCTTGCGCGATGGGGGCGTTTTGTTTATCGTGCGCCCAGCCCTTTCATACTATGGAGGTGCGCATGACGGTGTCGTCCGTATACATCGAGCGCGAGCCTCTTGTGGCGATGCTGTGCGCGGCCATTGAGGTGTATCCCCGCGAATGTCTTGGGCTCGTCTTCGGGAGGAAGTCTTCCCGTCGAGCGCCACGGCATGTGATTACGAATGTCCTGAACTGTGCAGCGCTTACCCGGCACACGACCGCTGAGGTCGTGCAGTCGAAGCGTGCTGGGAAGCGGCTCTACGCGTTCATTGATGCCGTTGAGCGGCTGCTTCCGTACATCGGGTTCTATCACTCGCATACCGAAAAGACGCTCAGGTGGCAGCAATTCGGTTTCAGCCATCAAGACGCTCTCACGATGAGCGATGCGGATCAGTTTGGGATCGTTCTTACAGTCCATCCTCGCACCTCGCGGCGCCTTCGGTGGTGTGTTCGTTCGTCGCACACGCGGCTCCGTGGCTCTCTCGGTGCGTTCGACTTTCACCTCACAGCACATGCGCTCGTGCGTGATGCTGAGGGAAACTGTGAAAAGGACGATGAAGGAAATTGGAAAACGCGGCGGCTTCCCATCGAGGTTGCTCCGCAAGTGCTGCGAGCCTTGAATCGAGCGCTTGTCTGACCCTGCATCAGGTGCGGGGTCTTTTCTTCTTGTGATACACTTATCGTATGCCTGAAACACAGAAACTTACTTCGGCGCATTTTTATAAATTCTTCCAGTGTCCGCATTGGATCTGGTACGACATCTACGCCGACAGCTCGAAAAAGCGCGAGATATCGCCGCTGCTGGATATCATCTATAAAGGAAAGGCTCAGGATGGCGCGAAGCAGCTCGGGGCGCATAAAAAGTTCGAGGAGCTCAAGCCGGAGCAGTATCGTGATCTGGAGGAGGCGTATATGGCGACGCTCGACCTCATGCGGCAGGGGAAGAACATCTACCACGGGGTGCTCATGACCGAGGATTGGGTGGGCATGCCGGATCTGCTGGAGGCGCGTCCGGGGAAGAGCTCGCTCGGGAACTTCCACTACGTCGTCTACGATGTTCAGCGGACGCTTGAGCTGCGTGATGAGCAGAAATTTCCCCTCGTGTTCTATTCGCTCATCTTGGAAAAGATCCAAGGGGTCCGTCCGAAAGAGGCGTACATCATCGATCCGAACGGCAACGAGCGATCCTTTTTGGTCGACGACTTTGTTGACCAGTTCCATATGACGCGCGCGGATATCGAGCGTATTCTTGCCGGGGAGAAGCCGGCCCCGTTCCTGAAGTCTAGCTGCAAGCGCACGCCCTGGTACTCCCTCTGTTTGGAGGGCGCGGAGGGCTGTAATGACGTATCCCTCATCTACCGATTATCGCAGGCTGATCAGCGCCGCCTGTACGGGCTTGGCATCCATACCGTATCCGATCTCGCAGCGGCCGACAGTGAGGAGCTGCGCGCGAATCTCGAGGACTGGCAGTACGATAAGATCGTACGGTTCCAGAACCAGGCGAAAGTGCTGCTGTCCGGGCAGCCGCTTATACTTCGAAAGAGCGCCTTCCCCGAGGTTGCGACCGAGATTTTCTTCGATATTGAAAGCGATCCGACACGCGACGTTGACTACCTGCTTGGCATGTTGGTCCGCTCGGGCTCGGCCGGCGATGCGACGTACGAAAAAGTGCTTGCCGAGTCTCCCGGCGATGAGCAAAAGATCTGGCACGCATTTCTCGACAAGCTTGCAGGGTGGGAGGATTTCGCCATCTACCACTACGCATTCTATGAGCGCATGGTGTTTGATCGGCTTGCACTGCGGTACGGCGCCCCTTCGGCGTTGTCTCAAAAGTTCCATGAGCATGCGATCGACCTTCATCAGAAGACGGTCGATTCGGTGGTCCTTCCGCTGTATTTTTACACGCTCAAAGACGTTGCCAAATACATCGGATACGCGTGGGCGGACCCCGACGCCGGCGGCGCAGAATCGGTGTCGTGGTATGACCAGTGGCTTGCCACGGGAGACCGAACTCACCTTGAGCGGGTCGTGCGGTACAACGAGGACGATGTTCGCGCCACGATGCTGCTCAAAGACTGGCTCTCACAGCAGAAACCGACGAAGTCTCGGGAGGTTTTGGAGGACGAGCGATGAGGGATTTGACAACGCGTTCTGATATTGTCATCATGAACGGCGTTCTATCTCTACTCGCATGACACGTACTACAAAAATCCTTGTCGGTATCCTTGTTCTGTCCGTAGTGTTGTTCGCGTTCGTTGCCCCCACGTGGGTGAATCGCGGGATTGATCTCGTGAAGCGTCCGTTGCCGAATGCCGTCGCTTCGAAGATTCCGCATGTTCCGAATCGGCCCTTTACGCTGGGACTCGACCTGCTTGGTGGAGCTCATTTGCTGTACGAGGCCGACTTCTCTGCGATTGCCGCGAGTGTCGACAAGGGCGCTGCCATGCAGGGCGTGCGCGATGTCGTTGAGCGGCGCGTGAATTTCTACGGCGTTTCTGAGCCGGTCGTGCAGATCAGTGGCGAGAACCGCCTCATCGTCGAGATCGCCGGCATCAAAGACGTGAGCGACGCCATCAAGCTCATCGGCGAGACGCCGTTCCTGGAATTCAAAGAGCAGGGGCAGGAGATCGACAAGGACGGAGTGCCCATTCAGGATATGGTGTACCAGAACGGCCAGCTCATTCCTGCGCCGTACGGCCAGTGGAAGTCCACGGGGCTTTCCGGAAAACAGCTGACGCGCGCCGCACTCACGTTCGACCCGCAGACGCGTCGTCCACAGGTGAGTCTCGAGCTCAACCAGGACGGGGCAAAATTGTTTGCTGAGATCACGAAGCGGAACATCGGGAAACCAGTCGCCATCTTTTTGGACGGCCAGCCGATCAGTATTCCGACGGTCCAAACCGAGATTACCGATGGAAATGCGGTCATCTCCGGAAACTTCACTCCGAACGAAGCGAAGTTGCTGGCGACCCGTCTGAACAGCGGAGCACTTCCGGTACCCATCAAGCTTATTTCCCAGCAAACCATTGGCGCATCACTTGGGCAGCGCTCACTCCAGGATTCCCTCCGCGCTGGCGTGTGGGGGCTCTTGCTGGTGGCACTGTTCATGATCGTATTCTACCGATTGCCGGGGGTAACCGCTGTTGCGGCCCTGTTGGTGTACGTCCTGATCGTGCTGGGCGTATACAAGGCGCTTCCGGTCACACTGACGCTTGCGGGTATCGCCGGATTCATTCTTTCGCTGGGTATGGCAGTCGATGCAAATGTGCTGATCTTTGCCCGCATGAGGGAGGAGCTCAAAGCCGGACGACCGCTCCCGCAGGCCGTGAGCGAAGGATTCCACCGAGCATGGCTGTCCATTCGCGATTCGCACGTTACTACGCTGATCGGTGCGTTCATTCTGTACGTGTCGACGACCTCGATCGTGCGCGGGTTCGCGCTGACGCTGAGCGTCGGAGTGCTCGTATCGCTCTTTACGGCAACTGTCGTGACGCGCGCCTTCCTGACGCGGTTCACGGGCCCATGGGGACAGCGGCATCCGCGCCTTTTCAGCTAACACTCCAACTATTCGATCTATGAAACCCGTCTATACCATTATGTTCTTCGTGAGTATCTCGCTGGTGGTTGCGAGCGTGGTCGCATTGGGCGCATGGGGGCTGAACCTCGGCGTCGATTTCAAAGGAGGGAGCGTGGCCGAAATCGAGTTTACCGCCGGACGACCTGATACGGGCGCTGTGCGCACCATGGTCGCCGCTCTGCCGGGTTTTTCGGAAACGAATATCAGTGAGGCGGGAACCGATCGCTTGGTGGTGCGTACCGGCCAACTGACCGAGGCGCAGCACCAGCAATTGCTCGGAGCTTTCACCAAGGCATACGCTGCAAACGGCCCACGGGAAACGCGGTTCGATTCGATCGGTCCCGCGATCGGTGCCGAGCTGAAGAGCAAGTCGCTCACGGCAGTGTTCATGGTTCTGATTGCTATCATTCTCTACATCGCATTGGTGTTCCGAGCGATGCGGCGTGTGTTGTCGCCATGGGTCATGAGCTTTGCGGCGATCGTTGCTCTATTGCACGATGTGCTGATCCCGCTGGGAGTCTTTGCGGCACTTGGACATTTTGTGAATGTACAGATCTCTGCGGTGTTCGTTGCTGCTATCCTGACGATCCTCGGCTACTCGGTGTCTGACACGGTGGTCATCTTCGACCGCGTCCGAGAAAACATCCTCCGGGGCGTCAAAGAGCGCTTTGCTGTGGTCGTGCATATGAGCGTGATGCAGACGCTAGTTCGCAGTCTGAATACGACGCTCACGACGCTTATCTCGCTGATTGCGATCTACCTGTTCGGAGGGGAGTCGATCCGTTACTTTGCGCTGGCACTTATCCTTGGCATCGGTTTGGGGGCGTATTCGTCCATTTTCGTGGCGGCACCGCTGCTGGTTTGGATGGGTCGGGATGCGCGTCGGTAGGGCGGGGTTGACACGACTGTTCGATTTCGGTAGAAGGGAAGCATCCGCGGGGAAGCTTGACGGATTTAATAAAAATTGATACCGTAGAAACCTCCTATGGCAAGCATCGACGTAAAACAGCTCACCAAGACGGTCGGTCAGCTCATCAAGTTTTTGAACCCGCGCAATCGGGACATTGTGTCGCGCCGGTTCGGTCTGAAGAGCGGTACCAAGGAAACCCTCGAATCTATCGGTAAAAGCTACGGTATTACCCGTGAGCGCGTCCGACAGATCGAAGAGTTCGCTCTCGCCCAGCTCACTAAGGCTGCAGCGGAAAGCCGCGACCTGGCCAAGTTCGTCTCGGCCGCCCGTGAGCTTGTTGCGAAGGAAGGCGGCGTGATCCGCGAGCGGGCCCTGTTCAAGCTGGTGTCCGGCTCGGAAAAGGATACAGTCGCGAATGCGTCGCTCGTATTTGCCCTGACCCTCGACCGCGAGTTGGTGCGGCTTTCGGAGAACGACCACTACCATGCATTGTGGGCCCGCGATGCGCGCACGCTCGATGCGTTCCGTGAGCAGGTTTCTTCGCTGGTGCGCGCTCTCCGCGAAAAGGATTCAGTGGTCACCTCCGCGCAGCTGACCTCGCTCGCACAGGATAAGGGTCTTTCCGCGCTCGATGGCGGCTCGTTCAGCGAACGCTCGATGGCGGTCATGACTTCTGTGTGCAAGGATCTTGGAAGCAACATCTTTGGCCAGATGGGCCTGACCGATTGGAGTCAGATCCGCCCGAAGGGCGTGCGCGATAAGGCGTACTTGGTCATTCGCCAGTCCGGCGCTCCTCAGCACTTCAGCCAGATCGCGAAGCTCATCAATGCGGCAAAGTTCGATGCCAAGAAGGTGAACGTTCAGACCGTTCATAACGAGCTCATCAAAGACAACCGCTTTGTTCTGGTTGGGCGCGGTATGTATGCGCTCGCGGAATGGGGCTACAAGTCCGGAACGGTGAAGGATGTCCTCGTTGATATCCTGAAGACCCATGGCAAGCCCTTGCCTCGCGCGGATCTCATCACCAAGGTTGCCGCTGTTCGTATGGTGAAGGAGAATACAATCCTTTTGAACCTTCAGGACTCGCTCACGTTCGTGCGCGACGAGAACGGGCACTACCACCTTCGCAAGAAATAATCATCGTCCGGGAGAAAACCGGCGGGTTCATGAACGGTCCCCAGTGGGGACCGTTCATGCGTTCTCGGAGCGGTAAGGCGTTCTCGTTCCCCGTATCGGGTGGTATACTACACAAGAAGTCGTATGATCGATTTTCCGGAAACTCTACTGGATAACGTCCTCCGATTCGGGAGGATCGCCTTGGAATACTGGTGGGCGTGGTTGACGCCGATATTGGCGAGCCTCGCCTATAACGAATGGCTGGGATATCAGAAGGAAAAATACCTGTCCGGCATGAAGTGGACCGTTCTGGAGGTCATCCCTCCGCCGGAGATCCTCTACAGCAGTCCGAAGGCGGCCGAACACTTCTTCTCCGGCCTCCATGCGAGCTACGGCGGTGGTATCAAGTGGAAGGATCAAGTGTTCGGCGGGAAGATCCCCGACTGGTTCTCGTTCGAGATCGTCTCGAATGGCGGCGATATCCACTTCTACATTCGGTGCACCGAGGGGCAGCGCAATTTGATCGAATCCCTCCTCTTTGCGCAGTACCCGCAAGCCGAGATCCGCGTCGTCGAGGATCACGTCGCGCTTTTGCCTGAGAAGTTCGACCCCGCGCAGTACGATCTCTCTGCGAACGAATATGTATTCACTCAGCCGGCCCCCTATCCCATCAAGCTGTGGCAGGAGTTCGAGGAAGCGGGCGGGAAGGATGAATATCAACGGCTTGATCCGCTCGCGCCGCTCCTTGAGATCATGAGCGCGCTTCGCCCGGGAGAGCACTTGGCGCTCCAGTATATTCTTCGTCCTACCGGTGGCGCGTGGGTGAAGGATGGCAAGGCGGAAGTCGATAAGCTCATCGGGAAAGAGGCAAAGCCTCCGGAGCCATCGCTGGCGACCAGGATTGTGTCGTTCCCGTTCATGCTTCTGGAACAGATACTGATCGAGATGGGGTTGTATACGAAGCCGGAGGAAAAGAAGAAAGAGGAGAAGGCGTTCAGTCCGCAGAACCTCACTCCCGTGCAGAAGCGGGTGCTCGAAGCGGTCGAAGAGAAGCTTACGAAGCTTGCGTTCAAGTCGTCGATCCGTCTTTTCTATGCGGCTCGGAAGGACGCGTTCAATGGTGCTCGCGGCGCCAGCGTGAACGCGATGTTCAAGCAGCTGTACTACAACAACCTCAACACCTTCAAGCCGTACAATGGCGCCAAAGACAAGGGAAAGTGGCCGTGGCTGTTCCCCAACGAGAAGGGATTTGGCGCTGATGCCGCTACACTCAAGAAGAAGGAGGGGGCGTGGGGCGCCTATCGGAAGCGCGCGTTCTCGCCGCCATCAAAGGATCCGAAGGACTATCCATTGGTTCTCTCCACTGACGAGTTGGCAACGCTGTGGCACCTGCCGGGATTGAACGTCCGCGCTCCACTCGTGCCGCGAGTCCAGGCAAAGAAGGGCCAGCCTCCAGCGATCCTTCCCACCCGATAACCCATGACACAAGGCCCCGACAACCAGGTGGTGCTCTTTGGAAAGACCGAGTTTCGGAACTCGGTGACCAATTTTGGCATCAAGCTCGACGACCGCCGCCGTCACATGTACATCATCGGAAAGAGCGGCATGGGGAAGTCGGAACTGCTGAAGAATCTTGCCATTCAAGACATCCAGGATGGGCGCGGGCTTTGCTTCATGGATCCGCACGGCGATCCGGTATACGACCTTCTCGACTATATCCCGGCAGATCGGGTAAAGGATGTCATCTTCATCAACCCTGCGGATATGCAGTATCCCATCGGGTTCAACGTCATGGAGCAGGTCGGTTTCGACCAGCGGCATTTGGTCGCCGACGGCATGATGGCGGTGTTTAAGAAGATTTGGGTGGATGCCTGGTCGGCACGCATGGAGTACATTCTCAACAACACCATCCTGGCGCTCTTGGAGGCTCCGGGCTCTACACTCATTGGCATCAACCGCATGTTGGCAGACAAAGACTACCGGCGTCAGGTGGTGAACCAGATCACCGACCCGGAGGTGAAGGCGTTCTGGATTCAGGAATTCGCAAAGTATACCGACAAATTCGCGAGCGAGGCGACTGCTGCCATTCAGAACAAGATCGGGCAGTTCGTTTCCAACCCGCTGATCCGCAATCTTATCGGCCAGCCGACGTCGAGTTTTAATATGCGCGAAGCGATGGACCAGAAGAAGATCATCCTCGTCGATATCTCCAAGGGGCGCATCGGGGAGGATGCCAGCCGCCTTCTGGGGGCGATGATTATCACGAAGATTCAGCTTGCCGCCATGTCGCGCGTCGATATTCCTCGGCATGAGCGCGCCGATTTTACACTGATCGTCGACGAGTTCCAGAACTTTGCGACCGCATCGTTCGCGAACATCCTCTCGGAGGCTCGCAAGTTCAATCTCTCGCTCATTGTCGCGCATCAGTACATCAAGCAGTTGGACGAAGCGGTCGCGGACGCTGTATTCGGGAATGTGGGCACGATCATTTCGTTCCGAGTCGGAGCGGAAGACGCCGAAGTGCTTGAAAAGGAATTCGCGCCGGAATTCATGGCAACCGACATCGTGAACCTTGGGTTCCGTCAGATGTACTTGAAGCTCATGATCGACGGCGTCACGAGCCACGCCTTTTCCGCGATGACCATGGATACATTGCCGAAGCTTGCGCAGACGACACGCGACGAGGTCATTGAATATTCCCGAAGCGTCTACGCGCGTCCGCGCGCTCAGGTGGAAGCGGATATCGCCGCGTGGCGAGCCCCTATCGAAGAGGCCCCGCGGGAAGATCGGCCCATGCGAAAACCGGCGCCGTTTCCATCAGAAGACCGGGCATCGGGAAGAGCCGCTCAACCGCCTCACCGGGAGGACCGCTCCCGTCCCTCCGGCCCGCAGGGTCAGCGACGGGACGACCGGGGCCGAAAAACCGATGATCGCCAGCGTATCCCGCGGCAGGAGCGCTCCTCATCCCAACAAGGCGCATCGCTCGGCGATCTGTTCAAGGGCGCCGTAGATTTTCGCGGAAAAAAGATCGAGGCACAATCTCCCGAACCGGAGGAGTCGCCGGTCGCCGAAGGTGCGTCAGCGTCGTTTGTGTCCTCGGAAGATCGTGATCTCAAAGCGCTCATCGCGGAGGCGTTAGGGAAATAAAAACGACATCCTTGCGGATGCCGTGGGGGCTGACTATCTCGTGCAGACGGGCCGCTCGGTGACGCCTTCTTTGACTCGGTAACGGTACTCTCTGCGCTTGCCGGTACGCTCGAGGTGTCCGTTGCGGTGCCAGGTGAAAAGCGTGCGGGCGACCCCGTGATAAAGACTTACTCCGGGGCGCCCAACGAACTCCTCTGCTTCCCCGGTGATCTCCGCTAGGCGCAAATACCGTCTCGACCGTTCCGTGAACAGGACTGCCCACACGGCTTCGGCGATGATGCCCATGGGGAGCGTGGTCTTGATGCGGACGCCGCCGACCCGATACTTGCCACGGGCCGTCCGCTCGAGCCACCTCGATCGATGCTTGGCGCTCACGAACATATGGATCGAGCCACGCGGAACACCTGGGGCGGCAGTTTGGATGTCCTTGGGGGAGAATTCGGTTCCCAGCGGAAACGCTTGGATCGCCGCGGCGATTCGCTCGTACGCTGCGTTCGGAGTGTGAACTCCGCTCTTCCGTGACATGCACCACCTCCAAAAACATATTAGCATGAATATTGATTTTGTCAATTTATCGTATGGAGCGACCCGAACGCCTCGGCACCCCAGCGAGGCTTCGCGGACCGGGAGGCAGAGTCACTGCCGAGCGGGAGCGTGAGGGATGAGGCGCTCCGGACCGGGAGCGCCGAGAAACCGTCCGAGTCGGGGTGCCGAGGTGGGAGGGAGTGATGCGACTTCTTGAAACAGCTCAAAAAGAGTGGTATTCTTGGCGGGTCAATTATCATATCCGCCCTTAGCTCAGCTGGTAGAGCTGCTCCCTTTTAAGGAGAAGGTCGCTGGTTCGAGTCCAGCAGGGCGGACACGCTATGAAGGAACTCTCCATTCTCGAAGCGAAAGACCTGGCAGGAAAAGAAGTGACCCTCTACGGATGGGTTGCCAATCGGCGCGATCACGGCAAGTTGGTATTCGTCGACCTGCGCGACCGTTCCGGGATCATCCAGGTCGTGTTCGGGCCGTTCACGCCTGATTGCTACGAACAGGCGCAGACGCTTCGCAATGAGTGGGTCGTTCGCATGCGCGGGCTCGTTAAAGAGCGACCGGAAAAGATGGTAAACCCCGATATCCCGACGGGGCGCGTCGAGTTCGAGCCTCGTGAGCTGGAGATCCTGAATCGCTCGGAAACACCTCCGATGCCGCTGGATACCGAAGGGTACGAGATCGGAGAAGACACGCGGCACGAGTGGCGGTACCTTGACCTGCGGCGTGCGCGTCTTGCGCGCAACATGAAGGCACGTCACGACGGACAGCTGTTCGTTCGCAACTGGCTGTCCGAAAAAGGATTCCTCGAGATCGAGACGCCCATCTTGACGCGCAGCACACCCGAGGGCGCGCGAGATTATGTGGTTCCCAGCCGTCTCTATCCCGGAACGTTCTACGCGCTCCCACAGTCACCGCAGCAGTACAAGCAGCTTCTGATGGTCGCCGGCATGGAGCGGTATTTCCAGTTCGCGCGGTGCTTCCGTGATGAAGACACGCGGGGAGACCGCCAGCCCGAGTTCACCCAGCTGGATATGGAGATGAGCTTTGTGGAGCGGGAGGATGTCATGGCGCTCAATGAGCAGCTCCTGATCGATCTGGTGGCGAAGCTCTATCCGCAGAAGCGCATTCAGCAGGTGCCGTTCCCGCGCATCTCATACGCGGAAGCGATGGCGAACTACGGGACCGATCGCCCCGACCTTCGTGAGGACAAGAACGATCTGAACCTCCTGGCGTTCTGCTGGGTCATCGATTTTCCGTTTTTCGAAAAGAACGAAGACTCTCCCAGCGGATGGACATTCACGCATAATCCGTTCTCTGCGCCGAAACCGGAGCATATGGACCTTCTGCTCAAACAGGAGCGGGTGGGTGATATCCTGACTACCCAGTACGACATCGTGCTGAACGGGTGGGAAATCGGCGGCGGTTCGATCCGCAATCACACGCCCGAGGGGCTTCGCGCGGTGTTCCGCATCATGGGCTTCGAAGAGCAGCGTATTGATGAGAATTTTGGTCACATGCTTACCGCGCTCGCGCATGGTGCTCCGCCGCACGGCGGCATCGCGTGGGGGTGGGATCGACTGATCGCCTTGTTATACAATGAGCCGAACATTCGCGAGGTGCTCGCATTTCCGAAAACGGGCGACGCACGCGATCTCATGATGCATTCCCCGGCGCCCATCTCTTCTCGGCAGCTACGCGAACTTCACCTGTCTCCGGAAGGCGGAACACGCGCCCGTTCGGATCAGTAGCACTGCCTTCTATGCGCCGGGTTCTCCTGATACCAATACTGATATTGGCCGGACTGGCGGTATTCAGTTTTTCGGTCCGCCCGTCACCGAAACCCAGCACCTCGCCGTTCATTGTGGGGGCCACTCCGGCAATACGCTCTGCGCAGGCGTTCCTACTCCCGGCGGCGAATCCGGGATACGCCCCCGTTCGCGATACGAATGTTCCCGAGCCGGTCCTCGACGCGAATGCGGCACTGTTAGTGCATCTTGATTCAGGAAAGGTGCTCTACGAAAAGCGTTCCAGTCTGCAGATGCCGATCGCATCGCTGACGAAGCTGCTTTCTGCGTTAGTGGCGACAGATCTATTTGATGCGAACGAGGTCGTCACGGTCGCATCCGGCTCGGTTCGCGTCGACGGACAGAAGCAGACGCTCTATGAGGGAGAGCGGCTAATGGTGCGCGATCTGCTCAGTATGATGCTGGTCGAGTCAAGCAACGACGCGGCGTATGCGCTTGCGGCCTATGCGCGCGAACGGCAGATCGATTTTGTCTCCGAAATGAATCGGCGAGCATACACGCTCGGAATGGAATCCTGTGCGTTCAAGGATCCTGCCGGCCTCGATGACACCGCAACATGTGATGCGAACGACCTCTTGCGTTTGGTTCGCGCGGTCATGCGACAGGCACCGAGCCTGCTTCCGATCACAACGCATTCGCAGTTGGAGATCCGCTCCGCGGACGGCAAGATGTTGCACGAGGTGAAGAATACGAACGAACTGCTCGGCACGATCAGTGGTGTGTTAGGCGGGAAAACGGGGTATACCGACGGTGCGCTGGGGTGCCTGATCTTGGTGGTGAAATTGCCGGGCAAAAGTGATACACTGGTCTCGATCGTCCTCGGTTCCCGTGCTCGCTTCACCGACACACAGGCGCTCGTGGCCTGGGCCGAGCGCGGGTATCAGTGGCAATAACGCCTTCTCATGACGGAAGCATTCACCATATTCAACGTTGTCCGCATTCTCGTGGTGGCCACCATCTCGTTCTTTGCGGCGGTACTCTTGGAGCCGTTGTGGGTGCGCGTATTGCGGACCTATTTTGCGCGAGGCAAGGAGATCGTGAAGGAGGGAGCCCCGGTGTTCAACGCATTGCACAAGAAGAAGGAGGGAACTCCGACGATGGGAGGATTCATCGTGTGGGGGACCGTCGCCATGCTCACGCTGATATTCTGGGTGCTCCACGGGACCGTCGACGGATTCTGGAGTAGGGTGAACTGGCTGGTTCGCTCGGAAACCTACTTGCCGCTCGCCTTTCTGATCGTCGCCGGCTTGGTGGGCATGACAGATGATCTGCTCGGCATCTTTCGGCGTCGTGGATTCAGTATCAAAATGCGCACGCTCATGTACACCGTCGTCGCCGCGGTCGGCGGATGGTGGTTCGTGGTGAAGCTCGGGCGCGATGCGTTGAACATCCCGTTCTTCGGAGATGTGGTCATCGGGCCGGTGTGGTACTTCCTCCTCTTCGTGTTCGTGATGGTTGCCACCAGCTTTTCCGCCGATATTACCGATGGGCTGGACGGATTGAGCGGGGGAACGTTCCTAACCATTTTTGCTGCCCTGGGTGCCATTGCGTTCGACCAGGGGAAGATGGACCTCGTCACATTCATTGCGGCAATTGAAGGCGCCCTCGTGGCGTTTTTGTGGTTCAACATTTACCCCGCGAAGTTCTTTATGGGAGATACGGGGGTCATGGCACTCGGATTCGTTGCAGGATCTACGGCGCTCCTGCTCAATGTCCCGTTGCTGCTTCCGCTGATCGGTGTCGTGTTTGTGATCGAATCCCTCTCGGACATCATTCAGGTCGGTTCGAAGAAGCTTCGGGGGAAGAAGGTTTTCATTTCCGCCCCGATCCACCACCATTTCGAAGCGCTGGGATGGCATGAAACACAGATCACGATGCGCTTTTGGATGATCGGTGCCATTGGCGCCATGACGGGGCTCGCGCTCTTCCTCGCCGACTCGAAACTCCCGCCGCTCAACGGGCACGTGCTCAACGAACTCGTACAGACCATTTTTCGGTAAGAAAAATCCCCATATCCTGATGGGGATATGGGGCTGCGGTCACGCAACGGATCGCGGTTCGGCGCTTCCCCCGATCATCGGGGCGATGCGTCCGCACTCCTTTACTGCCCAGATGAGGCAGGCGAGCCGGTACTCCAGCTCGGCGTAGTCGTTCGACAGGTCGTCGTCGAGGACGAGGAGTGGCGTCAGCGTCTCGCGGAGCTTTCCGTCGAAGTCGTCGAGCGTTTCGAGGGTTGCCGTCCCGGCAACCAGCTTTGGCCGGTAGTACTCCACGACGTCGAGCGCTTTTTGGTTCGCGCACATTGCAAGCGCATGCGCGTCGAACGAAAGCGCATGCATCTCCTCGTGGATGCCCTGCCGGACGGCATCGAGGAGCTCTTCGGCCGGGGTGTCCGGGCGCAGGTGCTCCGGTCCGATGTGGAGCTGTCGTCCGAGCCGGCGAAGCCGGCGGATGGGATCATCCTTTCGGAAGGCGAGCACCATGAGGAATGCGGCAGCGACGATGGCGATGATGCCGATGTGCTCCATAGGCACCTCCGAATCATATTATACATCATTTTTAGTTCTTTGCAATGTTCGGTGCGCATCGATTTCGCGGTACACTAAAGAGGATATGGCGCGGAAATTGTTCTGGTTGATCGTCGTGATGCTCGGTTTCGGACTGATCGTATTGTCGTCCGCGAGTGTCGTGCAGGCGCAAAAGCAATTTGGTTCGTCGAGCTATTACTGGCGACACCAGCTGATATTCGGTATTTTGCCCGGTCTGGCGATGCTGTGGCTTCTCTGGCGGGTCGACTATCGGCGGTGGCGGTCGTTCGCATTGCCAGGGCTTTTTTGCGCGCTGGTGCTGATGATCCTGGTGTTCGTTCCGTCCTTCGGGGTTCACCTGAAAGGCGCGACGAGCTGGCTGAGTCTTGGTGTGTTCACATTCCAGCCGGCGGAGGTGCTGAAGCTTGCGCTGGTGGTGTATCTTGCCGCGTGGCTGGGCGAACGAGGGGATCGACTCAAGCATGTTCGATTCGGACTCGTGCCGTTCGTGCTAGTCATGGGATTCGTCGCGGTGCTCCTCTTGTTGCAGCCAGACTTGGGAACGCTCGGCATCGTCAGCCTCCTCTCGGGGGGTATGTATTTCATTGCTGGTGCGCCATTGAAGCAGGTGTTTGGCGTTGTCGCCGCAGTGGTGATCCTCATGGGCGGTATGGCGGCGTTGTCGCCGGAGCGATGGAGCCGCATTACGACGGTATTCAACCCGGGAGCCGATATGCGTGGCGCCGGCTGGCAGCTGAACCAGTCGCTCATCGCCATCGGGTCCGGTGGCATGTGGGGTGTTGGCCTGGGACAGAGCACGCAGAAGCTGTACGGGTTCATTCCCGAGCCGATCGGTGACTCGATATTCGCGGTGCTTGTCGAGGAGCTGGGATGGGCTGGCGGCATGTTCACTATTTCCCTCTTTGCGATTTTCGCCATCATGATGACCCAGATTGCGCGCCGGGCGCGCGACGGGTTCGGCTCCCTGCTCGTACTGGGGATGTGTTTGTGGGTTATGATACAGGCGACCGTGAACATGGCAGCGGTGACGGGTCTCGGGCCGCTGACGGGTATCCCATTGCCGTTCATCAGTTACGGCGGCACCTCAATGGTTGCGATGCTCGCCGGACTTGGCATTGTGCTGAACGTTGCCGAGCGTACATAGAAAAGCGCCCCGAGGGGGCGCATGGTTGCCTGAGTTAGAGCACGGAACTTCCGATACTCTCTGCGATCCGGCGCGCAAAGGCGATGGCAGCTCGTCTGTCGAACGCCGCCGGGATGCGGATGGGTCGGATCGACCACAGCCGCTTAACGCTTGGGCGAGCGCGCAACGCGCGCTCGGCTATCGGTCGAGACGGCGCCGAGACGATGTGGTTGGTGATGCGCACGATGCCTCGGTATTCGCTTTCGATCTGGGCGGCGTACAGTCGCTGTTTTGCCATGAGTCCTCCTGAGGCGGTGATGGGTGCTAGGCCATGGAATACCATGGCGGTCGTGCGGCGACAAGGGGCGCGCGCGTATGAAAAAGGCCCGACCTGTGCAAGCGTCGGGCCCCTGAGGGGGCGGCTCCCATTTTGTCCCTGCGGACGAAGTGGTCATCGCGCTGGTCTGTGCCACGGGCCGTCGGGGCCCGCTGCGCGATATGCAGGGAAGTCAGTGGCATGGTTCCGGGCCCTCAATCCGGGCCACCCACCGCACTGGAGACATGGTAGCATAAAAAGCACCAATGTGTCAATAGACCCCCGTTGCGGGGCGTCCGTGCTATACTGGCCTTATGGATCCCGTTAGAAACGAACTGGCAGTGCCTTTCACTGTAACAACCGAACGTGCGCGTGTCCTCGCAGTGTGCATGGGCATGTTGCCTCGTCGCTTCTAACGGGATGGACAGGCCATTTCTTCAAACGCCCGAATGGCTGGCATTTCAGAAGTCGCTGGGTCGCACGGTATGGCGGCTTGATGACGGCTTCGTGAAGGCGAACATCATCCGGCACGATGTCCGGTTCGGACAGAACTTCTTGTATGTGCCGTACGGGCCCGAGCTGAATCTCGATCTTGCGACCGAAGGTCTTCGGAACGAGATTCGGCACTTCACGGCGTTCCTCAAGGGACTTGCTCGCCAGCAGAAAAGCATGTTTGTGAAGCTTGAGCCGACGCACGATATGGTCGTCGAGCTTTTTATGCGCAACGGAATGCGCCTCCGAAAATCAAAGCGGCATATGCAGCCCATGTTCACAGTGGTCGCCGATCTCACGCAGACCGAGGATCAGCTGCTCGATGCGTTACATCACAAGCACCGCTACAATATCAATCTTGCCGAACGCAAAGGGGTGACCGTTGAGGAATCTCGCGATGCCGGAGCGTTCTGGAAGATGCTCGAGCAAACCGCCGAACGCGATCTGTTTCGGACGCACGGAGCGCACTACTACCAGAAACTACTCACCGCTTTCGCCGCTCCGGATGGCGCACTGCGGACGCGACTCTTCTTTGCGCTCCATGGCGGCAGGCCGGTGGCGGGAGTGCTGATGATGGAGCACGGGAAGACGGTGTCGTATGTGCACGGCGCGTCCGATCGCGAGCATCGCGCGCTCATGGCGCCTCACCTTCTGCACTGGGCGCTCATGCGGCAGTACAAAGCGCAGGGGTTCAAGTGGTATGACTTCTGGGGCATTGATTCTCAGAAGTGGCCCGGCGTAACCCGCTTCAAACTCGGTTTCGGAGCGAAGCTTATCGAGTACCCCGGCTCGTTCGACTATGTGGTCCGTCCGTTCTGGACCTGGGCCTACAATCTGTAGAGATTTCGTGGTACGGTGCGGCCATGTTCAAAGAGGGAATACTTGATACAACGCTCCGTGCCATCAAACGCTTCATTCCGAAGCGGCTCTTTGCGCTCGGCGCACGGATCTATCATCCGCTCCTCGCCTGGACGGGCGCTCTCCGCTACGGATTCCCGTCGCGCAAGCTCACGGTCATCGGTGTGACGGGTACTAAGGGAAAGAGCACAGTCGTGTATCTCACGACAAAACTCCTGGAGGGTTCGGGACATCCCGTCGCCGCGATCGGCTCACTGGGATACAAGATCCGTGATCGCGAGTGGCCGAACACGCTCAAGATGACCATGCCGGGTCGTTGGAAGGTGCAGCGGTTCTTGCGCCAAGCGGTGCGGGCCGGATGCACGCACGTGGTCATGGAGGTTCCCAGCGAGGGACTTGCGCAGGGACGGCACCTGGGCGTTCGCTTTGACTGCGCAGTGTTCACGAATCTGCACCCTGAGCACATCGAGGCGCACGGCAGTTTCGAGCGCTATCGGGATGCAAAAGGGATACTGTTCGCTGCAACCTCCACTACGCACATTTTGAATGCCGACGACGAGCATGCGGTGTTCTACGGACAGTACGCGGCGCGGCGGAAACTGTTCTATGGCATCACGGCCGGAGAGATGCGCGCCAGCGACCTCGATGTCCACCCCGATCGCGTGTCGTTCAACGTGTATGGAACGCGGTTCGACCTAAAGCTCGGGGGCAGGTTCAATGTTTCCAATGCGCTTGCCGCGCTTGCGGTGGGGGCGATGTACGGCGTTGATCTTCCGACGGCGAAGCCGATCTTGGAGCGCATCACGGAGATTCCGGGGCGCTTGCAGTGGCTGCAGCACGAGCCGTTCGGTGTGGTCGTTGATTATGCGCACACTCCCGACTCCCTGCGTGCCGTGTACGAATCACTGAAGCCGTCCGCAGAAGGCGCGCGGCTCATTGCTGTTCTTGGAGCGGCAGGCGGCGGACGTGATGTCTGGAAGCGCAAAGAGTTCGGGGCGCTCGCGGAGCGCTACTGCGACCGCGTCATCCTGACGAACGAAGACCCCTATGATGAAAACCCTGAGCGGATCGTGGAGGATATCGCCGCGGGCATTTCGGGTCCCTCGCAGAACGCAAAAGTTGTACGCGAGATGGACCGGAAGCTTGCCATTGAGCGGGCGCTTGCGGAGGCGAAAGCGGGCGACGTGGTGGTTATTACCGGGAAGGGGTCCGAAACGAGCATGGCGCTGGCTGGCGGGAAAAAGATCCCGTGGTCCGATACCGATATCGTTCGCGCCGCACTCGCACGCCGTTGAGATGGTGCCGAGGGGAACCGTTGCCCGCACTGATGTGTGTGGTATGCTCGCTCGGCACATTCACAAACGAGGTGATACATGTTGCCTAAGATCGATGCGGCGGTTCATCAGACAGCTTCCGGAACCCAATACCTGCGCGAGGCTGGCGTGATCATGATCGCGCGGCCGCATGTCGATATTTCCGGCATCGGGGAGTTCCTCGGGGGATTTGATCCTTCGCTGGGGTATCCGGTGTATTTGGATGATCCGACACAGCTACCTCCCGCTGAGCTGCTGAGCAAGTTCGCAGGGCAGGTCTGTTACATGAGCTTTGATGCGAAGCGGACGCTCCACGCGCAAGCAGCGGTGTACTTCGACGGAAGGCCGGGTAAATCCGGGACCGGCATCAAAGGACAGAAGCACGGCTCGGTGCTCGAGCATCCAAGCTTTTCGTTCCTTACCTATGGCGTGTCCCGATCGCTTACGCATGAGCTGGTCCGTCACCGTGCGGGGTGCGCATACTCACAGCTGAGCCAGCGCTACGTTGGCGGCAAGATGCTTCGATTCGTTGAGCGACCCGAATACGTCGGCGATCCGTTTCTGCACGACCTGTTCGAGCGACGTATCGACCGGGCATACGCCGAGTATGAAGGGATCACGGGGCATCTCACGGAGCTGCAGGCAGCCGGAGGGCGGGGCATCCTTTCTGCCGAAGCGAAGACCGAGCTGCGCAAGAAGGTCCGTCAGGCTGCGCG
Source organism: Candidatus Yanofskyibacteriota bacterium (assembly GCA_020852375.1). Lineage (GTDB taxonomy): Bacteria > Patescibacteriota > Minisyncoccia > 2-02-FULL-40-12 > GWA2-44-9 > JAGOPO01. The sequence continues at coordinate 24,970 of JADZAY010000017.1, forward strand.
ATCAATCCTTCCCAACGAGACCGAAACGGTCCTCGTGGTGACCGGGAACGTGCGGGCCTGGAGGCACATCTTGGAAATGCGCGCATCGGAGCACGCGGAGACCGAGATCCGTGCGTGGGCGATGCGAGTCTACCGGTGTCTCGTACAAGAGGCACCGCTTCTGTTCGGCGACTACCAGGTCGTCGATCTTCCGGATGGCACCCAAGCTCTGTCGACGCCGTATCCGAAGGTGTAGTGTTTTGCCCTGTGCATCGCGCCGATGCGCAGGGCTTTTTGACTTTTTTGTTCCGTGTGGTACCGTCGCGGCAGTTCCCACCACGGAGGGAGCGTGCGACAACCGAAGCGGCACTTCCCGTATCATGCGAAGACCGCCGTATACCTCGATGCGAATGTCGGATTACTGAAGCCGTGTCGAAACGGATGCGTCCGCGATCAGCGTTATATGTGCATTCATCGGTTTGGGCCGAGTGTGTACGTGATCGCCCAGCAGGATCGTATCGCCTTCACCCGCCTTTCCGACCTCCAGGTCATCCTCGATTTTTTGCACGTCATCACCGCGCGGTGGAAGAACGGTGCCACGGGGGTGTGGGGTCGGCGGTATGTGATCCTGACGTACGACCGAGGATTCCTCAAAAGTGCTGAACGCGAGTATCGGCAGCGGGGAAACACCCGAAAACTTCAGCTCCGGTTCACGCACAATAGCGCGGTGTACGCGCTCAAAGGGTTTCCCTGGGAGATCGCGATCGAAGTGCAGGCACTTCCCGCGGTGAGGGCTCACGATGATCGGCACGATGCCGCCCTCTACACGCTCATGCACCTTAGCTAGTGTGCCACCCCATCACTGGGGTGGTTTTTTACCCGGCGATGCCCTATTGTTACCTTGTCGTGGGTGTGGTCGTATATACTTGGTATTCCCAAGACCATGGATCCCGTTGCCATTCTTGCAGCACGCCGGAGCGAGCCGAGCGAGCGTCACGAGCGCCCGCATTTCTGGCCGCTCATTTTGTTTGTGCTGGTCCTCTTGGCGGTCGCGGTCACAACCCTTGGCGAGCCAGCCCCAGCGCCTCAGGAGTCTCCGACGCCGTCGGTGACGGAAGAGCGCGAACCGCGGGTATATGTGGTGAGCTATCGTTTCGGGGTGTTCAGTCCTACGAACCTTCGCATCCATGCCGGCGACACCGTGCGGTGGCGCAATGATGGGGCGCTCCCGATCCGTGTTGTGGCGCAGCTTCGGGCGGGGCGTCGGGTGCCCGAGTTTGATAGCGTTGGAACGATCCCCCCGGACGGCTATTTCAGTTATACATTCGCGACTCCCGGCGTGTTCGGATACTACAATCCCTCTTCGGAGGCGAGCGAGACCGGAGTTATCATCGTGCGGTAAACCTTGCCTCGTGGCATACTAGAAGGGTGGTAGACCCTCGATTTCGCACACTCGCATACAGCCTCCTTCTTTACGCCTGCACCATCGCGCTTGCGCTGTCGGCAGCATGGCGGCACGTGATCGCTCCCTCGGTGAGCGCCGGAGTCGGGCCGCTCGAGCTTACGTGGGAGAGCGCTATCATTTTCTTAGTCGTTTTCGTGCTCTTCACGACCGTGATGGTGCGTTTTGTTCGCGCCGCACACGTGTCGCTCTCCTTTTTTCTGGTCATCGCGCTCGTCGCGGGCACGCAGTTCATTCTCTCCGCGTGGGTTCGGTGGCCGTTCGATATCATCGGGGCCGTCGCGGTTGCCGCGCTCGCGTGGTTATGGCCGCGGGTCGCGGTGCATGACTTCGCGGTCATGGTGGGTATCGGAGGCATTGCGGCGGTGCTCGGACTCTCGCTTACGCCATTGACCGCAAGCATCCTGCTCGCCGCGCTTTCCATCTACGACATCATCTCTGTATATCGTACGCGGCACATGATCGCGCTTGCCGATCGCATGCTCGAGTCGGGCGCGATCTTCGGGTTTCTGGTCCCGGCGAATTTCTCCGGATTTTTCACGCGCCGTGACGATGCATTGCGTACGCGCATGGTCATGATGCTCGGATCCGGGGATATCGGTCTCCCGCTCGTGCTGGCGACATCGGCGGTCAGCCAGTCCATCGGCGCCGCGGTGCTCGTTTCCGGGTTCGCGCTGTGCGGGGTGTCCCTGATGCATTGGCTGTTCTCGCATCAGCGGCGTCCAATGCCTATGGCGGCGCTCCCGCCTATCGCAGCGCTTTCGATACTCGGATATGTCGTTGCGGTGGCGGCGGGGATATAATGAGGGTGAACGCATGAAGCTCACATTCTACGGAGGGGCGACACATGTGACCGGAGCGAACTACCTTCTGGAAGCCGGTGGTCTGCGCATACTTGTGGACTGCGGCATGATCCAGGGCTCTCGGTACAGCGACGAGATGAACGCCGAGCCGCTCGGGTACGACGCCGCATCCGTCGACTATCTTTTCGTTACTCATAGCCACGTTGATCATATTGGCCGCATCCCGAAGTTGTATCGCGAAGGATTTCGCGGCGTGATCTATGCGAGCGAGCCGACGGCCGCCATCACCGCGGTCGCTTTGCCGGACACACTGGACAAGATTGTTTCCGAAGCCAAAGCGTGCGATTGTGCGCCGCTCTATGACCGCAACGACATGGAGGGAGCGCTCGCGCTCATGCGCGGCGTGCCGTATCGCCAGCGTCTTCGCCTGAGCCACGCGGTAACGGTCGAGGGGCATGATTCCGGGCATGTGCTTGGTTCGACGGCATGGGAGTTCACGATCGAAGATCAGGGCGTGCGGCGACGCATTGTGTTTCCGGGAGATATCGGGAATCCGCCCTCAACGCTTCTGCAGGATATCGACTATGTCCGCGGTGTCGATTACATGCTCGTCGAGTCGGCGTACGGAAGCAGAATCCACGAAGCGCGTTCGGAGCGACGGCAGATGCTTCTCGACGTGATCCGCGAGACCTACGACCGGAAGGGGGTGCTGATGATTCCGTCCTTCGCGGTCGAGCGAACCCAAGAGCTGATGCTGGAGCTCGATACACTCTTCGAGGCGGGCGATCTTCCGAAGATGCCGGTATTCGTCGACTCGCCGCTCGCGATCGATATCACGAAGGTATACGGCCGCTTCTCGTCGTACTTCAATGCCGAGGCGCGAGAGATCCTCAAAGACAACCGGGGTATCTTTCAATTCCCGTGGCTCACGTTCACGCCATCCGTGCCGGAATCGAAGCACATCAACGACGTTCCCGCGCCGAAGATCGTTGTTGCGGGGAGCGGTATGAGCCAGGGCGGCCGCATCCTTCACCACGAGAGTCGCTACCTCCCGGACAATCGCAACACCATTCTATTCATCGGCTACCAGGTCGAGGGGTCGCTGGGGCGACGCATCAGGGATGGCGCGAAGGATGTGACCATCTTCGGGAACCATATCCCGGTGCGGTGCCACATGCGTACGATCGGGGCGTACTCCGCTCACGCCGATCAGAACGGGCTCATTGAGTATATTCGGCAGGCGAACCAAGGCGACTCGCTGAAGAAGTGCTTCGTAGTCCAGGGGGAGGAGGATGCCGCTCAGACACTTGCCGATCGTGCTCGGCAAGAGCTGAAAGTTGATGCCGTTGTGCCGCGGTTGGGTGAGAGCTTCGAGCTCTAGTCGGTCTCTCTCCGCTCCCGCTCCGTTTTATGCGCAGCCTCCCCGCCGCCATGCGCCTCGCCGCAATGCTTCGGAGGGCCGAGGGCTTGGTTCTGCCGAGGCCCGAGAACTCAAGGACGCCGGCGGCCGCAGGAGCCGACGGATGTCCGGTTGCGGCGAGGTGCGCGGTGGCGGGGAGGGGCATACCGATTTCCTTTCTTGCTTAGCACTCTATTGCATCGAGTGCTATTTTTTGCTATTCTTACCCAAAGCGTATCTACGATACCCTATGCCCGAATTTCGCATCAACAACACAACGATCAGCGACCATCTTCCGCTGATCGCGCTCAAAAATACGGTCTTGTTCCCCAAGGTCGTCATTCCGCTTATCGTTCAGCGGCCGAAGAGCGTCGCCGCGCTGGAGGCTGCCGTAGCGGGCGACCGCATGGTCCTATTCACGACCCAGAAGAACGTCGAAGACGACATCTCTGAGAATGACCTGTTTTCCGTCGGTACTGTCGGCCGGGTCATTTCCGTATTTCGGCTTCCTGATGGGAGCGCGAAGGTGGACGTCGAGGGTGTGTGCCGAGCGCGCGTTGTCGAGTACGCCGGGTTCTCACCGTTCTTCCAGGTGCAGATCGAGCCGATGGTGTCCACGGAGTCCATGGACACTCCCGAGAACTCCGCGCTTCTACGGCGGGTGCTTGAACAGTTCAAGCATGTTGCCGAGGTGCGCTCCTTCCCCGCAATTCTGCCCGAGGTGGTCTATTTGATGACGCAGCTGCGCGACCCCGAGCAGATCATCGGATTGGTCGCCGCGAATTTGAACCTCGATGTCCGCCAACAGCAGGATATCCTTGAGATGCGCGAGCACAGCGACGCGATGCGTCAGCTGAATGTCTACCTTGGCCGCGAGATGGAAGTGCTTGAGGCGGAGAAGAGCATCGCACGGGAGACCAAGAAAAAGATCGGCCGCATGCAGAAGGAATTCTTCCTTCGCGAACAGCTGAAGAACATCGAGAAGGAGCTTGGCGTCGATGAGGAGCGCGACGAGCTCGACGGCCTTCGCGCGAAGATCGAAGCCGCGAAGATGCCCCCGACGGTGCATGAGAAGGCGATGAAGGAGTTCGGCCGACTCGCAAAGATGCCGCCCATGAGTCCCGAGACCGGATTCATCCGCACCTACCTCGATTGGCTTATCGAGATCCCCTGGAACGAGACGACAAAAGACAAGATCGATCTCGCGCAGGCGAAGAAGGTGCTCGACGAGGACCATGCTGGCCTGGAGAAGGTGAAGGACCGCATTCTCGAATATCTGGCGGTGCAGAAGCAGGTCGGCAAAGTGAAGGGCCCGATCCTGTGTTTCTACGGACCGCCGGGAACCGGGAAGACCTCTATCGGTCAGTCCATTGCGCGTGCGCTGGACCGGAAGTTCGTGCGCGTCTCGCTGGGCGGCATGCGCGACGAGGCGGAGATCCGCGGTCATCGGCGCACCTATGTCGGTGCGATGCCCGGCCGTATCGTGCAGGGAGTCCATACGGCAAAAGTACGGAATCCGGTGTTCCTGCTCGATGAGATCGACAAGCTCGGCATGGATTTCCGTGGCGACCCGAGCGCGGCGCTCCTGGAGGCGCTCGACCCGCAGCAGAACCACGCATTCTCGGACCACTACCTCGAAATGCCGCTGGACCTCTCCGATGTGTTGTTCATCGCGACCGCGAACTCGCTGGAGACCATCCCGCCTGCGTTGCGCGACCGTCTCGAGATCATCGACTTTCCCGGATACACCGAACAGGAGAAGCTTCGCATCGCGAAGGGTTTTCTGCTCCCGAAGGCACTGACCGATCACGGCCTTAAGAAGGGGCAGGTGAACATTTCCGACGCGGTGCTGCTGGCAGTGATCCGCGATTACACCCGGGAGTCGGGTGTGCGTGAGCTGTCGCGCCTTATCGGCACGGTCGCGCGCAAAGTGATCCGCCGTCTGGTGGAAGAGGGAAAGACCTCTCGGAAGGTCTCGGTGACCCGCGCGGATCTCGAGAAGATGCTCGGCCCCGAAAAGGTGGTGCACGATGTTGCGGAGCGCTCGCCGCAGGTCGGTTTTGCGATGGGTCTGGCCTGGACACCGGTCGGTGGCGAGTTGCTTCCGATCGAGGTGGCGCGCATGCCGGGAAAGGGCAAGCTCATTCTGACCGGACAGTTGGGAGAGGTCATGCGCGAGTCCGCGCAGGCGGCGCTCTCGTATGCGCGTGCGTATGCCGCACGCGAAGGCGTGTTGGAAGATCTCGCGAAAGAGGATCTGCACATTCACCTCCCGTCGGGCGCTATCAAAAAGGACGGGCCTTCCGCTGGTATTGCGCTGACGACGGCGCTGGTCTCGTTGTTCCTGAAGCGCCCGATACGGCACGACGTTGCTATGACCGGCGAGGTCACGCTGCGCGGGAAGGTTGGCATCATCGGTGGGCTCAAAGAGAAGGCGCTTGCCGCGCTTCGTGCCGGAATCACGACCATCATCATTCCGACAGAGAATCAGCGCGATCTCGCAGATATGCCCGCAGAGGCGAAGAAGAAGCTCCGATTCGTCCCCGTGAAGACTGTCGATGAGGTGTTTGCGGTCGCGCTCAAGGGCGGTCGCACCGAGAAAAAGAAATAAGGAAGGGTGAACTACCAGACACACTTGGCAGCGGCCGACCCGGTCATGCGGGTATTGGTACAACGGTACACGCTCCGGCGTATTTCGGTCGCGAAGGATCCGCTCGAGGAGTTGGTGGCGAGCATTGTGTCGCAGCAGCTCTCGGTGAAAGCGGCCCTCGAGCTGTTCTCGTTTCTCAAAAGTGTGGTAGGGTGGGGCGTGTGACGATACCTCTGGTAACATTTGGGGGTGGCGGCGGGCACGCACAGGTTCTGAAGGGGCTACGAACGCTCAAGAGCGTCCGTATCACCGCCGTTTGTCCGAGTACGGATTCCGGCGGCTCAACCGGAGGATTGCGGCGCGACTATGATGCGGGCGGCTACCTTGGTGACCTGACAAAGTGCGTTGCGGCGCTGTGTTCGGATTCGCGTCTCGCGCGGGCACTCATGCACCGGTTCTCCGGAGGCGCACTCGACGGACATTCCGTAAAGAATCTCCTTCTCCTTGGCCTGGAGCAGACGCTTGGACGCAGAGCCGCATTGGAGCAGTTGTTCCATATCGCAGGGATCGCTCCACATCGCGTGCTTCCGGTGACCGACCGGCGGACCGAGCTTCGCGCGCGGCTCCGATTGGGGAACGTTGTCCACGGCGAGACGAACATCGATTGCATCGCCTCAAACCCGCTCTGGCATCCGGATGTTCATGCGATCGAGAGTATTACGCTCTCGCCGGATGCTCCCGCGTCAGCCGACGTTCTTGACGCCGTGCGGGAGGCGCGTATGTGCATCTTTTGTCCCGGAGATCTCTACTCGAGTCTTCTGCCAACGCTCTTGCCGCGCGGCATGAAGCGGGCTTTCGCGCATTCTCGTGCGAAGTTGGTGTTGGTGTTGAACATTATGACCAAGCAGGGCGAGACCGACGGATATCATGCGGAAGATTTTATCGCGCGCGTGGAACGCGCGACGGGTCGGCGGTGTGATATTATCCTTGCGAATGGTGGCACCGTTCCGATGCGGGCCACCGCTGCTTATGCAGTCGAGCGGAAAGTGCAGATGGCGACCGACGAGCTCCGCGCAGACGCGCGAGTGCGTGTTCTGCCGTTCGTATGCCTCACTGATGCCGGCTTGATATGTCACGACGAGCATGCACTGGCCCGCGCCATTCGAAGGCTCCTATGACGTATCAGCGGCATCTCTCACAAGCCGACCCGGTCATGCGGGTATTGGTACAGCGGTACACGCTCCGGCGTATTTCGGTCGCGAAGGATCCGCTCGAGGAGTTGGTGGCGAGCATTGTGTCGCAGCAGCTCTCGGTGAAAGCGGCCGACACCATTTGGAAGCGCTTTCTCGCGCTCTATAGGGGTCGCATGCCATCGGCTCCTCGCCTCATCGCTACGCCGATCGAGCGCATCCGCACGTGCGGAGTGTCGGGCTCGAAGGCGGCGTATATCAAGAATGTCGCCGATGCATTTCGCCGCGGCCACTTGGATCGCGCACACCTGATGCGCATGAACGACGATGAGGTACGGGCGCGACTGGTCGCCATCAAAGGGGTGGGGAACTGGACTGCGGAGATGTTTCTTATTTTTGCGCTGGGTCGGCCCGATATCTTTTCCGTCGGGGATGTCGGCCTGCAGAATGCCATTCAGAAGCTGTATCGGAAGCGGCCAACCCCGAAAACTATGGAGCGGCTGGCTCGTGCATGGGCTCCCTACCGGTCATATGCTGCGCGGTACCTCTGGAAGTCGCTCGACAATACGCCGTGAGCAGAGCCGCTTTCTGACGCCGGTATCGCGTGGTAGTATGGATAGCATATGACCGGATTCATCGATTTCATCAAACGGCAGGGTGTGGTGGGGCTTGCGGTCGGGTTCATGCTCGGCGGCGCGGTGTCGAAGCTGGTTGCGGCGCTCGTGAATGATGTGGTGAATCCACTACTCGCGCTTGCGATAAATACCGCAAATCTCCGCGACAATGCGCTCGTGATTCGCGATGTGCGTATTCTGTGGGGTGACCTTCTGGCGACCGCGATCGATTTCGTTATCATCGCGGCGGTCGTCTATATCGGTTTTCGAGTGCTGAAACTCGGTGAGCCGGACGCGAAAGCGTAGATTGGCGGTGCCATTGGTATCGTGTATTCCCACTTTAGGAGGTGGGTATGCCGTTATCGGGCAGTGAGGCGCGTGGCATCCGGACACCCTCGAGGCATTTGAGGCGACCATCTATCGCATTGTGATGCGATGCCTCATTGATGTTGTGGGGGAACGCACGGAGGGGGAGTATTGGCAGGCGCTTGATCAGGTGGCCCGTATGTGGGCGTCCGCCAATGTGCTCCGTGCGATCGGCGTGTCTTCGGCGAGCGATACAGTGCTGCTTGTCGCCTCCGAGGGTGAGCGTCTTCTGCGGTGGGACGATGACCTCAGGGGTATCATTCTCTACATCTGGGAGCATCGGAGCGAGCTGCCGGCCTCGACGGGGCGGGCACATGAGGATGATGTGCGGATCGCGGCGGATTGCGTGCAACGCCGTATTGAGAGCATTCGGCATGAGCTGATCGCGCGCTCGTTCGTTCGCGTGTCGCGGGAAGAACTCCTGCGGACTCCGCAATTTTCGCTCTCATTTCTCCTGAGTCTGCTCGGTCAGGAGAATCTCGAGCGGGTTACCGATCTCGCGAACAGTGTTCTTCCCGAGGTGCGCCGACTCGCCAGGGAAATGGGCGGGGACACCGGAAGGGCTAACTGATCGCTGAGCGTCCTCGTCGGAGGGCGCTTTCTTTTTACCCCTTTTCTTTCGGAGATAAATCAGGTACAACGGGCGGCATGAACACGCTTCGCTCGCTGGTAACCCTCGCAGACCTCAATATTCTCATCCGCCTTGTGGCGGCCACCGTGCTCGGCGGTGTCATCGGGTATGAACGCGAGCGCTCCGGAAAGATCGCAGGGCTTCGCACGCATACGCTCGTTGCGCTCGGCTCCGCACTGTTCACGGCGATATCGTTCCTGCTGTACCGTGAACTTCCGTCGATCAACGGCGTTATCGGGTACGATTATCACCTCATCGCCAACATCATCGTCGGTATCGGGTTCATTGGCGCCGGTGCCATCATGCGCAACGGCGACCGCGTTTCGGGAACAACGACCGCGGCATCGCTGTGGGTGGTTGCGGCCATCGGCATGGCGTCGGGTCTCGGATTCTTCAAAGAGGCCGCGGCAACGACCATATTAGCGTATCTGGTGCTCACGGCATTGTGGGCGTTGGAACAGCGCATGCGCAAGAGCGTGCACTATCAGCACGACCACCCCGCAGAAGCGGCGTCGGCGGCGGCCGACGAAAAATCCGCCGCATCGTAGGAGCAAAAAGCCGCGCGTGAAGCGCGGCGTTCGTTATGAGCTCTTCTTCCACCACGTGCGAGGGGTGAAGAGATCGATGATGTCGACCAGGTACCAGGTGAACAGTAACAGCGCGAGCGTGATGGCGCCAGACGCGTTCTGCATGTTCGGATGACGACCGCCGATGTCCAGGAGGATGATAAGGGTATTGGAGGAAAGGACGGCGAGCGCCCTTGGCCACCAATCCCACTCGTCGAGTAGCATGCCGATCTTGGCGAAGGCGCTCAACAGGACCCAGGCACAGAACAGGATGAAGGGAAACGTCAACGGGCTCCCATTGCTTGCCGCATCGGTCTGTGCTCCGGAGGCGCCGATGGCCATAGCGAAGAACAGGGCGAAGAGTGCGAACGAGACGACGCCCATCATGCGACGGAATTCGATTGGCATCTCAACCTCCTACAAAGAGCGATGGAATGACATTATCATAATTATTTTATTTGTCAATTTTCGAAGCTCAACAATCTCTTCTTTGCCCTCCACTCCCGCTCCCCTCGGCACCCCCACCTCTCCGCCATGCCCTCCGTTGGCACTCGCGCAGGGAGTGGCATCCGGGCGATGCTGACGGCGCTCCGGCTTTGGAGACGGAGCGCCTGAGGCATCGCCAGCGGATGCCAGTGATTCCTTCCGCTCGGAAGCCTCCGGAGGGCACAGCGGCGATGCGGTAGGGTCTTTCCTCCACGACCGAACGCCTCGGCACCCCAGCGAGGCTTCGCGGACCGGGAGGCAGAGCCACTGCCGAGCGGGAGCGTGAGGGATGAGGCGCTCCGGACCGGGAG
>JADZAY010000018.1 GCA_020852375.1 Candidatus Yanofskyibacteriota bacterium
CCTCTTCGGTAGAGGTCGGAGTTGATTCGGGGGTCGGAGTGGTGGTGATCTCCTCCGGTGTCGACTCAGGTGTTGCGGTCGGTGTTGCCTCTTCGGTAGAGGTCGGAGTTGATTCGGGGGTCGGAGTAACTGGAAGCGAGTGGAACGTCTTCGCGTTGTTCACCGCAAGCGCAACCCAGCTGAAGCGAAGATCACTCTCCACCGGATGCGCGACGCGGATCGTGAACCCAGTCACATCCTTTGCGACAACCGCGTAAGGAGCCGCGAAGAGATTGTCCGCACTTTCGGACGCTTCCTCCGAAATGCTGATCATCACGACCGGCTGGCTCAGGTATTCGGAGTCGAAGGTTACCCGCACCTCCCGCGCGCCCCTTTCGATGACCGCAAATCCGGCGGTATCGCTATTGAAGTACGGCCGCCCCAAGAAGATGGTGTCGCTCGTCAGATTGAGGGCGGTCGAGATCGCACCGATCGAATCGATAGAAAGTCCGTTCGGCAACCTGAGCGGCCCCTCGAACGAGAACGCCGCGGCGGCACTCGCAAGCGCATCCAACCGGAGACCGAATTCATCTCGATACGCATCCACATCCTTTCCGAGCTGGTCGAGATTAAAGGAGAGCGTCGCAACGGTCGAGGTCAGATCAGCCCAACCCGCGACCTCTTTGGCGTCGAGGTAGCCTACTTGGAGCGTCCCGGAGATCACGGCGTTCCCATTCGCGTCGAACGAGATGAATGGAGCACCCGAACCCGAGGCGATATCGCCGAATGACGACGATAGCGATGAGGCCCGCACCAGCATCAGCTTGCCATTCTCGCCGAGGCGGATCTGAACATCACCGGAGCTGCCCTCGATCGTGTTCACCACGGCGGTGTCAGCGAGCACCCGAGGCGCGACGACCTCCAGGCCCGCCATCACACGATCGGTAAACACATCGGAAATATCGGTCTCGCGGGTAAAGCTCTTCTTTTCTTGGATCGCCTGCGCGAGCAATACACGTCCAACGTCGACATTCTCGGGAATGGCCTCCATGTCGAGCCCCTGCCGCCGCATGACATCTTTCAGACGAGCCCCTGTCGAATACGATGTCTGCACGAGGACCAACACCTTCCCCGCTTCTCCGGGCTGCCCCGAGAAGTCCTCTAGCGCGGCGCCGATAACCTGGCCGGCCTTATTGGAAAGCGCTGCAACGCCGGGAGTCCCCGAAAGTCGAAGGATGTCGCCCTTCCTGATGGCACCATACTCACTCGAGACATTCACCGGAACGCGTCCGGCAAGAGCGATCGGCTGGGGGTTCTTCGCGAAGGACAGAATGTCTTTACCCATGTACACCTCCGGATAGGTAGAAACAACGCCGAAGATCGTATCGCCAGGCTTCGCTTTCGTGAGCACCGCAACCGTATGGGTCCCCGTCTCGCTGGTATAGGTGAGCGACGCGCTCCCCATCGCTACGATATCTCCCGGACCAACAGTACCGTCGGTCTCGTACCATTCCGCAACGTCAGCGCGAGAGGTTCCTGCGTATGCCCATACGATGACGCGACCGTCCGCACCCGAGCCGCCCGCACCGGCCGCATCATTACCGCCGCCGCCACCGCCGCCCGGAACAGTTCCTGCGGTACCCCCAATGCTCGAGTTTGTACCGTTCGCGGAACCGCCATCTCCCGCGCCACCACCTGCGCCACCCATTGGGCTACCACCCCCAACGCCACCCATACAACCATCGGTCTGGGATACCGTTGCGCCACTACCACCGGTAATGTTGATCGTTCCCCCCGAAGCCGCTCCGCCGGCGCCACCAGCACCGCCTGCGGCAGGAGATGAGCCACCGTTCCCAGTTGGCGTTGTGGTGCCCGCAAAGCTGCTATTACCGCCGGTCGTGTTCGCGCCGCCACCGGTTCCGACGTTCACCGTCGCGTTGCCGGTCACCGTCACAAGGCCAGCGCTGTAGCCGCCACCACCGCCACCACCGCCGCAAGCGTTGGCACCGGCAGTGCGTCCGCCGCCGCCAGCGCCCCACACCTCCACATACACCTGGGAAACACTCGCGGGACGCGTCCATGTCTGCGCGGCACCCGCAGTAAACACCTGTACATTGTTTGCGCTCTGGTCATACCCGCACGAGAACTTCCCCGCGCTGGATCCGCTCGCGGTCCACAGCAGTTTTTGGTTCACATCATCACAGTCTCGCAACCCCGCACCGAGAACCTGGGAAGCTGATGCATATCCGGAAACCTCGAAATTCGTTGAAATGGACGCCGCGCCCGTGATCTGCGTCCGCGTCGTCGGAGCAAGGGTGAGCACGCCGTCGCCTCCAATGGTCGTGGCCTTCAGGGTGAGGGCTTCGAACACGCCTGACGCCGAACCGAACGCAAGCGTGAGGTTATTCAGTCCGGTGATGTTTTGCCCATTCCCGGTGACGGCTCCGCCCAGCGTGTACGCCCCGAGGACCAATGTGCCGGTGGAGCTGATGGTGTTCGTTCCACCGCCCGTGAACGCAAGCCCAGCCCCTGCTCCCGTCGCGGTGAGATCGCGAGCGCGGAGTCCCTTGGACACCTCGATGGACCCGGCGAAGGAGTTTGATGCGGTGAACGCAGAGCTGAGGGCGCCGTTGAGCGTAAGCGTCGAACCGATGCTCGCAGTCCCGCCAACCTCGAGCATGGCATCGGTAAGCACTCCCGCATTGATCCCGAACCGCGCAGTCGCACTGGTGAGCTCAAAATTACCGGAAAGCGAAGCGTTTCCGTTGATCTGCGTGAACGAAGTTCCCGGCGAAAGTGTAAGTTGTCCGACCGGCTGAATGCTCATGCCGGCATCCGCGCCCAGCGTGCCCGAACGGAGCGAAATCGCTTCGAGTGTGCCCGACGCGGACGCACTCACGAACGACAGCGCATTCAGTCCGGTCATGGACTGGTTGTTGCCGGTCACGGTGCCGTTGAGACGGAATGCCCCGAGGTCGAGCGTCCCGACCGACGAGGTGAGCGAGTCGGTCTTGAGCGCGGTCGCCTCGATAGTTCCGGAGGATGACGCGTTGGCCAAGCTGGTCAGCCCCGAGAACGTCCACGCGCCGGTCACTATTTCGTCCTGCGAAAGTGAGGCGGGTCCGCCGGCCCCCCAGGCGAGATTGATGAGCGTCTCTGTTGTGCCCGATGCAGTGAGCGTGAATTTTCCTGAATCGAAGCTGACATTCGTGTTATTTGCCACGACAGTCGTCTGATCCAATTCGGTTCGCAAGCCACCACCTTCGACGCCACACGAGAAGAGCCCCGTCACCGCACTGTATCGAAGCACGTTGAATGTCCCCGTGCAGGTGGTGAGCCCAGCACCGAACATCTGCGATGCGGAAGCGAATCCGGACGACTCAATACCGACCGAAACCGACGCGCCGGCATCAAAGAATGCGAGCCCATCGGTTTCGAGGCGCCCCGAGATGAGGACATCGTTCGCTGCGCTCAAGCTATGCCCGGTCGTCGCCGATCCGAAGCGACTATACGCGACCGATGCCCCGTTGCCCACCTGGAGCCCACCAATCGTGAGCAGGTGCGATGCAGACGCAGTGCCCTGCACTTCCAACTTTGTGAGCGGCGCATTGGTTCCAACACCGATACGCGATGACCCGTTCACGTAGAGCAAGTTGGCATCGTTCTGCCCCGCAACACGGAACGGCACGTTGCCGTTATCGTTATTTACGATCACCGCATTGATCGAGTTCGCGGTCGGATTCGCATCGATCAAGATGGCGTCGATCGGGGTCCCCGTTCCATACCGATATTGAATAGCAATATCATGGGTCGTCCCTTTGTTCGTGAATAACCCCTGCGACGCACTCCCGAGACTCGCCATGCTCGGATTGCTCATGGCGATGACCTGAGAGTCGTAGGTGTTCCCCTGCGCATTCGCGATGAACTGCACGCTCTGCGAGCCATACATCGTGAACACGTTCTGTTCCGTTGCTGCCCCACTGATCTGGAGCCCGTCGTAGGTGGCATTCCCGAACTGGTCCGGTGTGTAATGCATGGTGTACAGGTGCCCCACATCAAACTGTAGGCCGATCTGCTTGGTGTGCGTCCCATTCCCGACCATCGCCGCACCATTTACATCGAGCAAGAAGCCCTGCGCGACCGATGCCTGGCCGACGCCCATACTCCCCGCATACAGTGCGCCGGAAACGCTCGCATTGCCGACAACCTCGAGCGCCTCGGTGAGACTCTGGGTGTTCACGCCGACCCTTCCTGTAGACGGATTCGCATACAACACATTCGCGCCAACCTCGAACGGATTCGTCGACACCGACGCCCCTCCCGTGAAGTTCCATGCGCCGGTGATGGTTTGGGCGATACTGCGGGAGGCGGGGCCGTTGGCATAATCGAGATACACCGCAACATCGGTTGCACCGGACGCAACCAGATTGAACGCCCCGGCGTCGAAGTGGCGGTCAACCGGATTTGCAACAACCGACGTCGTCCCCTCGTTCCACGAACCGCCACCAACCTCAGTTGTGCATGAGAATACGCCGGTCGTTCCGTTATAGAGCAACTTCTGCCCCGCCCCGGTACACGTTGGAATGGCACTCCCGAACAACTTCGAAACCGAGGCGTACCCGGTGATCTCAAGCCCGCTCGATACCGAAGCGTTTGCGATACCCATGAGTCCCGAGAACGTCCACGCGCCGGTCACCGTTTCGTTCTGCGAGAGTGAAGCGGGTCCGCCGGCGCCCCAGTCCAGCGACACCGTGACATCCGTGCCGTTCGACGCCGTGAGACTGAACTTCCCCGCATCGAACGAGATCGTCGCCGGGAAGCTATCGTATGCGGCACCGTACTCGCGCACCTCGATCGTCCCACCCCCACCCCCACCACCGGTATCTTGGTCAACACCGCACCCAAACTGCCCACCAGCCCAGGTAAGTTTTTGGGTAATCCCGTTGCAATCCGTGAGTCCCGCACCGAAGAACGAGCTGGATGCATAGAGATCGCCGACCGCCTCAAGCGTAGACGACACCGACGCTCCTCCCGTGAAGTTCCATGCCCCGGTGATGGTTTGGGCGATGCTGCGGGAGGCAGGGCCGTTGGCATAGTCGATGCCGACGATCGCATCGCCCGAGAGATCGGTCACCGTGAATCCGGATGTCGTGAATGAAAGCGATGCTGCGACGATATAGGGGTTTCCGCGCTCATGGATGGGGAACGGAACATCGACAAGCGTTGACGCGCTCCCGCACGAGAATGCTCCCGTCGCCGAGGTCCAGCGCAGAATATCGGACGTCGCATCGCAGTCCGCAAGCCCGGCCCCAAACATCTGTGAAACCGATGCCGCACCGGCAACGGTCAGGCGATATCCCGGGGTCAGCGTCCCGATACCCACGTTCCCCTGCGACGCCACAAACGCGTAGTCCCACCCGGAACCGATAAAGATGGCCGATTCCGATGCATTCGCCGATGGCGTCATACCGCCGATATCGAGCCCCCGCACCGCATTGCCCGACCCGCTGTGCGCGCCATTCGTGTAGTTCAGATATAAGCCGCGCATGAGATCGTTTCCGTTCATGTCGCCGAACGGGCTCTCGAACATCGCCATAGTGCGGCTTGCGGCGTTCACATCGGTGTATCCCAGCGTCAGGACGTGCTGCTCCGTGTTGTGATGTTCAAGAATGAACCCCTCTGCACCGTTCGCCCACGCCTTGCTTGCAATATGAATACTCCACGCAAGATTATTGGAAACCGAGCTGGTCCCCGTTTCGAACTCAAGACCAGCCTTCCCGGTACCGAAATTCCAGATACGGACCATTCCGGAGGTGTCGATAATGCTCAACGCCGCCCCATTCGGAGTGTCTTCACTGAGATCGTTCAGCCGCGTATTTCGCACCCGGTCTCCAAGACCGACCCGACCAAGACTATTCACCGAAAAGACCGGATTTGTATCATTGAGCGCCTTGTACGCGGAAAGCCGCTCAGCAGCGGTCGGAACGATCATGTTCGCTCGAACCTGGTCGCTACCAATATATGTCGTAAAACTGAACCGAACCCAGTAATAATCGTCCGAACTGTTCACGCTCGTTTTTGCCCAATTTGTCAGAGCATCCTTGTTCCATCTCACCGCGCCTGACTTGGTGAATCCGTTCGTCTCGTCGCTATATCCCATTCCAGCAGTGATCGTGGTCCATGTGGCTCCGTTCCAATACTCCGCCTTCAACACCCCAACGGTCGGTCCGGTTACGCGCTCAACGAACGACCCGCCCGCCTTACGGTCCATTCCGAGATAGATAAAATCGGTGTTCGTGGCGATTGGGAATGCCGTCGGAGTGTCCTCGCTGGTCGCCGCACCCGTAGTGCCGTCATAATAGGTCGCCGTCGCATTGATATAGACGAAGACCTTGTCGTACGCCTGCGGGTAGAGCGCAAGAAGTGCGGGCGACTCAGTCTGGGTTCCGGTAAGTGTCGTCGGCTGGTTCACTCCTACCACACCGGACTCTCCGATCGTCAGGATATCGCGTCGTGCCTGCTGATTCCAAAGATAGAAAAACTCACTCGCTTCGTCGTGCCAGGTGTAAAGCTGCCATGACGGCACTCCTCCCTCACCAATCGCAAGTCCCTTCACATCAGAACTCGCCCCATCGGCCATAATGAAGCCTGGGTTTTTGTAAGTGAACGCATACCCACCCGACCAATCAACCACCTCATCGACAATAATCGTATTGCTATCGACCTTCTGTTCAACGTAACGCGTAACACCGTTCGCATCGATGCGCGCCGATTCCGCGACATTTGCAAATGCGCCTCCCGTCGTGGTAACCGTAGTCGACGACCCGGTCGTTGAGAGATTCGCCGCACCGGTCTGCGTAATGGAAGAGACGTGCAGGGCCGCATCATTATCAATATCCCCTCCAATGCTCACTTGCCCGCTCATACGGGCGTCGAATATCGATGAGCCGCTCGCGCTGGTCGCAAGGATCGCGCTCGTCAGATAGCTTCCGCTCGTACCTGCGATATTGAGTGCGGCGCCCGGACTCGTCGTCCCGATCCCCACATTCCCAAGCGCATAGAGATTGCTGGAAAGACTCGCAATACCAGTAATATTGGTTAGCCCAGACCCTGGACTCAGGTGAAACGCTGAAGTCGGCGAGATCGTCAGCCCCGCATCTGAGCCCACAATTCCAGCCCGCAGGGTGCCCGCCTCAAATATTCCGGATGCCGATGCGTTGTTCGATATGGAAAGCCCCGTGCCAGCGCCACTGAATGTCCACGCGCCCGTAATGTTCTGAGCGATGCTCCGAGATGCCGGCCCATTGGTGTAGTCAAGGTGCACCGTTGCCACATTCGCCGAAGGATTCGTCACATCAAAGCCACTATTGGCAAAAGAGAGTGAAACGATACTTACAAACTGGGTGCCATTTTCAGTGACTGCTATACCTGGGTTATCGAAAAGGGCGGGAAAGGTGCTCTCGAAGGCGGACTGCGCGGCAGATGCACTGGACGCATTCTTCTGGAAAATCAGTCGCCCGAGTAATCGGCTCTGCACCCGAACGCTGTCGGGAAGCGTATCCGTTGCCGGAGCCGCTTCCGAAGCCGCTTGCCGTGACGAGCCGTGTTCATCGCGCCCATAGACCATCACCAGCGACCCGTTCGGCTTGATATAGAACCACAGCACACCGAACTTCCCCGCGCCAAGCGTCGCGAGCGTTCCTGAGTTGTTATCGTATTTGTCGTTCGGCCACTGGGAAACACCGAGCGTCCGCACGAATCCGCCGGAACCATCGCGATAGTATGTCTCGAACGTGTCCCCACCGCTCGTATCGATCGCCGCGATCGCGTACCGATTCAACCGGTCCCAGAGGACACCGGCAGAAACCATGATCGTTCGCCCCACTCCTTCATCGAGCATGAGGCCTCCGCTTCGCATATCCGGTTCGAGCGGCATGGTCTCGTACTCCCGCTGAACCATGTTCGCCGCGTGATCGCCCGGAGCAAATGCGTTCTCTTGAATAATAAGGGTACCGCCTTCATTGACGACATTTCCCAGAGGAAACTCCGTTTTGTTATTAAAAGAATCAACATCCCTGGAGAACACCTTCGGACTGCCACTGTTATACGAGACGCCAAGATAGCGAACAGAATCGGTTGGGATGTTGATGCTCGTAGACGCAGGAAAGTCGAACCACAAGATCGTGCCGAGCGCGGCATTCGAACTTCGGATCGCCCCCGTCCCCGCAGTCACGCTCACATTGCCGCCACCGACATCGGAAATACCTCCACCGGTTGCCAACCCCGAAGAATGATAAAAATTCTGGAGATCCTGGAGGCTTTTGAACGTGGAATTCCCGAGGCGCGCCAATGTAACGCCTTGAGCATCGCCCAGAAGTGTACCCGCCTCAAAGGTGCCCGACACGCTCGCATTTCCGCTCACATCAAGCTTGGTCGCCGGACTGCTCGTCCCAATCCCCACATTCCCCGAGTTGAGGTTCCAGATGTCGGTGGAGGAGGAGGCCCAGGCGAGCTGGTTGTTGAGGTATTTGAGCTGGGCGATGAGGGAGCCGTTCTGGTTTGCGGTGATAGCA
>JADZAY010000019.1 GCA_020852375.1 Candidatus Yanofskyibacteriota bacterium
CCGCCATACCAATACGCACTACCATTTGGTAGTGCGTATTGGTACTATGACCGGGAGCGGAGGATTCGAAGCCCGGAGCGATGCGCCGAAAGGAAGAGGCGCCACGAGGCGGGGGCCAGCCCGAGTCCCGACGACCGGTCGGGATGAGAGGCGAGGCCGAATCCTTTTATTCGAACGTGCCATGCGCATGCGTGTTGATGTCCTCGCGCGAGGCGCGTATCATCGAAGCGTCGGGGAAGGAGGTGTGCGGTGGGGTGCACGGATGGCGGTGGGGATGTGTTGCCTGGTCGCCGTGAGCCAAGTCCTGAAGAGGTGGCTCGCGCGCGGAAGGAGATTCTCGCCATTGTCGAGGAGCCGCATGGGCCGCTCGTCGCGATGGGTATCTTCTACGCAGCTCGCGGGCGTGATCCGAGCCTGACGTTTACGGGGCTTCAGACGGCGCTTTTTGATCTTATACACATGGGTCATGTGCATCTGAACGAGGATCTGTACGTCGAGTGTGGCCCTCCGGTCGTACGGCGGGGTCCGCGGTAGATCCGATACGTGGTTTGGGCCCGCTTGCGGGCCCTTTTCTTCGCGCGCGCCCACTTTTGACTTATTTTCGCAGAGATGCTATAATTGGCTCTCACGAATACGGATGCCCGCACGCCACGTGGCGATGAGGGGCGCGACTCGATCTCATTGCGTCCACGCGACTCACTGCAGACTTCTCGAGTCACGTATGACGCATATATGACGGAAAGTACAAAACAACCCTCATTTGAGGGCCTGGGTATCAACGAGACGTTCCTCCAAGTGCTTACGAAGCACCGTTTTGTGGTCCCAACACCGATCCAGCACAAGGCTATTCCCGTGGCAGTCGCCGGAGAGGATGTCATCGGTATTGCACAGACAGGAACAGGGAAGACGCTGGCGTTCGGCGTTCCAATGCTCCAGCGGTTGTATGGCGGGGAGGCGAAGGGCATCGGACTGGTGCTTTTGCCGACACGCGAGCTCGCGCTGCAGGTCGAGGAGACCTTGCAGAAGACCGGAGGTCCGCTTGGCCTTCGAACCGCGGTGCTGATCGGCGGTGAGAATATGCGGCGTCAGGTGATGCAGCTGCGAAAGCGGCCGCATGTTCTGGTTGCGACGCCGGGGCGCCTACTTGACCTTGTTGAGCAGGGGTATATCCGGCTCGATAAGACCGCGATGCTGGTCCTCGACGAAGCGGACCGCATGCTTGATATGGGATTCGCACCTCAACTGAACCGCATCATGCACCTATTGCCGCCCGCGAGCGATCGGCAGACGATGTTGTTTTCGGCGACCATGCCGGCGGACATCGTTACAATCGCGAACACGCATATGCGCACCCCGGTGCGCGTTGAAGTTGCCCCCGAGGGGACTGCGGCGGAAACCGTCGAGCAGGAGATCTATATCGTCCGGAAAGAAGATAAGGTGAAACTGCTCGCCGAGATCCTCGAGCAGTACACGGGCTCAGTGCTGGTATTCAGCCGAACGAAGCACGGCGCGACCAAGTTGTGCCGCCACCTCCTGCAGATGGGGCATCAAGCCGCCGAGATCCACGCGAACAAGAGTCTCGCTCAGCGGGTGCGCGCACTCGAAGGTTTTAAGCGCGGCCAGTATCGCATTCTTGTTGCGACGGATATCGCCGCGCGTGGTATCGATGTGAAGGGCATCGAGCTGGTGGTGAATTTCGACCTTCCTGACAACAGCGCCGACTATGTGCACCGCATCGGTCGCACCGGTCGCGCGGGTCTTGCGGGGCGCGCCATTTCACTTGCCATGCCAGATCAGCGGAATGACATTCGCGATATTGAGCGACTCATTCGCAAGCCGTTGCCGGTCTCGAAACATCCACACCTGTCGGTCGAGCTTCCGGCGATCCCCGCCGCTCAGCGCGGCATCATGGGCGGTCGCCGTCGGAGCTATCCCCGGCGTCCTCGCTTCAACAGGCGATAGCGCATCTGGTATACTTTCGTTCTCATGATCCCAGTCACGATACTCACGGGGTTCTTGGGGGCAGGGAAGACCACGCTCCTGAACCATATTCTTACCGGTGACCACGGGAAGCGTATTGCGGTCGTCGTGAACGAATTTGGCGACATCGGGCTCGATGACCGGTTCATCGCCCGCTCGGACGGCGATATCGTTGAGCTGACGAACGGATGTGTGTGCTGCAGCGCCCGCAATGACACCATGGAGGTGCTCTTGTCGCTGGTCGCTCGAACGAAGAAAGGGGAGCCTATCGATCAGGTCATCATTGAGACGACCGGGCTCGCAAAGCCGGCGTCGTTGTGCCGGTTCTTTCTCGCAGACTCTCCGTTGAAGGCATTCTACCGACTCGACGGGGTCGTGACGGTCGTCGATGCCTATCACGGAGTCTCCCATCTGGTGCAGTATCGCGAAGTGAAGGAGCAGATCGCGGTAGCCGATCTCGTGCTCATGAACAAGACCGACCTCGCGGAAGAGGCGCAGATGCACCACCTCGAGGGGTGGATCCACGGTATCAACCCGACAGCTCCCATCCTCAGGAGCTCGCGTGGCGCGGTGCCGCTCGAAAGTATTCTCACGATCGGGGGATTCGACATCGAGCATCAGCGGCACATTTTGGAAGAGGATCACCACGAGCACGCCCACGATCGCGACATCGTCGCCGTTTCCATTCGCGAGGAGCGGCCGCTGGACCGCGGGAAGTTCATCAAATGGCTTACTGAATTCGTCGCTATGGACGGCGGGGATCTGCTTCGCTACAAAGGCATTCTGTATTTCGACGGCATTCCCCATCGGAGCGTGCTCCAGGGCGTGCATATGATCCGGGAGCTGGAAGAGGCGGGGCCATGGCCAAGTGAGGAGGCGCCTGCAACTGAGCTGGTGTTCATCGGGCGCCGTCTGCTTGAGGATGTCATCCGCGAAGGGGTACGCAATTGCATCGCGCGGTAGTATACTGGGGGCATGTACACCGTCCTCTTTCTGGCGGGCATGTTGGTCGGCGGCCTTCTGGTCCGCTGGGCGATGCTCGGCGGACTCTGGCGCGGCGCCCACGAGGTCGAACGTGAGCGTGCACACCATGCGGTCGCACGGATCGCCCGAGCGCATTTCCGTTCGAACGGGACACTGCATGCAGCGCAGCTCGCGCGCATGCTGGAATCGGATGCCGCTGTCGCGGAAGAGCACCTTGAGCGCATGGCTCGCGGCGGCATGCTTGCGCGGCATACTCGCGCCTCACTGACCTTTTATACACTTCGATGAACGATACTCTCAAAAAACTTGGCGTACTGGTGGTGATCGTAGTTGTGGCGGTGTTCGCGTGGCGTCGTTTTCGCTCAGACGACTCGCTTCGGCTTCCAAGTCCGACGCCGATGCCGTCGGTGTCGGGTTCCGCGGCCGTCCGTGCGACAGCGCGCCCGACGACCAAGACTCCCACGCCTCAGGCGACTACCCTCACGGGTGATCAAGCCGCGGTGCTCGCGGGCATCAATAGCGCACGGATTGATGGCGGTGCTGGCGCTCTGGCAACACAGGCTGTCCTCCAAAAGGCGGCCCAGGAACATGCGAACGACCTTGCCGCGAACGGGGCGGTATCGCACACGAACTCGCAGGGAAAAACGTTTGCAGAGCGACTGGCGGGAGTGGGGTACACCGCATCGTACAGCGCAGAGAACCTGGGCGTGACCAGCACGAATGCTCCGGTAGATGTGCTTGCCACATGGGCGCGCACGCCTGAACAGCGCGAGAACATGAACGACCCTCGCTATCGTGCCGTCGGGATCGGTGTCGCGAAGGGGAAGTACCAGGGACAGACTGCGTACTTTGTAGTTGCCATCTTTGGAAGTACCAAGTAGGATATCTGTACTATGGAACAACCACCCGTACCGCCGGAAGCAGCAGGGGAGGAGTCTACCGACCTCAGTTCGATTATCGAAAAAATGCCATCAAGCCGAGAACAGGACGATCAAACAATCCTTGAAGCGGGTGCGGTGTATGGGCAGCTTGAGAAGCTTCGCAGAGAGCTGAAGGGGTCGCTTGAGAGGGCTTTCGGTAAGGACGCGCGCGTGGTGGATTTCAAGCCTGTTGAAGGCAATCGAGTCGAGGTTCTCATTGAGCTTGGCGAAGGTGGGGACTCGATGAGCCATGTTGTGGATCTTCCCGAGTAGCCCTTGCGGGGTGGATAACTCCGTGGTATCTTGACTGTACTACCTGTACCGCCCATTGGCGGTTTTACGGCGTAATGCCGTTTTGTCCTCGGTTCTCAGTCGGCAACAATTCACGCTAGCCCGTAGCAATCTCCGCCTGTTCCTGCGCGTGAGCGATACCGTCGAACAAGTCAAAGCGCGGCTCGACATCGCCGAAGTCATTTCTGGCTATTTGAAGTTGCAAAAGGCGGGCGCGAACTACAAGGCGCGGTGTCCGTTTCACAACGAAAAGACCCCATCGTTCCATGTGTCGCCCCAGCGACAGTCGTGGCACTGTTTTGGGTGCAACAAAGGTGGCGATATGCTCTCGTTCGTGCAGGAGATCGAGGGCATCGATTTTATCGAGGCGCTTCGTATTCTTGCCACGAAGGCGAACGTTCCCATGGACGAGCGGCGCGGAGCATCGTCGCCCGAACGGAGCCACCGGCAGGCGCTCTTGGCGGTTGCCGATCTTTCGGCGAAATTTTTTGAGACGCAGCTGTGGCAGAGTACAGCGGGGAAGCGCGCCCTTGAGTACCTTCGGGAGCGAGGGCTTACCGACGACACGATCCGTGCCTGGCGGCTCGGGTGGGCGCCGAACGATTGGCGGGCCCTTTCCGGGTTCCTTCAGAAGCAGGGGTATCCGGCCGAGCACATCGTTGGCGCCGGAATGGCCATTCAGAAGAATCGTCCCGAATCCCTCTACGACCGTTTTCGGAGTCGTATTATGTTCCCGATTTGCGATGTGAACGGGCAAGTGGTCGGATTCACCGGGCGGGTATTCGGCGCGGAGGTGGCGGTTGACGGCGAACCGCTTGCGAAATATGTGAACACGCCCCAGACCGATGTGTACGATAAGGGCCGCATTCTGTTCGGACTTGATAAAGCTCGTATTGCTATGCGAACCCGTGATGCCGCTCTGCTGGTCGAGGGAAACATGGACGCGATCCTTTCCTGGCAGGCAGGTGTTCAGCATGTTGTGGCCACATCCGGCACCGCACTGACCCCGCATCAGCTGAAGCTGCTTTCCCGATACACAATGAATGCAGATGTATGCTTCGACGCCGATACCGCAGGGAAGGCGGCGACCCGCCGGGGTATCGCGCTTGCGCTCGCGCAGAACTTCTCCGTCCGTATTCTCACGATCCGTGATCCCGAATGCAAAGATCCGGCGGATTATGTTCGGAAGCATGGTGCGGGATGGGGCGATGTGGTTGCCACAGCGGTTCCTGCACTCCAGTATTACTACAACGAAGCGGTTGCGGCGTTCGACCCGTCTTCTGTGCGTGGAAAGAAAGCCATTGTAACTTCATTGGCCCCACTGATCCGGAGGCTTCCCAGTCGCGTTGAACAGGGACACTGGGTCGGGCAACTTGCAACACTGCTCCGAGCTTCGCAGGCGGCGGTAGAAGCGGATGTTGCGGCGGCGCCTGACGATCTGTCGGTGCCGGATCAGCACGAGGAGTCTCCTCAAGCGGCACCCGCGCAGAACCTACAGCCGCTCGATACCACCGGGCAAGAGTTGCTTGCGCTCTTCGTCCGCATGCCGCGGTTGGTGCCTCAGGCGACAGAGATCGCAGATCTTCTCGATCCGCGCGTTTCCGCTGTCGTCGCCGATCCGACGATGCTTGATACGACCTATCAGGGAGAGCATCGACATCTGATCGATGTTGCGGTCATCCGTTCCGATCAGCTGTGGCAGCACTACAACGAGCAACAGCTTCAGGAGGAATTCAACGTGCTGGTGAATCGGCTCCGCGAGCGGCGGATCCGAGAGCGTCGGGCTGATGTCGAGCGGGACATTCGGCAGGCGGAAGCGGCAAAGGACGGACCGCGCTTGCAAGAGCTCCTCGCGACCTTTCAGCAGTATACGGCCGAACTTCACCGACTCCAGAGTATCCGATCACCAAACACCACATGAAAAAGCGATCCCATACCAAAAAGAAAAAGAGCATGAAGCGAGCAGCGGCGCGCAAGCGGCTCGTTAAGAAGGTGCCTCGGAAGAAGGTTTTGCGGAAGCCGAAGCGGAAAACGCATCGTCCGGTGAAGAAGGTCGCCAAGAAGCCGGCGAAGAAGGCGAAAAAAGCGGTCGCTGCCGCGCTTCGGGGGAAGCAGGTCATTTCGGAGTCTTCAGTTCAGGCACTCGTGGAGAAGGGGCGTGCACGCGGCTTCGTGACCCACGCCGAGATTCTGGCGATGTTTCCGAACATCGAACGGGATATCAACGGGCTTGAGACTCTCTACGGGAAGCTCGAGGGTTTGAGCATTAATGTGATCGAATCGAGCCGAGTGTTCGACGAGAAGGAGGCGAAGGTCTACGAAGAGAAGAAGCGCATTGAGACGGAATTCGATGATGGTGCGAGTGACTCCGTGCAGATGTACCTCAAGGAGATCGGTCGGTATCCGTTGCTTACCGCCGAAGAGGAGATCGATCTTGCGAAGCGTATTGAACGGGGCGACGATGCGGCGCGTTCGAAGCTTGCCGTCAGCAACCTGCGGCTCGTGGTGTCCATTGCAAAGAAATACGTTGGGCGTTCCGCGAATCTTTCACTGCTCGACCTCATCCAGGAGGGGAATATCGGGTTGTTCAAGGCGGTCGAGAAGTTCGACTTCCACAAGGGATTCAAGTTTTCGACCTATGCGACCTGGTGGATCCGCCAGGCCATTACCCGCGCGTTGGCGGACCAGGGGCGCACCATTCGCATTCCCGTACACATGGTGGAGACCATCAACAAATACCAGCAGGTCGTGCGTCGTCTAGTGCAAGACCTCGGACGCGATCCGCTGCCGGAGGAGGTTGCCGCCGAAATGGGCGTTGAGGTGGACAAGATCCGTCACATCATCAAGATCAGTCAGGACACCGTCTCGCTGGAGGCGCCGGTCGGCGATGAAGACGATGACAGCTCTCTGGCGAACTTTGTGCCGGACGAGGATATGATCTCGCCCGCGGTGTCTGCTCAGCGGAAGATCCTTAAGCAATATATCACGGAGATCGTGAACGACCTGACGCCGCGTGAGCAGAAGATCTTGGATATGCGCTTCGGACTCACTGACGGCGTGACCCACACACTGGAAGAGGTTGGGCGCGTATTCTCAGTCACTCGTGAGCGTATTCGCCAGATCGAGGCGAAGGCCCTCGACAAGATCCGTCAGCACACGAAGGTGGAGAAGCTGAAAAACTACTAATGGGAGACGAGCGCATTCAAGAGCTTGAGGCGGAGATCGAGCGACTCAAGCGTCTCGCATACTCTGACGAGCTTACCGGAGTGCTGAACCGCCGCGGATTTCTGCATGAAGCGGGGGCGGAATTCCACCTTGTTTCGTACGGCATGACCGCCGTTGAGCGGCGTGTTGGTGCGCAGATCCCGTTCGCGGTGGTGTTCTGCGACCTCGACGACTTCAAGCGCATTAACGATACGCACGGCCACGCGGCCGGTGATCTCGCGCTCACGACCGTCGCGGCGGTCTTCCAGCAGAATCTTCGCCAAGGGGATGTGATCGGGCGTTGGGGTGGGGAGGAGTTCGTTGTCGCGCTGATTGGTGCGGGCGCGGCGTATGCCGAACGCATCGCCGAGAAACTGCGCGCCGCTCTCGAGCGGGCGCAGGTCGTTCATGCCGGAGTGCATATTCCACTGACCGGGAGCTTCGGGGTTGCCGCCTACGAGCACAACGGGACGCTCGATAAGCTTATCGAGCGCGCCGACGGCGCGATGTACGCTTCAAAACAAGCGGGAAAAAATCGTGTGACTACAGCTTCCGAAGTTCGGTGAGATCGCGATCGGGGAGGTAGAGTATAGCAAATCCGAAAAGGATGCCCCCGATGGCGGAAAAAATGTGGCCACCCTCGAAGAGGACCTTGTCGAGCGCATCAAGCGCGTACCAGATGCCGCGCCAGATAAGCACCAGCCCCAGCACGACGGCAAAGCTTGAGGCGAAGTAGGAGACGCGGTGGTGTTTACGACGGACCATGCGCTCTCAGTATAGCACGAAAAACCGACCCTAGGGGGTCGGCGGATTGTCTTCTCCGAAAATGAAGTGACACACCCGGCAACGGACCTCGTAATCACCGAAGTCGCCGGGCTGGTTCTGAGCCGTCCCACCGTGGAGCCGCTGGGTGTAGCGTCCCTTCCGGCGCTTGCAGTGCATGCAGACGCCGGTGTGCACCCTTACCTTGTCCGCCATCGCCATGATGGCAGGCATGGGGTCGAACGGGCGGAGGCGGTAGTCGAGGTTCAGGCCGACGACAACGACCTTGAATTTGTCTTGTCTGCGCACATGCTGGGCGTCCCGGAGCTCGGGGACGATCCAGTGGGGGAAGAATTGCCCTTCCTCGATGATGAGGAGCGAGAGCATCGGATCGCGAACGATCTCCCGGAATTCTTGCCGAGTTTTGACAATACGCGCCGGAAACTTCAAGTCCGGCTGCGGTTTCCCGTCGATCACACGGCGCGAGATGATGAACGGCTCGGAGTGTCGATCAAGAGCGGGGCGAATCGCGAGGACGCGCTCGTTGCGGTACTGCGCGTTCTTTGCATCCTGGATGGCGCTTCCGGTCTTGTCGGCGAACATCGGACCCGTTCGGACGATGATCTTCACGTGGCCTCCTTTTTGGAAATGAACTGCCGGTGCAGGATAGCTGATTTCTGGCCAGGCGCCAACCTCTTGCGCTTTCTATATAATATGGTATACTTTCATTCATCGGGAGGTGATATGTCGCAGTCAGTTTCGGCGATGTGCATCGCGCCGGCTGGGCAGTGGAGGGTCGTCGAGACCGACGGATTCCACGGCCCGGTTCGGAAGGTTGTGGGCGACTTCGACGACAGTCTCATGGCGCGTGGCGCCATGGAGCGCTGCGAGAGGCCGTTCGCGCGGGTCATCTACAACGACCGAGGCGTGCAGGTCATGAGCTTCACGCCGTAGGAGTTCCAGCTGTGCCCACCCTCCGGGGTGGGCCTTTGTTTACTATTGAAACGGGGGCTCTTTTGGGGTATGATGCAGGCCGACGGTTTCACATCCCGTGGCAGCTCACAATCAAATATTCCGCGGTAGCTCAATGGTAGAGCAGCGCCCTGTTAAGGCGACGGTTGTAGGTTCGAGTCCTACCCGCGGAGCCAGTGTGGATGAGCAGAGGTAAAAACCTCTGCTTTTCCTTTTACTGAAAGGGTTTTCTCCGGTTCGTAATCTTCATTCAGCCCTGGCATCCAATCAGCAAGGTATTTTGCCGCTAAAGTGAAATTGGGCTTTATTTCATCACCATCTTTTACCAGGTTCGTAAAAATTTGACTCATCAGCAATCTTTTCTCGTCAACGTCAGCTACCTCATAGATCTGCTTTGCCTTATAAGCCAGCTCGTGAACAACAACGCCAAGCTGCTGGTATTCGTCTGATTTGTCACTGACTTGGGCAAGAGATGTCTCAAAGTTTCCTTCTTCGGCGGTATATTCGGCAAACTTACGATTGTACATTTCCAGCGTAATTACACCGTCAATTTTATCCTCGTACATTCGGTCTTTACGTCTTCTTACCTGATCCAAAAGCTCTCTGATTCGTGCGATTTCATTCTCTCGTGAAGTGATTTTCTGTGCGTGTTCTTCCTTGATAATGCCTTCAATCCAACTCAAAATTTTCTCGCTCTTGGGCGCTAAATGTTCAAAGAATGGTATAAGTTGCCCTTTAACTCTTTCCTCTCGGATATAGGTCTTTTTGGGGCAATTGCGATATTCTGGATGGTTGTTGCAGTGTCCGTACCAATGACCCTTCTGAGTTTCCCAAGTGACCATCCCGCCGCAATGTTCGCAGTAAATTTTACTCTTAAAAAGTGGATTGTGCTTGCTGAGGTGGGGATTGCTCGTGTGCCTTTTAAGTATAATTTGGACTTTACCAAACAAATCTTTACTAATTAACGGCACGTGCTTACCTGGATAGATTTGTCCCAGCCAGCGAATTTTTCCGTAGTAAAATGGATCTGTAAGTAATTTGTGGATACGGCTTGTTGGCACCTTTCTCCCACTTCTTGATCGTAATCCAGCTTTATGCAGCTCTTTCCATAATCGCAAAACGGAGTAATTACCGGTTGCATACCATTCAAACATCTGACGGATAAAGGGCGCTTCAGCTTCGTTAATTATATGTGTCTTCTTGCCCTTATCTCCGATGGTCTTATATCCAAGGGGCGGCTTTGTGGGCAACCAACCCTCAGCCAGTTTTTCCTTCTGTCCTTTGTGTACTTCTTCTGAAAGATTGTTTGTATAGAATCTGGCAATGGCGACCTTCATATCCCAAACTAAATTTTCGTGTGCTTTCGTTTGTCCGTTAAGGACGAAATTCTCCTTAACAAAGTGGACTTCTCTGCCAGGTTTCGCTCTTACCCAATCATCAACGAGCGCAGCATCTTTAAGGTTACGAGTAAGACGGTCAATCTTTTCACATAAAATTATATCCACTTTGTTCTTGGTGGCATATTCCAGAACTTCATTAAAAGCCTTGCGAAGCTGGTTGCCACTGGCCGATTCTGATAGTTTGAAAATCTTCCCTACTTCATAATTCTTATCTCCGGCATAATCATTCAAAAACTTTTCTTGGGCTTCCAAGGAGTAGCCCGTGTCCTTCTGTTCTTTTGAAGAAACTCTGCAATATACAAGTGATTTAATTTTAAGAGTTACTGATGGCATAATTTTATTCAAACTTTTTAAGTTTTTTTGATCCGACCAAGTGCCCATAGATTCTTATGCCACGAGTGAAAAAGATGTATGACAACGGTAACAATATGAAAATACCCAAACCCCCAGCTATTAGATAACCCCAAGCATAACCAAGCAGCCAATTAAAAATTAGAGTAGTTGGCACGCCAACTATGATAGAGATCAGGAACAACGTAAGATCTTCCTTCAAAGACGATGTCTCGTGTACACGCTTAGATTGGACTTTTTCGTTGGGGCGTGGATTGTGTTTGATGAGTAGCAAGCCCCACTCATCTTCAGTTTTTTTATTATTTTGGCTGTTCATAATACAAACATAAAAGGGACTAACCGCCGCCTTGCGTCCCACAATTTCAGACACCACGAGGGTATCTTTAGTGGAAGACGGACAATTAGCCCCTTTCAGGTCACTAAAGAAAATACCCTGTGGTATGTATGAAATTGTAGGACGCAAATACATTATACTACTTTTTAGGTGAATATGGAATGGGTGTTCGGTGGTAAAATTTAAGCCGATCACCCAGAATTTCATCGGCTAATCTTGAAACGGTAAGTCCCTCCTCGGCTGCGGCAATTTTCAAAAGACGATGTAGGGTAACATCAATTCTTATCTGTCGTGTGATTCTTTTATGTCTTTGTCGCTTTGTTGACATAATTTACTTATACGCCCTTTTATTTCCTCCATTTCCACTTTATGAACTTGGAAAAGATTGTAAGTTTTCAATCAGTTAAGTACATCCTCGGGTACTTAAATTTCTGTCTGATAAAACTTCAATCAAGTTGCCGGCTGCTGATCAAATGGAGTCCCCCGTTGAGAATGGGCGCACTCAGAGCGGGGAATTATAATTTGATCACCAGTCGGGTTTTGGTCAGTTTATTTTTCCAGAGGACTCACCAATAACCTCTGTCTCCAAGATTGTTAATTGGGTCAATGACCCTGGGGTGCCCCGTTTGTGAATCCCTCGGCACGAGGCACCACAGGAACATCAACCTGTTTCTCCCTGTTAATTCTCTGTTTGATCGCAAAGAGTGTAAGGAAGTAATTTGCAACTCCGTTGGCGAGATTCCGAATTTCTGCATCACTAAGACCGTCAAGCTCACCGTTGGTGTGTAATTGTTTGAACTTCTCAATTTGTTCAGCCGTGAGATCCATAATAAAAGCCCACTAAGAGCTTGGCGGGGTACGTTTGGGGTGGCGACCCGCAAAGCTCCTAACGGGCTTTGTGCTTACGGTGAATCCCCACGTACTACTCGCCAAACAAATTAAAAAAACCGCACTTCAATTAGTGAGTTGCGGTACGTGTGGCTCTTAGTTGCCTATGTGGGCATTTGCCCGATATGGCGTGTAGCCGAGAGACCGACTATTACACTTTGTAATTTAATTTTACCTCCCACACACACAAAGTCAATAGTTTTTTAAGTGGATAACTGGACACGATTGGACATTAAAATTTTTAAGATGTATGATTATGGATGAGAGTGTATTTTAGTAGATACGCATCTATGAAGAAAGCTAAAAAGACCAAACAATTTTTGACTGTCAAGGATGTTGCCAAGCGGTTATCACTAACCGAAAAATCAATTTTTCGGTTCATTAAATCTGGTGAGTTAGCAGCAACGAAATTAGGTCGTTGGCGCATTATGGAAAAAGATTTGAACGGCTTTATTAAGCGCCGTTCTAATATCAAAAGAAAGAAAACTATATGAGTTATGTAATCATAATTTTATTCGTTTTGGGTTTTATCATCTGGGCTATTGTTTCAATTTTTGAGTGGCTGGGTAAAACCACAAAGCAGGTAAAGGCGAGAATGTCTGTTGATACAAAGAGGAACATCATAGAAAGAAACCAGGATATTATCACCGAGTGTCTTCAGCATATTTACGATGATAGCTGGCCGCATTATGTTGAAAATAAAGTTAGGGATTGCATCGGCGAAATCGCTAAGAGAGAAGGCAGACCAGAGCTCGCACCTAAATACAGGGAGTGGCTTTCGGTGTGGGAAAGCAGAAGTGATATTCCGCCGGAATATCAAGAGTTAAAAAATCACCTTAAAAAGATTTTCAAAGAACGTTTTGATGAAGTGAAATCCCAGGCTAAACACAGGGAAGAGGAACGTGAAAGAGAAGAAAAAGAGGTTATTGCAAAAGATGGGCTAAAACTTTACGAGCGAAATAAAGATTTAGTAGACAAGTTTTTGGAGATAACCGAAAGAAAAGTATCTGTAATTGACGATTATGGAGACGAGAATTGGGAAATTCTACCAGATGAAATTTTAGCCTGTATTAAAAAGATCGCCCAGCGTGAGGGTATTCAGATAGATTGGCAAGCACACGCCAAGGCAAAGCGCAGAGGTTATTTCAGCTATAGTTCAGACTCTTTACCCGAAGAATACAGCTGGCTACAAGATAAACTGGAAGAAGAATTTAAGGAATATCATAAAACTCAGCGGAATAGACCGGCAAAGACCGGAGATCTTAATGGACTATCAGGAATTGAATTTGAAACCTGGGTTGCAAAAGTCTTGAAAGAGAATGGTTTTGATGATGTACGTGGGACACCAACAACCGGCGACCAAGGCGCCGACCTGGTTGCGAAAAAGAATGGAAAAACAATTATCATTCAGGCTAAGAGATACCAGGGCACCGTAGGCAATAAAGCTGTGCAGGAAGTCGTTAGCGCTGTGGGCTATTATGGTGGTGATGAGGGTTGGGTTATAACGAGCTCGTCTTTTACCTCATCAGCAAAGGCATTAGCACACAAACTACACGTCCATCTAATAGACGGGAAGGATCTGGATAAAATCAGCGAAAAACTCAAAGCATTGGGTTATTAAAGTTATGGTTACAATCAATAATAAAATTACAGGAGATAAGGGCGAGCTTGAGGTAATCAAGCACGTTGAATGCCCAAACTGTGGAAGAAGGTTGATGCTACTTCCCAATAGCTATCCTCTTTATGATGTTCAGTGCCGAGGTTGTTTTTTCCGTGCACAAGTAAAAAGCACAAACGGATCTAAGCCCCACGATGTTATTCGTGGCGCTGGTTGGGACATTATCAATAAGGTTTTGAAATCTGGCGCCCTGGTACCACCCTTGATAGTCAACTTTAAGTGGAAGGAAGGAGATAAACAACGCCAGGAAATTCGCTTTTACCCCTTTATTAAGAAGACAAATCTTTGCAACTATACTGCTAACATTAAAAGCCGAGAACGGCTGTATAAGATGTTCAATTACAACCTAAAGGGAATGAAATTTTACGTGTTGTATGAAAAATAACTTATGGCAGACGATCAAAAGATTAACGACAAAGAAACTAAATTATCTGGGCATAAGCGAGATAAAAAACAACTCCATCCGCCATTCGCTCAGATAAAATTTACTCCTTCATCGTGGATAAACGATAGAATGCCCGATATGCTATGGGCTGTTCTTTTAATTGGTCATTGGGAAAGAGAAAAAGCGCTTGAGGTTTTCAGACACGTAGCATCATTCGTTGAGAAAAATCACGATTGTTACAACATAACGATAACAGGAATTGGTAGGTGGACGGAAGAAAAGCGAATAGGGTTTATCAAGTATCTGACTGCGTGGAATGATGGTAAAACAATCAAAGAGGCACTGCGACCAATGATGCTGTTTCCAGAGATGCCTGGCTTCAAAGAATGGCACGATGAGCTAGGAAATCCAGATTCGGAAGGTGATGCCGTAAAAATAGCCGATGCTCTCCCTAAAGTTATGTGGCATCAATCTGATGAGGCGACTGATTGCAGATGGGTCAAACTGCTTTGTTTAATAGCAGCCGATAAAATGAAATTTCATAGCTCAATTGGCGGCATTGACGATACTGTTCGTGGCGTTCTTGAATATCCAAATTTTGGTGATTTGCGACATATAAGACCTTTTATTAGAGCATCAGAAATAGCCCCTGATCCGAATGAAAATCCAGATAGATCCTGGTCAGTTAATTTTTGGAAGGTGTCTTTTGATAAAACAGCCTGTTTCCCTGCGAGCGCAAGGGACAAAGATGACTATGATGCTGAAAATTGGGAAAAGTACCGAACGCATTATATGGAGGAAACAAAGAGAATTAGATTTGCCCTAATAGACCACTTTCTTCAAACGGCAAAAACCACTGCCATTGATGCACGTCACGAAGGGGTATTTGGTTTTGCTTTCTATGCCTTCACCTTGTTCACAGAGATAGTTTTATTAAGACTTGATTACTCAGTAACTGGGCACCTAACTCTAAGAGCCCTCGTAGAGTCTTACATAACTTTTGCGTACTTGATGCAGAAAGATGACCCCGAATTATGGAATAGCTTTAGGGGATATGGTTCGGGACAGGCAAAGTTAATCTACTTGAAATTACAAGAGATGAAAGAAAAACCTACGGCTGTTAATGAGGAAATGATGCGTGAAATTGCGAATGAGGACGTATGGCAAGAATTTCTATCAATTAACATTGGACATTGGGATAGTACAGATTTAAGAAAGATGAGTGAGGAAGTCGGCTTAAAGGATGTTTATGATCAATACTATAATTGGACTTCCGGCTACATACACGCCAACTGGGCGGCAATGAGAGAGTCTGTGTATGAGAAATGCCTTAATCCACTTCACAGACTCCACAGACTTCCCACAAGAAATTTTACCAAGCTAACCCCAGTTATCACTGATGCTCAAAATCTCTCTAATAAGATTTTTGAGCTGCTTAGTAAAGCCTATCCTGAATTTTCAGACAGGATTAAGCCTTTAGTGAACGAGGAGGCGGCAAAAGATAAGTAAGAAGGCATATCAGTCTCCCCGTCAAAACTGTTGCAGCGTTGCGTTGCACCTTCATTGCATCATTGTGCATCATCGGTCATCCACGGCAATCTATGATAACACGATGCAATCATTCTGTTGGAAACCGGCTTTTTCGGTAAATACTGCTTGATCCGACTGAATTTTATTACGCATTCAATTAGTGCCATTCAAAAGTTTCAAGGAGGCGAGTGCAACTGTTGCAGCAAATTGTTGCGTTTCAATTTTCACAAATTTTGAGAGGGTGTCTCGTGGATATAACTAAGTTAATAAAAGCTATGACGTACTACCATTCCATCTAATCCATTCTTGTTAAAAATATGCTAAAAGACAATAAACTATATTCGGACGAGTTAGCTTATGTAAAAAGTAAGGGAGCATTATTAAGAAATGTCGTTGTGCTCTCGGCAATGATAGAAGCCCATATTACTTCTCTGGCAGACAGTTTTTTGATAGCACATAAAGTTAAATACAAGCCCCGCACTGAATGGGACGAGTATGGTTTTGCAATAAGAATTATTGAAGGAAACTCTTTGTTATCAAAGGAAGAACTTAAATCCATTTACGATTTTCGTAAGATTAGAAAGCTGATATTCCACAACCTATTCAAAAGTGAACTAAGCCGGTCTGACTTCAATAGTTTGATAAAACAGGCTTATAGCATCGGCCTAAAGGTAGTTGAGGCGCTGGAAGGCAAGGAGTTATGACCTTACGAGTAGCAACAATTGATTGATCTGTTGCAGTGATACCGTAGGATAAGGGAAAATCTCCTCCCATTTAATGGTTCGGATATGCGCCCTCCAGGCGAGCATAAAGCAAAACGAGACCCGTGTGGGTCTCGTTTTGCTTTTATCGTTTAGGCGGGAGGGACGAGAACGCCGAACGGATGCGACGCCAGCTGGTGTCGCCCGGAGGCGGTGCCCAGCCCGAGCCGAGTGACTGACGAGGCGAGAGGCGAGGGCGAGTCCTACCCGCGGAGCAGATAATTGCATAAACCACAGAAATGTGGTATAATACGTTGTTAGGTAATCACGCCTACAGCTGGCGGAACGCCAGTTCTTTCAAAACTGCGGAACGCAGTAGGAGTAAGCCATGAAGTTGAGTGCCCGGAAGAACCGGAAGCTGATCCAGCAGTATCCGTTCGTCCACGACATCTTGGGATCACGAAGCCTGGAGCCCCTGGGCGGCGAGCGGGTTGGGGGGCAGATCG
Source organism: Candidatus Yanofskyibacteriota bacterium (assembly GCA_020852375.1). GTDB lineage: Bacteria > Patescibacteriota > Minisyncoccia > 2-02-FULL-40-12 > GWA2-44-9 > JAGOPO01. The sequence goes on from JADZAY010000019.1 coordinate 16,887, forward strand.
ACGACCTTACCATCCGCGTGCAGAAGGCGGACGGCGACCTGATGTTCCGCCGGGCCCACAACATCGGCTTGGCGGGCGACAACGGACACATCTTCTCGCTGAAGGGCCCGCGCAATGGCCAGGTCGGTCGGTGCGGTGAGTACATCTTCGCAATCGATGCGAGCGGAGGCATCCTGAATCGGGTCGCGTGGCCGCGCAATCAGAATGAGCGGCGCGGGAAATCGAACCTCTACGCGTGGTCGGTGCTCTGGGCCGGACGAACCACGCTGGCGAACGGAGAGCTAGGATACACTAAGCCGATCTGTGACAAAGTCGCATACCTCGTCTGGGTCACCGTGGAGGCGTGGCACAAGATGACCGGGGTGGCGGCCGCACCGTTCGGGGAATTCGTGGATCGCCTGGTGGAAGTCACCATCTACGGAGCGCCGGACTGCGGATTCGAGAAGCTCCAGGAGAAGTCGAACGTCTACGAGAACCTCCACCTCGACAGCAATACCCTCATGAATGCGATGCTCGACAATGACTTCGACATCATCTCGATCAACGGCCAGCTCAGCGAGCTGTGCCAGTCCTTCCAAGACGACGTCTACTTCAGCGGCATGAAGGAGGTGCTCGATAAGGGCAACGTCCGCGGTGCCTCAGGTCAGCTGGGCCCGGTGAAGGTGCTCGTCGGCGAGATGTGCGGCTACGACCGCGTGCAGCTCGAAGACGGTTCCTGCTGGGTCTCGTTCCAGCTCCGTCCCGGCGCCAAGAACATGTACGTGCTGGGTGTCGGCGGGACGCTTCCCCAGATCCGTCGGCTCATCAAGACCGCGGTGAAGGCCTGGAGCGAGAAACCCGAAGTCCGCGCTGCCTTCAAGGCGGATCGCGAAGTCTCGGTTCTGTAGCTTGACGCCACGCAGGGGTGCATGGAGAAATCCGTGCACCCCGCTTTTTCCAATACACCAGAAATCGCGGTAAATGATCTCGCACTCATACTGTCGGTGGCGACGGCATCAGCTGTCGCCTTTTCTTTTACGACACGAAAGTGGTAGATTTTTTATCTCAGCCTAGTGCACGCCGTGGCGCTCGAAGAATGCGCTGTATTTTTTATCTGAGAGGAGAATGTGGTTGCTGAGCCAGGTTATCGAAAAGTTTGCGAGTTCTTCCGCTAATACTTTCGTTTCTTCTGGGTTGGTCTCGAGCTGTGCGAGTAGTACCCGCACTTTGTCGCGGTAGTGGTCGTGCTCTCGGATATGCTCTGCGGTGTGCGGATAGGAAAGCTCATGAAAATACCGCTCCTCGGTCGTCAGGTGGTATACGGCATAGTGCTCAAGCTCGCGCGCGATCGCGATACAATCCTCCGGCGCCATGTCGGGTCGCTCGATGAGGTCGATGAGGTCGTTCGTGATGCGAAAGAAGTTCTTGTGCTGCTCGTCGATCGATGCTACGCCGACGCTATATTCCTCTTTCCAGATGAATTTTTGCATCGGTTGGTCACCTCCGATACACCGGTACCTGCGAGAGCGCGGTGTAGGGTACGGGAGACTGTGCGTACCAATTGAACTCGTTGGAGTTGATGCAGAAGACCTTCTTGAAGAAGTCGGGGTCTTCGGAGACGGCCTGGGCACCGGTCAGGTTAATGTGGTGGAGCATCCCCGTATCCTCGCCGGTGACCTGAACGGCGTAGACCTCTTCGGCGTTCGTTTCGCAGTTGCGGAAAATGCCGGAAACGGGGAACGCGTCGCGGGTGGTCGGGGGAACCGTCTTCACGACGCTCCAGCCGCCGAGGTGGCCGTAGAAGCCGAAGATGACGGGGTTCAGGAAGAGGCGCTTGTAGCCGATCTCGTTCACGATGTAGACGTCGGGGTCGGCAGAGTCGGTGGCACTGATGACGTCCCCTTCACGGAGACCAAGCTGGTCGGGGGGTGTCGGGGTGCCGCTGCCGGAGGGTGCAGGAGCTGGAGGCGTGCTGGGTTGTGGCGCAGGAGCCGGAGTGGGTGTGGGGGTGCTCGCATCGGAGGTGTAGGTGACTGTGCAGGTGTAGCCAACACCGGAGAGTGCGAGGAGGTGACCTTGTGAGTCGCAGTCGCCCCCGAAGATGCGAGTGTAGCCGGTGAGCGGGGTTGCGCTTACGGTGTAGGAGCCGGCCAGGGCGGGATAGCCAACATTGGGGTCGATGAGACCAGTGTTCAAGGTGAGCTGAACATCCGCAGCGGTTGCTGAGCCGCCGGAGATGGCGAGGGTGACGCGGATGGAGCCGGCGGGGTTGGAGCCGCCGCCGGACGCAACGACGCAGGTGCTCGTGAAGCCGTTGAGGTTCAGTGTGCCGGCGGTGATCGTGCAGGTGCCGGAGGTGATGAAGTTGTCTTGTAGGTCCCACGAACCACCGGCGCCGTTGAAGGTGAGGTTGCTCGCGTAGGTCTTACCGGCGGATGTGATGAGTTTTGGACCGGTGATAGCGGTGAAGGTGAGCGGTCCCGTGTAGGAGTTGGTCATGCCGGAGCCGAGCGTGATACCACCGGCGATGTTTGCCGAGCTCGCACCGCTCCAGGTGCCCGTGAAGCCGGAGAAGCTGAGCGAGCCAATAGTGGTGTTGGCGGTATTCCAAGTGAGCGCGGCGGAGGTGCCGGTGGATGGATCGGTGACATCGCCGAAATTCGCGCCGCCGTTGAGGTTTACGGTGCCACCGGTGTCTGAGGCCATGGTGACGGAGGCAAAAGCATCGGAGGATGCCGCAGAGATTGTCTTGGCAGAAGTGGAGGTGTCGGTGATAGAGAGCCTTGGAGCGCTGGTGTAGGTGAGGTTCGTGTTCGTGGCGGTGTTCCAGACAGTGCTGATGAAGGTGAGTGTCCAGATTCCGGAGCCGGGGGTGAGCGTTCGAACATTGCTGTTGGAGCTGGAAAAGGTTCCGGTGGTGACGTTCTTATTGTTCGCATCAAAGGTGCCCGCGGTGAGCGTGAGAGCGCCGGACGTTAAGACGAGATCATCTGCGAGTTGCAGCGTCCCACCGCTTCCATTCTCAACGAATGTTGCGCCGCCTCCAATTGCTACCCCATTCGAAGTGATGATTTGTGTACCGGAGGTCGCGGTGAAGGTAAGTGTGTGGCTCGTCAGCGTCGCTGTCATTGTTGGCGCAAGTGTGAGGTTGCCGGAGACATTGAACGGAGCGCCGACACTTTCGCTCCAGGTGCCTGTGAAGCCCGTGAAATCCAGATTATGGATGGTTTGAGCGTTTCCGCTTCCGCCGGCTGTGAAGACTGAGCTGGTGCCTGTTGCCTGCACAGACACATCACCAAAGTTTGCCGGATTCGAGCCGGTGCTTGTGAGGTTCACGGTGCCCGCGGTGGTGGGGGTGATGGTCACGGAGGTGAACGTATCATTTGCCCCCGCGATAATCGTTTTTGAGGTTGTCGTTGCGTTCAGCACGCTTAAAATGGGCGGCGTGGTCATCGTCAGGTTCGTATTCGTGGTGGTTGTCCAAATAGTCCCTGTCCCGGTGAGTGTCCAAGTTCCAGAGCCGGGAGTGATTGTTCGGACATTGCTATTCGAGCTAGAGAAGTTGGCGGTGCTGACGGTCTGGTTATTTGCATCGAATGTCCCAGCGGTGAGTGTAAGGGTGCCAGACACAGTTACCGCTCCGCCGGCGGTAAAGGTGCCTGCGGTAAGTGTGAAGGTTGCCGCAGAGACCGTGTTTCCGGCGGTGAACGTTCCGCCGTTGATGGCAAGCGTAGAGGACGTTGAAATGGCACCGGCGTTCGTAATGGTTCCTGAGGTGAGGGTGAGTGTGCTGGTCGTTGTGAACGCATCGGCGAAGTGGAGGGTCCCGCCGGTGCCGCTCTTGCTGAATGCGGATGCAAATGACTTTCCGGCGGAGGTAACCGTCTGGGTTCCGGAAGTTCCCGTAAACGTGAAGGCCCCGGTTTGGGTCCGGGTCATCCCTGTGCTCATCGTGAGGTCGCCCGTGAAGGTCATATTGTTGGCACCAGACCATGTGCCCGCGAATCCTGTGAAATCGAGACTGTTGAATGAAAATGTCGGAAAGCCGGCGCTCGTGAAAGCGATACTCGTACCCGAAGTGACGAACACGTCATGGAATGCGATTGTCGCGGCAGTGCCACCCGTGAATGTTCCAGCACCGGACATCGAGAATTCGATATCGTTGTAGCATCCGGCGGCGACATTGCCCGCACTCATGGTCGGTGCGGCACCGGTGAACTTCAGACGTCCGCTGGAGGTACAGGTGATGTTGGCAGTCGTAGCCATCGTCCATGCGGAACCGGTTGCGGTGACCGTCCAGAGCCCGCTCCCCATCGTCAGCGTATGTGCGGTGGCGCTGTTTGAAGAGAAGCTCGCGATAGTGACATTCTGATTGTTTGCATCAAAAGTGCCAGCCGTCATGCTCAGTGCGCCTGTCGTGACAAGCGTATCCGCAAGCTGAACCGTGCCGCCAGCTCCGCTCACCGCTATTGCTGAAGCAAGAGAGAGTCCGTTCGTGGTGAGCACCTGAATACCCGAAGTAGCAATGAACGTGAGGGCACCCGTGCGAGTGAGGGTTATGCCAACCGGAAAGGTAATGCTATCGGAAAGATTGATGTTCCCCGCCCCTGCCCACGTCATTGTCGAAGAGAGCGTCACAGCTCCCGTCGTTGTCACCGTCCCGCCGGTCGTCCAGGTGCCGGTAAAGCCCGTAAGGTTGATGTTGCGCGCATTGGTGGTGGTGCAGCTGCTGGTGAAGGTGACGGCCGTAGATGCTCCCGTGCCCGCGATGTTGATATCTCGGAATGTCGAGGTCGTACATGTGGCAGAAGAAAATGTGATCAATCCAGCGCTGCTCGTCGGGACCGTAAAGTCATTAAATGTGTTTGCCGCAATCGTGATCGTTTTTCCGGTCGTGCTCGTATCGGTCACGGTGAGCGTGCTGGTGTTCGCATTCAGCGTGAGGTTTGTACTGGTCTGAGTAGTCCATACCGATCCGGTACCGGTCAGCGACCAAGTCCCAGATCCCATCGTGATCGTCCGGGCATTGCTATTAGAGCTCGAGAATGACCCGAGATTTATGTTCTGATTGTTTGCATCAAAGATGCCGCTGGTGAGTGTCAGCGCGCCGGTTACCGTCAGCGTATCGGCAGGCGAGAGGGTGCCGGCGCCTGATTTTGTAACGACAGGAAGCGAAATACTGTTCGAGGTGATGGTCTGCGTGCCTGAAGTCCCTGTGAATACGACGCCGCCGGTGTTGGTGCGGGTGAGTCCCACAGGGAGGGTGAGGCTTGAAGTCGACAATGTAATACTGCCGGTACTTGCCCACGTCATGGTTCCCGAGAGCGTGAGGGTTCCGTTGATGACGTTAAGGTTCGTGTTCTGCGTCCAGGTGCCCGTAAAGCCCGTGAAGTTTACATTATTGAACGTAAAACTATTGTTTGTTCCGCCGAATGTGAGTCCGGCGGATGTTCCCGTTGCCGCAACGGTAAGGTCGTGCAGAGAGACTCCACCGCTCGAGCCTCCACTAAAGGTCACGACTCCACCCGCAGCGGACGCGATGGAGACATCGTAAAAAACCGTAGCAGCGCTCGTGCCACCAGGAGAGAGCGTCTTTCCGGTGGCGCTTGTATCGGTGATGGAAATGGTACTCGTTCCCACGTCGAGGGTGAGGCCGGTTACGGTGGCAGTAGTCCAGATCGTTCCCGTTCCCGTGAGCGTCCACGTTCCGGAGCCCATCGTGAGCGCGCGGGTATTCGAGTTCGTGCTCGAAAGACTGCCCATCGTCAGGTTCTGATTGTTCGCATCAAGCGTTCCGCTGGTTAGAGTGACGGCTCCTGTTGTCACGAATGCATCGGCGAATGTCAGCGTTCCCCCCGCTCCTGATTTTGTGATGGCCGACGCGAGTGAAATGCCGTTCGAGGTGATGGTCTGTGTGCCGACTGTTGCGGAAAATGTGATACCTCCGGTAGTGGTGCGCGTGAGACCAATGGGAAGCGTGAGGTTCGACGTTGAAAGCGTGACGCCACCGGTACTTGCCCACGTCATGGTTCCCGAGAGTGTGAGGGTGCCGTTGATGACGGTTGGGCTGCTATTCGTCCAGGTGCCGGTGAAGCCGGTGAAATCTAAGTTGTTCACAGTGAGCCCCTGGTTTGTGGAAGCAAAGGCATACGCCGCCGAAGTACCGGTCGCAGCAACCGTGACGTTGTTCATGGTGCAACCGCCACTCGTACAACCGGAAACGGTAACCGATCCGGCCGTGCCGGAAGGAATCGATAGGTTGTACATAACAGTACCGCTTCCCGGGAAGGAAAGTGTTTTTGTGGTAGTGGTCGCATTGGTGACAGAAACCGTGCTGGTATTCACATTAAGGGTGAAATTTGTGCTGGTGGTAGCATCCCATACGGTGCCCACACTCGTGAGCGTCCACGTTCCCGAGCCCATAGATAAGGTGCGGGCGTTCGTGTTATTGCTCGAGAATATGCCCATCGTCAGGTTCTGGTTGTTCGCGTCGATGGTGCCGCTGGTCAGAGTCAAAGTCCCGGTTGTCACGAAGACATCGGCGAATGAGAGCGTTCCTCCAGCTCCTGACTTTGTGATTGCGCTCGTGAGGGTGTTCCCGTTTGAAGTAATGGTTTGGGTCCCGGAAGTCCCCGAAAACGCAATAGTCCCGGTGAAGGAGTTGGTGAGACCGATAGGAAGTGTCAGTCCGCTTGTTGAGAGGGTGATGGTGGCGCTGCCCGCCCAGGTCATGGTGCCGGAAAGCGTAAGGGTGCCCGCGACGGAAACCGTGCCGGAGCTGTGCGTCCAGGTGCCCGTAAAGCCGGTAAAGTCAAGGTTGTTGAACACATAGGCTACGTTTGTTGTGGCATAGGCGAGTTGAGCAGATGTACCTGTCGCGGCGACCGTGACGTTGTGGATTGCACACCCTCCGGAGGCGCAGCCAGAAAGCGTGACCGTACCACCGGCACCTGAGGGAATTGAAAGGTCGTATAAGAGCGTCGCCGTTGAGGAAAAAGCGAGAGTCTTTCCGGTGGTGCTCGAATCGGTGACGGAGACGGTGCTCGTCCCGACATTTAACGTCAGATTGGTTACCGTAGATGTGGACCAGATCGTTCCCGTTCCGGTGAGCGTCCAGGTGCCTGAGCCCATGTTGAGGGTGCGGGTGCCGGTTCCCGTACCACTAAACGTGCCCATCGTCGGACTGTAGGTCGCAAAATCGAGCGTGCCCGTGAAGGCGCCCATGGTAATAGAGGTGACGGTAGGGTCATAGGCAAGGGTAACTGTGCCACCACCGGAGGAACCGTCGAACGTGACGGTATCCGCAGCACCGGGGACCGATTGACCCCCCGCTCCTCCGGAAGTTGCCGCCCAGTGGGTGGTATCGGCGGCATCCCAGGTGCCGGTGCCACCGACCCAATAACGGGAAGCAGCCGAAGCTTCGTGCGCCGAAAGAAGGAGCGAGAGCGCAAAGCCGATGCCGAAGAGCGTGATGAATGTTTTGCGGCGCGCAAACATGCCGAATGACAATGATTTTCCTACTCATTCTACTTCACTCCGCACGAGAAGGGAATAGAAATCGGGGGATTTCTTTTTCTTGAGATATGTGGGATAATCAGGGAGTAGCTATCACAACAATATTTCCATGGCGAAACGATATGGAGCGATGGGTCGGAACGCTACAAAGCGCCGATCGCACCCTCGAAAGACGGCAAAGCGATTGGCCGCGAAGCGGGCAACGCTCGCCAGCCGTTCAGCAAAGAAAAAGCGATAATCTCCCTTCTCACACAGAGCCCTTCGGGGTTCTGTGTGTTACGACAAAAACTCCCCTTTGCGGGGAGCTAAAATGCTCGGTGAGGGCCCTCATGGTGTTCTGGCAGGGAGCAGGTGAGGCGAATGTAGCCCGAGAGTCCGATGGGCTGTCCGCAGCGGTGCCACGGGGAGAGCGGCGTAGCAGCGGCGATGATCTCGTTGAGCTTTTGGCGAAGCTGTTCGCCGGTGATAGATTTTGAGCCACGGCAGACGGGGCAGAAAGTGCGCCCCGACAGCATGCCATCTTCAAGTCCGTCGGGAATCCATCCCACGCCTCTGCATTCGTAGCAGCGGAAGCGCATGTGCGTCCTCCTCGTATGAACTTCGCCAACGGTACCAGCCCCGCGTGAGGGGTGCAAGGTCGGTTGTATTGCTGTATAGGAGGAGTACGGTGCGGGTATGAGCCGTATTCGTCGCTGGTTTCTCTATATTACGAACAACGAGGAAATCTCCCGGCACGAGGAGCTGTTCGATATCCTCTTTTTCATCATCAATACTGCGGCGCTCGTGTTCGGTGTCGTCATGTTCATCGTCCACGACGAGCCCCAATGGATACCCGTGTTGGTCATTGAATACAGTTGGGCGCTTGATAACATGCGCCACAACCGTCCGTAGCTATGGGGGGCGTGTTGCGTGTGATACAATAGAGGCATATGCCTTGGAGGGTGCGTGTTTCACGAATCCGGTGGCTGTCTTTTTGGCAACGCGCCAAGGAGTACTGCTCAAAGCGGAGATTTCTCTCTACTACGAAGAGAGGTGCCTTGAGCGTCTTAGTGGTTGCGCTGGCTGCAACCCAGACGACCATTGTGCACGCGGGGGTTTCGTATTACTACTCACCGCTGTGCCTTGGGAGTCTGGTGAATTCTCGGTATGCGGAGGGCCCGCCCGAAACGGGAGGTGATCCGGCGCAGTTCACGGGGGAAAATTCTGCGCAGGTTCAGAACACGAGCGGCCAAATATACTGTGGGAGATTCGCGTCTTCCGACGCTCCGTCCGGTGATGTCCGATCTATTGCTCTTCGCATTGCGGCCACTACATCTGATGCTCTTCGCGGAACTCCTCCGGTCGAGGTTTTCGACGGGACGACCCTAGATGGATTTGATGCGAGCGGAGTTTTTATACCGCCCCAGGAGACCGACTCCGCTCCAGAAGGGGAGTCTCCCGTCGCATCAGGATCTGAGGCGCCGGCGCTCGTTCCGGTTGAGGAGCCGTCTCCGATTGCAACCTCGTCTCTTCCCGAAGAGACGCCGCTCTCGATCGAGCCGGTCGTCCTTGATCCAGTCATTTCGCCATTCGAGTCTCCTGTGCCATCAGATACCGCGCAGCCACCAGCAGCTTCTCCGTTCGTGGAGGAGCCCGCAGTCGTACCGACCCAAGAGCCCGTCCTAGAGCCCGAGCCCGCCCCAGAGCCGTCAGCGTTTTTGAAGTGGCTGTTTCCGGTAGCTCATGCGGGAGAGATCGCATCCGATTCTGCGAGCTTGGACGAGGTCTTTACTGTGCGATATTCGATCGACGGAGCAACATGGATCCCGGCAGGTTCGGTGAAGAGGGGCCAGACGAGCGATATCCGCTTCGATCTCCCCACTGAGGCGTTCGAAGCCCTTGATAATTTCCAGGTTGCCATTTTCACCGGTCTTGGTCTTGAGACCTCAACGCTCTACGTTGATAGTATCTGGCTTGAGGTCGAATATGACTCTCCAATTGTTTCGTTCATCGGGGATGTCGCCGCGACGATCGTCGATGCGATCATCCCGGAAGAGGCGCCCTCCACTTCCGCGGATGCACTAGCGACTCCAACCCCGACGCCGAAGGTGAAGCGACTGGTTTGGGAGTTCGGTTCCTTGGGGAGCGAGGTCTCGACCGAGCAGGAGCTTCCCTGGTATCCCTCCGGAGCCTCGAGCGCCGACGCTTCCGGACCTGCCAAGGGTGAGCTGCGTATCTCCGGTGACCACATTTCCTTGAGTGGATCGTGCACCGAGACGCACTTTGTTGTGCTGGTGTTTCGTGGAAAAGAAGACTATGTGCGCGACCCGGCGTCTGCGCTTTACAACGCGGCACTTCCGTGCGACAGTGGATTACTTTCGTACGAGATGAGCTCGCTTCCGGTGCCGATAGAGGACGGAACGTATTGGCTTATGATCGGCCAGCAGGGCCGTGGTCCGTGGGAGCCGATCAGCTCGCTGTATCCGGTTCGCATCACCGTGCGAGAGGTTGAGGAGTAACGTTGCGACATGATCGTCTCAAAGCAGCTCGAACGAATGAACGCGGTGGTCGTATTTCGGAGTGACGGGTTTTCTGTCCCCGATAATGCGGCATTCTCGGCGCTGTATCCCGGTCCCGCCGGGAAGGGGATGCGATTCGTTGAGGATCAGATCACGCGAACGTCCGTGCTGAGCGTTCCGTCGTTGCGACTTGTTTTCGCGGTTGAGGGGAATCGCTTTCGAGTCGACGACGATTCGGGTCAGGATCCCGGATCGAGCCCGCTACCTGATCATTTCCGGCAAGCTCTCGAAGGGCTCTTTCCTGGGGCGCGTCCGGAAAGCTACGGGTTTAATTTTGATGTGTACTTCCGTTTCGGGTCGGTTCTTCCGAGCGGTGCAGTATTTCGCTCTTTTGTGAGCGACGAGATCTTTCGCGAACGAGATCTACGCGATGTCGGTGTTCAGTTCACGATGGAGCGAAATGGCGGCGCGCAGCGCGAGACCTATTTCATAAAATTTGTCGATCCGCTCGAGATCGCGGTGCACGCGAATATCCATGTGCCGTCTGAGGATATACCGAGCAGTGACGGGCTTCGAGCTCGGTTGGCAGCGGCGTACAATGATATCGAAGGAGTTGTGAATACGCTCAAGCTAAACGCATGACCATCACTTCTCGCGGCGTCACGTTGAATCGCAGGCGGTGGGGGGCGATCGGGCTCCTGTTCCTTATTGCGGTCGAGGGGATTCTTTCCCTGTTCCTTGTACTTTCACTTGCCGCAGATGCACTTTTTCCTCAAGGGGCGCGTGCCGCGGTGGGGGTAAGTCGCAAGCTTTCCTATCAAGGGAGACTCACCGACTTGAGCGGAACTGCGCTTGGAGGTAGCTCGGGGACGAACTACTGCTTCCGGTTCCGGATCTACGACGCCGCCACCGGCGGGAGTCAGGTGTGGCCGCTGGGTGGCGCTACGCCTGCATCGACCACCGTGAAGGTGAAAGACGGGATTTTTGCGACTGCGATCGGAGATGCGAACGTGCTGAACTACGACTTTACCGCGAACGACACGTTGTATCTTCAAGTGGAGGTGAATAATACGCCGACCACGTGCAGTGGCAGCTGGGAGACTCTTGATGTGCGCCAGCGCCTCGATGCCGTCGCGTATGCTCGTACTGCTGAATTCGTATACTCTGACCTGCTTCGCGTCGCCTCGGGGTCCGCTGCGGTTCAGATCGGGACCGGCGCAGGGCAGGCAACGCCGATCTTCTTGGGCTTGGATGTGAAGAACACTGATGAGGCGGTCGGGGCTTCGTGCACCACGAATGGGCGGCTGTGGTACAACTCATCTGATTCTCGGGCACGGGTGTGCCAAGGCGGGATCATTCAAGATATTGTTGACGGTCTTTTGGTTCGGGACGAGGGTGTCGACCAGGGGCGCGCATCGACGGCCCTCGATTTTACCGGTGGTGGCGTTTCGGCGTCTCGTGGCGCCGGGGGAGTTATCAATGTGAACATTCCGGTGGGGAGCCTAAGCGGGGGGACCACGCGAGCGACGCTTGGTGAGATCGTTTTCTCGAACGCGAACGGCGTCTCGTTCGGTGTGAACGGCCAGACCATCACGGCGAGCGTGAACGCGGGCGGCGGTGGAGGGGGGTTCCGCGAATATGCGGCGACGAACATGCAGTCATGGAACTCTGCATATTGGGCGGTTGGAGCGAATACGACGCATAGTACGGTTCTGGTTGCCCCTCTTCAGATTCGCGGCTCCGTTTCCGTAAAGACGCTTGGGTTTATGCTGTCCAGAAGTAGTGGCACAACATTGGCACATACGCTCTATGCGGGAGTGTATTCATTAAATGGAAGTACGCTTTCGCTTATCAGCTCAACATCCGGGAACTTCAGTCTTTCAACAACTGCACAATGGGCCGCGGCGCGTATGTACCAACTGACCGGATTGAGCGGCCTCGAGCTGACCCCTGGTCAGTACTGGGTTGCCGTCCGCGCGGCTGTTACGAGCGGCTCCATTCATCTCTTGGGACGAGCGAGTGCGTCGGGGAACTTTTCAGGGAGAGTCCTGCCGGGAACGAATAGCTCCGCTACGAATTCATCAGTACAGTGGTTTCCGGGTCAGGGTTGGTTTTCCTCAGGGGCCCTCCCGAACTCCATGGCGCTTTCAAACATCAACAACGCCGGGACGCTCGGGCGCGGAGCTCCGTTCATAACGATCACCGAAATATAGGATGGACGATCATCATGTTCGAATTCATCGTTTGGACGACGTGCTCAAGGACGCATACCATGAGCGGGTCGCCTACAACGCGATGCCGCGCGGTGAGCACTTCCGAGATCTCTCCACGGTCATTATTACGGCGGTTCGCGGCGATCGGAGAGAGACGAGGAGTATGAATTGTCCGAAGTGCAATCACCTAATCACCTATGAGCACTTCAGTTCGAACGGGTTCCATCCGATGGTCGTGGAGTCATGGAAGCGTATGATTCGTCCCATGAACCAGCCTATCGTCGAGGTGGTTTCTTCGGGGTATGAGGTCGGCGACGCCTACGAACACTCCATTGAGGCGGTTCTGAACAATCCCGATCTTGCGAAATTCAAGTACATTCTCTTTATTGAGGACGATATGATCATCCCGTGGATGCCTGGTACGCGTGGCCCTTTGTTCGAGCTGTATCGGCATATGGATACTTACGATGTTGCCGGGGCACTGTATTGGACGAAGGGCGAGGTTTCCATGCCGCTTATTTTTGGTGACCCTGCTCGCGGTACGGATAACTACGAGGCGCTTACGAATTGGGATTCGGGGGATGTGGTCGAGTGTAACGGTACCGGCATGGGATTTACGCTTTTCAAGATGGATTTGTTCAAGGACGCGCGCGTTGACCGTCCCTGGTTCCATACACTTCAGAATGTGGACGAGGGTGGAATGACGCAGGACCTGTATTTCTATCGAAAGATTCGGAGGCTGGGGTATCGTATTTGTGTTGACACATCGATCAAGTGCGGGCATCTCGATGTGAGAACGGGGCAGGTGTATTGATATGGCGCGATCGCATAACCTAATCCTTCTCGCGGCGCTCGGGGGCATATTGGGTGTTGGTCTTGTCGCGCTCGCCGCGCAAAATCGTTCGTTGCGCAGTCAGCTTGCGGCGCACAGCGCCTCTAGCTCGTTTGAGCTTTTGAATCCGGTGAAGGCGCTGAAGATCAATCGGCACTTCATCATCGACTTCTCTGATCTTCGAAAGAGCTTCGATCGAATTGTGAAGAAGTATCCCCAGAAAACGTACCTCTATTTCATGTATCTGAGCAATGGTGGCTGGGTTGGAGTGAACGAGCGGGATCAATTTGTTGCGGCGAGCCTCATCAAAGTTCCGCTCGCGATGGCATTCTATAAGGCGGTGGAAGATGGCCGTATCAATCTTTCCCAGGAATACGCACTCGCGGAGACCGATCTTGATGATGGATTCGGTGATCTGTATAAAGTCGGTGCCGGTAAGAGCTATTCCGCTCGTGACCTGCTCCGCATCATACTGTCTCGTTCGGATAACACCGCCATGCGCGCCGTGACGACTCTTCTGCGGAGGGTTGGTATCGATGATCCGCTCAGTGATGTGTACGCCGAGTTGGGGTGGGAGGTGTTGCCTCCGCTGGTCGCAAATGGAGATGCTTCGGGCATTAATTATTCGGAGATCAGTGTGAAAGTGCTCTCGAATATGCTTCTCGCACTCTATAATGCTACCTATATCAGCAGCGAACACTCGCAGGAGATCCTCAAGGATCTGAGCGAATCAGAATTTAATGATTCGATTCCTGGGGGGGTTCCCAATGGCACTATTGTTGCGCACAAGATAGGGGCTTCGGCAAATGACCAGACATTCTCCGACTGTGGCATCGTGTATGTTCCCGGAAGACCCTATCTCCTGTGTCTTGGCTCGAACGGAGGAGATCAGGATCGGGCGAACCGTTTCATGGCGGAGGTTTCACGCGCGGTATTCGATTTTGTTACTACCCACTAATCTATGAAGCTTGATCTTGCGTGCGGACAGCAAAAGCGGCCGGGATTTCACGGTGTCGATATCACTCCTGGTTCCGGAGTTGATACGGTGTGGGATCTGGAGCGTTTTCCGTGGGAACCGTTTGCGGACAACTCGGTCGAGGAGATCCATGTGTCTCACTATGTGGAGCATACGAAGGACCTCATGAAGTTCATGGATGAGGTGTGGCGGATCGCCGCACCGGATGCGAAGGTGACCATCGTGGGTCCGTACTACACCAGTATTCGTGCATGGCAGGATCCCACCCACACGCGGGCGATCTCGGAGGCGACCTGGGCATACTTCAACAAGGACTGGAGGGTCGCGAATAAGCTCGATCACTATCCCATTCGTTCCCATTTTGCCATCGACCGAATTTTGACGTTCTTCAACCCGCCGTGGGACAAGAAGAGCGATGAGGCAAAGCAGTTCGCCCAGCAGCATTACTTCAATGTGGTTTCAGACATTCTGGTCGAACTTCGCGCAATCAAATAGCATGCGGCGACACATTGGGCGTGTCGTGGTGCTTTGCGTCGCGCTTGTGATCGTTTTTGCGGTGTTGCGTGGTGAGCATGACGACGGCGCGTCCCAGGAGCTTCGAGGGTTCGCTATCCGGCCTCTGGCGCAGGGATTCAGTCTCGGGGGTGAGGATGGTGGTCGGAAATCAGTTCTCCACGACATTCTTTCGGGATATCCCGAACCCGCGAAATTCCGCTCCGTCGACATTCCTGGCGGGTCGTTTGCGATCGCAGAGTCCTGTCGAGACGCTTATATCGCTGTTATCCTCTATGCTCGGAAGATCGATTACCGAAAGGAGCCGGCAGCGGCCGCGCTTAATCAGGCATATCCCTGCACGCCCGGGAAGCGTTTCGTGATAACTGTGGACGCGGAGTCGTATGGACTTCGTGCGGGGACATATTATATTGTCGTAGCCGATCAGGGTGTTTCCGGTGCTTGGTACAATCCTCGATAAATACGCATCATGAAAGCTGTCACTATTCGAATGCCAACGATGAGTCAGCTGCGGAGTATGTTTTTGATCGGTGCTGCTGTCTTGGGTGCGATTTTTTTCCTTCTGCCCGCCGCTCAGCGCTTTGTATCGGTGCGTGCAGAAACGCTTCGTGGTTGGCAGGCCGTATATCTGGTGAATGGGGACCTGTATATCGGGCGCATTCGATCGCTTGATGACAGGAGCCTTGAGCTGAAAGACGCATACTATGTTTCACTCGGGTCGAATGATGGTGGACCGGGGCAGGCCGCAAGCGTAAAGCTGCAGAGCGGCGAATTCCGGACGGTGTCGCTTGTTCGGTGGGGGTTTAGCCAGCCGCTGGTCTCCTTTGGGGTGCTGCAGATCGAGCGATCATCAGTGCTTTTTTGGGAATCGCTGAGCGGTGATGCGGAAGTGGTGAAACAGGTCGAAGAGGCTCGGAAAAAACAGTAAGCTCCATTTCGTGTATACTGGAGGCACATGAGTCTTTTTGCGCGCACGGGTCTTATTCTACAGGGAGTTGCCATTTTTGCCTGCCTAATACTGGTGCTCGCGTGGCTTGTTCCCGATGATGCTCTCGGGTACATCGCGAGTTCCTCCTCGTTCATTCTTTTCGGAGGTGGAGTTGATAGCATCGCTGGGACGGGGTCTTCGTCGACGTTTTTCAATACGAGTGCGGGCGGCCAGGCTGTTGCAGGAGTCGCATCATCCTCATCGTTCATTGCATGTAAGGGCGCATTGTGCGATCAGCCGGCTGCCGGCACTCCCACGTCATTGACCCTTACCATCGAATCCGGCGGGACGGTGAGCTTCGGGACGCTGGGCTTTCAGTCCCGTGTGACCCGGACGACAAATCTCCGTATAGACACCACGAATGCAACGGGGTACCAGTTGAGTGCCGGGAGACAGCGTGCGATCGCAAACGTGACCCTTGCGTCAAGCGCGAATCCGGGGAGCGTCTACATTGACGATATCGGGGGCGGCATCGATGTGTTCGGTGGCCTTGGCGGTTCATGCGGTGCCGCGCAGTGGCCAGCTGCGTCGGGAGCCTCGACCGGTCTCGGGTTTACCGTATGGGCGGCGAGCATCAATAAAGACACGACGTGCTGGGGGGCCGGATCGACCGAAAGCGCGATCGAAAACCGCTATGCGGCATTGCAGGCGTCATCGGCTGCATCCGCATTCTTGAGCGCGACTTCGAATAGTCCGAACCCCTCATTTGCATCGGTGGGCTATAGCCTTGAGATCACGCAGCTTCAGCAGGCGACAGGGTATAGTGGGCAGGTCATCTTTACGGGAACGACTGCTCCATGACGCACGACGGCATCCAGGGCAGTGTGCAAGCGCTCGGGCTGATCGATCGAGTCCTCATACGGGTGATCCGAAGCGGCCTTTTCCTGACCGCGTTTATCCCGCTGGTCATTTTTCAGCGTACGTTTTCCCCGTTCTTCTTTGGAAAAGAAATACTCTTCCGCTTGTTGATCGAGCTTCTCGCGCCGCTCTATCTCTTCGTTGTCCTGCGTCATCCTGTCATGCGGCCGCCGCGTTCACTTCCGCTTTTGCTTCTGTGGGTGAGTGTTGCCGTTGCTATTATTGCGGGGCTTGCCAGCGCAAACCCGCAGCTCAGTTTTTTTGGGACCTGGGAGCGGATGGGCGGGGTGTTTACCCTCCTGCATGGCGCTCTGCTTGTGACTATGCTCTCTGGGATGTTCCAATCGCGAGGGGACTGGCGGACATTATTCGGATTATCGGTGGGAGTCGCGCTGGTATCAGCGTTGTACGGAATGCTCCAACTGACGACTATTCCGGGTATCGCGGGTGCGACGAGCAGGTTTCGAATCTTTGGGACGATTGGGAACCCTGCCGCTTTTGCGGGGTATCTTCTCGTAAATGTGTTTCTGGGACTCGCGCTTCTGCCGTCATCTTCGCTCCGCGCGCGAACTGCCATTGGTGTGAGCACGCTGGTGCTCGGCGGCGGCATCCTACTGAGTGCGGTCAGAGGCGCGGTAGCGGGCCTTATCGCCGGGCTTTGCTTTCTTGGATACCTGAAGTGGGGCGGCGTGAGCGCGCTGTTTCGGGGTCGAAGGATGGTCATGCTTGTTGTGGGGGCACTGCTGCTCGGTGGAGTGTTGTTCTTCTTTTCGAACACTGACCACTGGACTCGCCTTGTCCGATTCGATCTTTTCTGGGAGACGATCGGCCAGCGTCTGGTCGTTTGGTGGATGGGCATCCGCGGCGCCGCACAGCATCCGATGCTCGGGTGGGGACCAGAGCAGTTTCCGTCGCTGTACAGCGTCTGGTTCGATGCGCGCCTTTTTACGAACGCCCAAGGTGTCATATTCGATCGGGCACATAACATCATTGTCGATATCGCTTCGACGCAGGGGCTTATTGGTCTCACTGTGTATGCCGCGCTTCTGTGGGCCACATTCATTCGTCTCCCTGGCGTGCTGAAGGCGGGATTCGTGGCGGTTCTTGGTCACCTACTGTTCTTTTTCGATCTTCTTCCGACGGCGCTACTTGTTGGATATCTCATCGCTTATGCGGCGCACCGGGGTGATAGCGCCCGGTGGCGGATGCCTACCGGGAAACGGGTGCAGGGGGTCAGTACGGTTGTTGTGGTAGCGCTTTCTGTTGGAGGATTGCTCCTGAACATCGGATCGCTTACCAGCAACCTCGCGGTGGCGCGCTCATATACCGCCTTCGCCACCGGGAATGGAGTGGATGGGATTCGTTTCGGTGAGGTTGCGATGGGACGAGAACGGATGTTTTTGCAGGATGTTCGGAGAAAATACACTGAAGGTCTGGTTGGATATGCGTTTCGCGCCTCTCCGGAAGAGCGGGAGGCCATCGGCGGTTCTCTGAAAAATCTCCTCGGAGCGCTTCGGGAAGAGATTGATCATACGCCTGACGATTATGCCGGATACCTCTATCTGTATAAAGCGTGCCGCGCGAATCGGATGCTCTTTTCGGATGCATACGGCGACAGTGCGTGTTCTCCTGATGTGCTCACTGAGGGGATACGGCGGTTACCGCGGGCTCTTCCGCTCCAAGACGAGCAGTACAATGGCCTCATGGAGGCGGGCAAGTTTTCCGACGCGATTATCGTAGTATCAGGCATTCGCGCGGCACTTGAGCAGCCGTCGTCCGAGACGTTGTTCATGCTTGGGGCTGCGCGTGTATCGATGGCTGTTGCGCGTGTGCCGCACGACCCTTCTGCCCTCCAAGAGGGGATGTGGGAGATCCAGTCCGCGATCGACGGCGGGTATCGAGATGCAGGAGCGGTGCAGGCGGCGGCTCAATTATTGGAGCGTTCTCGTGAATTCTCGTCGGAGCTCGCACTTTTTAGCGCGCTTGCCCGTTTCGAGCCGCGCTATCTGGTTCCGTTGGCGTATACGCATTTGATCATCGGAGAAAAGGACGCTGCGCATCAAATAGCCGATCAAGCACTGGCGTTGCCTGACGGCGTCCTGAGCCCGGCCGGGTTTCAGGTGCTGGCAGAGCTCTATCGTCTTCTGGGGGATACTGCCGGCAGGAGCCGGGCATTTCTCCGGAGCACCCCATGACGGTTATCCACAGCCGAATGGGCTGCTCGTGGTGTAAAATAAGAGCATCAACACTATGGATACACCGACGCGCAGTCCAAAGGAGTTCGCGGTGGTTGCGGTCATCGGTTTCGCGCTCTTCTTCGGCTGGTCGCTGTATGACTCTGGTTTGTACCAAGCGCTCTTCCGTCCGGTAACTGTTTCGGCGGCTTCTTCGAGTTCGACGGCGACACTCTCGGTTACCGTTGGCTCAAATATCACCCTCACCATCGATGGGACCTGTGATAATGGAAAAACGAACTGCGATTCGAACGCGAGCGCGAGCTTCGGCACGCTCACGGCCCTGACCAGCAATAACGCCAATACGCGTGTGAAGTTTGTTGCGAATGATACTGCTACGCTTGCGATCGGGCGAAAGCGGGCGATCTCGAACGTAACTCTTGCATCGGATGCTAGCCCCGCCTCGATCAACATTTCAGATCTCGGAAGCGGGACCGGAACCGCGAATGCGGGGCCGAAGGCATTCACGGGTTGCTCGTCTCCGGTGACGGCCGCATGGTCGGAGGGCGTTTCAACGGGGCTTGGATACACGGTTTGGGCAACTTCTACAGGGGGCGACAAGTCGGCCGGCTGCTGGGGCACGGGGACCGATTTCACTGGCGGGAGTGCGGCGGGGAACTTGTACGCAGCTCTTCAGGCCTCCAGCTCCGCGTCTACCGCGCTCACAACCTCTGTTACGGGTACCTACTATGCGTCGATCGGCTACCGTCTCGCAGTCACCGCGACGCAAGCAGCAACCACCTATACCGGTAATGTCATCTATACCGGTACAACAACCCCCTAGCGGCGTTGTACTGCGCAATGCGCACGACAGGCGGCGCAGTTGGCTGTTTTTCTGTACGGTGCTATAGTGCCAGCATGATGAGGTCCACGAGATTTTTGAGCGGCAGTATCGTTCTCTTCGCTGCTTTTTTGTGCGCATCATTTGCTGCCGCCGCTCCGGTCGGTGTTACCGTTGCTCCGATCCGTTATGCAGTGAATGTGGACCCTGGAGCATCGTATGAAGATGTCATTACGGTTGCGAATCCGAACGATTTTGTCCTTCGGGTGCAACCAGAGTTTCAAGATTTCCGCGTGACCGATGGCAATACGATCCAGTGGGTTCCGTCCGATGTCGAGAACCCCTATCGGATGGTCGATTGGATCGAGATCGATCGGAGCATTGTCACGCTGAAGCCCCACGAGGAGGCTCGAATTCCGTTCACCATCCGTGTTCCACGGGCGGCAACTGCCGGTGGGCGGTATGCCGCGATCTTTTTTACGGCGGTGCTGAACAACCAAGGGGAGAATGTTGGTGCAGTCCCTCGGGTCGGTGCTCTCGTGATCCTGAACGTGAACGGGGATCTTACGCGGACTGGGAATCTTACGTCTTTGGATATTCCTCGCTTTGTTGCTGGCGGTCCCGTGAGTATGAAGGTTGGGTATTTGAACACGGGAACTACGCATTATGAGAGCAATGTATCAGTCAGTATTCGGGGTCTCATTGGGAAGACCACCGTTGTTCAGGGGGAGCGGCGTTTCGTGTACCCGAATATCGAGCGAACGATCACGGCGCAGTGGAGTCGAGCATTCCCGTTCGGCGTGTATCGTGTTACCGCAACGGCGGTTGATGGGAGTGGTGTTTCTCAAATAATGGAGCGTTGGGTGGTCGCGGTGCCGTTCCGTCTCGTGATACCGGCTGCGCTGATATTCTTCGCACTCTTCTTCGGACTGCGGTGGTTCCGATCGAAATTTAAGATCGTACGAGCTTCGGTTTAGTGTGTGGCTGTATGAATATCCTGGGGCGCACGATCACGGTCTGTGCAGTCATGTTTTTCGTGTCGGTTCCCGCTTTTGCTGCAACCGGGTCGCTTGATGTACGAGTGGTTCCATTTTCTCCGACGCCAACCCCATCGTCGACACCCACTCCGACGGCATCTCCGCTATCTGGGGGGTCTGTGAGCGGAGACGTAAGTTGGAGTCGCATTGCGGCGATAGAGCTCAATGGTGTTGCGTTTCCGCGCGCGACCGTTCATCTGCTGAAGGACGGCGTTGACGTCGCGCGAAGCGATGCGGACGACGAGGGGCGCTTTCGCATTGCACTATCGGGACTCGCGGGCGGGTCGTATCTGTTCGGTTTGACGGCAGTTGCGAATGACGGCACAAGAACCGATCCGTATTCGTTCGTAGCTATTCCCATTCTTGGATCCACGACTCATATATCGAATATCCTCCTTCCGCCTCTTGTCGTGGCGGAGGATAGCCAAGCGGCTGGCGGAACGGGGGCCTGGCTGCGGGGATGGACCGCCCCGGGAGCTCAGATCGAAGTAACGGTTGATGACGGTGTGTGGCAAGGCATCGCATTTGTCCATAATGACGGATCATACCGAGCTGAAGTTATTCCGAACGATCAACGTTCCGGTGAGCACGTGCTCCGCGTTCGGGCCATCGTGGGGCGCATGGGGTCGCCGTCGTCTCGCGAGATCCGATTTGTGGTGGGCGAGGCGCTGCCTTCTGTGTGTGGTACAGGTGTGGACACGGCTGATATTAATGATGACGGGAGGGTAGATCTGGTGGATTTTTCCATCCTATCTTTTTGGTACGAGAAACCGATCGATGCCGGGGCTCGTGCTGATCTGAATTGCGACGGCTCGGTCACACTCGCCGACGTGAGTATATTGGCTTTCTTTTGGACGGGATGACCTCCTCTCGTTTCATTGCTCTCTGTGCGGGTGTCCTGCTTGGAGTTCTCCTGAGCCCCCTGCGGGGACATGCAGCAGAGCTGATCCTTGTCCGGGATGGCTCTTCGGGGTCGGGAGGCGTTACGGTGCGCGTCGTGGTCAAGCCGGAGGAGCCCGTGAACGCCCTTTCGGGTGAGTTGCGATATGACCCCGCGCTGTTGAAGGTTGAAGATGTAAATGCTGCCAACTCGGTCATCAGCCTTTGGACGCGGGCCCCAGCGGAGAACTCCGAGGGGGTGATCGTTTTTGCGGGAGCAATTCCCGGAGGACTTACGCCTGCAGTGGCGGTGAACGCGGAGGTGTTCCGGGTACGCTTTTCTACTCGTTCTGCGGGTGCGACGAGTCTGCGCATGAGCGACCTCGTGGCGTACCTACACGGTCCGAATGCTCAGCGCGATGTCGTTCGGACCGCGCCGCTCTTATTGGATCTTACGCGTCCAGCAAGCGCATCGGAGCCGCTTATGCTCGACTTTTCTCC
This sequence comes from Candidatus Yanofskyibacteriota bacterium, assembly GCA_020852375.1. Classification (GTDB taxonomy): domain Bacteria; phylum Patescibacteriota; class Minisyncoccia; order 2-02-FULL-40-12; family GWA2-44-9; genus JAGOPO01. The sequence continues at coordinate 38,691 of JADZAY010000019.1, forward strand.
GCCAGAGCCGTTTGTGGTCCGTTTGGTGAAGAGCGTGGAGCTGATGAACGCGGCGTCGGTGCTCGTCTTTCAGACTGCCGATAAGGGTTCCGGTGTCGTTTCATACCAGGTTCGGGAGCGACGGTTCGGGATTTGGAGCGATTGGCGTGAAGCTCAAAGTCCGATGCGGATATCCGGTATCCACCTCTTGAGTGCATACGAGATTAAAGCGGTGGATGCTGTCGGGCACGAGTATATTGCCCGGTTCACTCCTCCCCGACTGGAGGCCCTTTGGACGATCGGGGCTTCGCTCGGAGAGAAGATCTGGCACATCATGCGTTCGGCCGTTCGCTGGCTTCGTGTGTGGTGATGCGCACTGGACATATGGTATACTAGAGGGTATGTTCACCCATCAGCTCATCCTAGGAGTAGGCGTGCTGGTTAGTATGCTTGCGGTATTGATCGGATTCGGATTCGGGGCTGAAATAGTTTCCGTTGCCATTGCGACAAACCTTCTCCTTATCAGTACCTTTGGGGCGAAACTGATCTCTATTTTCGGGTTCGTCAGTAATATTGGAAACATTTTCTATGCGACGACATTTTTTGCTGTTCAACTCTTGCTTGAGCGATATGGCAGGCGGGAAGCAGTTCGGGCGGTGTGGGCCGGCGTGTTCGCTCTCGTGGTGTTCGTGATCATGGGGTAGTTGGCTCTGGATCTGGGCGAGATCGTTGTGTCTGGCGATGTCGATAAAGCGATTACCACGATATTCCAAGGCGGCATCAGACTCGGAATCGCTATCGGTATACCATTTTTGATTGCTCAACACATTCAGATCGCGATTTTTGAGACGCTGAAGCGTTCGACGGGTAAACGACTGCTTTGGGTGCGGAGTCTCGCGGCGACGGTCGGCGGGCAATTCATCGATAGCATTCTCTTCTTCTCGATCGCATTCGTGGGAATGCTTCCCGATCCGCTGGTACTTCAGATGATGGTCGCGGGATTTCTGGCAAAGACAGGGTTCGGTGTATTGAGCGTACCGCTCCTCTATGTAAGTCGGAGAGCTCGGCATGCATAATATGGCGCGCTATTTTGTTTTCTGGCAGAAGATCGCATCGCGGCTCTGGCAGCAGCTTGTTCGGAGGCGCGCCTTTTTTGGTATGACGGTACTAGGACTTGTTCTTGCGGCGAGCATATTTCTGATCGAGCCGAAGATTGTCGGGCTCGTGACCCGGAACGAATTTCTCCAGTACAGAGAGCGAGTCCGGCAGCATGCGCGCGAGCAGACGGTGCCGCTTCTTGATGGTGCGCGTGAGATCGCGCGATCAGATGCGCTGATCCATTTTATTCGTGATGGAGATGTTTCGAGCATTGCTCTGCTTGCCCACCGCGAGGGAGAGAAGCGTGGTATCAATGCGGTTCTTGTCGTGGACCGGAACGGCGTCGCGCTCTCCCGATCATATGCGGTGACACAGTACGGCGACTACACATTTCAGGCATCTCCCTGGGGCGACGCACTCTCCCGAGGGGAAGAGGTGAGTGGCATCGATCGGGGGGTGGCGCATCCGCTGGTGATGTTTGCTGGTGTCCCGGTGATGGACAACGGAGAATTTGTCGGCGCTGTGGTTACAGCATTCCCGTTATATGATGACTACGCTAGCGTGTTCCGGTCTACACATCTCCGGGGTGGGGAGCACGTCGCGTTCTATCGGCGAGGGATCGGGTTGACCGGAGCGAGCTTTACCGACCAAGCGGATCGGAGTGCGATCGCTGCGTACCTGAACTCCGGGAGTGACCTTACGACGTGTTGCAGCGATCCGGAGCTTTTGCGTATTCACGACGATGTGTACCTTATCGGCAATATCGTCTTTCCGGGGGTGCGAGAGCCGGCTGGCGGGATGATCCTCCTTCATCCGGTGCAGTCACGCGGGCAGCGTCTCGGTATGGTTTTGGGGATGACAGTTGCGCTGCTTGCCGCTCTTTCATATCTTGCGTGGCGGAGGCGTCTAACCCTGCTGGATGTTCGGTGGGCGCTTTTCTTCTGTGCGCTTTTCTTTTTCTTTGCGCTCCAAATAATCCTGACCGTCTTTCTTACGCGCCAGGGTTTCGTGCGGGTCATGGATGTGCCCGAGACGACTTCAATCTACAACTCGACCATGAGTTTTGGTCCCGAGACCGCTGTGTTCGAACTGAACTCAGAACACCGGATCGCGATCAATGTCGAGACTGGGGGAGAGCGGGTGAACGCTATCCGAGCCGTGGCCTCTTTCGACCCGTCACGGGTCGCCGCTGTCGGTGTCGAGTCAACAGATTCCCTGTGTGAGAAGGGGATTGTGCTCGAAAGAACGATCGACAACGAGAGTGGCACCGTTTCTGTCTCTTGTGGATTACTGGGAGCTGAATTTTCCGGCACCGATGTCTTTGTTCGGCTCATTCTTCGTCCCCTCAAGGCGGGTGACTTTACGCTTCGTTTTGCGGAAGGGACTCAAGTGCTCGCGAATGATGGGCTGGGGACCAGCGTCTTGCGCTCGTGGACGGATAGCGGGTATACGGTAATCGCCGAGCGCTCGAGTGCTTCCAGCGGTAAGATCCCATTCACCATGTTCTCTCCAACACATCCCAATCGTGAGCGCTGGTATTCTTCAAGGGATGTGGGCGTCTCATGGCTTTCGCGGCCTGGCATCCGCTACACCTACGCTGTCGATGCTACCGGCAGTGAAGTACCGGTGCCTGTCGGCGACTCGTCTCTCGAGGTTGTCGGGTTATCAGACGGAGCACATATGATCCGACTGTCTGCCTGGAAAGACGGCATCAGAACGGAGACAGCAGAAATCCGCCTAAAGATTGATGGGACTCCCCCCGAAGGTTTTATGGTCAGGGCGAGCGACACGAGTGTCGTCGCTGGGGATGTTGTTCGCATCGATGCTGCGGCAGCCGACAATCTAAGTGGGTTGCAAAAGAGCACGTATGTTCAGGTAGACGATGGGGTCCTACTCCCTGTGCGGCTTCCGGTTTCTATACCGTTCACACGGAAGGGGGTGCATCAGGTGATGGTTCGTGTGTTTGATAATGCAGGAAACCATGCGGATGCTACGACCGAAATACATGTTCGGTCGCGGTCCGGTTTCATAGACCGCTTTTTGAACGAACTCCTTCCGACCATTTCGGGGTTCGCCTCCTCATTCCTTTGATCCTTGCCGGATCATTGCATATAGTTGGGCGCTTGATAACGTGCGCCACAGCCGTCCGTAGGAGGTGGTTGTGATCCTGCTTCTGTTCCGCCGGTCTACTGACCTGGTGGCCTGTGAGCGGATCCTTTCGGATTTCGGTGCGTCGTTCGCTGTGTGGGCGCAGGTATTCGATCGGGTGCGCGGGCTGCATGCTGTGCGCATCGCACGGGGTGATCCAGTAGCGTGGCGTGAGGCGCTTATGCGCCTTCCCGAGGTCGAATGGGCGGAGGCGGTGCGTTCGGTGTCGTTTTCCCCGCGAATCTCCTAGGTTTGCGGGGTTATTGCATACTTCGAAAATATGTTATATAATATATCGCTATGCATGAGTCCCGACTCGCACACTACCTGAACGACGCCGAAAAAGCTGGCATGACGCTGGCTGATGTTGCTCGCGACCTCGCGAATGCGGGGTGGACTCCCGCGCATCTTGCTACTGCCATCGGATCTCCGATGGTTCCGTCGGGCACGATCGACGTGATCGAAGTTTCTGATCTGGTGAAGCGATACGGGCAATTCACAGCTGTTGGGGGCATCTCGTTCACCGTCCGGCGAGGGGAGATCTTCGGTATTCTTGGACCTAACGGAGCGGGAAAAACGACGACACTCGAGATGATCGAGGGCTTGCGAACGCCGACGGCGGGGACTATTCATATTGATGGCTTGAGTGTGACGACGCATACGAATGACGTGAAGCGGCGGATCGGCGTACAGCCTCAGGCGAGCACGTTCTTCGACGGACTTACCCTGCGGGAGACGCTCGCGCTGTTCGGCGCGCTGTACGGGCGCACAGTTGACCCCGAGGCACTGCTCGCCGATGTCCAGCTTGGAGAAAAAGCGGGGAGTATGGTCAAGGAGCTTTCCGGGGGACAGAAGCAGCGATTTTCCATTGCGGTTGGCTTGGTGAACGATCCGGTCGTGCTGTTCCTGGACGAGCCGACGACCGGATTGGACCCGCAGGCGCGTCGGAATCTCTGGGACCTTATTCGGCAGGTCAATGCTCGCGGCACAACCGTCGTGCTGACGACCCACTATATGGATGAGGCCGAGGTGCTGTGCGACCGCATTGCGGTCATGGATCACGGTGCCATTGTGGCGCTCGATGCGACTGATCGCTTGCTCGCCGCGCACGGCGGCGATGCGGTGATCGAGTTTACGAGCGATCACCAGATCGGCGATGGCGTTCTTGCCGCATTGGCCGATGTACGCTCGGTCAGGCAGGCAGACGGCGTTCATTTTGTGACAACGGCACAGCCGCGGCATACACTCGATGAACTGTTCGGTGCTGGACGCGCGCACGGATTTTCCATCGGGGCGCTTACTCTGAAGCGCCCGACTTTGGAGGACGTGTTCTTGAATCTGACCGGACATCAACTTCGCGAATAATCCATTATGAATACTTTTCGCTCGCTTGTCGTATCGTCAGCACTCATTTTCCTGCGGAGCCGCCAGGCGCTGTTCTTTACGCTGTTCATGCCGTTGGTCATTATGTTTATTTTCGGGCTCATCGGGTTCGATAAGGCGCCGACCTACGATATCGGCGTTGTTGCGGCATCAGCGCAACCGGCAACCGTGCAATTTATCGACCGTCTCAAGGAGTTCGAGATGCTCAAGGTGCATGAGGGGTCGCTGGCGGACGAGCGAGCGGCGCTCGAGGCTGGGGAGCGCGTCGTAGTCCTGGTTATTCCCGGAGATCTGATTGATGCTGCTGGCGACGCTCCGAAGGAGGTGGTCGTGTATGTGAACGACGGGCAGCCTGCACAGGTGCAGTCGATCGTCTCGATGCTGAGCCAGTATCTCGACAAGACCAGCCTCGCGCTTGCGCACGCTCCGACCTTCTTCACGCTCCGCCAGGAGCGCGTGGAGTCGCGCGACTTGAAGTACATCGATTTCCTGCTCCCGGGGCTCATCGCGATGTCGGTCATGCAGATGTCCGTTTTCTCGGTCGCGTTCCTTTTCGTGCAATACAAGGAGAAGGGAGTCCTCAAGCGGCTCGCCGCGACTCCGATGCGACCGTTCCAGTTCGTTGCGGCGAACGCGGTGACGCGATTGGCGGTGTCATTCGTCCAGACCGCTATCTTCATTCTGGTCGGAGTGCTCGTGCTCGATGCGACCGTCGTCGGCTCGTACTGGCTGATCGCGCTTTGCGTGATATTGGGAGCGCTCATGTTCCTGGGGCTCGGATTCACTGTGTCGGGCATCGCGAAGACCGTTGAATCAGTGCCAGCGCTCGCGAACCTTATCGTGTTCCCGATGCTGTTCTTGGGTGGGACATTCTTCCCTCTCTCCAGTATGCCCGAGTGGCTGCAGACCGGGGCCAAGCTTCTTCCATTGACCTTCTTCTCGACTCCGCTTCGCGAGGTTATGACCAAAGGTGCGGGATTTTCCGCGATCGCGGGTGATCTGCTCGGCATGGTGGTGTGGGGTGCCATTCTCATTGGCACCGCAACGCTGACGTTTGGACTCCAGGAACGCGATAGTGCATAAGTCATTGATGCCGACAGTGTATACTGGCGGCATGATCCCCTCATACTTCTCGAAGCCGATCCTTGCGGTGCTGCGTATTGCGATGGGCTGGATGTTCTTGTACGCAGGCGTCACCAAGCTTCTCGATCCCGAGTGGTCGGCGGCCGGATATCTCCAGAACGCAAAAGCGCTGACCGGGTTGTACCACTGGCTTGCCAGTCCTGGCATCTTGCCTGTCACGAACGCGCTGAACGAATGGGGCCTCACGCTCCTTGGTATTTCGCTCACACTCGGCGCGTTCGTGCGTTTTAGCGCGCCGTTCGGCGCGCTGTTGATGGTGCTGTACTACCTGGCGCTTGGATTCCCATATCCGAACCCGAATGCATTTGTTATTGACCAGCACATCATCTTTGCGCTGGTGCTCATGTTCCTAGCAGCATCGAGCGCCGGGCGGTTTTGGGGTCTTGATGCGTGGCAGCGATTTAACCGCGCCAACTAGAATAAGAGGCGGTAGATGAACGATGCGACCGGATCGATGTCTGGTCCGTATGCGATGATGCCGCCGAGCGCGCCGGTGAGCGTGATGAGCGTAAGTCCGACGATGCTGACGACATATGCGAAGCGCGTTTCTGTGATGCGCTGCCCAAGCGCGTGTATCATGCGGAATGCGGAGGTATGACGCAGGCGCGTGAATACCTGTTCACGCTCCATCCACTGCGCGGCATAGGCGATGGAGAGTATTCCAAACACGCCGAGCGTTGCAGTTGCGAGTGATGAATGAAGCTCGACGATACGGGCGGTTGTCGTCCCGTCGTAGAGGTGTTCGAGGAGCTCTCCGGTTTGCAAGGCAATGAATCCACTGATCGTGCCGGCGATCACCAGGAATGCCTTCGTATGGAAGATGTAGGACTTCTGGAGAACTCGGCGAAACCGGACAAGCTCGAGCGTGGCGGCGAGTGTGAGGAGGGCAACCGGGAAATGCACGAAGATCGGATGAATATTGAGAGGTGTCATATGCAGGCATCATACGCCTCCCCGGGATTGAAGCAATCTTGTATCGCCGACGTGTCTGCGTATACTGTCGGGTACAGCTCTTTTCACGGGAGGCCATAGTGACCACGGTGCTTGGCTACCACTCAGCGGATGAGTTTTTCCGGGATGCTCTCACTGCAGCGATGCAGCGCGAGCGCATTCATGTTTCCGCGCTCGCAGAGTTCTACCTTACGACGCTGCTTGCCCGTCCTGCGGGCTGGAGTGCTCGGTCCGGCTTGCCGCTGAGCACTCGGTTCGTTCAGGCGATCGGGATGCCGCATACCTCAGCGGAACGGGCGCGCCTGCTTCGTGAGGTTGGCGACGATGCGCTCACAAGCTTCGTCTGGTGGCAGTTGGAGTCTCGCCGTCGCTCCGGAAGTCTCGCGCTGTATCGGCATCTGGGGGAGCGTGCGTATCTCCACTGCGGAGCGTGCCCATTCCATGAACTGGGGACTAAATTTCGCCGCATCTCGGATGCCATGGCTCGATGCGGTACGGCGCTGGGAGCGTTGCGACCTCCCGATGTCCTTCGGCTCTACGAGCTTTGGGCGGAAACGGGAAGCGAGTACGCTGCACGCGCAGTCACCGAACTCGGCCTCTTTTTCGCCGGGAGCGGAGATGCCCACGACTGATCGTGGGCGTTTTTCTTTTCCTATTTTTGTGCTATAATACAGCACTATGTCCGCTCCGACCCGCTCTCGCATACTGCTCGGTGTGGGGATCTGTGCGGTGCTTGCCGCTGTCGTTTGGCGTGGCGTTATCCGCGATGCGGTTGTCGAACTGGCGAAGCCGCCAGTGCCCAGCGAGCAGCCGCGGTTCTCGCCGACTCCCGCGCTATCGGCGGTCGTTGTTCGGCCCTCGGTATCCGCAACACCCGGTCCGGTGAACCTTGCCGTGCCGTTCTCCTCGCAGGCGCCGTTCGGCGACTGGTCGCTTCCATGGCAGGAGGCGTGTGAGGAGGCGAGCGCACTTTTGGTGGATGCATACTGGCGCGGGGCGACGGTTTCGGCAGACAGTGTTGCTGCCGAGATCCAGCGCCTTGTCGCATGGGAACAGGAGCGGTTCGGGTACTACCAGCATACGACCGCGGCCGAAACCGCGCTGATGCTCCGTGAAGTGTACGGATACCGCCGCGTCGATGTTGAATATGGAGTGGGTACCGAGCGCATCGCGGAACATGTGCGCGCCGGGCGCCCGGTCATTGTGCCGCTTGCCGGGCGTTTGCTGGGGAACAAATACTATACGCAACCCGGCCCGGCGTACCATATGTTGGTCGTCAAAGGCGTGGCGGAGAACGGAGATATCATTACGAACGACGTCGGAACTCGGCACGGGCGAAATCTTACCTATGCGCCAGCAGTATTCCTGAACGCCATGCATGATGTGCCGCAAGGCGGCGACGCATGGCCTGCCGATATTGATCCCGCCGAATACATCAAAACCGGGCGGCGAGCTATTATCGTTGTGTATCCGAACGAATAAAACCGCCGGAGTCTCCGGCGGCGATCTCTCTGGTAGGTTTTTGCTTAGTGTGCGATACGAAGCCGCCGGCGGAGCAGGAAGAACAGAGCGACCGCTTCGATCGAGACTGATATCACATATGCGCATCCCAGCGCATTGATGCCGAGCGACGGTATGAGGGCGCGGGCAAGCGCCCAAATGAGTCCGAGTCCCGGCACGGAGATGAAGATAGGGGTCCAGGTGTCTTTTAGCGCGTAGAACGCGCGTACGAAGAGATGGATGAAACTCTCTGCCGGTATGGAAAGCGCAAATACTGCAAGGAGGCGAGCGGTTGCGGCGACCTGCTCGGAGCCGAACCGTCCGCCACCGAGGAAGAGGTCGATAACAAGCCGCCCTGCAATCATGTAGAACGCGGCAGAGAGGAGTGTAACCAGTGCGAGCGGCTGCGCTGCTCCTTTTAATGCGCGCATGAACGCCGCATCGTCGTTGAGCGCCGCGGCCCGGGAAAGCGAGGCGAAGACCGCTGTCGAAAAGGAGATGCCAAACAGGGCGACCGGGACCGATTGGAAATTCCGTGCAAAGCTCAAAATAGCGATCGAGCCGACGGCGAGCGATGATGCGAGATTCGTGAACAAGAAAAAGGTGATCTGCTCGACGGGTTGTCCCGCCATACGAGGGATCATAAGCTTCAACACTTGGCGGAATTCCGGATGCGCGAGATCGATCGGTCCTGACGGGCGGAAGCGAGATCGCCACAGCGCAATGATCCGCGTGCAGAGGTGAAGCGCTGCGCCGCCGACCGTACCGATCACCAAGCCGACAGGTCCGAGCGCGGGGACCAGAAATACGCCCCCGATGATACCAATGTTGTAGAGTATGGGAGACGTCCCGTATCCGACGAATCGCTCGAGAGAAACGAGAATACTTCCGAGCGTGTTGGAGAGCGCGAACAGGATCGGAGAGAGGAGCATAAAGCGGCTCATGCGGATCAGGAGGGCCATCTCATCGGGGGAGAATCCTGGCGCCACAATGCCCGCAATCTGCGGCATAAAGAGAAGGGCGAGGATGCCGATCACCAGCATCGCGCCGGGGGCGCCCACAAGCATGGTTGCCGCCAGTTGGCGGGCGTCATCAGAGCGTTCTCGAGCGAGAAGGTGGGTGAAGACGGGTACGAACGCAGCTGCGAGCGCTCCGGCAACGAAGACGTTCAGGAGGGTGTCGGGGACGATGAATGCCGCGTTGTAGACATCGAGCAGGCGCCCCGCGCCCAGCATCCGCGCAAACAGCATGTCGCGTACCAATCCCAGAAGGTAGCTCGCGAACGTAAGCGCGGTCAGGAGTGTTGCTCCGCGGCGAAATACCGAGCCGAACAGATAGTCCCAGATCTTTTGCATTGCAGTGTCCATCGTACCGCACTCGAGCCGCGTGTTCCAGCGGTTGACTGCCCATTGTGGGCGGCGTAGGGTTGATTCCGGCCGCGCTCTCGGGGGAGCCGGAATGTGATATGATACATACGTTCACTATGAAACACCTTTTTTCGTGGTTTTTGCATCTTTCTCGGGGCGCTCGGATTGCTGTGGGCGCCGGTGCCGCGATCTTTTTGATCGTTATCGTGCGTGTAGTCGTGGGTGGCGGTACCGACGCCAACCGTTTTATCGCGGTCACTCGGGGATCCGTCCAGCAGATCGTATCGGTAACCGGGCGGGTGAAGGCGACGCAAGACGTTGAACTCGCATTTCAAGGGACGGGGCGTGTCGCCCAGGTGGGTGCGCGCGTCGGTGATCGTGTGGTTCCGGGACAGATCTTAGCGAGCCTCGATAATGCCGAGCTGAATGCCCAGCTCCGCGATGCACAGGCGAATGTGCTTGCCCAACAGGCGAAGCTTCAAGAGCTTGAGGGTGGTGGCAGAGCTGAGGAGATCGCGATCAAAGAGTCTGAACTTCGCAAAGCGCAGCAGGACCTCGAAAATGCATACGCGAATGTGTACGACGTGCTGCTCGATGCGTACACGAAGACCGACAACGCAGTGCGCATTCAGACGGCTCAGATCCTGCTGAGCGTAGGAAGCGAAACGGTCCCGCAGTACCAGCTGGCATTCACCTGCGCATGCGACCAGCTTCAGCGCGACGCACTTTCGAAGCGTGTCAGCGCGGAAGTCGCGCTGCATCGATGGCAGCAGGAGCTGAACGGTATCTCACTGAGCAGCTCTCCGGAAATGCTCATGAAGGCGCTTCGGAACGCTCGGGGGTATACCCAGACCGCGAAAGAGCTTCTCGCGCTCACCCAGGGCATTCTCGACAATAGCAGCGTCCAGGTTGACTCGGATACGCTACAAACCTACCGGACCAATGTGAATACCGGGCGAGCAAACATTGTTGCCGCACAGACGGCGGTCAACACTCAGGACCAGCTGGTCGCAACAAATATCCTAACGGTTGAGCGCGTGACGGGCGAGCTCGCGCTTACCAAGGCGGGCTCGACGCCCGAACAGGTCACGGCCCAACGTGCGGTAGTTCTCTCCGCCGAGGCGCAGGCACAGCGGATCCAGGCGCAGATCGCTAAGAACATCATTCGGAGCCCATTGAAGGGGATCGTGACCCGGCAGGATGCAAAGGTCGGGCAGACCGCAACATCCGGGCAAGCCTTGGTTGCGGTCATCTCTGATCAGGATCTCGAGATCGAGGCGAACGTTCCCGAAGTTGATATCGGACGGCTTGCGATCGGCAATCCGGTGCGGATGACCGTGGACGCCCTTCCGGGGCAGACACTCGCGGCGCGGGTGACGTTCATTGATCCCGCCGAGACCGTTATCGACGGTGTGGTGAACTTCAAGGTGACCGTTCTTTTAGATGCCCCGAACACCGGTCTGAAGAGCGGTCTGACCGTTAACTTGGACATCGAGTCCGCTCGCCGAGAGGGTGTCCTACTATTGCCGCAGTTCACGATCATCGAGGATGATCGGGGCGCGTTCGTCAAAAAGCTTGTTGGGGACGCAACGATGGAAGCATCGGTGGTGCTGGGGCTTCGCGGGCAGGACGGCACCGTTGAGATCGTCTCGGGTCTTTCCGAAGGGGATCGCGTCGAGAATATCGGCATCAAGCGGAATGGCAACTAGCGGCATTCATGATCGAGCTTGAACATCTCGGAAAAGTATATCGCGAGAATGGAGGAGAGCTGTCGACGGTCGCACTGACCGATGTTACTTTTTCCATACAGAAAGGGGAGTTCGTCGCCATTATGGGCCCTTCTGGTTCGGGGAAATCCACACTCCTTCATATTCTCGACTTCCTTGATCGTCCGACGAGCGGCGCATATCGGTTCATGGGGCGAGATACTTCGACATTGACCGACATTGAGCTTGCCCATTTACGGAACAAGGAGATGGGGTTCGTGTTTCAGGCATTTAATCTATTGAGTCGGGCGAGTGTGCACGAGAATGTCGAACTTCCACTCATGTATGCTCCGATACCGCAATTTCGACGCCAAGAACTGGTGGAGCGAGCTGTACGTGCAGTGGGACTTGAAGAAAAGATCCAGTCGCCTGCCGCGAACCTTTCGGGAGGGCAAAAGCAGCGCGTTGCGATCGCGCGCGCACTGGTGAACGATCCGAGCATTATTTTTGCAGACGAGCCGACCGGTAACCTCGACTCGAAGAGTGGTGGTCAGATCATGGAGATACTGCAGGGACTCAACGACGCGGGGCGTACCATCATTCTGGTGACGCATGAGACCTATACCGCCCGCTATGCGGGGCGCCTCATCGCCTTGCGGGATGGGGGAGTTGAGCGTGATGAGCCAATTACCGATCGGAATAAAGGGAACGGTCTCTTCAAATAACCATGCAGTTCAACGACGCCATTCGCTCATCGCTTCGCGGTCTGCGGCAGAACAAGATCAGGACGACCCTGACGATGCTCGGCATCATTATTGGTGTCTCTTCGGTCATTCTGATCATGTCGATCGGTCGCTCGGCGGAGCGATATATTATCGACCAAGTCCAGAGCTTTGGATCGAACCTGATCAGCGTCAACCCCGGTGCTCCCACGAAGGGTGCGCCAGCGATCGCCCAAGGCATTGTGATCAAGACGCTGGTCCAGCGCGATGTGGATTCGCTCGAGCGCGAGCCGTCGATCGTTTCCGTCGCGGCTCGGGTGAGCGGGCAATCGCGATTCTCCTACGGAAACACCAGCAAGTCGGTCGTGTGGCATGCGATGCCCCCGAATGTCTTTTCGATGTTCAATATCGAGTTGAGTCGCGGGCAGTATTATACCGAGGCGGACTCGCAGGCGTACAATAAGGTCATTATTCTGGGTCAGGAGTTGGCGAACGATCTGTTCGGGAATGCCGATCCGATTGGTCGGAGTGTGCGCGTGAAGGATTTCAATTTCCGCGTCGTTGGCATCATGAAGCCGAAGGGCGCAGGCATCTTTAGCTTTGATGAGAGCGCTATTCTCCCGCTGACCGTTGGTCAGAAGCAGCTACTGGGTATCGACTACTACCAAGAGATCCACGCGGAGATCGATCCGGTATATGATGCGAGCTTTGTGAAGTCGCGCATCACTTCCATCTTGCGACAGAATCACCGTATCACCGACCCGTCGAAGGACGATTTCATGGTCGCCTCGATGGAGGAGGCGCTTTCGATCATCCAAAATGTCACGTCTGCACTAACGGTGTTCCTGTCCGCGATCGCGGCGATCTCGCTGGTGGTCGGCGGCATCGGCATTATGAATATTATGCTGGTATCCGTGGTCGAGCGCACCCGAGAGATCGGGCTTCGAAAGGCGCTTGGCGCCACCGAGGCGGACATTCTTCGCCAGTTCCTTGTGGAGTCGGTCATTCTCACCTCGATTGGTGGAGCGATCGGCATTACCGCAGGTGCGTTCTTCACCATTGCGACGTATTTTGGTGTCACGTATATCGCGAAATTTGCGTGGCCGTTGCAATTCCCGCTCTCTGCGGTCATCATCGCAGTGACGGTCTCGGTGCTGACCGGATTGGTGTTCGGCGTGTATCCTGCACGCCAGGCCGCTCGGAAGAATCCTATCGACGCGCTTCGATACGAGTGATCGATACCCCGCCTCCCATGCCCGGCACATCCCCCTCGGACGCGCTTGCCGCCCCTGCGCGGCGGCTTCGCTCTGCACTCGGTGCCGGACCCGTCAAGGAGTGACCCTTGACGGGTCCGTGCTCCGGCATTCGTGACGGTCCTCAGGGGACATGCCGGGCACGGGAGCGCGGAGACACCCCCACATCGCCGTCATGCCTTCCGGAGGCTTCCGAGCGGAAGGAATCACTGGCATCCGTCGGCATCGCCCGGATGCCACACACCTCGCGAGTGCCGACGGAGGGCATGGCGGAGAGGCGGGGGGGGATGTGCTGAGTAGGAAGGATCCTCTGCCTACCGGCAAGCAGGACGGATGGGAGCGATCCCTTCTCAACTTCAGCCGTCCTGTGCTAGGATGGCCTGCGGACCTAATGTATTTATCATATGAGCAAAAGCGTTCAGGAGATATTCGGTCGGTTGCAGGAGAAGCGCCAGCAGGCGCGCATCATTTCAAGCAAGTATAAAGCGGAGCTTGCCGCGTCGCACGACTATCAGCAGATCAAAGAACAGATGGAGAAGCTTCGTGAGCGGAAGAAGAAGCACGAAGCATCGGTGCGCGAGCAGGCCGGAGCGAATTTTTCTCGCATGGAGGAGCTGAAGTTCGCCATCAAGCAGGATGCGCAGCTGCTTTCGGACGTCGCGCTTACCGCGATCATGAAAGGCGAATCCGTTCAGATCAAGGACGAGCACGTCGAATACGAACCCGTTTTCACAGTTCGCTTCCGTAAGACGAAATAGTATATGGGATTCAAGCGCAGCAACTATGACCCGGCGGCGGAGCGACCGTTCCGGGTGAGTCGCTCGAAGATCGACCTCTACGTGCAGTGTCCGCGGTGTTTTTATCTGGATCGGCGGTGCGGTGTCTCTCGGCCGTCGATGCCCGCGTTCACACTCAACAATGCTGTCGACGCGCTCCTGAAGCGCGAGTTCGATATCCATCGCGCTGCCGGTACTCCGCATCCGCTGATGAAGGCCTACGGGATCGACGCGGTGCCACTCGCTCACGAACGGATGGATGAGTGGCGCGATTCATTGCGTCGGGGAGTGCAATACATCGACCCCGCAACGAACTTCCAGGTGACGGGCGGCGTCGATGATATTTGGGTGAACCCCGCAGGGGAACTGATCGTCGTGGACTACAAGGCGACATCATCGCCACATGAGGTGACGCTGGATGGCGTCTGGAAGGAAGCCTACAAACGGCAGATGGAGGTATATCAGTGGCTTCTTCGGCGGAACGAATTTACCGTCTCGTCGACGGGCTACTTTGTGTACTGCAACGGGGATGCCGATCGCGAAGCATTTGATGCGCGTTTGGAGTTTGATGTTCGCATCCTTCCGTATACCGGAGACGACGCATGGGTTCCGGGTGTGCTCCGGGAGATGAAGGTGTGTCTTGATGCCGATACGCCGCCGCTTGCTGCCGATGGATGCGAGCACTGCGCGTATCGAGCCGCTGTCCGTCAGGCGATTGGCGAGTGATCAGGCGCCTGTTTTGCCGTAATGCACGCTCGGAGTACCGCTTCGAGCCGTGCCATCGATTCGATGTCGTGAATACTGAGCGGGAGCGCATCGACGCCAGCCTCGCGAAAGCGTTCGCAGAGCCGCTCTACCGTTGCGGGGTCGACGAGGTCCGTTTTCGTGAGCAGGACCCGCTCGTCTTTTTGGAGCATGACCGGACTGTACGCGCCGAGCTCCCCGCGAATGACCGACCAGTCGCGCACGGGATCGTCGGACTCACAGGAAACAAGATGGAACAAGGTTCGGGTCCGTTCAACGTGGCGAAGGAATTTGATACCCAGCCCTTTTCCGGATGCCGCGCCCTCGATGAGTCCAGGGATGTCGGCAATGATGAGCTCGTAGTATACTCCGAGCGACGGTTCGAGAGTCGTGAACGGATAATTTGCCACCTTTTGCTGAGCGCGTGTGAGCTCGTTGAGGAGACTCGATTTTCCGGCGTTCGGCATGCCAATGAGGCCGATGTCGGCGATGAGCTTGAGCTCGAGGCGAATACTGAACGATTGGCCGGGCGTTCCGGGCTCGAAGCGTTTGGGCGATGTATTGAGGGACGAGCGGAAATGGAAGTTGCCGCGGCCGCCTTTGCCGCCGCGCGCCAGCAGGATGCACTCTCCGATCGCGGTGATCTCAACATCTTCACCAGTGTCGAGGTTGTGCACGACGGTGCCGACTGGTACCGGGAAGACGAGATCGGCGCCATCCTTCCCATCGCGGAACTGCATACCGCCCTGCTCGCCCGGTTCCGCGGTTGCCGCTTTGGTGTTCCTCCAACGTGAAAGCGCGCCGATGTCGGCGACTCCCTCGCAATACACGCTGCCGCCGTGGCCTCCGGATGCGCCAGTCGGCCCCAGTTCCATGAGGTTTTTATTGAAGGCTACGGCCCCGTCTCCACCATTTCCGGCCGCAACTGTGATCGTTACATCGTCGATGAGCATTGCGCATGTACCATACCACAGCTGTCGACTTCGGCGAAGTGGTGGTAGAATGAGGGTGTATTCATTGAACTACACGTATGAAGCGATCACTCGGTTTGCTCGCGGTCGCTGTGCTTGCGGCGTTTCCGCTGAGCACATCGGCTGCAACGCTGGTTTCGGGCCAGCAGTACGCGCTTCCTGCACAGCAGCGCGTATCGGGTAGTTTGTATATCGCCGCAGGGACTGCAACGGTCGGCGGTACGGTCGATGGCGACGTGCTCTCGGTCGGCGGTACGGTGTCCGTGACCGGTGCGGTCCTCGGCGATGTTGCTGCGATCGGGGGCAACGTACAGATTCTCGGTCCGGTGTCGGGTGATGCTCGAATCGCCGGCGGATCGATCGTACTGAATGACCGTATTGCCGGAGATCTTGTTGTTGCCGGTGGAAGTATCCACCTCCTTCCCAGTGCGCGCGTGGGCGGCGATCTGGTCATTGCCGGAGGCCAGGTGGTGATCGACGGTGCGGTTGATGGGAATGTCCGCATGATCGGCGGTGTTCTTGTGGTGAACGGGACGATCAATGGAGATGTCTCCGTCCGTGCGGACGAGAGCGTAACGCTCGGATCGTCAGCAGTGATCGGTGGGGATCTGACTTACCGTTCCCGGCAAGAGCTTCAACGCGCAGATGGTGCGCGTATCTCGGGATCCGTCGCGTATACGCCAGCTCCGAAGGGTGTTCGGTTCGACGACCGAACCCCGAAGCGTATCGGTTGGGCGATCGTGGGAGTGCTCTCGGCGATGAAACTGTTCGCGACGCTTGGTCTCGCCGCATTCCTGATGTGGAGATGGCGGCGCCAGATGCTCGCATTGTTTGCACAGACGCACGAGGCGTTCACTCGCTCGCTTGGGCGTGGGATCATTTATGGCGTCATGGTACCGATCGTTGCCGTGCTGTTGCTCGTCAGCTTTATCGGCGTGTTGCCGGGCGTGCTCCTCATCATGGCATACGCGAGCATGCTGATCCTGGCGAAGGCGCTTGCCGGAATGTTCTTTGGATCGTGGATCGTCATGCACTTCCAGAAGAAGACCACGCTCCAGCTGACATGGGTGTCGGCACTCGGCGGCGTTATTCTGTTCGGGCTCGTGGGAGTCATTCCGGTCATCGGGTGGCTTGTCGGTGCAGTGCTCTATCTGGCGGTGCTCGGGATGCTTGCCCACGAGGTTTTCCAGTGGGCGACGGGAAACTAGTTGCGTGTTCCAGTATGATAAACCCCGCATTCGCGGGGTTTATCATACTCCTACGGGCGCACCTCTTTATAGGATGGTATGCCTTTGTTTACCTGGAATCCCTGTGAAGCGGCGCATGAATCGCCAGGGTTCATACCGCTTGTGGACACGCGAAGCGTCGCGGTGATCCCCGCAGGATCCGCATAGAGGTGGGCGATGATCCCGGTTCCCGGACTTTCCGAAGTGATCGTCCCATCGCCGAAATTCCACTCACGGGTGGTCGGAGTGAAGGCGCCGTAATCGGTCGTGTCGGTGAACAGCGCGTCTTGGTCTGCGAATGGCGGTGTCGGATCTACTGTGAAGGTGATGGACGGGTATGGCCCTGGAGGGGTTGTGGCGGTCGCTGAGGATCCTGACCATGCACTGGGTGTGTCGGTGGCATCCCACACCATGACGCGCGCTCGGAACGTTGCGTTGTAGCTTAGTGGGTCGGTGGGGTGCGTCGTTCCGGTTGATGATATCTTCAGCGAATCATAGATCGGCGTGGCGAAGTTGAACGCGGGACCTGCTGCGATCTGCACGCGGTAGGCACTCTGTGCGCCAGCTCCTGGTGTGTATGTCCACGATACAGCCTGGCGTGGTGCTGTCCCTCCGCAGTAGTTCGGGGCGGTCATTTGTACCCCGGCCGCGACTGGCGGGGGGACCCCCGCGACCGTCACGGTCGACCGAGCTTCGGCGGACGGTGCGGTGCTTCGCTCGACGATGACTTTGGGCGTATAGGTCCCCGCGGCATAGGCATGCTGTGTGGTTGAGCGGGGAACCGTATTCACAGCATCGCACTTGTACCCGTTCGCATTTCCAGCGCAGGCTCCCGGGGTTGGCGCTGGGAGAGCTCCGCAGGCTGCTGATGCTACAGCAATGCTTGTGGTTGTGTTGGCGCAGTTCCACCAGAAGCTGTAGTTGATGGTTCCGGTGGCGGTTCCGCCGGGCGTTGCCTGCAGGGTTGAGTTCACCGGTGCGGTGCCCGTGTTTGGTGTTGCGGTGAGGGATACGGAGAGCGTCGGAGCGGGGGCGACCGTGATGGTCGCGGATCCGCATGCAGATCCGAACCATCCAACATTTTGCTCGAGCAATCGATATTGACCCGCGTATGAACCGGGAGCCGCGGGAGCGGTGATCGAAAGCGGTATGGTCATTGATTGGCCGGGTGCCACGGATGCCATTGATAGGTCGCTTGTTTGTGGGAGGAGTGACGGCGCTGTAGGGGGCCACGGCCACAAGGAGACGTCGTAGTTTGCTGGCGTTAGCTGGGTCCAGGTGCTGGTGCCGGTGTTCTGGAATGTGACCGATGCCGGGACGGTTTGCCCTACGGTCATGGTCGTCGGGATCGTATGCCCGGTGCATAGCGCATCGTTCGTTCCGGTTGGTGGCGGGCTGTTTGGTATGGGGGCGCAGTCGAGTGAAAGATAGATCGGCTCGGTCCATCGTGTCCACGGTCGGAAATCGGTGCTTCCTACACAGTCATAGCCCGGGTTCGGGTTTGGGCCGCCCCAACCGGAGTGTATCGAATATTCGCCGGCACCGGCACAGACGCCGTTCTGGCAGAGGGCATTCATCTGGGTAGGGGTCGCGTCTCCTGTGCCCTGTCTCCCATTGCAGGTATATGGTCCGGGAGGGCAATAGAGTCCCCACTTGAGCGATTGTACGGGGGATGTCTCGATGGTGATATCGGAATACGAGATATTATTGCACTGGCCAGCATTTCCTTCGGTGGTATCGTCGGGGGAGCTGCATCCACAGTCATTAGGGTAGTCGGTGTACCCATCATTGTCGTCGTCCTGTCCGTTCGAGCAAACTGCATTGCCCGGTGGAGGTGTGCCGTTAATTCGAAAGGTGATACGATTGCTGCCCGTTGGTCGGATGCATGAACGAAGCTCGTCCTCTCCGTACAGCGAGAGATCGAACACTGTTCCGGGCCCGCCCGTGTAGGTCGTGTATACCGTTCGGGAGACAGTGCCGTCTCCACCAGCGATTTCGCCGTCACCATTTCCGAAGTCAACTTCGCCATATACCGCTCCGGAGCCTATGACCTGCCACACGATCTTCGCTTGTGTTCCGGAGGGTCCGGAGGTTGGGGTCACACTTAAGGAGCATGCGATGGCGTGTGCGGCGCGGGCGCCGACGAATTGCGCGGCGAGTACGATGAAGGTGATGAGGAGGAAGCGTTTCATAGGGTGCTATTCCTTACTGCTTCGGGTGATCGCAAGGATACTCTCGCCGTTCGAGCGGGGAGCAATGTCGACCGTCATACGAAAAGTGTCTTTCTGTACGGTCAGCCGGAGGGGATTCTTGGTGACGGTATATTCCCACCCGATCACATCGAAATATTCCCCGTATTCTCGCTGAATGTCAGAAGGGGAGTTTTCGACGGTGAATACAACACGCTCGACATTCGGCGCATGGGGCGCCGCTGTTTCCAGGACGATCGGATGAACACCGAAGATAAAGCCCTTCATGCGCGGGCTGGAAATGCGCGCGAGCGATTCAGTTGAGAGCTTCGGGAGATCCTTGGAGATCGAACCGTCCGCTTCAATGGTGTACCGGGGAAACCCGGATCCGCGATACGAGCGCCACACAAGAGCCGCAGCGCCGATCAGCACAAGAACAAGCACACCAATGCCGACGCGATGCCATGGCTTCATACTTCACAGTATATCGCACATGCTGCAGTGCTTGTAGCGTTGCTGTGGGGAAATGGTCTTGCTATACTAGGGTAAATGGCTACTGTATCAAACACGCGACGCGATGTGCGTCCGGCTCGGCGTCCTCCGACACCGAAGCGGAAGCCGGCTCGGCTCGGCTCCAAAGTCTCGGTGTTCCGTGGTCATAATGTGCGAAAGCCGCGTTCGCGGTAAGCACCGTATTATCTTTTCACTCCATTCTCTATGTTGCATGGAATTGTAGGGAAGTGCTATCGGTGGTGTCACAATAAATCACTCGGATTGCTTGTATTGCGGCTTGCGCTTGGCGCGTTCTTCATCGGTCATGCTGTCGCGAAGTTCCAGAATCTGCCGGCGACGGTCGAAATGTTCCAAGGATGGGGGTTCGGCGCCTTCTGGGCGTACCTTGCAACAGGAAGCGAGCTGCTCGCTGGGCTTCTTCTCGTGCTCGGGGCGTTTTTGTGGATCGCCGCGGCGCTGGTCGTTGTCGTGATGGCGGTCGCCGTCTATGCGGTAACCGGACCGAACCCGATGGGACAGCCGCCGTTGTTGCACTATATCTTCGGATGGGGCCAGAACGCCGTATTCGCCGCAGCTGCTCTGGCGCTCGCGTTTACAGGTGCAGGCCGCTGGTCACTTGCCGCGTGGTGGATGCGTCGTCGCTCCGGAAGTGTGGAGTGTCGGGAGTGTAAGTCGGATCACGGCATGGGGTGCAACTGTGGTTCGTGCTCCGAGCATCACGGCATGAGCTCGAGGTCGGAGATGAGTGCTCAGTAGCAGGGATCTCAGCGCAAGATCGACGGCCGATCCAGGAGGGGTCGGCCGTCCTCGGATATGATTGTTGTTGATGTTGAGACAACCGGAACAGACCCACTGCTGCACGCCATCGTCTCTATCGGAGCCGTTGATTTCTGTCAGCCCGGGCGGCAATTCTATCGAGAGTGTCGCATCTTTGATGGGGCACAGGTGCAGGCCCAGGCACTTGCGGTGAACGGGTTCACCGTTGAGCAGGTGACCGACTCCGCAAAACCAACACTGGAGGAGGCGATTGGGCAGTTCATTGCGTGGTGCCGGGAGGCGGAGAATCGTACGCTGGGAGGACACAATACCGCATTCGATCGTGGCTTCCTGCAGGCGAGCGCGGACCGCTATAACCTCGCGTGGCATTTTGGGAATCGAGTGCTCGACCTGCATTCGGTCGGGTGGACGCACATGATGACAGCGGGTATTGAGATTCCAAAAAAAGCGGGGCGGAGCGATCTTTCATGTGACGCGATCCTGCAGTATACCGGGCTTCCCGCTGAGCCGAAGCCGCACAACGGTCTTGTGGGGGCGAAAATGGAAGCGGAGGCATTCTCGCGCCTTGTGCGTGGGCGTCCCCTTTTCGAGGAGTTCGCGACCTATCCGATCCCGTTCCATCCGCATGCCTCGGGAGCCGAGCCCGCTCAGGGGGGATTATTCTAAGATATCGCCATGGACTTTTTTCACGCACTTATTCTCGGTATCGTCGAAGGGATCACGGAGTTTCTTCCGATCTCGTCTACGGGACATCTGGTCATCGCCGGCCGGCTCCTCGGCCTGCAGAGCGGGGATTTTTTGAGGACATTCGATATCGCTATTCAGCTCGGTGCCATTCTTGCGGTACTTACCTTGTATGGCATGCCGCTCCTGCGAAGCCGCGGACTTCTCATGCGAGTGATCGTTGCGTTCATTCCGACGGGGATCGTTGGGCTCCTCTTTTACCCGCTCGTGAAGCGGCTCGTTGCCGATCCAATGGTCAGTGTGTGGGCGCTCGGTATCGGAGGCGCCCTTCTGATCGCGTTCGAGCGCTGGTATGACGAGCCTGCTGATGCGCAGGAGGACCTCTCCACGCTTTCGTATCGGTCGGCACTCCTGATCGGATTGGCGCAGTCCGTCGCCATGATTCCCGGCGTCTCTCGTGCGGCGGCGACCATTTGCGCGGGTCTTGCCGCCGGTCTTTCCCGCCGTGCGATCATCGAATTTTCATTCTTACTTGCACTTCCGACGATGGCTGCCGCGACCGGTCTTGAGGTGGTCTCCTCTGCGAGCACCTTCACAAGGGATCAATTTGGCGCTCTTACGATTGGCTTCCTCGTTTCATGGTTCGTAGCGGTGCTTGCGATCCGCTGGTTGCTCACATTCGTTCGATCGCATGATTTCACCTGGTTTGGGGTGTATCGGATCATTGCCGCAGTGGTGTTCTGGCGCTTGCTCTCGTAGGGCGTGATACAATGCAGACATGGGTCTTGCCGATGATCTCCGGAGCATTCGGTGCGGTGATGTTGATGATGCCGATGCTACGCGTGATGCGGTCCAGTATGACGCGAGCATCTTTGCGGCGCGTCCCGAGGTTGTCGTCGCTCCGACGAGCAGCGACGAGATCGGTGCTCTTGTGCGGTATGCCGCCGCGCATAGCGGGGTATCGATCGTTGCCCGAGGTGCTGGGACCGATATGTCGGGCGGCGCGATCGGCGAGTCGGTCATTCTTGATATGACGCGTCACCTGAACCGGCTTCTCGATGTAAATCGCGACGAGGCGGTTCGGGGTCAGCAGGGAAGCGCGACGGTTCAGCCGGGAATGTACTATCGGGATTTCGAGCGGGCGACGCTTGCCCGCGGCCTTCAGTATCCGGTCTATCCCGCCTCTCGCGATCTTTGCACGGTCGGCGGGATGGTCGCGAACAACTCTGCCGGTGAGCGTTCGCTTCGGTATGGGCAAGCCGTCGACTGGGTTCGAAGCTGCCGTGCGATCCTTGCTGACGGGAACGAGTACCTCTTTGAGCCGCTCGATTTCGGCGGCGTGCAGCTGAAAATGAGCCGTATCGGATTCGAAGGCGATCTCTACCGAGCGCTCTGGAAGCTGGTGACCGAACAGCGAGAGTTCCTCGAACGGTATCAGCCGAAGGTGAGTAAGAACGCGTCGGGATATAACCTCTGGCGCGTGTGGGATGGGACGACCTTCGATCTCACCAAGCTCATGGTCGGATCACAGGGAACGCTTGGCGTTGTAACGCGGGTGACGCTCGGCCTGATTCGTCCTCCGCTGCATCGGCGCATGGTCGTGGTATTCCTGCGCGATCTTCCGTATGTGGCGAGCGTCGTGGATGACCTCCTGCAATTTCAGCCGGAGTCGTTGGAGTCGTTCGATGACAAGACACTCTCGTTCACGGTTCGTTTTTTGCCAGACTTCGTGCGCCTCATGGGAGCCTCGAACATCATTGCCCTTGGCTTACAGTTCCTCCCGGAGGCGTGGATGACGGTGACGGGCGGCCTTCCGAAGTTAGTACTGATGGCCGAGTTTTCCGGCGACGACGAGCAGGAAGTGACAAAGCGGGCGGAGGCTGCGCTCGGCGCGTTGAAGCGGCGGCATCTGAAGGCGCGGCTTACCGAAGGACCCGAAGAGAGTCACAAATATTGGACTATTCGGCGGCAGTCGTTCAACGTTCTCCGGCATCATACGACCGGAAAGCGGACCGTGCCGTTCATTGACGACATCATCGTTCCCGTTGAGCGTATGTCGGAGTTCCTCCCGAAGCTCTACACGCTCTTAGAGCCCTATCGGCTCACCCTAACGGTTGCCGGACATGCGGGGAACGGGAACTTCCACATTATTCCGCTCATGGATCTTGCCGATCCAAATACGAAAAAGACCATTGTCGAGTTGTCGGAGAAGGTGTACGACCTTGTGCTGGATCACGGCGGCTCGATCACCGCGGAGCACAATGACGGGCTTATCCGCGGTCCGTGGGTTCGGAAGCAGTTCGGACCCAAGATGTATGACCTTTTCCGTCAGGTGAAACAGCTCTTTGATCCGAAGGGGATCTTCAATCCCGGGAAAAAGATCGATGTCGACCGTGAGTGGGCGCTTGCACACATTCGCACCAACTAGCAGTTCGCGCTTTCTGTTCGAACAAAAAGCCCCCGAAGGGGCTGTTCATTTGGGCGAGAGCGCTCTTACCAGAAGGAACGTTACAAAGAGAGGCGCGGAGATGAGCATCGCGGTCATTCCGACGAGCAAGATGGGGTCGCCTCCGATGAGTGCGCTTGCTGGAAGCCTTGAGATCCCGATGCCCAGGGACGCACCGGCGACTCCAGTGAGCCACACGAGTGGCAGTGTGCGGTTTTCCGACTGGCAGTCAGCAATGAGACCGAGAAGGATCCCCGCCATGGCAGTGCCACCCAAGAAGAATAAGTAGCTGAGCGCTCCTGCGATCAGGAATCCGGCAGTCGCGGGCTTCGGTAGCTTCACGGCATCCTCCTTTGGGACGGTCGAACCCTTTGCTCTTCGTATGTGATCGTGCAGAGCCAGCGGGCGATCCCCGCATACAGCGCGAGGATCGTTACGAGTGCCAAGAGGTCCCATCGCTGCCCCATGAATCCCAGAAAAAGGGTCTGGGGTAGGGAGCTACTACCAACGGCAGCCAGAATGGCGGGGACCGCGGCGTGCGCCTCGATGCGCGCCTTCCCAAGGATCCAGGCGACTGCAAGGCTGCCGGCAATGCTTCCGACGACGGGGAGCATGGTGCTGATAGCGGCTCCGATGACGGTGGCACAGGCCGCCAATTCTGAGCGGCTCATCGCGCTCAGCCGCGTGTGTGCCAATACGGCGGATCGAGCAAGCATAGACGCCTCCTTGTGTTTGTCGAAGGACTCGCGCGAAGATACCGCATGCCAAACGGGAGGTCAATGGATGTGTTGCGTCATCGGGCAAACTTTGATATAATTTCCGTCGCTTCTCCCCACCGATATGCCCGAAAACATCCGTAATATCGCTATTATTGCACACGTCGACCACGGCAAGACCACGCTCGTGGACTTTTTGCTGAAGCAGTCCGGGACGTTCCACGAGAAGGCGCAGGAACTGGGCCAGGATCTTATCATGGACTCGAACGACCAGGAGCGCGAACGCGGCATTACTATCTTGGCAAAGAACACCGCGGTTCACTACAAAGATGCCAAGATCAACATCGTAGACACCCCCGGACATGCTGATTTCGGTGGCGAGGTTGAGCGCACGCTTAACATGGCCGACGGCGCCATTCTGCTCGTGGATGCCCAGGAAGGGCCGATGCCGCAGACGAAGTTCGTGTTGAAGAAGGCGCTCGACCTCGGGCTGCGGGTGATCGTGGTCGTGAACAAGATCGACAAGCCGGGTGCCCAGATCCAGCGAACGATCGATGAGACGACGAACCTGTTTCTCCAGCTCGCGCAGGAGGAACATCACTTGGAGTTTCCGGTACTCTATGCCATCGGCCGCCAAGGAAAGGCCTGGGACCATGTCCCTACGCCTGATGAGATGAACGCAGCCGGAGATCTCCGACCGATTTTCGATACTATCCTTTCGTTCGTGCCTCCTCCGCGCGGTGATGCGAAGGGTCCGTTCCAGCTGCTGGTTGCGGCGCTCGATCGTGATAACTATCAGGGCCGGTACGCGATCGGAAAACTGGTTCGCGGTGTTGCGACGCCGGGTCTTTCGGTTGCCATTGTACATCCGGACGGCAAGAAGGCTTCCGGTCGCATCGACAAGGTGTTCGTCTACGACGGGCTGAAGCGCTCCGAAGTTTTGCGCGTTGAGGCCGGCGACATTGTCGCGATCACAGGCGCGGAAGACGCGCACATTGGAGATACCATCGCCGACACCACTGCTCCGGAGGCCCTTCCGACCATCCGGGTCGAAGAGCCGACGCTCCGTATTACGATCGGACCGAACACATCTCCGTTCGTTGGTCGCGAAGGAACGCTCCTGACGGGTCGTCAGATCGGTGAGCGTCTCGAGCGCGAGCTGGAAACGAACATTGGGTTCAGGGTCGCTCCGACGGGAGATGGCCGCTATGCGCTTGCGGGGCGCGGCGAACTGCATCTGTCGGTATTCATTGAAACGCTCCGACGCGAAGGCTTTGAAATGGAGATCTCAAAGCCGGAGGTCATCTTCCGCGATGAGGAGGGCCAGAAGACCGAACCGATTGAGGAAGTGACCGTCGACGTACCCGAAGAGTATGTGGGTGCGGTGACGACCGAGTTCGGTAAGCGGAAGGCGCAGATGATCGACCTCATCAATCATGGCAATGGCTATGCGCGGCTCGTCTGGCATATGCCGACGCGCGCATTTTTGGGACTGCGGAGCATTCTTATGACCGCAACGAAGGGCACGGTGGTCATTAATAGCATTTACGTAAAACATGAGCCGCTGTGGGATTTGCCTCCTCGCGAGCGCACGGGCGCGCTGATCGCCTCAGAGGGCGGACAGGCGGTCGCATTCGGCTTGGAGGTCGCGCAGGGGCGTGGTATCACCTTCGTGCCGCCTGGAACCGATGTGTACGAGGGGCAGATCATCGGACAGAACGCTCGTCGTGAGGATATGGAGATCAACGTTGCCAAAGGGAAGGAGCTCACGAACATGCGCTCAAAGTCGAGCGACGGCATGATCATTCTCGCGCCGCCGGTTATTATGTCTTTGGAGCAGGCACTCGATTGGATCGAGGACGATGAGCTCCTCGAGGTCACTCCGAAGGATATCCGCTTCCGGAAGCGCTTTCTCACACGCGTTGAGCGTGATCGCGCTCGTCGCAAGGCGATCGACGACGGCTCTTCGCAGTCGTAAAAGCTCGACAGACCGCGATGTTCCGTGTACCATCCCCTCAGTTCATATGGGAGCGATGGTATGGCGCAACCGTGTATCCGGCTAGATGCTATCGGATGCTGCGCGATGGTCCACGCGTTTCTTCGGCACCCGTCGCACATACGCGAATGGGGTAGGGCAGTCGGGCAGTTCAATACGCTCTACGAGATCTTTACGAACACAAACTCGCTCGTGTTTGCTCCGAATGAGATGGCAGCTGCTGCGTATCGAGCCTTTGCACTGGCAGAGATCGCGCGATTGGGTGGCAGTGGTCCCGATCGGCTGATGTGCCGGCATGGTGCGGCGCGACATATTGCCGCACTGAAGGAATTTATTGCTGCTCTTCCGCGGCAGCGCGCGAACTAACTCCCCCATGACGGGGGAGTTATTGTCTCGTCCGCTCTTAGTAGGTCGGGATGCCGTGGCGGTAGATGGTGCCGAATGTCGTTCCGTTGATGACGACGTCGTATTGTCCTACTGGAGCGGACGCGAGATCGAGAACTGCTCCAGATGAGAATGGCCGTGTTATCTGAACACACGCTCCGCTGTTCGGACTGACCACTGCCGATGCGGAGACGCCGATGAGAAATTTCCACCCGACTCGTCCGACGGTCACCGGGTCAAGCGTGTAGCACGGGGTGGGGAGATACCCGGAGAATGTGACCAGTGCTGATGACTGATAAGTGCTGAGTGTCGGGATCTGCGCGCTGGTGACGGTAGCCTGTTGCGAGATGGTGGTCGTGGTCGGCGTTGGAGTTGGGCACACGAGGACCGGGTCGCAAGGGGCGCGAATACACTGCACCTGCTGGTAGTAGCAGCCCGGAGGAGGTGTTGGCGTAGTCCCCGGGCACCACCCTTCAACGGGTTCCGGAATGCTACACGATGGTGTTGCGTCGAGGCATACGGGGCGAACTTGGCATGCGCGGCGGAAGTACTGCGGGATGTCGGCAATACGGGTGTAGGGCGTGATGCTCTTGGGGTAGTAGTCGTCTTCGCGCGAGTTGATGCAGAACACTTTATCAAAGAAGCGGCCATCCTCCGCACTTGCCTGATCGCCGGTCATTTGCACATGGTGCAGGACGCCATTATCCTCACCGGTCACTTCGGTTGCCCAAACTTTTTGCTCGTTCGTCTCGCAGTTGCGGAACAATCCGGAGGTTACGAACGAATCGCGAACTGCTGCGGTGACCTGGTGAACCTTTGCGTATCCGCCAAGGTGGCCGTACATACTGAAAATTGCGGGATTCAGGAAAAGTCGTTTGAATCCGTTATAGTCGCCATAGTTTGCACCGGGTGTCGCGTAGCCTGTGAACCCCTTGAGCTTGATAATAAAGATATCCGGATCCCCAGCGCTCTGGTTCGCCGAGATGAGATCACCGTCATGGAGCGGGGTGCCGAAGATGTCGACCGTTGCAGGCGGAACGGCGGCGGCGGGGTGTACTGCAATGGTGACGATGCTGGCAATGCCGAGCATGAGACCCACGAGGAGGAGTTTTTTCATATACCAGTAGTATACGGGCATACCGAGGGCTCACAAGGTTGTCGGTGGACAATAAACCCCCGAGTTTCCTCGGGGGTGAGTTCTTCGGCTCATGTCATGCCTACTCGATGCCGTGGCATTCGCGGAGGTGGAGGCTGAGCAGAAGTGGGTGGACGTGGGTGTGGCCGTGTCCGCAGCCGGTGCAACATGGTATGGCGTGGCGGATGCCTGGTTCGAAGTGGCATCTACACATGCAGCGATGAGTGCAGTGTGCGGGGGAGCCTTTTTCAACGATCAGGTCGATCGGGCCGCTGCTCACGGTGCCTCCTTGACTTATGCCTATTTTCAGTATATCAAGGGCTAGGTTCTTGCACAAGGAGGGGGACGCATGCTCGGATTGATCGCCGTGATGCTCTTGCAGATCGCTCCGGTAGACGCCCTGCAGCCGGGCGCTCAGTATTTCTGGAGCCCGCCCTGCATCGTCCAGAAGTCGGATCCGACCAACCGAGTCGAGCGGTTGTTCGCGAAGCACTTTACGGCATCCGGCGTTACGGTGCGGCTCGTGCGGTGTCGGCAGCCTGAGGGACGCTTCTCGCCCGTCTTCGCGACCGATCCGATCGAGGGTGTCGGGGTAGTTGCCATCTACAGCGAGGAATTCGAGGCGCTGACGTTCAGCGAACTCGCACTTGAGGGCCTTGTGGCTCACGAGGTCGCCCACATGACGCTCAAGGCGACGTGTCAGGGCCTCGGAAGCTTAGAGGAGTACATTTCGTGTGAGTCCGATGTCGACCATGAGGCCGCTCGGCATGCGAGTCCGGCCGCAGTGGAGGCGGCGCTGATCGCGTACCATCGGATGCATCTCCACATGGCCGCTCAAGCGCTTGCCGAGATCCGTCGACGTCTCATCGATGAGCGCTTGCCGCGGTTGCGGCGGCGGAGGTAGCTATGGGATCTGCGTTGCTGATGGCCATGCTTGCGCTTGCCGAGGCGAACGAGCCGTATCGGATCGATCCTGTGCTGACCGAGCGGGTACAGGCACAGGCGCGGTCGTATGGGCTGGAGTACCGCGTCGTTGTTGCGGTGGTGCCGTCGTGGAAAGCGCAGGGCAAGGTGCAGGTGGAGACGCGTTTCCGAGGCGGTATCGTCGCCATCCTCGTTAGCCCCATTCTCTACGAGGAAATGGACGGCGGGGCGTTCAGGGCGATGTTCGCTCACGAGCTTGCACATACGCTTCGTCCGTGCGGGCTTCGTCCATACACATCGATCGCCGAGCACAACGCATGTGAGCATGCGGCGGATGCACAGGCGGCCGCGTGGGTGGGGAAGCGGGAAGTCTTGCGCGGATTGTGCCAGGTGAGGGCGATCGGCTGGGACTGGCGATACAATACCGACGCGACACCGATGAACGAGCGCATCCGGCTCCTGCACAACCGAACGGACATACGGTAAACAAAGCCCCGATGGAGATCGGGGCTTTTCGTGCCATTGTTTCAGATGGCGCCGAGAGCTCGCGCGAGCGCGGCGGTGCCCAGAGCGAGGAAGAGCAGCTGTCGCGGGTACCACAGCCACATCCGCGCGTTCACCAGCGACCATCCGCAGGGGACCGTTGTTCCGGCAACGAGCGCCGTACCGCAGGCGAACCAGCCGATAGCGATGAGCGACGGCGTGGCCGCGAGACTGCCCAGCGAGACGCACAGCGCGCTGGCGGCGAACACCGCGTTCCACGCGTGGTTGCGGATGGGGCGGTACCGTGTCTGCCATCCGAGCATCTTCGCGATGTGGCGGTACAGCTCGCGTACCGCCATCAATGCCATCAATGCGTACACCATCGGATCCTCCGTGGATACGTTGTATCACGCCGTTCGCGGTTGCGCCAGCGCCTGGTTCCTAGAGCTTGTTCACGTCGCGCTCGTACTTCTCGGCTTCTGTGCACACGCGCTCCATGTAGGTGACGGCCTCGACGGGATACTTCCCGCGAGCGGTCTCTTCAGAGAGCATCACGGCGTCGGCGCCCAGGATGATGGCGTATGCGATATCGGTGATCTCTGCGCGGGTCGGCTCGGGATTTTCCACCATGCTCTTGAGCATTTCGGTGGCGACGATAACGGGGGTGCGATGTTCTTTGCAGTGGTGAACGACGAGCGCCTCGGCGAACGGAACCTGCTCGAGCGGGATGCTCTGGCCGAGGTCACCGCGCCCGAGCATAACCGCATCGCTGGCGGCGATGATCTCTTCGATGTTGTCGAGCGCCTCTTTCCGTTCCACTTTTGCCATAACCTTCGGAAGCCCCTTCTCCGCGGGCACACTGCCGTTTCGCTTTTGTATCTCTTGTCGGAGCTGTTCCACATCCTTTGCCGAGCCGACGAACGAAAGGCACACATATTCAACCCACTGCGAAAGGCCGAAATCGAGATCAATCAGATCTTTTTCGGTGATGACCTGAATAGCATTCGGGTCCATGTGGTGTTCGCTGCCGGTTTGTACACGCGGTCCGGAGAGGTCTTGGATGATGGGGATAACGCGGCCGGCGCGCTTGGCTGCTGCGCGAACGTTCTCGATCAGAGCTCGGTGCTCATCGTGCGTGCCATGGCTGAAGTTTAGCCGTGCGACATCCATACCGTGCGCGATGAGCGCGTCAAGAACTGCGGGATCCTTTGATGCGGGACCGATGGTACAGACGATTTGGGTACGAGTGGGCATAGAGCTATTCTAGCATTCCTACTCCCAAAAAATGAGTACAAGAGACGCAACGCCGAACACGAACCCGATGAGCTGTGTGCGGGTGACGGTTTCGTTGTACATGCCTACACCGATTAACACGGCAAGAAGCGCCGATACGACCGAGAAAATGACGGCTCCGCGACCAAGGCCGGAGCCGTTGTGGAGTGCGAACAGCCAGAATGTATTTGCTGCGAGATATGCGGCGAGTGCGCCGGCCGCAAGAAGCGAGCCGCCAACCAGCGACCATTTTTTCGCCACGATATCAGCGACCAATTCAAAGAATATGAGAATGCCGAGCGGAAGGAGCCATTTCATGCAAGCAATTCAATGAACCGATTGTACTTGGCGACGCGCTCGCCGCGCTGAGGGCCACCAGCTTTCACTGCGAAGACTCCGAATGCGACGGCGAGATCGGCAATGAACGAGTCATTCGTCTCGCCTGAGCGGTGGGACACAATGCACTCGATACCGTTCTCGCGGGCGAGCTTCATAGTGTTCAGAGTTTCGGTGAGGGTCCCCACCTGGTTGACCTTGATGATGACGCCAGAGATTGCCTTCTGCTCGATGGCCTGTGTTAGGAATGTTGTGTTCGTAACCGTGAGGTCGTCGCCAACGATAACGGTCGAGCCGTCGTTGAGCCGTGTAAAATCAGCGAACGCGGTTTCATGGAACGGATCTTCAATGTAGAGGAGCGGGAAATCGCGGATGATACCGCGAAGCTCCGCTTCCAATTCTGCGGCGGTGTGCGTGCCGGCGTCGTAGGAGTAGCGGTCGGCCGCATCATCGTAGAACGACGATGCGGCAACGTCCATTGCAAGCTTGATACGGCGGTCGAGGTCGAGCTCCGCGGCGGTCTCCATGAGGAGTGTGAGTGGCGTGCGCACCGAGGGGAGATCGGGGGCGAAGCCGCCCTCGTCGCCGACGTTGGCGTGCACCGCGCCGTATTCCTTGGCGATCCGTTTCTTGAGCGCATGCATGATGCGCGTCCCGATGTTCATGGCTTCGGCGACGTCATCAACGTCTGGGACGAGCTTGTATTCCTGGAATGCCAATCGCGTTGCGGCGTGCTTGCCGCCGTTCACGAGGTTCATGCCGAAGTAGGGTGTCCGGCGTCCGGTCGCAGAGCGCGAAATATCGGGAGCGAGCGAGCGGAGATACTCCGGAAGCGGTGCTCCCAGCGCGACGGCGGCAGCCTTCGCGATGGCGATCGACACGCCGACGATGGCATTGCCCCCGAGCTTGGATTTATTCGGCGTGCCGTCTATGGCAATCATCCGTTCGTCGATTGCCCGTTGGTCGCGGGCGTCCATGCCGATAAGCGCGTCCGCGAGGTTCACACTCACATGGGTCGCTGCTTTCAGAACTCCGGCTCCGCCGAATCGGTTGGCGGTGGCATCGCGCAGCTCGATGGCTTCATGGGTGCCGGTTGATGCACCCGAGGGGACCCCGAACGAACCCGAACCGCCTTCGCAGGCGATCGTTACTTCGAGCGTCGGGACTCCGCGGGAATCAAGAATCTCGCGTGCGTGAATACCGGTAATCGTGGCGCGGGACATGTGTGTTGATTTTAGCATACTCGTGTGGTAGAGAAGAGCGTGTGGAGGTGGAGAGTGGACATACTTCGCGACGCCGGTTTTCGGGAGCGAGCTGTTACGCGGACGCGGAAGCTCGTCGAAGCGGAGATCAGCTCCATTCGCTCGGCGAACTGCCAGCAGAATGCGCAAGCGCACTTCGACGCGATCTGGGGCATCCTCGAGGCGGCGTTGCGGCTTACGCTTCTCCCGCACATCGAAAAGAGAGACATCCTGGAGCTGCGCTCTCAGCTGACCCCGTGTGTCGGCCCGATGTTCATGCTGGGGATGTTCCACGAGGCGGGGGAGCTGACGGCCCGCCATGTGACGAGCATTCTGCCCTAGCAATACGGCCCGGAAACCACTGTGTTCCGGGCCTTTTCGCACCCCTTGCTTTTTTGTTCGGACCGTGCTATACTTCAATTCAGCGTAGGTATCTCGGCAGCCAGTCGCCTCGTGCGAAGGGTCTCGACGGGAGGTCGCCCTCACGCAACATACGTGTTTTGTACCGGACCGCGTAACGATATCGTTGCTCGGGACGCACAAAGCGCAGAAGAAATGGCGAACAAGCTTTACATCGGCAACCTGCCTTACAGCACGACCGGTGAAGAGTTGCAGCAGCAGTTCTCGCAGGCTGGCCAGGTCTCTGAAGCCGTCGTTATGATGGACAAGATGACCGGTCGTTCCCGCGGGTTCGGCTTCGTCACCATGGCATCCGATGAGGATGCACAGAAGGCCATTGAGATGTTCAATGGTAAGGACTTCGGCGGCCGCGCAATCGTGGTCAATGAAGCCCGTCCGATGGAGCAGCGCGCTCCTCGCTCTGACCGTGGTGGCTTCGGTGGCGGATACTAATCCGTACCGACTACTCAACAGAAGGCGCCCGAAAGGGCGTCTTCTGTTTTTGCTGGAAAGCGCTACACTATTTTCATGCACATCAATACCAAGTTTCGCATTCTCGAGTTCATTGTTGCTGGTATTCTGCTCGATCTCGTGGAGAACCTCGTGGTCTTCAAGGTCGCCGCCGGCCGGACACTCGTGCTCGAGGAGATGTTGGTCGCAGTTGCGGTCATCGTCCCGTTCGCCGCGGTCACCGAACTGGTGATCGATCATCCGCGTTTCTGGCATCGTCTTTTCCGCATGAAGGGGCACAAGTTCGACCATCTGAAACTCTAGCGAATCCATGATCGTCCTCATCACCGGAAACGGAAAAGGGAAGACGACCGCCGCTATCGGGCAGGCCGTGCGCGCGGTTGGCGATGGGCGGCGAGCTCTCATGGTGCAGTTCATTAAAGGCCCCTGGCGTTCCGGTGAGGACGATGCGCAGATGCTTCTGCGTCCGTGGTTCAAGATCGTCAAAACGGGGCTGGGATTCGTGGGTATTCTCGGCGACACCCTGCCGCGGGAGGAGCATGTCCGTGCCGCCCGAGAGGGTCTCGCATTCGCCTACGGGGAGGTCATGAGCGGCTCCTGGGATCTTGTCATCCTCGATGAAGTGAACAATGCCGTGCATCTCGGCCTTCTCTCGGTCGCCGATGTACTCGAAGTGCTTCGCGCTGTGCCTGATGGGGTGGACCTTGTCCTGACGGGACGGGATGCCCCTCCAGAATTCATCGAGCGGGCCGATATCGTCTCCGAGGTCATGGAGGTAAAGCATCCCTATCAACACGGACAGGAGGGGCAAAAGGGTATTGAGTGGTAATATACTGGCATGGCACAATTCACACTTCTCGTAGCGTCGGCGGCGATTGCGGTCTTCGGGTGGGGATGGGTGAAGCAGCGCATCATGCCTCGCCCCATGGATCGCGTTCGCATGGAGCAGCAGCTCCAGAAAGAGGGCGTTCTCAAGAGCGACGGGACCATCGCGGCAGATAAAGAGTTCGATGTCGAGCTGAACGCACTCGCGCGTGAACTGAACGCGCTTGATGCTGATGCGGCTGCGGAGCTGGACGCCACGGCGTCGGTGCAGTAGGGTGCGGCATGGGCGACTTCAAGCCGCCGCGCGACAATGCAAACTTTCGCTGGACGCACCACGTGGTGCGGAAGCTTCGGTTCTATGCGCTCACGCCGAGCCGCGTGCTCCGGGTGATCCGCGCGCCTGAGCGGGTCGAAGACGGGGTCGCTGAAGGCACGCTTGCCGCCATGCAGACCGCGGGCACCAAAGCGAAGCCGTGGGAGGTGTGGGTGATGTGGCGTGAGGAGGGGAAACGGAGGGTCGTGATCACGGCGTGGCGGTATCCCGGGGTCTCACCGGTGCGTGAGCGGGTGCCGCTTCCTGCGGGCGTGCTTGCGGAGCTGGAGTCTGAGGGGCTCTTGGATGCCTAATCCTTTTGTGGTATAATCCGGATATGTTCAACGACATCCTGCAGATACCGCTGGATCGCCAGCTTTGGTATCTCGCACTGTTCGCGTGGGTGGTAGTGTGGAAGGGGCTTGCCCTGTGGCGAGCGGCTCAGAAGGAGCAGAAGTGGTGGTTCATCGCTCTGCTCGTGGTGAATACGCTCGGGATCCTCGAGATCCTCTACGTATACGTGTTTTCGGTCGAGCGACCGAAGGCTCGCGCCGAGGAGGCGAAAACCGAGTAAGAAATTGCTTTTTGAAGCGAACATACGAGCCGTCCGCAAGGGCGGCTCGTATGCGTTCTAAGAGCAGGTTGAACCAGCGGACGTTGTGAAGCGTTGCCAGTCGGCCTGCGCGCTGATCATGTGCACGGAACAAGCGGTGGAGGCGGCCGATGCTCGCGCGAGAGACAAGGAGCGGTCGCACATCGTCGGCATACTTCACCTTTCGCACATCAACGATGCCGTCGTCGGTATAGATGCGGGCGTGGCGTGCCTCACGAGTCGGAACGACGCAGTCCATGGTGTCGATGCCCGCTTCTACGGCGATGAAAATATCCTGAACGGATCCGATACCCAGGAGGTGTCGCGGTTTATCGTCGGGGAGGTGCGGCACGACCGTCGCTAACGTTGCGGCCATTTCATCTTTTCCAAAACTTCCGCCGATGCCATAGCCGCCGAACGGCAGCGCTGCCAGGGTCTTGGCGCTCGCGACGCGCAGTCGCTTGAATCGGCCGCCCTGGACGATGCCGTACAGGAGTTGATCGCGCCGCGCATGCGCGCGCAGGGAGCGGAGCGCCCAACGGTGGGTGCGCTCCATCGAGTTCTTGGTGTACGCGAGGGGATGGAGCGGGGACGTGCATTCATCGAATACGAAGATGATGTCCGCTCCGAGGCTTTCCTGCGTTGCGATCGACGATTCGGGTGTGATCATGAGCCTGCTCCCCTCGACGCGGATCGCAGCTCCCTTCTCGGTGATCGAGACGGTGGAAAAGTCATTGCCGTCTGATGTGGTCCGGTGTCCGCGTTTCAGCACTTTGCCGACGCGATGGTCTTTTGCCGCGCCCAGCGAAAACACCTGAAATCCGCCGCTATCGGTCATCATTGGGATGCGGGCGCCGAGCATGCGGTGCGCATCGCGGCGCCCCCAGAGGTGGTAGGTGTTCGCAATGACGAGCTGCGTCTTCGTTTTCTTGATGTCCGCCGGAGTGAGCGTCCGCACCTGTGCGTGGGTTGCCACGATGACGTACGCGGGCGTTTGCACGGTGCCGTGCGGCGTGCGAAGGACGCCGAGGCGTGCTCGGCCGGCGCGTGAGCGTTTGTGGATACGAAACGTCGGCTTCATGGTGCTTGTTGAGGTATAATAATACTGAATTTGTGTGATTTTGGCAAATTTTGCGTTGCGGTTTCGGTGCGGTATGATGGTCGCGTATCACTCAATTGTTCCCTATGCCGAACATTACGATTTATTCGACTCCGACCTGCGGCTACTGCAAGATGGCCAAAGAATACCTCGCATCCAAAAACATCCCGTTCACCGATATCGATGTGTCCCGCGACCATGCAAAGGCGCAGGAAATGTACACGAAGTCCGGTCAGCTCGGCGTACCGGTCATCGATGTGGATGGCAAGATCATTGTGGGCTTCGATAAGCGCAAGCTCGACGAGTACGCAGGTATCACCGGAAACGCCTCCCGTTAGAAGTGAACGGACAATGAATATACTCATAACAAATGAACAAGTGCATATCTCCACATATCGTGGTGGCGTGTTACTTGTTCACTTCTAACGGGATGGATACCAAACCTTTACCCTTCGACGCCGACACGCTTGGCGATATCAGTGCGAAGACGCTGGCCATTCACCACGATAAACTCTACGCGGGCTATGTGGCGAAGGCGAACGACATCTCCCAGAAGCTCACAGAGCTCGCGGCATCCGGCTCGGTCGCCGGGAACGCGACCTACTCCGAGCTTCGGGCGCTGAAGGATGCAGAGACGTTCGCTGTGAACGGCGTCTACCTCCACGAGTGGTACTTTGAGGTGCTCGGGGGCGATGGGGCAACTGAAATGGCTCCTGAGCTCACGAAGGCGCTTGCGGATAAGTGGGGCTCGCTCGACAATGGTCTGAAGTACTTTTCGGAGTGCGCCATGGCGGCCCGCGGATGGAGCGTGCTTGCGTGGGACACAAAGGCCGGGAAGCTGAAGCACTACAACGCCGACGCGCACAACCAGGGCGGCGTCTGGGGGTGCTTGCCCGTCATCGTGCTCGATGTCTACGAGCACGCCTACTTCATCGACTTTGGTTCTGACAAGAAGGCCTACATCGAGGCCTTCTGGAAGCACTTCAACTGGGCAAAGGCGGAGGAACTATACCTCAAAGTGCGACAGGTGATGCTGTAGCCGATCATACTCACAACAACCCCCTCAGAGGGGGTTGTTTCGTTACCGCCACGAGTTAAACCAGGTCCGAGCGTTGTATGCCGCGTCGGAGAGGGGGAGCCCATACGAGAGCGGGGCGAAGTAGACGAATCCAATGAGCGCAACGAGTACCAATGCCCCTGCGATGTGGACGCGGTGGCGCGACCGGTCGACTAGATATCCGAGCATGAGGATCGCCCAGAGCAGTCCCGGGAAGTAGTGGTACAAAAACATGACACGATGGATGCCAATGAACGGCAGGAGGTTCATAAGCCAAGCGCCGAGAAGCACAAAGAGTACGCGCGGCGTCTTTCGCGGATGCGTGAACAGTACATTCGCGATGACTGCGAACACGGCGATCGTGGATGCCCACCAGATGAACGGATTGCCGAGCAGGTAGATGCGGCTCGTTCCGTCGACCCAGTAGTAGATGCTGCGATCCATGAACGGCCAGGTGTACCACATGCTCGCATACGGGTGCGATGCGGTGAGTCGCTGATTCGAGCGGTACATTTCGATATTCAGTTCGATGGTCTTTTCGAGCGGAGACAGAGGGGCAAGCGATGTGTCAGCGGCGAAGGTGCTCCCGATCAGATCGTGCTGGAAGCGGGCACTCATGAACGCATCGCCGGTACCGGTGCGGGTGAGGAGGAGGAAGTGGGCGATGAAGATCGCGGTGTATACGATGACCGGAAGCATGAGAAGCGTGAGTGCGCTCGTGACAGGGATGCGGAATCCTGACCGCCGCATCTTCCACAGGCGAGGCAATTCCACGATAACGATCAGTGCGAGGAATGTTGCCCCGGTCCACTTAATACTCATCGCCATACCTCCGAAGATGCCGGCCGCAGAGAGCCACGCTCCGATCCGAGCGGGTGGTGCGTCAATCGCTCGGAGGTAACACCAGACTGCCGAGAATCCGAACAGGAGGAGGAAAGAGTCGAGCAGGATCAGTCGTGACTGAACGAGGAGCGCGTTATCGAGCGCGACAAGTACACCGACGAGGAGCGCCGCGGTCCGAGAAAAGCGGAGCTGGCGTGCGATGCCGTACAGAACGAGCGGTAGGAGCGTTCCCGCCAGGGTGGGCAGGAAGCGGAGCATGAGCGCGAAGTGGTCCGGGTAGGCATCGCCGATGTTGGTGAACGAAAATCCCGGCTGGAATCCCCAGAGCCAACCCCATCCGGCGAGAATGAGCTTGCCGAGCGGGGGATGGATATCGAAGTAGTACTGGTGCGTGAAGTAGGCCGAAAGGAATTTCCCAAAATGGACTTCGTCGAACACGATCTCGTTCGGGTGTCCGAAAAAGAGGGCGTGTACCAGGATCGAGAGCGCGAGGACCGCCCACGGCGCATACTTGCCAAATCGTTTGATTTGTGCTATTATATGCATAGCTCACTTCAGTGTAGCATATGCCGCACATGCGGCGAAAGGAGCGTCATGCGGTTTCGGCATCTGATCCTGCTCGCACTCGCCCTGTCCCTTCCGGTCGCGGCGCAGACGGAAGTCTCCGTCGGAACCGCGGTGCAGGGCACGGACAACATGGGCCAGAGCGGTACCCAGGCCGCGTTCGGCCTCGGTGCCCGTAAGGCCCTGGGTCTCTTCGACCTCTCGGCCGCCGTGAAGCGTGCCGAGCTCGAGAAGGTCGGCACGCCGGGCGGCCACCAGTGGACCATCAGCGGTGACATCCGCCACTGGGTCGGGCCTAACCTCTTCCTCGTCGTCGGCGGTCACCGCATCCTCTCGGATGCGACCGTCTGGACGAAGAAGACGTCGTGGGTCGATGGCGGTATCGGGCTCTGCGCCCGGTACGGCACAACGGCCACACGCCGTCCGCACCGCGACGAGTTCTCGGTGCGCTACGGCGGCGAGGTGGGGACCGACGCCGAGGCCCCCAACCACACCCAGGGCTGGGCGTTCCTGTGGAGCCACGACCTCCCGCTCCGCGGCAGCGCCTTCCTGCGAGGCTCGGTCGGGACGTCGTCCCGGAAGTACCTCCAGGACGGCGCGTGGCGCCACGGGACGTCGTCCTCTCTGGGGATCGCGTTCGTCCTGCGCCCCCAGGATCTCTAGGTCCCCCTGTCGTACACCCCCATCTTCGGATGGGGGTTCTTTTTTTCGTCGGTTTGTTATACTGGTCTTCGTATGTACGACCTCATTATCATTGGCGGCTCCGCCGCGGGAGCATCTGCCGGAGTGTACGCTGCGCGTCGCGGACTGAAGTTTCTCATTATTGCAAAAGATCTCGGCGGCGAGGTCGCGCTCTCCGGTGAAGTGGAGAACTGGCTGGGCATCAAGCACACGACGGGCATCGAATTGTCCCAGATGTTCCGTGAGCATATCGAGAGCTACAGACCGGAGATCAAAGAAGGGTAT
Source organism: Candidatus Yanofskyibacteriota bacterium (assembly GCA_020852375.1). Taxonomy (GTDB): domain Bacteria; phylum Patescibacteriota; class Minisyncoccia; order 2-02-FULL-40-12; family GWA2-44-9; genus JAGOPO01. Next base: position 77,883 of record JADZAY010000019.1, read on the forward strand.
CTGGTGAGCTCGATTGTGAAGGGCTCTGACGGCATGTTCACGGTGACCGCAGATGATGGCGCATTGTATCAGGCGAAAGCCGTCATTGTTGCAACGGGGGCCCACTCGCGATTGCTGGGCGTGCCCGGTGAAGAGCAGTATCGGCTCAAAGGGGTGTCGTACTGCACGGTTTGTGACGGTCCGCTGTTCGGGGGAAGGCGCGTGGTGACCATCGGCGGCGGCAACTCCGCGCTTGAGAGCGCGCTCATGCTCGCCGATATTGCCGCGGAGGTGACCGTCATCAACAAAAACCCTGCGTTCAAAGGGGAGGCGTCGCTCATCGAGAAGGTCACGAAGCACCCGAAGATAGAAGTGATCTACCAAGCCCGCACGACCGAGATCACCGGGAACGGTTCGCTGGCAACGGGATTGAAATATACCGGTGCCGACGGCGCGGAGCATCAGATCGAGATGGATGGCGCGTTTGTGCACATCGGGCAGGTCCCGAACTCGCAGATGGTCCCTGCAGAATGCGCAAAGGATGCGTTCGGATATATCACTATCGGACTCGATGGCGCCACGACTTTGCCGGGATTGTTCGCCGCAGGCGACGTGACCAATGGCGCCCACAAACAGATCATCATCGCGGCCGGCCACGGTGCCGCCGCCGCTCTCTCCGCGGTGCAGTACATTAATCGACTCTAAGGCAACAAAAAGCCCCACACTCACGTGAGTGTGGGGCGGACTGCTACTTCTTGGCGGTGGCGCCTTCCCCGGCCATGTCCATGCTGAGCGCGAGGTCCTTAGCCGTCTTGGCGGTCAGGAGCTCCACGAGGCTTGCGGCATTCCCTCCGGCATTCTGTCCACCACCGGACCCCATCACGATGCCAGGGACCAGATTACCCCTGAACTCCTTGATGGCGTTTGCCCAAAGCTCTTGACTCTTGAGCCATGCCTCGAGCTTCTTCTCGAGCGCTCCGTCCGCCGACATGACCAGTTTTCGGCGTTCGGCTTCGCCTTCGCCGAGGAGAATCTGCTGCCGTTTGGTCTGTTCGGCGGCCTTGGCCTCCAGCTGGGCGACCTCGAGCTTCTGCTGGGCCTCGGTGACCATCTTCGCCTTAATGACTTCCTGCTCCCACTTCGCCTTGGCCGCCTGGGCTTCACCGTTCTTGGCGGCGGTGATGGCCTCTTGCTCTGCTTCTCGGGCCTTGGCCTGTGCGGTTTGCACCTGCATCGTCGCCGCCTGCTGTTGCTTGATCTGGGCTTCGACGGTGTCGTCGTACGCGATCTCGTTCAGTGAGGGGTTGAAGGTCCGGATACCGAACTCGACCAGCGGCGACTTGTCAGTGCGGACGAAGTTTCCATCCTTGTCCTTGGCGATCTCGGTGATCTTGACGGTCTTGTCCGCTCCCGTCATCACGTCTTTCGTGCTCGCCTCGCGGACGCTGGTCTGGTAGACGCCGTTCTGCACCTGATCCTCGATGTACTGCAGAATCTCGGGCCTACGGGCGGCGTACGATTCCTGCGAGGTCATCAGCGGACCCGTCATGTAAACCGCCTTTTCGACGACGGTCTTCACGAGCTGGGATTCGACTGCCTCTTGACTGCCGTACTTCGTATGCACGGCGGTGAGGTGCTCGTTGTCGATCGGCATCTCCCAGGCGATGGAGCCGGACATGTTGGCGTGTCCGCCGTCGTTGAAGCGGATGCGCAGCGCCTCGTTCTCACGCTTGCCCTGGTCGGGTTTGCTGGAGAACCACAGCTGACTCCGCTTGTGATACTTGGTGACCGCACCGAAGCCCTGCCACTTCACCCCGGGGGTGATGTGCCAGGTCAAGATGCCGGACCAGGGTGCTTGGACGACCATGATGTCGCTGGCCTTCAAGTACTCGAAGCACTTGAAGGGGGCGATAACCAGGAAGACAGCCACAACGACAGCGATCACAACTGCGCCGGTGTGGCGTGGTTTGATCGGTGTCTCCGTCTCGTCGAATCGACCCATGTTCAGTCTCCTCAAAAGTATCGCGCGGGCGATACGGGGTTAGGATTTTGGCGTCTCCGGCTTGATGGAGTTTTGCGTCTCGCGAAGCTCGCGCTCGAGCTCCGATTCCGTCTTCGCTTGGCGTGCCTGGTCCAGCGCGGACTCCAAGACGCCCTGGCGGCGGAAGACGGGGAATAGCTTGGTTCCGCGCCACAGGGGCGCGACGATTTGGGTCACCGTCACAACTGCGATGGTGACTCCGATGGCGAGCTCGATGAGCCCCAGGAACAGCATGGGCCACCTCCTTTGTTGGGTTGTCGACGAACTGTGGGTGATACTGCGGATGATATAATAGCAAATATTATAGAATTGTCAACACTTCGGCGATGCCGAATGTGGTATGCTGTGGGCATGATTTATCTCGCTACCGACCACCGTGGATTCGAGCTGAAAGAGCGCATCAAGGAATGGCTTACCGAGTGGCAGCTTGAGTTCGTCGATTGCGGGAATACTGTGCTCGATCCGAACGACGACTACACTGATTTCGTCGCCATCGCGGCGGAGAAGGTTGCTCAGGACCCGATTGGGAACCGCGGCATCGTGCTGGGTGCAACGGGGCAGGGGGAGGCGATGGTCGCAAATCGTCGCCGCGGCGTGCGGGCGGCGGTCTACTACGGCGGGCCGAAGAATATCGTTACGATGTCGCGCGAGCACAATGGTGCCAACGTGCTGAGCATCGGCGCGTCATTTGTCGGCGATGATGTGAAGGACATGCTGAAGTTGTGGCTCGATACCGATTTCTCGAACGAAGAACGCCACATTCGGCGCATCGGAAAAATCGATAGCCAATAATTCTGTGGTCGACATTATCCCCGCCATCCTCACTGAGAGCGAAACCGAGCTCATCCGGCTCGTGCGTATCTTCGAGCGGGCAGGGGTGTCCCGTGTGCACCTCGATGTGTGCGACGGCGTGTTCGTGCCGACCCGGACCATCAAAGGATATGAAGAGCTTGCTCGCCTGGAAACATCGGTGAAGTTCGATGTGCACCTCATGGTGGCGCGTCCGGAGCTGGCGTGCGCGAACTGGTGCGCTTCGGTTCGCGCAGATCGCTTCTTCGTGCACGTTGAGGCGGTTCAGGATTTTGCGATCCTTGCTGGGCATGCCCACGAGTGTGGTAAGACGCTTGGCGCAGCTATCAACCCGGAAACGCCGCTCGCTCGCCTAGATGCCGTTGTTGGCCACACGAACATCATCCAATTCATGACCGTGCACCCCGGCCAGCAGGGGCGTACGTTTGTTCCTGAGGCGTTGGAACGGATGCGTCAGTTCCATGCGACCCATCCGGACATTGTCTTGAGTGCAGACGGCGGCGTGACCCCTCAGACGGCGCCATCGTGTGTTGCGGCGGGAGCATCTCTGCTCGTAAGCGGGAGTTATATCGTCCGCGCGGCGGATCCGGCGAGAGCGCTCGCCGAACTGACTTCGGTAACATAGCTTATTCTGTTCGCTCCGCGGCCACACCCTCCTCGGGCACAGCGTCCGCACCGTACTGGTGCGGCGCTTCGGTTCTCGTGCCGTCGCACTCCGAAGCGGCCCTGCGGAGGGTGTAGCCGCTGCGCTGATGGCACACAATCTTGTACGCTCCTTTCTGGAATAAAAAAGGCCCCTCGAGTGGGCCAAGGGATTCCGGTTCGGCGGCGTAGCTCTCAAGGAGCTGCGCTGGCCTTCGGTTGATGTTGGGCTCGAGGGGCGTGGTTGCCACTAGGTACGCGCGTTCGCAAGCTTTACCGTCATACTCCCCATTGGGAGTGAGGCTTCTACTAGCTTACCGACAGGCAACTCGTCACCGTAGGAACGGTGACTGACATCCTCTGGGTTTTCAAGGTCCCACCCTCTACGTTTCATCTGTCAGCAGCTCTCTGCGGGGAAGAAGCCCGCATTGCCCTTACCGGGCTGCGCACAATCTTTTCAAAATTGTGTGCGCAGGGTCGTCGCCGCCTCAAGATACCGTAGGATTCCCGTGGCACACCGGACGGGTCGCCGGGTTCCTGGTTTCGTGGTACACGTGCGTGCGGACCTCCTTCTGCCGGGGCATGCAAGGGCCTTTTGCCGGTGGACCGATCAGGCAGCGAAGCGATCTATGAGCTTCGTGCCATCTCGCGTCGCGCGACACACTGCTGGCGGCCCCTCTGCGTGAACCAGCGTCGCGAGGCCATAATAGCATATATACATAATAATGTCAATGCCCCCTTCTCGCCCCTCGCTCCGCTCCCATACCCCGCCTCTCCGCCATGCCCTCCGTCGGCACTCGCCTCCCTCGCCCGGCACATCCCCCTCGGACCCGCTTGCCGCCCCTGCGCGGCTGACCCTCCCCTCCCGCTCCCCTCGGCACCCCGACTCGGACGGTTTCTCGGCGCTCCCGGTCCGGAGCGCCTCATCCCTCACGCTCCCG
>JADZAY010000020.1 GCA_020852375.1 Candidatus Yanofskyibacteriota bacterium
CGGGAGCGTGAGGGATGAGGCGCTCCGGACCGGGAGCGCCGAGAAACCGTCCGAGTCGGGGTGCCGAGGGGAGCGGGAGGGGAGGGTCAGCCGCGCAGGGGCGGCAAGCGGGTCCGAGGGGGATGTGTCGGGCAGGGGAAGGAGCTGTCATATTCACTTTTCCCCTTTCACGCGTGAGCGGACAGGGTACAATACCCGCATGCGCGAACTGCTTCGTGATCGCCGATTTCTCCACGCGACCGCCGTATTGGTCGGGACGATGGTCGGCGTCGGGATCTATGGTATACCGTTCGCATTCGCGAAGGCTGGATTCTGGGTTGGTGCGCTTTGGCTCCTCGCGCTGGGGGGAGTGATGGCGCTCTCCTATCTGCTGTTCGCTGAACTGGTCCTTTCGACCCAAGGGATCCACCAGGTTTCGGGGTATGCCAACATCTGGCTCGGTGCGTGGGGGCGGCGGCTCATGACCGCCGCCAATGTGCTGGGGATCTATGGAGCCCTGCTTGCGTACCTCATCGTTGCGGGCGAGTTCCTCCACAACATCCTTTCGCAATTCTTCGGCGTCGATCCGCAGCTCTACAGCATCCTCTTTGCTCTCGGGTGGTCGTTGTTGTGGCTCGCCCGCGCACGCACAATGGCGGGCATCGAGCTGGCGCTCATCGGCGTGTACACCGGGGTGATCGGCATCATCGCTGCCGTGGGCATCCCGCACATCGACCCCCAGCACTTTTTGGGGTGGACGCCGGAGCTTTGGTATCTTCCGTACGGTGTCGTGTTGTTCGCGCTGGCCGGCATGACGGCGGTCCCCATTCAGCGGCAGTTGCTGGTGGGGCGGGAGCGGCTTATGCGCCCCGCGATCATCACGGCGACTGTGGTCGCGGCCGTATTGTATCTGCTCTTCGCGCTGGTAGTGGTGGGTGTCTCGGGAGACGTCACCTCACCGGAAGCGCTGGCGGGACTCTTCGGCTTCATGGGGACGCCTATCATCATCCTGGGATCGATACTTGGAGTACTCACCATTTCCACCTCGTATGTTGTGCTCGGTACGGCGCTCTACGAAACGTTCCACATCGACTATCGCGTTTCGCCGCTTGTGGCATGGCTGACGACGCTCATTCCGCCCGTGCTCCTCTTTATCAGCGGACTGCGCAACTTCATCGATGTGATCGGGCTGGTTGGTGCCGTGTCGGTCGGTATTCAGGGCGTGTTAATCCTCGGGGCATACCTTCGCGCGCGGCGTATGCGGTTGCGCGCTCCGGAGATCGAGGTCCGTATTCCATCGTGGGCGGTATGGGTGATCATGCTGATCCTGACCGCAGGCGTACTTTATGAGCTTCTCCAGCGCTAGCGTATTTAAGCGGTTCGAGCGAGTGTGCTGGTACCTGTTTGTCGCGACCGCGGCGTGGCAGACCCGCCTCATCGTGTGGCAGGCGGATGCGCAATTCAATGAGTGGCGCTCGGCGTCGGTCTACGCGAGCGACGTGTTCATGATCGCGCTGATCATCTCCGCACTGATCGCGACGCGGGGCCGATTTCTTCGCCGTATCGAAGCGAGCGATTGGGCACTCGGGTTCGTGTTCGCGGCGGGGGTGTTTTCGTTGGGGCATGCGGAGCAGCTGACCGTGGGCGTGATCCAGCTCGCTCGGCTGGCACAGTTCATCGTTCTGTACCTCTACCTCCGTGCGTACGCGTGGCAGCGATTTTCCGTCGACCTGAGCGTGCTGGTATTTGTGGCGGGGGCGCTCGTGCAGGCGATGCTCGGGATCGGGCAGTATATCGCACAGCATGATCTCGGCCTGCGCTGGCTTGGAGAAACACTGCTTCGGACCGACATGCGCGGCGTTGCGGTGTTCTACGACCTGGGATACACGAAGGTGCTGCGGGCGTATGGAACGCTTCCGCATCCAAACATTCTCGCCGCATACCTCATGGTTGCCCTGTGGTTTGTTGCATGGCTGTGGGCGAAATACGGGTCACGAGTATGGTTTGGCGTTCTGGTGCCGCTCCTGTGGGGCTTCTTCCTCACCTTCAGTCGCACGGTCATTGCGGTATGGGCCGGGGCGTGGACGCTCCTTGCCGGAACGCTCTGGATGCACCGCGGGTGGCCGAACAGCGATGCGGTTCGGGTCCGCATGCGCGCGTTGGGCGTGGTGGCGTTGGTAACCTGCGCCGTGTTCGCCGCGCTGTACTGGCCGCAGATCCGTGCGCGGCTCACCATCTCGGCATCCGATGAGGCGGTGCGTCTCCGGGTGACCTATGCCGCCGATGCGGTCGCAACGGGCGGATGGTCCTGGCTTCATATCAACTGGACGGGAGTGGGTATCGGGAATTTCACGACCTGGCTTGCGGGGTATGATCGCACGCTTCCGCCGTCGTTGATCCAGCCGGCCCACAATGTGTTTCTGATGGTCTACGCTGAAATGGGAGTGCTCGGGTTGCTGGCATGGCTGGTGTGGTTGGCACTGGTCGTGCGGATGGCGTGGCGGGCGCATCGGGGCCAGCCGATCGTCCGGGCGGGGATCCTCTCGTTGGTGGTCGGTCTGTTCGTCGTTGGTATGTTCGATCATTTCTTCTGGACCCTTCAGCAGGGCCGCATCCTCTGGTGGGGCGTTCTGGCGCTCGCCGCGGGCAAGGCAGAGTTTGAGAAGGAGAAGAGTTAGCCGGAGTGAGCTGCCCTCTTTTAGCGTCCATGCTGCAGCAATGCTTCGGAGGGCCGAGGGCTTGGTTCTGCCGAGGCCCGAGAACTCAAGGACACCGGCGGCAGTTGAGCCGACGGATGTCCGGTTGCGGCAGCGTGGATGCTAAAGGGGAATGCTTGAGAGCGCGACATCTGCTACACTGTTCGGCATGCAACCACAGGATCGGACCGAACTACTTCGGGTCATTCGGGATGAGGTGCTCGCATTGGCGACGCCGCTTGCGCTCGCACGCAAAGAAGGCGGGACGCACCCGGTGATCGGAGAGGGGAGTCATTTTGCGAAGGTCATGCTCATCGGCGAAGCGCCGGGGCGGAACGAAGCCGCAACCGGTCGTCCGTTCGTCGGAGCGGCGGGGAAGATGCTTGATACGCTTCTTGCGTCCGTTGAGATCCCTCGGAGCGATGTGTATATCACGAATATCGTGAAGGACCGCCCTCCGTTCAATCGCGATCCGCTTCCCGATGAGATCGCCGCATACGGGCCCTTTCTCGACCGCCAGATCACCATCATTCAGCCGGCGGTCATTGTGACGCTTGGGCGATATGCGATGGGGTACGTCATGGAAAAGTTCGGGCTTGCCGACCAACTCAAGCCCATCAGCGCCCTTCATGGGACCGTACAATCGGCCCAGGCGGCGTATGGCCCCATCACCATTGTGCCGCTGTACCATCCGGCGGTTGCCGTCTACAACGCCGCAACCAAAGACACGCTCGTAGCGGACATGCAGATCCTCCGGCAGTTTGACTTGAAGCCCGCCGTGTCGTCTGGCGACTAATACACAGTTCGTTGTTTTCACGCCTCGTTTGTGGTAGGATGTATGTATCTCATGAAGCGATCGTACATAGCGCTTTTTCTCGCGTTTTCCGTGCTTTTTGGCACTCCTGCGGCCGCATATGCCGCATCGAGCGGCACCGAGAGCCGCTATTTCGTGCCGACGACGAAATCCTTCTGGAAGGGTGCGTTGAAAGCGCGGCATATCTTTGAAGATGGCTTTACCGCCGACCTGAGCGACTTCCAGATCCGTCTTGCGCGTCTCGCGGGTATCAAGCCGATCGCCGTGAAGAAGTTCAATATTCTCGCAGACGCGGCAGCAACGCCGACCCCGCAGCCGACCCCCGCCGAGACCGTCTCGTGGGGCGTACGAGCCATGATCCACGGTGATGCTACAAAAGACCTCACCGTCGGCGCCGGGCGTCTGGTCGCGGTCCTCGATACCGGCATTGATCGCGAGCATCCCGATCTGAAGCGTCGCCTGGATGGTTGCAACGACCTCACCGATCCAGCCTCCGGCTTTATCGAAGATTCGTGCGACGACCTCAACGGGCACGGGACGCATGTCGCCGGCATCATCGCCGCCGACGGTGGATCGGACGGTACGGGTATGTTCGGATTCGCGCCGGCGGCGAGCGTGTCTGCGTACCGCGTGTGCAGTCCTTCGGGGACCTGCTTCTCCGACGATATCGCCGTGGCGATCCGTCACGCCGTTGATGCAGGTGCAAACATCATTGTTCTCGGCGTGGGCGGTGAGGCGCAGAGCTCATTCATCGACGATGCGCTTGGCTACGCGGCAGAAAAGCATGTGATGGTCATCGGAGCCGCGGGCAACGATGGGCCGTATGAGGACAGCCTCGATTGGCCGGCTCGCGATACGCGCGTCCTTTCCGTGGGCGCCCTTAACAGCGACGAGACGGTTGCCGAGTTCTCGAGCCGCGGCACGAATCGCACAACGAAGCCCTACCATACCGATGCGGGTGACATTGAGTTCGCCGCCCCGGGGGTGAACATCGAATCAACGTTCCGCGAGGGTGGATATGCGATCCTCTCCGGCACTTCCATGGCTGCGCCACACCTTGCGGGCCTTGCGGTGCGCGTATGGCAAGGGGATGCAAAGAATCCTGCCGAAGCAACACGAGCACTGCTCCACGAGCTCGCAGTTGATGTTGGTACGCTTGGCGACGACGCCGCGACCGGCTGGGGTATGCCCGTTCAGAAATAGCGAAGCGCCCGTCCTCGGAATGCCCCATCGGGGCATTTTTGATATACTAATAGTATGCGTCCTGTTAGAAATCAGAAAGCAATATTAAATAACGAAATGCACGAACGCGCGCATGTTCCCCTGTTGGAACAAACCGTGTTGCTCGTTGATTTCTAACGGGATGCGCATTAGCCATGCCATTCGTACGCTCATTACCAGTGACTTCCTGTTCAACTCGGGGTTTTCATTGTTCGGACCGATCTTCGCGGTCTTCGTCATGGGACAGGTGGGCGGAGGGTCGGTGCAGGTCGTCGGATTCGCGGCAGCCATCACCCAGATCATCAAGGCTGTCCTGCAGATCCCGGTCGCCCGCTATCTCGACAAGAACCACGGCGAATATGATGACTTCTATTCCCTTGTCTCCGGGAGCGTCATCGTTGCGTCGACCCCGTTTCTCTATTTCTTCGCATCATCCGCGACGCATATCTATATCATCCAAGCGTGGTACGGCATCGGACTCGCGCTCGCGGTACCCCCGTGGTACGCGATCTTCACGCGGCATATCGACCGCATGCGGGAGAATCTTGAATGGTCGCTCGAATCCATTGCCATCGGTATTTCAGGGGCCGGTGCCGCTGCGGTGGGAGGCATCCTTGCAGAGGTCGTCGGTTTTCGCGGCGTCTTTCTGATCGCCGGATGCTTCGCGGTACTCGGTGTCGTATTTCAAATTCGTATCTATCGAGACCTCCGGGCATTCGTGGGTCGTCACCAGGTGCGGCCGACGCCGGATAAGGCGGGTTAAGAGCATCTATGAACGGGGAGATAGCTGCCATGCTGGGGGAACTGGCGGTTCTCTACGACATTACGGGCGTTCCGTTCAAGCCGCGGGCGTTCGAGCGGGCGAGTGAGGCCATCAAATGCCTTGGTCTTGATGTACGCGATATCTATGAGGATGGCGGTATCGAGGCGCTTGAGCGAATCCCTGGCGTCGGAAAGGGGATCGCCGACCGTATCGAGGAGTATCTGCGCAAGGGCCGCATCGCGGAGCTTATGCGCATGAAGAAAGCGCTGCCCGTCGATATTCTGGGCATCACCGCCATCGAGGGTATTGGTCCGAAGACGTTGGCTACCCTCTATCGGTCGCTCAAGATTAGAACGATCGCTCAGCTGGAAAAGGCGGCACGCGCCGGGAAGCTCGCATCGGTTCGCGGTATCGGGGTCAGAGGGCAGGAGCGGATCCTTCGGGCGCTCCGATACCTCCAGCGCTCCGGCGGGCGGGCGCTTCCCGGACTTCTATGGCCGCAGATCCGGAGCGTTGCCGATACGATCAGTTCGTGGCCGCATGTGAAGCAGGTGGAGGTGGTCGGGTCATTCCGTCGGATGCAGGAGACGATCGGTGATATCGACCTCTTGGCGGTATCGCGGGATACCGACGACACGCTTCGCCGTTTTGCGGCACTGCCGCAGGTTCGTTCGGTCTACAAGCACGGACGGCACAACGTACTGGTGCGGTTGCGCAGCGACATTGATGCCGATCTCTGGGTAGTGCCCGAGGAGTCGTATGGCGCCGCGTGCATCGCGTGGACGGGCGACAAAGCGCACAATATTCGGCTGCGCTCCATCGCCAAGAAGAAGCGATGCCTGCTCGACGATTTCGGGCTGTTCAAGGGAACAAGGATGATCGCCGGTGCGACCGAGCGGGATGTGTATCGGGCGTTGGGCATGGAGTGGATCCCGCCAGAGTTGCGCAGGGACGACGGAGAGATCGAGGCAGCGCTTGAGCATCGAATCCCGAAGCTGATCGGGTACGAGGATGTTCGCGGGGATCTCCAGGTGCAATCGGACTGGAGCGATGGCGAGCAGAGTATTCTGAAACTGGCACGCGCCGCGGAAGCGGTCGGGCTTGAATATATTGCGATCACCGATCACACCAAGTCGCTTACCATCGCCCACGGGCTGGACGCGAAGCGTCTCCGGAAGCAGTGGGCGGAGATCGACCGCGTACAGAAGCTAGTGCCTCGCGTGAAGCTGCTCAAGGGGAGCGAATGCGACATCAAAAAGGATGGGTCCCTAGATCTCGACGACGCAACGCTTGCGGCGTTGGACGTGGTCGGCATATCCGTGCATAGCGCCATGGACCTCCCGCTCCGCGCGCAAACCGAACGCATAATCCGCGCTATGGAGCATCCCCAGGCGCACATCCTCTTTCATCCCACCGGGCGATTGCTGGGCCGGCGCGCGCCGTATCCCGTCGACATGCGGGCGATCATCGCCGCGGCGAAGCGTACCAAGACGGTGCTCGAAGTGAACGCGGACCCGCACCGGCTCGACCTTATGGGGGAGCACGTGCGCATGGCGCTCGAAGCGGGAGTTCGCCTCGCAATCAATACCGATGCGCACCATGGGGACCAGTTCGTGAATCTTCGGTGGGGTATCGGGCAGGCGCGACGCGGGTGGGCTCGTGCGGGTGACGTGGTGAATACGCGCCGGTGGCGTGATATGCTGAAACTTCTGAAATAAAAAAGCCCCCGCGCAAGCGCGGGGGCGTAGAGGATCCCCATTGCAGGGGGGCGGGGTCGGTTGGCGGGAGGTCCGATGCTGAATACATCATAGCATGAATAAATCTATTTTGTCAACTATTACGCGGGCGGCCCTGACGGATTTCCAGAAGGCCGTGTACTGTGCCACCGCGTTGATCCCGAAAGGCGAGACGCGCACCTATGCGCAGATCGCCGCGATGATCGGCCGCCCTCGCGCGGCGCGTGCCGTCGGGAACGCGCTCAACAAAAATCCATTCGCTCCGGCGGTTCCGTGTCATCGGGTGATCCGTTCCAGCGGCGCGCTCGGCGGTTTTGCGCTCGGTTCCGCAACAAAAAAGCGCCTCCTGAAACAGGAAGGCGCGTTGTGACGGTGTTGCATCAGCTGCGTCGGGCGCGCGACGCCAAGAGCACCTCTCGGGGGTTGCGTTCTCGGTAGAAGCCGAGCCAGTTGTCCTCGGTGCCCGGAGGCACGAGCACGATGAGGCACGGAGACTGGTCGGATCTCCAGCCGTCATGCACGACGGGATGACCGTATTGCTCAGGGATCGCGAAGCAGGCGTCCCGGGATAGCCCCTGCGAGAACCGCAGGATGATGCGACGGGGAACGAAGGGTTCCGGCATGGTACCTCCTGTCCCATGGAAAAGAACATGCCGAGTGTAGCACGTGGTATACTGGAAACAATATGGCCCATCGGGTTCTCTTGGTCGGCGGCGGCACGGGCGGGCATGTGTACCCGCTCGTTGCGGTCGCGCGGGCGCTGAAAGACGAGGCGGCAAAGACCGGGGTGTCACTCGAACTGCTGATGATGGGGGACGGTCCCGTGTTCGAGCGCGCGGCGCGCGAGAATGGGATTCGGTATGCCACGATCATCGCCCCGAAGCTCCGTCGCTATGCGAGCATCGGCAATGTGCTCGATGTGTTCAAGGTGCCGTTCGCACTTTTGCAGTCGTTCATTCGACTCTTGTTCTTCATGCCTGACGCGGTGTTCGCGAAGGGAGGGTACACCTGCGTGTTCCCGGTGCTTGCCGCGCGCTTCTATTTCATTCCCGTTTATCTGCACGAATCGGACTCCATTCCGGGGCTTGCGAACCGCATGCTCGCTCGGCGTAGTACGCTCGTGTTCACTGCGTTCGCATCGGCGGACCAGGCGTTCGGTGCGCTCGGACGGCCGACCGCGCTGGTGGGGAATCCGTTTCGGGCTCATCTCTGCACGACCGATCGCGTGGCGGCGCATACGGCGCTCAAGCTCGATCCGGCGAAGAAGACCATGTTGATCATCGGCGGCTCGCTCGGTGCGGTCCAGCTGAACGACCTCGTACTCGAAGGATTGGTGCGGTTGGTGCAGAAGGGATACCAGGTCATCCACCAGACAGGCGAAAAGAACTTTGCCGAAGTGAAAAAAGCTGTCGAGCAGTACATGGCAGAAGGCGCCACGACCTACGCCCCACTTATCGCAGCGCAGTACCGCGTATACCCGTTTCTTGATGAAAGCGAGCTTGCGGCCGCCTATGGTGCTGCCGATATTGCAGTGACGAGGGCGTCGGCCAGTGTGCTGACCGAATTGGCGTGCGCACGGAAACCAATGATCGTTGTCCCGTTGCCGGGATCGGCGAACGATCACCAGCAGGCAAATGCCGCAGAACTTGCGAAGTACGGCGCCGTCGTTATGGACGGAGCGAATGTTAGCGTCCAGGTGTTGATGGCGCAGGTGGAGCGCATGCTCGAGCCGACGACGTACGCTGATCTCTCCAATCGCATTGCAGCGTTTGCCAAGCCGGACGCGGCCGCGGCAATCGCGCGGGTCCTTTTGGCTCGGCCGTAAAGACGTGCTAGATTGCGCGTATGCGCTGGTCCGGCATCGGGCATGAGGAACAAAAAAAGATACTCGAGCGTCTGCTTGTTGAGCGGCATGTTCCGCATGCGCTGATGCTCCATGGGCCGAGCGGACTCGGAAAGTATGGGGTCGCACGGGACATTGCCGTTGCGCTCCTCGGGGATGCGTCGCCGCTCGAAACGAATCTCGATTTCCGAGAGCTTTGCCCGGGCATCGACGATGAGGAGGGAACGGAGAAGGATATCGCGGTCGCCGATGCCAGGGCGTTGCGAGCCTGGGCATACGGTCGTCCGCTTTCCGGCGAGCACAAGGTCGCACTGATCGACGAAGCGCATCGGCTCGGCATCGATGCGGCGAACACGCTTCTGAAGGTGCTCGAGGAACCGCCGGCATACCTGACCATCATCTTGGTTTCTTCTCAACCGCAACAGATGCTTCCTACGATCGCCTCGCGATGTCAGGAGCTCGCATTTTCTCCGCTTGATGCGGATGACATGGCGCGCGCGTTGGCTGATGTGCGCATCACCCCCGCTCAACGCGAGGTCCTGCTTATGGTGGCAGGCGGACGACCCGGTCTCGCGCGGACGCTGGCGAATACGCGCACGCTGACAAAGATCTCCACGGCCTGCGACACGCTCGAGGCACTGCTGGCTTCTGGGATGACCGAGCGCATTCTCGCGGCGAAGAAGCTTGCGGACGCGAGCGATGCGGGGCGAGTCGTTTTGTGGTGGCTGTCGTGGGTGCATGCACACATCGGCGATCGGCCGACGCTCCTGCCGGTTGCTCAGGGATTACTGACGCTGCACGAGGCGGTGCAAGACACCAAATACAATCGCCGACTTGCGTTCGAGCGGTTTCTGCTCGAGATTCCCAAGTATTGACGATTTCTCCATATCGGTATATCATTTTCCTCGTTCATCGTGGGAGGTGATAGTGTCGAAGATGAAGTATGCGCTCCTCATCAACGAGGAGTTCACCCTGGCGGCCCCGTGCGGGACCGTCGCCCCGATCCTGTGTCAGGTGAAGAGTGGATCCGTCGTGCTCGTGGCCAAGCCCGCGCTCGGCGAACCGCTTGAGGGGGCTGCGCTCGACATCATCGAGGACATCGTTCGAAAGCTGGTGCGGGATGGCATCGTGTTTCACACGCATGGCAGGAATCGGCGTGACGGGACCATCCATCGCGACAGCTCTCCCGATCGTATCGACACGGTCTGCATCTGGTACGGATTCGTTCCTGCGTGGCTCATCCCCATGCTGCCCACATCCGTGAGTCGCTACATCAGCACGAGGAAGCGCACGGATTAGTCGTTCTCCCGAGGCCGTCCCTATTCGAGGGGCGGCCTGTCTTTTTTTGCAAAAATGCGCTAGGATACGGCCATGATCGAGCAACTCATCAAAGACCGCCGGAAAGAATTCGAGGCAGCTGTCGAGTGGCTCAAGCACGAGCTTGCGGCTATTCGGACGGGCCGAGCGAACCCCGACATGGTCTCGGATATCATCGTCGACTATATGGGCACTCCCTTGCATATCAAGGAGCTCGCCGCTATCAGCACTCCTGAGCCGCGAAGTATCGCGATCCAGCCGTGGGACAAAGGCGCGCTTGCCGCGATCGAGAAAGCTATCCGCGAAAGCACGCTCCAGCTTGCCCCGGTTGTCGATGGCACCGCGGTCCGGCTTACCGTGCCGCCGCTGACCGAAGAGCGTCGCAAAGAATATCTTAAGATCGTGAGCACGAAAGTCGAAGAGGCCCGCATCCGGGTTCGCCAGATCCGCGAGGACATCCTGAAAAAAGTGCAGGCGGCCGTGAAAGAAAAATCGGTTCGCGAGGATGAAGGGCATCGCGCCAAGGATCAGCTCCAGAAAGCGGTTGATGAATTCAATCGCGCGCTCGAAGATGTCGCCGGGAAGAAGGAGAAAGAACTCATGACCGTCTGATGCTGACCGTTCTCATTTTCTTGATCGT
Source organism: Candidatus Yanofskyibacteriota bacterium (assembly GCA_020852375.1). GTDB lineage: Bacteria > Patescibacteriota > Minisyncoccia > 2-02-FULL-40-12 > GWA2-44-9 > JAGOPO01. The sequence continues at coordinate 11,010 of JADZAY010000020.1, forward strand.
CATTTCGGTGCTGGTGTTCGTCCATGAACTTGGGCATTTTGTTGCGGCAAAGCGTGCAGGGATGAAGGTCGAAGAGTTCGGCCTTGGTTTCCCGCCGCGCGTCTTCAGCTGGCGGCGGGGCGGCACGGTGTACAGCATCAACGCTATTCCGTTCGGCGGATTTGTCCGTATCTACGGCGAGGACGGGGAGCACCGGAACGCTCCGGGAAGTTTTGGGCATGCGAACTTCCTTCCGAAGCTATCGGTCGTGCTTGCGGGTGTTGTGATGAACTTCATCCTTGCCGCGGTGCTGCTGATGGCAGGGAACTTTTTCGGTCTCCGGGTCGGTCTGTTCGACGAGCACATGGCCGCTCGCGCGACCGATCGGCGCATTCAGATCCTGCAGGTTGCCCCCGAAAGTCCCGCGGAGGCAGGCGGTCTGCGCTCGCTTGATCAGATCGTCGGGTTTCGGGCAGCCGATGGTTCCGTCGCGGCAGTTGCTTCACCCGAGGACGTCCAGCAGTATGCGTACGGCCACACCGGCCAAGCGGTAACGATGGTCGTTCGCCGTGGCGCGACCGATGCTGATATTCGACTTACGCTTCGCTCGGCGACCGGTCCCGGGCAGGGCCCCATCGGCATTTCATTAGCCATGACGGGCGTGGTTCGGTATTCGTGGTACGAATCGTTGTGGCGCGGCATCGAAGATGCGGCGTCGCTGTTCGTGGCAACACTGGTAGGATATTGGGGTCTTCTGGTGTCGCTCTTTTCGACCGGCTCACTGGGAGCTGATGTGTCCGGTCCTATCGGTATTGCTGCACTGACCGGGCAGGCGGCTCGCGTCGGGTTCACCTACCTACTCCAATTCGTCGCGATGATCTCGGTGAACCTTGCGGTTCTGAATGTGTTACCGTTCCCGGCGCTCGACGGCGGGCGGGCGGTTATGGTGATCGCGGAACGCATCCGACGGCGGGCGCTTGGTGAGCATGTCGAGCGTGCCATCAACGCGTTCGGGTTCGCCATCCTTCTGGCGCTGATGGTTGCGGTGACCATTAAAGATATCGTACGATTCTTCTGATATGCGATTTACTCACCTCTTCACGAAGACGCGAAAAGAAGTACCCGCTGACGAAGCGGCCCGGAATGCCGAGCTTCTAATCCGAGCGGGTTTTGTATTCAAAGAGATGGCTGGCGTCTACACGTTCCTGCCGCTCGGCCTGCGAGTCCTGAACAAGGTCGAAGCGATCATCCGCGATGAGATGAACAAAGCCGGAGGCATCGAGATGCGCACGTCGGTGCTCCAGAGCAAGGATGTATGGGAGCGAACGGATCGGTGGAGCGACGACGTCGTCGATAACTGGTTCAAAACGAAGCTCAAGACCGGAGGCGAGGTTGGCCTCTCATTCACCAATGAAGAGGCATACTCCAACATCCTCACGCAGTACGTCAGCTCCTACAAAGATCTCCCTATCTACCCATACGACTTCAAGAGTATTTTCCGCAACGAAGCGCGGAGCAAGTCGGGGATGCTTCGGGGGCGTGAATTCTATTGGAAGGCGCTCTACTCATTCTCGAAGACCGATGCGGAGCACACCGAATTTTACGAAAAGATGAAGGCGGCCTACCGGAGTGTTTTCGATCGGGTCGGTATTGGCCACCGTACCTATCTGACGTTCGCATCGGGCGGCAGTTTTTCGAAATTCTCACACGAGTTCCAGGCCGTCACACCCGCCGGAGAGGATACGATCTACCTCGATGAGCAGAGCGGCATTGCGGTGAACAAAGAAGTGCACGCCGACGAGGTGCTCGCGGAGCTGGGGTTGCAGCGCGATGCTCTTGTCGAGCGGACCGCGATCGAGGTGGGCAACATCTTCTCGTTGGGTACCCGATTCTCCGTTCCATTCGGTCTCGAGTATCAGGACGAACACGGTAGCGCCCAGCCGGTCATTATGGGGAGCTACGGCATCGGGTTGAGCCGCCTTATCGGTGCGGTCGTCGAGATATTGTCGGACGAAAAAGGCATCGTGTGGCCCCAGGCAATTGCACCGTTCACCTATCATTTGGTCGTGCTCGGCGAGAAGCGCGAGGAGGGGGACAAGCTCTATACTGATCTCGTTGCGGCTGGCGCCGAAGTGCTCTACGACGACCGCCCCGACAAGTCGGCCGGGGAGAAGTTTGCAGACGCTGATCTCATCGGATGCCCGGTGCGTCTGACGTTGGGCGGCAAGACCGAGGCGGGGAAGGTCGAATACAAGCTGCGCACCGAGCGCGAATCGCGGCTCATTGCAGTGTCCGAGCTTCGCTAAGGCTGCGGGCGAGCTGACAAGAGTGGCGGCCCCGTCGGCATTCGCTCCGGCGCAACCGGACATCCGTCGGCTCCTGCGGCCGCCGGTGTCCTTGAGTTCTCGGGCCTCGGCAGAACCAAGCCCTCGGCCCTCCGAAGCATTGCGGCGGAGCGAATGCCGACAGGGCACTGGGTGAGCATGAAAAAGCCGAGAGCGGGGCTCTCGGCTGCTGTGCGTTGTTCTACTCGCTGCAGCTGACATCGGCAACGTTGAAGAACTCGCGCGTATTTCTCCATGCGAGCGGGACGCCGCCGGTGACAAGGCCCACCGGGATGCGAGCGAGCGCCTTGGTGTTCCGCCAGGCGAAGTAACCAAGCTCAAGGCATGCAGACCAGAGCAAAAGGCCAATGCTTCCACCGATGAATGCTCCGAAGGATGCGCCGAAGAGCCACCAGATGGTTGGTCCGAACATGTCGCCGAACACCATGCCAAACGAAAAACCGAGGAGGCCGGACACCATCGCGACGACGGCGGGTCCATCGTTGTTTTGGACGAAACGCAGGAGCCAACCCGCCAGATTCACCAGTACGATGACCAGTAGGATGTCGTACCAGATGATACGCGGCCCGAGTACCGTCTTCATATCGGGCATGCGGTACGGCGGGAGTGGGGCGAACCATGTCCACACCCACCAGTAGAGCCCTATCACGAAGCCCCAGGCGAGACTCCAGCGGAACAGCGAATGGGCGAGCTGTCGATTTCCCATGTACCACCTCCAGTACAGGATCACTTTACTACAAGTTCGTGTTTTGTCAATTTACGAGCGGGCATCGGCGTTTTTTGCGGGTTGAAGATTCCTTTGGTAGAGTGTACTGTCACTACACGATATGCTGAACAAGCTTCTCGGGGTTTGGTCAAAAGACATCGGCATCGACCTGGGGACCGCGAACACCCTGGTCTATGTGCGCGATAAGGGCATCGTTATCAACGAGCCGAGTATTGTGGCGGTCAACCAGAAGACCGGGAAGATCCTCGCCATCGGAAGCGATGCACGCCGCATGATCGGCCGCACGCCCGGTCACATCGTTGTGACGCGGCCGTTGGTGAGCGGGGTCGTCTCCGATTTCGAAGTGACGGAGCAGATGCTCAAGTACTTCATCGACAAGGTGCACGCCGGAACCTGGTCCATCATGCCGCGCCCACGTGTGGTGGTCGGCATCCCGTCGGGCGTTACCGAAGTCGAGCGCCGCGCCGTGCAGGATGCCACCTACAATGCGGGTGCCCGGGAGGTTTATCTCATCGAGGAGCCGATGGCGGCGGCGCTCGGTGCGCGGCTGCCGATCCAGGATGCGGTGCCGAACGTGATCGTTGATATCGGCGGGGGGACCACTGAAGTAGCCGTTATTTCCATGGGCGGCCTTATCTCTTCTCGTTCGCTTCGTATCGCAGGCGACAAGCTGACCGATGATATCATCCGGTACCTGCGCGAGGAGCGGAACCTGCTCATCGGGGAAGCGACGGGAGAAAACGTGAAGATCGCGCTTGCCTCTGCTTGGGATCTGGAAGAGGAGCTTGAGCAGCCGGTGCGCGGGCGCGATCTCCTGAGCGGGCTCCCGCGCGAAATCGCGGTCACCTCGCAGGAAATTCGCACCGCGATCAGTCGCTCGGTGAAGAGCATCGTTCGCGCGGTGAAGAACACGATCGAAGAAACCCCGCCGGAACTGACCGCCGATCTGCTGAATCGCCCCATCGCGCTCGCGGGAGGCGGTGCGATGCTGCGTGGATTGGATGCACTCATCGCAAAAGAAACCAAACTGTTGGTTCAGCCGGTTGCCGACCCTCTCACCGCTGTGGTGCGCGGCTGCGGCATGGTGCTCGAAGATCTTGAACGCCTTCGCCCGGTGCTATTAACGCACCAAGAGGACGAGTATCGTTAACCAGTATTTTGTATGCCGCGCTCATCTTCCCCTCGCTTCTTCTTGGTGCTTGGGTTGGCGTGCATTGTGGGCGTGAACGCCTGGTTGTTCGGTTCGCATCTGACGAGCTGGGCAGCGGATCTGAGTGGCGATGTGCTTGCGCCGGTTGCGAGCGGCATTGCATGGACGCGCGCTGCTGTCAGCGCCGCGTTTGGGAGGTTTCCATCGGGCCTCGCGCAGCTTCAGGCATACGGAAGCGCGGAAGAGCTTGCGGCTCAACGCGCCCAGAACGAAGCGCTTCGGCGGGAGGTCGATGCGCTTCGCGATGCCGCGGGCCTTCGCGTGCAGACGGGGCGTGAACTTATTGAGGCCGGTATTTTTGCATATGTGAACAGCGACGGGACCCGGAGCGTGCTACTGAACAAGGGTTCACACGATGGTATTGAGGCGGGGGGAACGGTCGCGACGAGTCGAGGCGTGCTCATCGGAACGGTGGAAACAGTTGGGGACCGTCATGCGCGGGTGCGTACGGTCGGCGATGCGCAGTTCGAGGCGACCGCTCGTATCGTCGGCACGGAGGTGTCCGGTCTCGTGCGCACGGCGGATGACGGTACGGTTGTGCTCGATCTCGTACAGAAGGGGGAAGACGTGCACGAGGGGCAGGACGTGGTCACGAGCGGAGATGATCGATATCCCGCCGGGTTGCTCATCGGGACGGTGCGATCCGTCGATACACAAGCCGCCACACTTTTCTTGACGGTTCGGCTTTCTCCCCGGATGTCGGCCGCGGTTACCGGCCCCGTTGTTATTCTTCGCCCATGAGGACGCTTTCGTTCTCAGCGCGGGTGCTGCGGGGTATCGTGATCGCGGGAGCTGTTGCGAGTCCGCTTGCGGGCTTAGGCGCCGCGTGGGCGATCCCGCTCGTTGTCGCCGTCATGCTCGCGTACGATGGCCCGACCGACCGGCGTGTTTACAGCTCGCTTGTGCTCCTCGTGGGTATCGAGCTGCTCTACGGGATGCCGTTCGGGATTCTGCCGCTTTCCTATAGCGTTGCGGTTGTGCTCCTGATCGGGGCGAACCGGTTCATTGCATTGGCGCCATGGGCGTCGCAGGACGGGTGGCGTGTCGGAGACTTCTCGCGCATGGCAGTGTGCTCGTATGCGCTTCTGATGATCATGGGCGCATCTGGGGTGGTGCTTGGGCGATTCATATACGGGAACGGTGCGGTGCTATCGCGGTTGCATGCACTTCCATTCCCTCCCTCCGTGTGGCTCGTAATCGCGCTGATTGGTATGCTCGTTCTCCTCCGCCGCGGAGACGAGCCGTTTCGGAGGCGCATCGTATTCGGCACATGAACCTGTTTGGAAAACGAACATACCGAGTCGCGTTGGATCGGGATGAGTGGGTCGCTCCCGAAGAGACGCTGATCGACGCCGGGAGCAATCTCTCGGCTATCGAGGTGCCGGTCGGCGACGGTGTGTTTCGGGCTGCGTATGCGGTCATCGGAGCGTTGTGCCTGGTCCTTATCGGAACCGTGCTATGGCTTGGGGTTATCCGGCACGGATATTTCGGTTCGCTAAGCGCGCGGAATCGTACCGTGAACGTCTCGGTCCCGCCGCCGCGCGGAATCATCATGGATCGGAGCGGGCGGCCATTGGTTCAGAATGTCCCCAGCTTCGACCTGTTGGTGATCAGTCGACAGGTTGTTCGTGAGGGCGGTGCGATCCGGGGCATCGGCGATCTTGCGACCGCGCTGGGACGTTCACCCGAGGAGTTTTCGTTGGAACTCGAGGATGCGCTTCGGAAGAATGCGGTGTTCTTCGCGGTGACCGACCTCCCGCGTGCGCAAGTGCTTGCGCTCAAAGACCGGCTACCGCCCGGATTTTCTATTATTACCAGCACCAAGCGAAACTACCTCGACAGCTCTCAGTTTTCTCACGTGATCGGATATGTCGGGAAGGTGAGCCGCGCCGACATGGCCCGCGACGAATATTACCTGCCTTCCGATACCGTCGGGCGCCTTGGCATCGAAGCGCAATACGAAGAGGTGCTACGAGGAACACACGGGCAGCTGCAGTTCCAGCCATCGCAGGGAGCGGAGAGCGTTCCTGCGCAAGGCGGGAAGAATGTGGTGCTTTCGGTGGATGCCGATGCGCAGAAGGTGCTCTGGAATTCTGTGTGGGACATTCTGCGCGAGAGCGGTCTTGGTGAGGCTGCGGCCATCGCCCAGGATCCCCGTGACGGGTCAGTGCTGGGTATGGTCAGTTTTCCGGCATACGACAATAACGTCTTCAATGGCGCTCGGCTATCCCAAGAGGATTTCGATCGCCTCTTCAACAGTCGCACTCGGCCGCTTTTCAATCGAGCGATCAGCGGGCGATACAATCCGGGGTCGACGATCAAGCCGCTCATCGGCATGACAGCCCTGCAGGAGCGTATCGTTCGGCCGGATCAGGTGGTGAACTACGATTGCATCAGCATCTCCGTTCCGAACCCGAGCAACCCGTCGGATCCCTACGTTTTCAAGAACTGGCGTCCCGATACGGGAGCGTTTGATCTCAATCGTGCCATCGCCGATTCGTGCAACGTGTATTTCTATACCGTGGGGGGCGGGTACGGTTCGATCGACGGACTTGGTGTGGGGCGCATCATTAAGTATCTCGCCGCCGCGTTCGCGGACCACATCTTGGGTATCGATCTGCCGGGCGAGGAGCAGGGCTTCATTCCGAGTCCGGAGTGGAAACACATTACGACCAAAGAGCCGTGGTATCAGGGCGACACCTACAACATCTCTATCGGACAGGGCGATCTTCTCGTCACTCCGTTGTGGCTGAATACCATGGTATCGGCCATCGCGAACGGGGGGACGCTCTGGCAGCCGCGCGTGGTAGACCGGATCGTCGACGATCAGCACGCACCGGTGCGGGTGATGGAGTCGCATCAGATCGGGACGCTCCCGTTCTCCCCGGATGTCATCGTTGCGATGCAGAAGGCGATGCGGGGAACGGTGGCTCATGGAACGGCGCGCATGCTGTCCGATCTTCCCGTGACCGCCGCAGCGAAGACCGGTACAGCCGAAGTGGTGAAGGGGCAGCGCATCAACTCGCTCCTGACGGTATTCGCACCCGCTGAGAACCCCGAGATAGCCCTTACGGTGCTGGTAGAGGGTTCTGCGTCGAACCAGGGGTACGCATTACGCATCGCGCATCGGTTTTTGCAGTGGTATTTCGGGGCCGGTCGTACGAGCCCGACCCCTCAGGCGACACCGACTCCCACGCCATAGGTTGCCCTGTGGACAGTACTATGCTAAAGTGTCGGGCATTATTATGCATGAGCGCATGGAACAGCAATATTTCAGCAAAGAAGGCCTCGAAAAACTAAAGGCGGAATATGCCCATCGGACCGGGCCGCTTCGTGCCGAGATCGCGGCGCGTATCAAGGAAGCAAAGGACCAGGGCGACCTGAGTGAAAATGCCGAATTCGCCGAGGCGAAAGAAGCGCAGTCGCTCAATGAAGGCCGCATCGAAGAGCTCAAGGCGATCCTCGACAATGCCGTCCTGATCGAAGCCCGCTCTTCCGGCGGAGTTGCGCATGTCGGGTCTGCGCTGAAGGTGCAGATCGGAAAGGACGTGCGCGAGTTCACCATTGTCGGTGCCGCCGAGGCGGATCCGGTGAATGGGAAGATCAGCAACGAATCTCCGCTCGGAACGGCTCTCTTGGGCACGAAGAAGGGCGATAAGGTTCAGGTCCGAACGCCGAAGGGCGAAGTCGAGTACAAGGTACTCGAGGTGAAGTAAGGGAGGGTCGCTCGCTTCCATCCCACTCCCTCGGAAACGAACAAAACACCGCCCGTCGGCGGTTGTTTTGTTCTCGTCCTCATCTTCCGATGCTCCTGCGTCTCGATTGCGGATGTTCCTCGGAAGCGGGAATGGTCGCTCGGACCACGTGAAGCCCCTTCTCAACTTCTGCGATTTTGCTATCATTTCCTACACATGGCACTGGACGATTTTCGGAACGAGCGGCTCAAGAAGCTTGCCCGCCTGCGAGAGGCGGGCATCGATCCGTATCCAACGGCGAGCGCTCGCACACATCGCATCGGCGAGGCGCTTGAGCAGTTCGACGCGCTTGAGGCATCGCGCGGATCGGTGACGCTCGCGGGGCGTGTGATGGCTCAGCGCGGGCACGGCGGCCTCACATTTCTCGATCTTGCTGACGGCTCCGGAACCATTCAGGCGTTGGTCGGTGCGGACCGCATCGGGCAAGACGCATACGACTTCTTCGTTTCCGTCATTGATATCGGGGACATTGTGGAAGTCTCGGGAACGCTGGGAAAAACAAAGCGGGGCGAGCGGAGCATCGAAGCGTCCGGGTGGACGATGCTTACCAAGTCGCTCTTGCCGCTCCCCGAAAAGTGGCACGGTCTGACCGACACTGACGAGCGATACCGCAAGCGCTATCTCGACCTTATCGCGAACGACTCCGTCCGCGACACCTTTGTGAAGCGTTCGCGCCTCACGCGGGCACTACGGGAATTCCTCGATGGCGAAGGGTTCACGGAAGTGACCACTCCCACGCTCCAGCCGCTCTATGGCGGCGCATCGGCGCGTCCGTTCAAAACGCATATGAACGCGCTTGATATGGATCTGTTCCTGCGCATTGCGCCAGAACTCTACCTGAAGCGCTTGGTCGTCGGGGGTATGCAGAGCGTCTACGAATTCACAACGAACTTCCGGAATGAAGGGATGGACCGCGACCATAATCCGGAGTTTTCTGCTCTCGAATTCTATGCTGCGTATCGCGATCTCGCCTGGGCTATGACACTCACCGAGCGCATGCTCGCACACGCGGTTGCTGCGGTGACCGGAAGTCAGACGCTTACCTACGAGGGGAACGAGATCGATTTCTCCGGCCCCTACCGCCGCGCCACGTTCAGTGATCTCTTCCAGGAGCATATCGGCGTCGACTTTCTGTCTGCGACATACGAAGATCTCGATGCCGCCGCTCAGCGTCTTGGCGTGCGAGTTGAGAAGGTCGTCAGCCGCGAGGGTCTTGCCGACGAGCTCTTCAAGAAGGTCATCCGAAAGACGCTCATTGCCCCCACGTTCGTGACCGACTGGCCTGCGCAACTACTCCCGCTCGCGAAGCGAACCTCTCAGCAGGATTTCGTATGGGCGTTCCAATTCTTCGCAGCCGGATTCGAGTTGATCAAGGCATTCGGGGAGCTCAACGACCCCATCGATCAGCGCGAGCGGTTCGCGGCGCAAGAAGCGAACCGCGCCAAAGGGGACGAAGAGGCTCAGCGCATGGACGAAGATTTCGTAGAGGCGCTGGAGTACGGCATGCCACCGACGGCAGGCTGGGGACTGGGTCTTGATCGCTTCACGATGTTGCTGACGGGGAACCATTCTATTAGGGATGTGATCCTATTCCCGACCATGAAGCCTCGCGAATAACCTATGCTCGACATTAACTACATCCGAGAACATGCCGCCGACGTGCAAGAAAACTGCACGCGCCGCGGCGTTTCCATCGATATCTCGAAGCTCCTTTCCATCGATGAGCGGCGCCGTGAGCTGATCGCCCAGGCGGAGGAGCTTCGCGCAGTGCGCAATCGCGGCTCGAAGACGAAGCCGAGCGAGGAGGAGATCCAAAAGATGCGCGAAGTCGGGGAGCAGCTCCAGGCCGTTGAAGCGGAGCTCGCCAATGTGTCCGAGGAGTATCGTTTCCTGTTACTCCGCGTGCCGAACCTCACCCATCCCGACGCACCGCTTGGCGGTGAGGAGGATTATGTCGTTCTCGCGACGCAGGGCACCCCTCCGACGTTTGATGTTCCCCCGAAGGATCACGAAGAGCTGTTGGTCGGCTTGGGACTGATCGATTTCGAACGAGGAGCAAAGGTTGCCGGCTCGAAGTCGTACTTCAGCAGCGAAGACCTTGTGCGCCTGAATCGAGCGCTCATCAGTTATGGTATCGATGTGGTGACTCGCCACGGATTTCGTCTCATGGAGACGCCCGACTTGGCAAAAGATTCCATTCTCTCCGGCATCGGGTTCAATCCCCGCGGGCCGGAGACGCAGGTATACTCGATCGAGCAGAGCGACCTTTCGCTTATCGGAACCGCCGAGATCACCATGGGTGGGTATCATGCCGACGAGATCCTCGATCTTTCGTCTGGGCCGAAGAAGTACGTAGCGCTCTCGCACTGCTTCCGTACCGAGGCGGGTGCGTACGGTCGCGTATCGAAGGGCTTATATCGGGTGCACCAGTTCACTAAGCTCGAAATGTTCGTGTACTGCGCGCCGGAGCAGAGCGAGGAGATGCACGCGGAGCTGCTGAGCATTGAGCGCGAGATCTGCGATGGGTTGCAGCTGCCGTACCGGGTCATCGATACCGCTGCGGGCGATCTGGGTGGTCCGGCATACCGAAAATACGATATCGAAGCATGGATGGTCATGAAGGCGGACGAATCATCGCCTGCAGGCGGATATGGCGAGGTGACGAGCACGAGCAACTGCACTGACTATCAGTCGCGTCGCCTGAACATTCGCTACCGCACTTCAGAGGGGGCCACCGCTTTCGTGCACACACTCAATGGGACGGCGCTGAACTCAAGCCGTTTTCCGATCGCTATCGTGGAGAACTACCAACGTGCTGACGGCGGTATCACGGTGCCGGAGGTGCTTCGGCCTTACCTGGGAGGGCTCGAGGTGATCCGCCCCGCGTGACGTTGCATGGTAGTCCCTATTCGTTCTCGTATCGCCCCGCGTGATCCGGTCGCACGGGCGCATTTACGTGCCCGCATGGTGCGGTTGGGCTTGTGGGCTGGCGGCATTGTTGTGAGCGCGGGGGCGCTGACATGGCTTCTGTTCTTGTCGTCGATCTTCGCGGTGACCGATATTGCGGTCGACGGTGCGCGCGCCATCGGCAACGAGCAGGTTCGCACGGTCGTTGGTGATCTATTGGACCAGCGTACTCTGCATATCCTCCAACCGGGGCGGAACATTCTGTTCCTCAATACAGCGGCAGTTGCCGATGCCATCCGCGAGCACTATGAAAGCATTGATCGCGTAGCAGTCGAGAAAGCATACCCGCATACACTGCGTGTTACGGTGACAGAGCGTGAGCCGGTCGGCATTTGGTGTCGTCGGGTCTCGAGCGAGCAGGGCGCTGCGCCCGACGCGCGGGCGTGTCGGTACTACAATCGAGCAGGAGATCGATGGGGTGAAGCGGTTCCGTCACGAGGGCCGCTCCTGCTTTTGGTGAACGACGAGCGCTCTGCGGATGACCAGGTTCCGGTGTTCGTGCAGGCGCTGCTCGCAGTTGCCGACGGGCTCGCGAGCCGCTCCCTGCGGGTACAGTGGGCGACGCTTCCCGACGCCGCGCCGGGCGACCTGCGCATCGCGACGAGCCGCGGTGCGGAGCTCTACCTGGATGCGCTCGGCGATGTCCAAGATCAGCTCGCCACGCTCGAGATCCTCCTTGCCGAAAAGGCGACCGACTCCGCCTGGATGCCGACCTACATCGATCTCCGAACCCCCGGGAGGGTGTACTACAAGTAGGGTAGCGTTCTTCCTCCCGCCTCCCCGCCCCCATACCCCGACTCACCCGTGAGCGGGAGTACGGCATCCGGCTCGTATCAGAGGAAGCATCCGAATCTCCGCAGTCGTCTGCGACTTTGTGCTCCGGTCATGCGGATGCTCCCCGATACTCGCCAACGGATGCCAGTGATTCCTTCCGCTCGGAAGCCTCCGGAAGACATAGCGGCGATGCGGTAGGGTCTTTCCTCCACGACCGAACGCCTCGGCACCCCAGCGAGGCTTCGCGGACCGGGAGGC
>JADZAY010000021.1 GCA_020852375.1 Candidatus Yanofskyibacteriota bacterium
ATGTGCTCATTCTTGTCGGGGCATTCCTTGAGCGTCGCCCGGCGGGGTATGTGCGCATAGCGCGAAGTTGGCCCTCAGTGGTTGCGCTCCCAGATGCGCCCACATGCGTGACTATTCCCTCGTGCAGCGAGATCCTTGGCGCGTATGTCAGGGCGTTCCTGCAGATGTCCATGACAGATGCTGAACGGAAACAGTTGGGGCGTGACTACGCGCTTGTCCTCGATGCGTCGCGTGGGCGTGATCGAGTGTTGTGCCAAGGGCTAAGTGGCTCGCCTGCACTCGACCGCGACGGCTCAGTGGCCGGGATCCTCTCGGCCATTGTCCCTGGATCCGACGCTGTTGCATTCTTTGCCCCTGGATTCGTCGCCGCACAGCTCGTCGACCGCGCAAGGACAGCGCTTGGAATAGGGAGGTAGTGAGTGCGGATAGCTCGGCTGGTCATCGTGAACGGGTACGGGTGCGATCTCGATTCGCCCCTGAAGCAGTACCTGGACGCCGTTGTTGCCTTTCTCAGCGAGAATCCTTCGTGTGTGGTGTTCGCTGGGGGACAAACCCAACGGAGGTCGTTCCCTGGGATGTCGGAGGCGGCGGTGATGGCGTCGTATGTGAGGTTGCGGGTTCCGGATCTCGAGTGCGTGCTCGAAGACCGCTCATACACGACCTACGACAACATTCGGAACGCTGCGGCGCTCGTCCGTGAGAAGGAATGGGAGCCCGACCGCATCCTCATCTTCTGCGAGGCGACGCGAGCACTGAAGGTCATGCTGCTCGCGCGGCGTTTCTTCAAGGAGTGGTGGGATTCTCAGAGCCCGGTGCTCCCGAACCGTGAGCGGCGCCTTCAGGTGATGACGGTCAGTTGGGAGCTTATGCATCCCACGAGCGAACTGCTCGCCACGGTATGGGATTGGCTGGCACTCACCTTCCCGTTCCTGAACGACATGCGGAGCCAGCAGCGACGTGAGAAGTCCTTCGATTGGTGAGTGAACCCCGGCATCCCGCCGGGGTTTTTGTTCCGGTGTGGTTGACTTTTACATATAATATCCGTATACATTCTACGTTCCTATGTTTTTTGAGGATGCGAGCGCCTCCTCCGCTCTACGAGTGGGCGGTGAAGAGAACGGAAAGGACGTTCCCATGACGGTCGAATCGCAGAAGGAGTCCACGGGGCGTGGTGGTAGCTGGTTTGCGGCCGGCTACTGTGGTTTCGGGTTGCTGGCGGGGATGGCTGGTATGGGTTGGACTCGTAAGCCCACCGTGACGATCGGCGTTGTGGCCGCACTCACACTGACGGCCTTGACGGCGGCTTTCCTGATGATGGCATACTACCTGGCATCGGAGAGGCTCCGCTCTCTCAGCAAGGAAGTCGAAGCCCAGCGAAAGTACGCGGCCAGCTTGGCGGACGCCTACTGGACGCTCCAGCATTTCCCTCCTACGCAGGCGCAGGTGGATGCTGAGCTCCGTGCACGGGCCCGTCGTATGGGGGAGGCATGCCGAGCAATTGCTGCGTTCTTCCAAGCGTATCCGGAAGTGTTGGCCGCTGCGGGAGGAGCCAACATGCCACTTCCCGATACGCTCAAGAGGGAAGAAACGAACCTTCAGAACCGACTGGAAGCCGCGAAGCGAGCATTCTGGGATTTCCACGGCATACTGTGGCGCGCCCGCCAGAGCTCCAGTCACCCTCTCGGGTACACCCTCGTGAACTCGTGGCAGAAGTACGATGTCCCGGAAGAGTCGAGTTCGTAGCTCAAACGCGACGACGAGCGCCACGCATGTGGCGCTCTTTTTATTTTCCGATCAGGATCTCTACCACATCGCCATCGTGGACGATGTAGTCTTTTCCGACCGTGTGGACGAGACCTTTGGAGCGAGCGTTCGCGTAGGAGCCCGCCTCGAGGAGCGTGTCCCAGCGGATGACCTCGGCGCGGATGAACAGGCGTTCGAAGTCGGTATGGATGGCGCGCGATGCGCGAGGCATGAGGTCGCCGCGATGGCAGGTCCACGCGCGTGTTTCATCGGGCCCGGTCGTCAGGAATGAGATGAGTCCAAGCGTGTGATAGGCCTCTCGGATGAGTCGGTCCAGCCCGCTTTCCGGTAGTCCCAATTCTGTAAGAAATGCAGTTTTTTCCTCGCGCGACATTTCAGAGAGCTCCAGCTCGAGCTTATTGCACATCGTGACGTATTCCGAGCCGCCCATCGCAGTCAAAAGTTCGGGAGTGGGTTTCCATTGTTCGGACAGTTGAGCATCGGAAACGTTGATGACGTAGATGAACTTCTTGGCGGTCAGAAGACAGAGTTCGCGTGCCAGTGCGGTCTCGTCTTGCGTGAGTTCCAGCTGGCTGATAAGGGATCCTTTCTGAAGTGCTTCGGCCAGTTTTTGCAGATGGGGAATCTGGGCGCGCGCATCAGCATCATTGCGGGCCTTCGCTTCGGTTCCCGTCAGACGCTTTGAGACGGTATCCAAGTCGGCGATGATGAGCTCGGCGTTGATAATGCCGATATCGCGCACGGGGTCCACGGTCTCGTGGACATGAATAATGTCACCCGATTCAAAGGCGCGGATGACCTGCGCGATGGCGTCTACCTCGCGGATATTCGCCAAAAACTTATTACCCAATCCTTCGCCTTGGCTGGCGCCCTTCACTAATCCAGCGATATCGGTGAACTCGATGGTCGCATGAATCTTCTTTGCCGACTTTGAAAGTTCGGCAAGCTTTTCGACGCGTTCATCGGGTACCTCAACGACCCCCACATTCGGTTCGATGGTCGTGAAGGGGTAGTTCTGGATGTCGACCTGCTTGTTCGTGACCGCCTTGAACAGGGTTGATTTGCCGACATTGGGGAGTCCGACGATGCCGATTTGCAACATATGTCGAGGATACCATAAAAACAAGGAAAATCAACATTTTTATGGTATTGTAAAATGACTTCAGATATGGTATAATTAAATCTAGGGGGTTACATCAGAACCCTGCTCGTTGAGAACTGAAAACCCGCAACACCGTTCGTTCTGCGAACACTGTTGCATAGCAAGGAGTTGACTATGAGCGATCTGATGCTCGATGTCGACCAAGCTGGTGAGTTGAAGGCCGCGTTCCGTCGCGGCGACTGGACCAACGCGGAGATCAAAAAGCTCTGCGAGGGAGACATTCTCAAGAACTTCCGCGATGTCCTGCGGGGCTTCTCCGAGATCAAGCCCATCCTCCACGCCATCGACTGCGATGTCAACCCGTTCGTCCCTGACGGTTGGAGTTACCGCGAGGAAGACCAGCTTCCCGGCCGCATTCGTGGCACCTGGACCTGGGACCCCTCGGTCAAGCTCTACCTGTCCAAGAAGCAGGGGGGCGACAAGTACATCGTCGGCAACGACCTCCGCAAGGAGCTCAAGCCCCAGTCGGTTCTGCCCGCCAATGTCCTGGACTACCTGCTCGCTCACCCCGAGCTCATCCCCGAGGACTGGAATGGCAAGGCCATCTTCTTCTGGGGCACCATCTACCGCAACTCCCGCGGCAACCTGTACGTCCGGTGTCTGTACTGGGACGGCGGCGGGTGGGACTGGGACTACGGCTGGCTGGACTACGGCTTCAGCGGCTCTAACCCCGCCGTGGTGCGCGCAAGTTAGGTCCTTGGACTTCGGTTCCTTTGGTCCCGTTTGACCTTTGAACCTTAGTCCTTCGGCCGTCTGTCTGGTGGCTCGTGTGTGAATAACGCACGAGCCATCTTTTTTTGTGCTAAAATACAACTGGCATTAGGCGAATACGCGGGCGATTACGGTTTCCCGCTGCCGAACCCAGTGTCCGTATGTTGAGAATCCGCCCGACTAAGGTTTAGCGGAGAGGACATACGCAGACACTTCAAAAAATGAAGATACTTGGTGGAGGGTGCTATGGCATTATGATGCCGGATACGATACAGCCCCGAGAGCACCTGCCTACCGGCAGGCAGGCTCAAGGGGCAGTGGCACGGACGGCACGCTCCACGCACCGCAACTCCAACGACAACCTGTACGTCCGGTATCTGTACTGGAACGGCAGCAGGTGGAACTGGAACTACAACTGGCTGGACAACGACTTCAACGGCAATAACCCCGCAGTGGTGCGCGCAACTCTCCTCATTTCTCTCCCTTCGCGGGAGAGTTTTGTTTCTGAAGCTGTCCGCTCCATCCGCCAAGCATCCTGCCAATCTCATCCAGAGGAGTAGAGAGTGCGGTATACTTCTTCGTGTCCAGCGATTTGGTTTCCCAAAGAATGAGCAGGAGTAGCTTCAAGGTATCCAGTTTCCGAATGGCGGCCTGCACGAATGGCAGCTTCTCTTCCCGCGACAAAAACGTCGCTGTTACGATTGCCTCCAGCGATTCAATGAATAAGCTATCTATTCGTTGACCCAATGAGTACCGATGCGATTTCTCCAGTATCTGATGATATTGATGCCACAGTGCATAGGCAGCTTTCGCTTTTTGAAGAATTGGCAGTGAAAAACGTTCGGGGGGGGCGTACATGGGATTTTCAGCATATCATTTCTATTGAGAATCTGTTAGCTGCTTGGCAGGAGTTTCTTCCCGGCAAGCGCAGTAAGCCCGATGTTCAGGAGTTCGCTCTGCGTCTGATGGACAACCTGTTTGATTTGCACGATGATCTTGCAAATCATACCTATACCCACGGCCCATACCATACCTTCAACATCTCCGATCCGAAACCGCGCCGTATCAGCAAGGCATCTGTCCGTGACCGATTACTCCATCATGCGGTCTATCGGGCTCTCTATCCGTTCTTTTCCCGCAGATTCATTGCCGACTCCTTCTCCTGCCAGCTGGGCAAGGGAACCCATCGAGCCCTGAACCGATTCCGTACGTTCGCATACAAGGTTTCCAAAAATCACATCTGTACCTGCTGGGTGCTGAAATGTGATATCCGCAAGTTCTTTGCCGGTATTGATCAGGATATTCTGCTGAGTATTCTGGCAAAACACATTTCGGATGCAAACACTTGTTGGCTATTGGAGCGTATCATCCGCAGCTTTGCTCCGGGCCTTCCTCTTGGCAACCTCACCTCCCAACTCTTGGTGAATATCTACATGAACAAGTTCGACCAGTTCGTGAAGCATCGGCTGAAGGCAAAATACTACCTCCGCTATGCGGACGATTTCGCCGTGCTCTCGCACGACAAGGGCTGGCTCATGGAACTGCTTCCGAAGGTGGGCGATTTTTTGCAGGAACAACTCCATCTTGATTTGCATCCGAACAAAGTGTCCATTACCACACTTGCCTCCGGTGTGGACTTTCTGGGCTGGGTGCATTTTCCCGATTATCGAGTATTGCGGACAGTGGCAAAGCGGCGGATGTTCCGTGGGTTGCGATTGCGTAGGGGCAATCAACAAACAGTCCAATCGTACCTCGGACTTATCGGGCACGGCAATACGAAAAAGCTGGAGAGGGCGATTACGGAGCAGTTCTCGGTATCGTCCTCCAATCTGGAGGAGGCAGATTTATCTTGAACGAAAAGGGGATGACCTTGGCCTGGCTCTGTCGTATTGCGTCCCAGCTATGCCGATAGAGAGCGCCATATGTGTGGACAGTTTTGCTGTTGCATTGTACGCTGTGGAGCAGTTCTTGCCAAGTCGAGGAGGTGGGTTGTGGCTGAGGTGGCAGGCGGTCGCGTAGGAAACATGGAGCTTGACGGCGACGGTCTTCCGCGAAGGAAAAAGGCGGTTCGGGAGATCGTTGTTCGTTTCACGGATGGGACGGTGCAGGTATTCCGTCCGCACGATCCATCGCGTGAGCAGAACGGGGGCGCGCGGTACGGGGTAGACGACTAGCCCTTCGCTGAACGAGGAGTTCAAGATGAGCTTTCTGGGGCCATGGTTGTACGTCGGAGGTGCGGCTCTGTTGCTCGCGCTCTGGGCTTTCGCGTTTGCGTGTTGGGACAGCTGGGCGAACCGGCGACGCGACCCAAGGAGGAAGAAGTAGTGGTTTTGTGGGAGCCGTACCTGATCATTGGCGGCGTCTGTGGAGTTCTGATGCTGCTGAGTTGCGGGATCTATCTGCTCGCGGCCAAGCCAAAATGTGGGAAGAAGAGGTAGTACGCGCAAGCGGATCCTTGGGTCCGCTTTTTCGTTGTATACTGATGAGGTGAAAGTAAACCCGGAGATATTCCGAGCATACGACATCCGCGGCGAGTACGGAGTGGATTTTGATGCGGTATTTGCTCAGCGCTGTGGCTCGACGTTCGCGGCATGGTTGCGGGCCGGGCCACTGATTGTCGGGCGCGATGCCCGAAGTTCGAGCGACGAAATCGCGTACGCACTGATCGACGGCGCGGTGCATGCGGGGGCGCATGTCATTGATATCGGTGTCGTTTCCACTCCTCAGTTCACGTGGGCGATTCGCGCCGTTGACGCGGTCGGCGGAGTTATGGTGACCGCATCCCATAATCCGGGACGCATGAATGGGTTCAAGGTGATCGCTCGGCGGGGGGAGGCGCTTGAGGTGGTGGGTGGTCATATGCTCCGGCAAGTATGCGATTCACATGACCATCCTCACCGGACCGGTGGCGATATCGAGCACCGAGATATTATTCCTGCGTATGCCGATGCAGTGGCATACGCAGCTCGCTGGAGCGGAGGGTTGGCTCTTCAGGTCGCGCTGGATGCTCCCGATGCGGTGCGGCGCGTGCTCGAGCGATTGGGACCGATCGCTCCCGACCATCGCCTTGCGGCACGCTGCGACGCCGACGGGGACCGCATTGAATTCTTTGATGAGGGGGTTCCCGTTCCCGCAGACCTCCTTGTGCTGCTCATGACCGAACAGCTCGGCCTGCACCCGGTGGTCTTTGACGGGCGATTTTCGCGCACCGTGCGTGAGCGGCTCAATGCCCGGAGCGTACCGTACTTCATTTCGCGGGTCGGGCGACTCTACCTCTCGCTTGCGATGCGCCACACCGGTGCGGCACTCGGAGGAGAACTGAGCGGGCATTTCTACTGGCGGGAGTTCGGTGGCATGGAATCACCAGAACTCACCCTTCTGCGGGTGTACGGCATCGTGCAGCAGAGCGGGAGGTCGCTCCAGGAGCTCATTGCGCCGTATCGTATTCGCCAGAAGAGCGATGAGGTAAGCATTCCCATTCGAGATGCGAAAGACGCTGATGCGCGAATACGCATTCTCGCCGAACGGTTCGCCGATGCAAAACTCTCTCGCGTGGATGGGCTTACGGTCGAGTACGCTGATTGGTGGGGCAATGTGCGTCGTTCGAATACCGAGCCGGTCCTCCGGCTGGTGGTTGAGGCCGATACGAAAGACCTTCTGGATCAAAAGGTTGCTGAGTTTCGCGCACTGCTCGGCGCTTCCGAGAAAAAAGAAAGCCCCTAGTCGGGGCTTGGATCCGCTTCCGATGCTCGGTGGAGTACCGGTTCTTGGAGCGGGTCGTTCGAGTCTTCGGTGTTGTCGTCGAGGATGTGTTCGGCTTTCGGGAGCGGGTGCGCTTCGAGGCCGAAGTGAGCATCCCTCCGGCGGCGCTGTGTGTGTTGGGCGATGTGCGCCTGGAGGCGCCGATGGTTCGCTCTACACATGCTAGCGTCCTACCGAGAAGTCGATGAACCCGTCAGCCTGCGAGACCGCTGGGCGCGGCTCCTCCGGCGGGAGGTCGTTCACGGGGTCGTACACCGCATCCACAACTTCGAAGATGTCCTCGTAGTGGATGATGACCCGGCGGATGCGCCGCCGCAGCCGCGCCTTTGGGTTGATGGGCCCGATGGGGCGTTCGGCGTGAAGGTACTCTTCGGCGCCTTCGCGGAGATGGCCTGTCAGCGCGCCTTCGTCGACGATCAGGATGCCGTCTGGTTCCGGCATATATCCCTCCTTGGCTATCGCAGGCCCATTTTCTGGTGGATCTCTGCGAGGTGTTCAGCCGCGACGATTCTGGCCTTTTCTTCGGATTCAGTCAAGATGTGTGCGAGCGTTGCCGGGTCGGCGGCGAACTCGGCGCGGCGGCGCTGGAACGGCTCAAGGAATCCGACCACGACCTCGGCGAGGTCGGCCTTGAAATCGCCATAGGATTTCCCAGCGTAGTCCCGCTCGAGCTTGTCGATGGCCGCGCCGGACAGTGTACTGAAGATGGTGAGCAGATTTGAGATGCCGGGCTTGTCGGTCTCGTTGAACATGATCTCGCGACCGGAGTCGGTGGTTGCGCGCTTGATCTTGCCGCGGATCTCATCGGGTGAGTCGGTGAGCGCGATGCCATCGTCGCCGGTCTTACTCATCTTTTTGGTCGGATCCTGGAGCGACATAATGCGAGCCCCGGGCGCAACGAATGGGCGGACATTCGGAAATGTTTCTCCGAAAAGGTGATTGAACTTCGAGCCGACTTCGTTGGTGAGCTCGATGTGGGGGAGCTGGTCGTCGCCGACCGGAACGAGGTCAGCTTTGTAGAGGAGGATGTCCGCGGCCATGAGCACGGGGTAGGCAAGAAGGGAAAGATTGTTTTGATAACTCTTCTTGTCGAGGATGGTGCTTGCCTGCTCTCTTGCATGCTGCATGACATCCTTCCCCGGGGGTACGCTTCCGGAAAATCCGAATGATGGTGTCATTTCGGCTACCTGAGTTAGCTTCTCACGATAATTGGGGAGCCGCTCGAGCCAGCCGACCGGAGTGATCGTGGAGAGAAGCCACATCAGCTCGGCGTGTTGGGGGACGCGCGACTGGCGGATGAGCAGGGACCTCTTTGGGTCGACACCCGCGGCGAGATAGTCGAGGAGGACATCGTTGATGTTCTTCTGGAATGTGGCCGGGTCGTACGGGGTGGTGATGGCGTGGAGGTCGACGGCGGCGAATATGCACGTCGCCGTATCAGGCGCGTCTTGAAGGGCTATCCAATTCTTGATGGCGCCGAGGTAGTTGCCCAGGTGGAGCTTTCCGCTGGGACGCATGCCGCTGAAGATGCGTGTCGTCATGGGTTGATGATAGGCGAAATCGGGTCGAGCGGCAAGCGGGCGTTGACGGTGCGGCGGCGGAGCGTACCATGGGGAAATCGTTCTTTGGAGGTGGAGTATGCGCATTCCGGAATGGCTGCGAACCAGCCGCGGGTCACTGTTGCTGGGATTACTCATCGCCGCTCCTCTGCTCCTGTTGGTCATCGGGTTTCAGGACGCGGTCAGCCGGAACTTCGGGAGGCCGAGGGTGCTGCGTGAGACCGTGCAGACGGTCAACGGTATTCGCGACGAGCATTTTCTGCTCCGACAACAGGCATGGCCGGCGATTTGGGAGCCGGCGATGGGATACGGATTCCGGTATGTGCAGGTCAGGAGCGGTGGAATCTTCGTCTGGGCCGTGAGCGAGAGCGTGTTCATTCAGGAGGGCGGCGACAAGCCGATTGTGAGCCGTGTGGAGTGCACATCGAGCGGATACCGATCGGGAACGCTCGACCTCCTCCAGGATCTGAAGTGTACCTGCAGGGGAGCGGAGGACTGTACCGTCGAAGACCTACAATACCTCGTCCGAATCCGTACCGACATGGGGGTTGCGCGATCTCACTCGCACGTTCCACTCTTCACGCGTCGCATGCGTCGTATGCCCGACTGACGCCCCTTTCCGGGGCGTCGTTTTCTGCTATGATGTTCCGCATGACGAGCCGACCCGCAAAACTGAAGAACGCGGAGGACTACGAACCGCTTGTCGCCAAGGAGCTGGAGTATTACGTGCCCATGGCGCGCGAGTTGAACATCTCCGAGGATGTGCTGGTCCAAGCCGCCCGCCTCGCGGTGCGCGATGGTATTCACACACACCGAACCGCTGGCACCTGTAAGAACCGTGAGGAGGAGTGTGTGATGTACAACATCCGCCATTTTGTCGACCTCACACTTGTGCGCGCCTGTCTCCTGGCGTCTACGGAGGAGGATATGGAGAAAGCCGAGGCGATCCTCATGCAGCTCATCGAAGATTAGGCGAGTTGACCTAATCATACAGATATTGTATTATAATAACCTCCCGAAAGGAGGGGATATGCAGTTCCTTGATGGCCGGCCGGGAGGCTCAGAGACGCTGTCCGCTCCGCGGCCTCCAGAGGAGGAGCAGGAGCTTACGCGGCGCATGCTGCGGCTGTACCCGGACGAGTTCATGCTTGCCCACGAGCATCCCGGCGAAGAGATCGCCTGCGAGCAACGGTACACGCACTGGGAGGTGTTCCTCCAGCTTCTTGGTATTTCGTTCACCCCGAAGCTTGGTCCGCCTCCTATCATCGTGTGGACGCCGGGCGCCGGGTACATCGTTTTCCAGGGCGCCGTTTCCGCGAAGAGTCAGGAGGTCGCATGACGGTTTACCTGTTCACGGACGCCGACTTCGGCATCCTCGACAAGCTGTATCGCGGCATTCTCTCCACGGCCGAGGCGCGCGTCTTTCTCGAGCGTACGCTCGGCAGTCGCTGTGACTGGGCCGATCAGCACCGCTGCATCGATGGCGCTGTGCGGGGCGGGTACGCCACGCTCGCGCGAGCGGCGATTCTTGCCGGTGAAAGTCGCGTGCTCATCTCGCTTCTCGAAAAGATCGAGCACGAAGCGGCGGAGGCTCGTGCGCAGAAGTTCCCGCCGAAGACCCAGTAGATTCTCTGTCTGTTCACGCCCCCAACGCACCGGGGGCGTTTTTGTTTTCGGTACCCGTCCGAAAACGTCCTGATTTTAGCTCCCATCCTGCCAGCATACACCTTACCGCAACCGGACATCCGTCGTCTTCTGCGGCCGCCGGTGTCCTTGAGTTCTCGGGCCTCGGCAGAACCAAGCCCTCGGCCCTCCGAAGCATTGCGGTAAGGTGTATGCCGGCAGGATGACTACCCCGAAGCGGCCCTGCGGAGGGTGCGGTCTCTGCGCGAGCGACTTTGACAGATATGCGAAATTGATGTATGTATACAGCGGTTGTTTCAAAGGAGATCGAAGTGCGAACTTTCGCGTTGTTCCTGCTTGCGGGCATGCTGTGCCTGGGCGCGTGGCTTTGCATCGAATCATACGGCCTGGAGCGAGGATCGAGAATCGTATGCGGTTCCGCGCTCATCGCTTCGGTAGTCGCCGGGATCGGTGTCCTGGTTGAGAGGAAGATCATCCCGGTACTCGTGATGGCGTTTCTCACCCTTCCGGCCGCGGCCCAGCACGACAAGTACCATCTGGAGGACATCGAGCAGTTCCGGGATGCGGCGCCGGCTCCGGTGGCTCCGGTACTCATTACTGACGCGTACTATGTCAGTAGCGGCGGCACGGCGGTGCACCTATTCGGTCACACAGTAAACCCGATCCATGTCGGGTTGGGCGACAAGTTCAACCTGAACTTGAGCTGGCGGACCCCCGAGGGTGCGGTCAGCCCGTGCAACGAACGGGCAAAGGACGCCTGCCGGCTCATTCTGGAGGTGTACGGAGTCGCCGTCGGCGGCACCCGCACCCGCACCCGCGCGTACGGTTGGAGGGAAGGCGTAGAGGTCCGGCTGAACTTCGACCAGTACTCCACGGAGGTGAATATCCCTGAAGACATCCCGCGCGACAAGGCGCCCATCGGAGACGCGGTGCTGGTCGTGAAGTGGATGTACAACGGAGCGGAGCTCTATCGCTTCGAGGTCCTACTGAACATCCATGCGTAACCGTGGTAAACGCCCCCAGCACATCGGGGGCGTTTTTGTTTTCGGTACCCGTCCGAAAACATCCTAAGCCAGCAGGCGGATGACTACATTGACAGATTCGTTTATGTACTGTATGAATACCCCAGCTTCTTGAAAGGGGATGCTGATGAAGATTCGAGCGTTGTTTGTCGCCGTTCTGGCGTTTCTCGCCCTTCCGGCCGCGGCCCAAGTGGTGGATAGCCGCTGGGAAGTTCTCACCGAGCAGGTTCTGCGGAGCAACGAGGACTACTTCTTCTATCTGTTCAACAACGGACAGCATGCGCCGGTGCATGCGAACACGCTTTTGGACAATGGGGGCCACAGCTACTGGTTTACGGCAGCGAAGCTCAGCAACGGAGAAATCAGGCTGGCCTTCGTGGAGAAGGAATACTACCTCGACTTCGCTTCTACGGAGACGCTCTGTGTTTGCGGTGGCGGGGGCACTCTTATGCCCTTTCCCGTGACCAAGCAAGCATGGAGCAAGAAGAAGCCGAAAGTCCTGAGGGTGACCCATGGCCCGCGCTCCTCTGTCACCTTCTACCCATACCGGCCCGCCACGATGCTGTGGTCACGGCGCTTCGAATGGGCGTGCATCGTGCTGCCAGACGGGGTGTCTCTGGAATATGTCCATTCCTATTTCATCAGTCCCGAGATGCACACGGTCATCCGGCGCTGGCTGTGGGAGAAGTGGGGCGATACCGCCCGCCTTGCTGACAATCCGTGATTCGTCCACGCCCCTCCGGGGGCGTTTTTGTTTAGTGAGCTTGCGACTTGGTGCGCCACGAGGATTTTCGGAGCGCGACGGCGCGAGAACAAGACGCCCCGCCAGTGAGGCGGGGACGTCGTGCCGAGCGGCGTACTGAGTCGCGAGCGAGCGCCTACACTTCGATGATGACGGGGAGAACCATCGGCCGGCGCTCTGTTTTTTGGAACAGGAACAGGCCGACCTGGTCGCGAATCTCGTCCTTCAGGTAGGAGAGGTTCAGGGGTCGCGCCTTTTCGCTTTCGACGATATGGCGGACCTTCTTGCGCACCTGCATGAGCAGGTCTTTTTGTTCTTTCAGGTAGATGAACCCGCGGGAGATGATGTCGGGGCTGGTGCGCATGCGTCCGGTTTTCGGGTCGATGACCATGACGATGGTGAACATGCCATCCTCGGCGAGTGCCTGGCGATCGCGCAGGACCACGTTGCCGATATCGCCGACGCCAAGCCCGTCGACCATAACGTAGTTCGCCGGGATGGTTTTCTTGTCGAACCACCACTGGTCGGCCGTGAAGTTCACGATCTGTCCGTTGTCGGCGATGATGATGTTCTCATCGGGGATGCCGACCGCTTTTCCGAGCTCACCGTTGGAGACCATCATGCTGTAGTGGCCGTGATGCGGCATGAGGAACTTCGGGCGCGTGAGCAGCATCATTTCTTTCAGGTCTTCCTGGCGAGCGTGTCCGCCGGCGTGAATGTCCATCATCTGGTAGTGGTACACTTTCACACCACCGCGATAGAGCATGTCCTTGAGGTATTGCACGGAGCGCTCGTTGCCCGGAATGACGGACGAGGAGAAGATGACCGTGTCCTTCTTCTGCATCTGGATGTGCCGATGTTCGCCGTTCACGATGCGCATCAGCGATGCGCCCTCTTGTCCCATGGCGCCCGTTGCGACGACCGTGATGCGGTCGCGGGGGTAGTCGCGAAGCTGTTCCATGGAGATCTGCGTGCCCTTCTGGATCTTCATGTAGCCCATCTCTTTGGCGATCTCTACGTTCGTCTTCAGGGAATAGCCGTCGAAAATGACCTTGCGGCCGTACTTCTCCGAAAGTTGGACAATCTGCTGCATGCGGTTGATCATCGAGCTGAACGTTCCGATGATGAGCATGCCGGTCGCATCCTTGAAGATGGCGTCCATGTTCTCGTAGATGGTCTGCTCCGAGACGCCGTGCCCGGGCCGTTCGGCGTCGGTGGAGTCGATCATCATAGCGAGAACGCCGCGGTCGCCGTATTCCCGGATCTTCTGGAGGTCCATGGGGCGGTCGTTGACCGGACTGGGGTCGAACTTAAAGTCGGCGGTGTGAATGAAGTTACCGACTGGAGTCTCCACGAACACGCCCAGGTCGTCGGGGATGTTGTGGTTCACATGGAAGAATTCGACCGTGAAGTGGTCGCCCATCTTTACGCGGTCGCCATCTTTGACGACATGGATCGGAAGCTTTGGCAGGTGGGGGAATTCGGTGTGCCGCTTGAGCACCATGTTCTTGGTGAGCTCGGCGGTGTAGATGTCGGGGTTTCCCAGCTTGGTCTGTACATAGGGAACTGCGCCAACATGGTCCATGTGGCCGTGGGTGAGCAGAAAGCCGCGGATGTTCTCCCGCTTCGATTCGAGGTAGGCCGTGTTCGGAATGATGAAGTCGATACCCGGCATGCTCTCGTCCGGGAACAGGATGCCCGCATCGATGACCAGAATGTCGTCCTTGTATTCCAGGACGTAGCAGTTCTTGCCGATCTCTCCGAGGCCTCCGAGGGCCATGACCTTCAGGGTGTCCGAGGCCTCCATGCCTGCGGGGGCACCGATGCGCCCTTCATGGAGCTGGGTCGGCTGGAGCTTGCGCTGGCTTGGCAGTTTCTTTCGCGGCATGTTCATCCGTCGATCGCGGCGGCGGCCGCCTCCGCGACCTCCTGAGCCGGCAGATCCCGTGGATTCTGCGGGAGTATCTCCCTGGCGCGCCGGCGTGGGAGTGTGCTCGGTCGGTGCTGGCGGGCGTTGCGGCGCTCCCGGACCGCGTCGCATGGGGCGACGGCGGCGCGCTGGGCGCGGGGCTCCTTCGGCGTGATACGCGCGCTGTGGAAGCGGCGCTTTCGGTGCTACCGCGAGAGTCGCGGTTGGCTCTTTGGATGGAGCCGCTGGCTCAAGACCCGGACCAAAGCCGGCGGTTGATACATCATGCTTTTCTGAATCGTCTGACATGCAGAGTATACTGTTAGTCCACATGACTGGCGGCGCAGTGAGCGCTGCCGAGTCGGGCGTACTGATTGATTAGGGATGATACGGAGAGACCTTTTCTGGTATTGCCAGAGCGAGGATTTGGCTTCGCCTCTCGCATCGCCGTCGCGATGCTCGGGCTAGCCACCGCCTCCCGGCGACACCTACTGGTGTCGCAGCGGTCCGGCGTTCAAATCCTCTCCTTTGGGCTCATAGTTTGAAATCGACATGCCGAAGGGCATGTTGATTTCAAATTGTGCTCGGGAGAGGATTTGAACCTCCACGGGATTGCTCCCACTACGACCTGAACGTAGCGCGTCTGCCAATTTCGCCACCCGAGCCTATTGAGTTTTTAGCTGCTTGAACTTTTCTATCAGCGCAGTATCGAGCGGGTCGATCTCAGCACTGACCGCCATGTGGTAACTGGTCCAGAGGGCCAGCGCGTAGCCGTTGATAGCCGCTTCGAGAGGGGTATCCCCAGAGACCGTGGTCGTGGATACAGTATATCCCATTTCTCCCAAAAGAGCAATAAAGGCCGAAAAGTCCTTCTGATATGCCTCGTCCGCCACTCCTCGGATGATAACCGGCGCCATGTGTTGTCGGTAGTCACCCTGCCATCCGACGAGCTCGTTATGCTCTGCTGACGGGAAGTTGGCGGCCCATGCATGGCGCTTCGCATTCTCGTTGACCATTGTCTTGAAAAAACCGGCGATCTTTCGGAGTGGGTACCCGGCGTAGAACACCGGTGTGCGCGGGCCGATCTCGCGGGCAATGCGCTGGCCTTCGGATTCAAGGTCTGGTGAGCTGACGCGGGGGAGCTGATCACTCATGTCGAGGAGCGCGAAGAGTGCTCCGGTCATTGCTGCGGCGCCACAACGGGGTGCGGGGGCGTCAGCGGGTAGGAGGACCGCCTGCACGCCATCCGCTGCGGCTCGGCGGGCAAGCTCGCCGCCGGTCGTGATGACAGCGAGGGGCGCTCCGAGCGTTCGTGCCGCGCCATATCCCGAAAGGGTTTCGGCGGTATTCCCCGACCAGGACACACATATGACGAGATCGTGCGGGCTGGTATCGTGCGGGAGCTGATAATCCCAGTGCACGACGACGTCATTGCGGGCCATGCTCAAGAGCTCGCCAGGAACCGACGAGCCGCCCATGCCGCAGACGATGATGCGGCGGAACGGAACGGACACGGCCTGAACGCCCTCCGCTCCGCGGATGAGGCGCTCGCCGAACGAAAGAATGGCATCACGCATGGGGCGGCTTCTTATTTGAATCGGCGCGAGGTGTTGAGGTACCAGGTTGCGATGTTCGTGAAGCGATCCGCGGGCATCGAGATGAGCGTGGTGTTGAAGCTGTGCACACGTTCGTCGAGGCCGTACAGATAGTGCGGGCTGTAGAGGAACACGGCAGGAATGTCCTCGATCAGGACCTTCTGGAACTCGTCGTACTTTTGCATGCGCTCGAGTGGGTTGAGCGTTTGGCGCGCCTCTTCAAGGAGCTTGTCCGCGGTATCGTTCTTGTAGAGCGCGAGATTGAGCCCCGGCTCCTGACGCTGGCTGGAGTGCCAGAGCGTGTACGGATCCGGATCGATGCTCATGATCTCTCCGAACAGGAGCACCTGGTAGTTTCGTTCCTTGATGATGGTCTGGAGCTGACTGATGGGTACCGCTTCAACGGTAACCTTCGCGCCCAGCTGTTCCCACTGTTCCTTGACCTGCTGCGCAACGGCGGTGAGTTCCGGCCAGGTCGAGGTTGTGATCTTCAGCTCGAGGGCAGTGTCTTTGCCTTTTGTCAGCACCCCGGCATCGTTCGGATTCCACCCACCCGCCTTGAGGACTGCTTTTGCCTGGTCGAGGTCGTAGTCGTAGGTGCGAACTGAGGGGTTGATGTCGAGGATGCCTCCCATCATTGGGGAGTTGATGAGGAACGCGTTGCCGTCGAGATTGCGATTGATGATCTGAACGCGGTCAGTGGCATAGTTGAGGGCCAGACGAACGTTCTTATCGCTCAGCGCTTTGGATTGGTTCTGATTGAAGAAAAGCGCGAAATACCGCGGCATCTTCAACTGTTCGAGGTTGATGCGGTTCCGGAACTTCAAGCGCGACACATTTGAGCCGGAAAGGTATCCGATGTTGTCAATATCATTTGCATTGAACGCCTCGATGAGCTCGTCTTCGCTCCCAAAAAAGCGGAACTCGAGTTCGTCGATGTAGGGGCGGCTGGCATAGTACTGCTGCCACGCCTGCAGGCGGTATGAGCGGATCCTGCCGGTATCGTTCTTCACGAGCGACTTGAAGCGGTAGGGGCCGGACCCGACGGGCTTGATGTTCAGCTCGCTCAAGCTGAAGTTGATCGGCTTGATATCTGCCCAGAGGTGCTGGGGGATGATGCCGAGCGTGAGGTTGTTCGGGAATTGGGCGTACTTCGCTTTTAGCCGGAAGATCACGACCCGGTCGCTTGCCCGCTCGACGGTCACGCCCTGCCAGTTGCCGCGGATGGTGCTGACGGCCCCATAGTCCGGGTTTTGTGCGGCTTGCACCGTGAAGATGATGTCGTCTGCGGTTACCGGAACACCGTCGTGCCACCGTGCTTCGTCGCGAATGGTGACGCTGTACGAAAGCCCGTCGCTGGTGACCTCCGGCATCGTCTTTGCAAGATCGGGGATCAGCTTGCCCTCTCCGTTGATGCGGTAGAGCCCCGAGAAGACGAGACTGGCGATATCTCGGTCCGCATCGTTCGTCTGTGAGAGGAGTGGGTTCACGAGACGCGGTTCTCCTAGGATGCCTTCAACGAGGCGACCGCCAGGAGCCGGGACCGACTCGGTGTAGTGCCAGTAGGTCGTGAACGGGACGGCGACGAGTGAGCCGACAAAGATGAGTACGCATCCGAGTACGATATATCGCTCGGTGCGGCTCAGCACTTTCGGGAGAAGGCGGAGGCGACTCTTCAGCGGAAGTTTCCGGGCGAGCATCTCCTTGATGCTCTCGCGGTCATCGGGGCGGCTACCGCCGGAACCGATGCCAAAGAAGTCTTCGAGCTGGTTGTCGTATTTGTGCATTGCGAAAACGTGGGTGCGACTAGGCTCCGAGGATCAGGCGTGCGACCGATACGCCGATGAACAGGATGGCGAGGACGATGGTGGCGTAAAATACGCCCTTCTCGACACCGCGCTTTGTGCTGTATTCCATCGAACCGCCGCCGATGCCCGAACCGAGACCCTGCCCGCGCTGTTGCAGGAGGATCGTGATAATGAGCAGAACCGCCGAACCGACCTGGACATAGGTGAGGATGTTATTCATATGGAGCGAGAGGAATTATGTGGTACGGGGGTCGAATACGAGTTGCACTGCGGAAATAATGGCGGTTGCCCAGAGCAGGGGGAGGATACCGGAAATGGTGACGGCGTCCAGTGAGCGGGCGACGAACCAAAGGATCGCCGCGTTGATGACAATGGTAAAGAGTCCGAGGGTCCCGATGATCAGGGGAAGCGTCAGGAGCTTGAGGAGCGGGCGGACGAATGTATTCAGGGCTCCCAGAACAGCTCCGGCGAGCAGGTAGCCGCCGATGATGCCGCCGACGACGGTCACGCCGCTGAGGAAGAAGTCAGCGATCCAGAGGGCTGCCGCACTGACCATGATTCGGACAATGAATCTGCGTACCATGTGCGGTCACCAGTATAGCACTGTCGGGCTAGCTATTCAACCGAACCTTTTCGGTGTCGGGAGCGGTATTGGCGGATGGAGAAGCGGTGCGCTTCGGCATCGATATGCGTGATGAGGTCCCGAACGATCCGAGGCAGATCGGACAGCATGCGGATGCGGGCATCAAGCGACGAGAGGACGTGATCGCCGCGATGCCGCAGGTCCTTCGTGAATGCGATCACCGGAATGCCGTTGTCGCCCATGCTCGCGAGAGCAGCGTTCAGCTGTGCCCTCCCGCCGTCCACGACGATAAGGTCGGGGAGCGGCCACTCCGTGTGCTTCATGCGGCGCTCGAGCATTTCTTTCAGCTGGGCGATGTCGCCCCCGGTGCGCGTGCGGATATTGAAGAGACGGTGGTCGGCTGGCGATGCTGTGCCATTTCTGAACACCACCATCGCACCTGATGGATGGGCGCCTTGCAGGTGGGCGATATCGTATCCCTCGATGCGGCGGGGAGGACGGGGGAGGCGGAATTCGGCCCGAAGCGCCGGCAAGGCTCCGTCATGTGCGGCGGATCGGGATGTGCGACGAACGAGCGTTGCGTTAGTGAATACCTGACGAGCCTGGTCGGCGAGCGTCCGGAGTGCGATCGCGCGCTCCAGCTGGTGTGCGGTGCCAGCCCGTTTCATGTCGCGTTCAATGCGGCGGATGAGCGCATCTCGACGCCCCTCAAGGATGTCGGTGATCGCCGCAATGTCGCGGCGATACTCCGCTCGTTGGGCGGCGGTGCTCGGGTGCCGGAGGCAGCAGTAGCCACGGCATACTCCGATATGCGCGTTGAGGCACTTCACATGGTGCTTCTGCTTGCAGGTGCAGTACGGGAACGGGCCGCGCAACCAGCGAAGCGTCGCTCGGAGTGCGGAAGAATCGGTGAACGGACCGATCAGGCGCTTGAATGCTATTCCCGCACGAGCGGGTCGGACCTGGTGGGTGACGATGAGCTGAGGGAATTCCTCTTTGGTGACGCCGACATAGGTGTACTGCTTGTCATCCCGCATTACGATATTGTATTTCGGCTTCAGGGCTTTGATGCGCTGGCTCTCGAGAATGAGGGCTTCGATCTCCGTCGGGACGGTCTCCCATTCGATGGTTGCCGCTTCGTCGCACAGCGCGCGAATGCGGGTATCGGGGTTGTTCGCGTATGACGATATGCGCGCCCGAAGGTCGACGGCCTTGCCGACATAGAGGAGTTTTCGTCGCGCGGTGCGCCACAGGTATACTCCGGGCGTCCGCGGGGCGGTCTTTGCGATGTGGGTGATATCTTGCGGCTTCATGACTCCGAAGTATACCAGGGAAATTGACAATATTCAATGATATCCGCATAGTTATCTTACAGCGGAGGAGCGCGATATGGGCAAGCGAGCTTGTTCGCGTGGCAAGGGTGCTGCCATGCCGAAGCACTTTTCATTTTCTTCGGAAGAACTTCGGCGCATGCACCGTGAGTTGTGCGATGACGTGCGGCGTGCGACAGAACAAGAATACGGGTCTTTCGGGACACGGGAGCGGACGTTCGTAGCTCGTCAGGTGTGGCGCGTACTGCGGGCAGTCGATCGGCGACGCACACGTGGACTGGTTCCCGCATTCGTGCTCTCGGACGTGTATGGCGGAGCCCTGATCGCGTATCAAACCGGGCGTATACAGGGAAAGTCGGTGGCAGATGCGCGGCAACTAGCGGTGACATTTGCGCTTCTTCCACTGTTCAAGTTCATCTGTGAGCCAGAAGACGATTACCGTCTCGATCGGCGTCTGCTCGGAGCGCTTACCCGACAGTGGCTTCGGCGGTAGGGCCGCGCAATGCGCGGCCTTTTCTTCTGCAATCGGTCGCGTATGCTGTGGGCCATGGAATCTCTTGAGCGAAGCGTATATGCGACCGCGGCGTACTACAGCGCGCTTCGCTGGCCGTTGACGCTCGCAGAGCTTACTGAGCACCTCATTCCTCCGACTCGTTTCGGAGGCACGTCCATCACCCCCTCGATCGGCGACATCGCTCCGGTGTTGGATCGACTGATCGCGAGCGGTGTCGTTATGACCGGAGATGGGCTGGCTTGGACCGCTGGAGCGCTGAACGACTCGGTGCGGGAGCGCGTGCGGCGGCACAATGCGAACGCGCACGCCTGGAAGCGCATGCTCCCATCCGCTCGGTTCCTGCAGGTCGTTCCGTATGTTCGGATGGTTGCGGCGAGCGGCTCGCTCGCACTCGGGAGTACCGGCCCGCAGAGCGACTGGGATGTGTTCGTGGTCGTCCAGGCGGGGCGTCTCTATACCGCGCGAACCTTTCTCATGCTGGTTGCTGCGCTGATGGGACGACTCCGTACGAAGCGGCATCGGACGGCTCCCGACATGTTCTGCTTCAACCATATTGTAACAACGGGTGGGTTGGCGATACGGCACCGCAGTATCTTTGTTGCGCACGCGCTCGCATGGCTCGTTCCGATCTACGACCCACAGAGATATGCCGCGCGGCTTCGGGACGCGAACCAATGGACGGCAGACACTATAATCCGTCCCGGTGATCTTTCGTTCGAGCGGCGGGCTCTACGGGAATCGCGCGTGCTCGCTTTGATCCGGCGATGCGCTGAAGTTATTTTCGATACTTTTGTGGGCGACGCGCTTGAATATGTACTGCGGGTGTGGCAGCAGCGCCGTATTCAGCGGGACCCCGCGACGCGCGCTCCGGGCGGGCGAGTTGTTGCCGACGACCGCGAACTCGAGTTCCACCCTCGATCGTTCGAGTCCACCGTACTTGCTCGATATCGCGTATTGCTCGCACGTGTGGGTATGGAGCGATACGCCGAGCGCGACTCGGGATTGACGAAGAAATAAGCTCGGTGTATAACGACCCCCAATACCGGAACCTTCATAACGAGGGTTAGTGAGAGAGGGGGGTGCTATGCGCCTGCTCAGGTTGGTCGTATGCGCTGTGCTTGCGGCGGGCTCGGTGCCCGTCGTGCTCGGAGCCGAAGAGCTCCTGCTGACATCGACCGAGGTGGCGGCACTGCCGTACGGGACGCCCGTGTGCGGGGTCAGCACCCTGGATCCCACTGGGCCGAAGCCGTTCCGCGCTCGCCTGCTTGGCGTTCTCCGGAATACGATCGGCCCCGGTCATGACTGGATCGCGGCCGAGCTCGATGCAACGACCAACCCGGTCGTCGCGGGCGGACAATCCGGGAGCCCCATGTACATTACGAAGGACGGGGTGACCTACAAGATCGGCACGCTCTCCTACGGCGACAGCTGGGAGCGGAACCCGGTGTGCTACCTGACGCCGATCCATGAAGTGCTGGCGATCGGTGCCGGAACGGGGCAAGGGGTTGCTCCGGCGACGCCAATGAGCGTATCGCTGATGGCGCGGAAGCTGCTGCCCGAGAATGACTCCTTGCGTATCATGCTCGACGGCCCCTCGACGAGCGGCATCGCCGCAGTTGGGGATGTGACGCCAGTGGTACCCGGGAGCGTCCTGGGCGTGCAATTGGCATGGGGTGACTTCGATATCACCTCATACGGTACCGTCTCACATGTGAGCGGGTCGCAGGTCCACATGTTCGGGCATCCGTTCGTTCAGCTGGGCCCCGCAGAATACCGGTTAGTCCCTGCAAAGGTGCTAACGGTGGTGCAGCGGTACTCGAGCTCGTACATCTTGGCTGCCCCGATCCAAGGAGCGTCACCGCTGGGAGTTATAACGCAGGATCGCGAGACGGCCATCTCCGGAGTGCTCGGCGCAGAGCCGGCGACCGCTATTCCGGTCGAGGTATCACTGACGACGAGCAGTGGCGAACAAAAGGCATTTCGCTTTTTCAGCATCTCGGATCCGACATTCGCCCCGCGCATCATTGGCATCGGCATCACGAGGGCCATTCAGGCGTATTCCCGCGAAGTCGGTGACATGACGGTCTTCCTGAGCGGGAAGCTCGAAGTGGACGGCGTGGGCGACGTCGAGTTCGCGGACTCGTTCTCGAGCATTACCGGCGGTGGCCCGTTCGGCGGGTCTCCATTCTCATTGGTCCGCGACAAGACTGATTCGGTGCTCTCGAACCGCTTCTCGAAGGCGAAGATCAAGAAGGTCACCGTATCTGCGAAGGTGTTCGACGAGTACCGCAAGCTTGATGTTGAGACGGCTAGTCTGGATCGTACGAACTATGATCCGGGCGACACCATGAAGTTGCGAGTGTCGCTGACCCAGCCGCTGAAGGAAAGCAAGGCGGTCACGATCGACATCCCGCTTCCTAAAGACCTGCAGTTCGGTGTCGGCAAGATCGTCGTCGGGAGTGCCGATGTGATCAGCGATTCCGAGGGCAGTAGCGGGAGCGTGGTGAATCTCACTGCGTTGGTCGCATCGTTGACCGAGAAGCGGAAGCCCGACGCGCTCTACGTGTACGTAGTGCTGCCGCCGTCGCGCATTGAGCCTGCGACTCCGCCGACTCCGCTCGAGATGAAGGTTGGCGACATTGTCGGACGCGTTCTGCGGACGTCGAAGCGCCTCTCGAGCAACGTCGAAGAATACGAGATCAGTGTCAGCGACTTCCAGGTTTCCGGGAAGCGTGAAGTCGAGTTCAAGATCGGCGCCTCCGGCGCAAAGCCCCCGGGGCATCCGTGATAATCCAGGTCGGCGCACATTGCGCCGACCTTTTTCTATTGACGCGGACCGCGCTTTTTTCTAGGATTCTGATGCTGGCACTTTCCATACGAGAGTGCTAACATGAACATACTAATCATTACATCCGTATGAAGATCAAACCACTGCGGGATCATATTTTGATAGAACCGCTGAAGCAGGAGGTGAAGCGGGGCGGCATTCTTCTTCCCGACACCGTCGCCAAGGAGCGTCCGGAGCAAGGGAAGGTCGTCGCGGTCGGCGAGGGAGCGGTCGTGGACGGAAAGTTGGTGAAGCCGGTGGTGAAGAAGGGCGATGTGGTGCTCTTCACGAAGTACGGACCGAACCAGATCAAAGTGGATGAGAAAGAATATCTCATCGCCGAAGAGAAGGACATTCTTGCGATCATCGAATAACCACAACGACCATGGCAAAACTGCTCAAATACGATAAGGAAGCTCGTGAGGCGCTGAAGCGCGGAGTTGACAAGCTGGCAGACGCAGTGCAGGTGACGCTCGGGCCGAAGGGGCGCAATGTGGTGCTCGATCGCGGGTTCGGAGCGCCGACCATCACCAAGGACGGTGTGACGGTCGCCAAGGACATCGAACTTGAGGATGCGTTCGAGAATGTCGGAGCCGAGCTCATCAAAGAGGTTGCCTCAAAAACGAATGATATGGCGGGTGACGGTACGACGACCGCGACGGTATTGGCACGCGCCATCGTTGCTGAGGGATTCTCGGCGGTTGATTCGGGCGCGAATCCGCTGACGCTGAAGCGCGGTATGGAGAAGGCGGTCGCTTGGGTCATTGATTTTCTCGAAGGCCGCAAGAAGAAGGTGACCAACACGAACCTGAAAGAGGTTGCTAGTATTTCCGCGAATGACCCGGAGCTCGGCAAGCTCATCGCCGACGTGTTCAACGAGGTTGGCAAGAACGGTGTTGTGACTGTTGAGGAGGGGCAGTCGGCGGAGATGAGCAAGGAGCTCGTTGAGGGCATGCAGTTCGATCGCGGGTACTTGAGCCACTACATGGTGACGAACGCCGAGCGCATGGAGGCGGTGTACCAGGATCCACATATTCTTATTACCGATCGGAAGGTCTCCAGCATCAACGATATTGTGCCGCTACTTCAGAAGCTTGCCCAGGCGGGAAAGCGCGATCTTGTCATCATCGCCGACGATGTCGACGGTGAGGCGCTTGCGACCCTGATCGTGAATCGTCTGAAGGGGAACTTCAACGCTCTCGCGGTGAAGGCGCCCGGATTCGGTGACCGCAAGAAGGATATGCTCGAAGATATTGCTGTGGTAACCGGGGGAACGGTCATCTCTGAAGAGAAGGGTATCAAGCTGGAATCTGCAGAATTGGCAATGCTTGGCCGTGCACACAAGGTGAAGGCCACAAAAGAGCATACGACCATCGTGGATGGGAAGGGCAAGAAGACCGATATCGAGAAGCGAATAGCTCAACTGAAGGGCCAGCTCGAGAAGTCGTCATCTTCGTATGACAAGGAGAAACTGCAGGAGCGTATCGCGAAGCTATCCGGCGGCGTTGCGGTCATCAAGGTCGGCGGTCTGACCGAGACGGAGATGAAGGAGAAGAAATTTCGCATCGACGACGCAGTGTCCGCCACGCGCGCGGCGCTCGAAGAGGGCATTGTGTCGGGCGGAGGTGTGGCGCTATTCGAAGCAGCGAAAGAACTCTCACACAAATCCGTGAAGGGTATGAGCGAATTCGGCGACGAGGCGAAGGGGCTTGCCATCATCAAGGCGGTACTGGAGAAGCCCATGCGTGCTATCGCGGAGAATGCCGGGAAAGATTCCAATGAGGTGATCCAGCAGGTGTTCGCGGGCGAAGCGGGCAAGGGATTCAATGCCGCGACCGGCGAGTATGTGGACATGATCGCGGCCGGGGTCATTGACCCGCTCAAGGTCGTGAAAACCGCGCTGACGAATGCCGTCTCGGTAGCATCGCTCATCCTGACGACCGAAGCGGTGGTGACTGATAAGCCGGAACCGAAAAAAGATATGCCACCTGTCGGCGGCATGGGCGGGATGGACTACTAAGGAAGATTACCCACAGGCGGCTTACGGGAGCCGCCTGTGTGCGGTATACTTCCTGCATCATGAGACGCCTCCCTGTCGTAGGTGTTGCAGGCTTCATTGCTGCGCTCGGTCTGTTGTGGCCGGCGCAGAGTGCTCGTGCTGTTCCCGCGGGATTCATATCCATTCAGGGCGACAAGTTCATGCTCGACGGGTCCGAGTATTTTGTGAAGGGAATGAATTTGTTCTACCCCTTCAAATATAACCAGGCGAAATTCCTGGACCTGGGCGGCGGAACCGAATGGTACGAGGCGCAGATGTTCTGGCATACGTTCGATGCGCAAAAGATTGCCGAGGAATTTCGATATTACCGCGCGGTGCTGGGCATCAATACGGTTCGTCTCTTTACGCCAAGCCTGAAGTACTTCGAGGCGAACGCCCAGTACCATGGGTGGGACCCGTGGTTCCTCTACAGCAGTCCGACGTATCCCGACGGCTCCATTAACCCGGTCTACCGCGACCGCATCGTTCAAGTTATTGATATCGCCAAACAGAATGGTGTACGCGTGTCGCTGGAGCTATTCCATAATTCGCACTTTTTGGATTGGGAGTGTCGGAGTAACGGTGCGTGGAGCGATTGTTCGCTGGACCAAGTGAAGGCGACCGCGGCGAACGGAGTGGACGCGCGATTTGTCGACCTAGGGACCACAAAAGAAACACGATACCTCAACTACCTCCGGAGTCTTATTCCATACCTGAAAGATAACTCCGGTATCTTTTCGTATGAGATCGCCAACGAGTCTCTTTTGGACTGGCCGTTCAACGGGCAGGGCGTTTCCCCGCGACGCGATTGGTTCCAGGATAAAGTGGGGAGCTACCTCTTGCGAATGACTCGGGAGATCAGGCGTCTCGATCCGAATCATCTCATTACCGAGGGAGAGGTTACGGAGCATGGCGTTTCCCAGCCAGGCTGGTGGGCGTGGCCGTCACCCGAGTTTGCGCCGCTCAACGATATCCATAATCTGAACGGCGGCCAGTCGTATACGCTCGAGTCGTTCCTCGACTTTCTGTCGCCGCACTTCTATCTCCAAAACCCGGCGTATCCCGGACCTGCGGCGGCCGCGATCCGCAGTCGCACAACAAAGCCGGTGGTGCTTGGTGAGTTCGGGTACTTCCTAACGGGTGGCGACTCCTTCGCTGCTCCGGCCACGAATCCGACGCGGCTTTCCTATGTGCAAAACGTCGTGGCGTTGCCGCGGAGTCAGGTGTTCGGATATTTTCTGTGGGCGCCGCTTCCGCCGCTCGACTTAGTTTCCGGATATACCGTTGTTTCGATACCGGCTTCGCCCTGGGGCGCTGTTCGCGGTATCCAATTGCCGGGCTCCCCATCGCGTACGGTCATTAGCAATGCGGACCCCGCGGCAACCATGTTCTCATACCAGTTCACACTATTCTCGTACGATACGGCGTACCCATTCAATCTGAAGCCGCTGCCCGAGGCGACGGCGTACTTCGGTGCGATCCAGCCGCTGACGAACGGTTCTACCTGTGTGAGTAGTACCATTCCGACTTCAATGACCCCGGGGGAAACACGCAATGTTACGGTGCAATTCCAGAACTCCGGGACGAAGCCATGGATTTCAACCGGCGGAAAGTACGTCATGTCACTGGTTCCATGGCCGCCCGCATCGCCATCGGTAACGCCGAACGTCTTTGCGATCCCACATGATGTCCAACCGGGGGAAACGCTTTCGCATACATTCGCCCTGACGGCACCGCAAACACCCGGAACCTACGTCGGAAATTACCAGATCGCCGAAAGCGGAGTGGCGTGGTTTGGTGCGACCTGCGGCCCGCAGACCATCACCGTTGCCGCAACTGCACCACAAACCAATGGTGCGACCTTCATTTCGCAGTCCGTTCCGTCTGCGCTGACACCGGGTCAGTCCGCGCAGGCGAGTGTCGTCTTTAAGAACACGGGCACCAAAACATGGGACAAGATCGGTGCGCCCGGCGACTATGTGAATGCCTACCGCATTAAGAGTCAGAATCCCGCGGACAACACGACCTGGGGTGTGTCGTTCGTCCCCATTCCCAGTGCTCCCATTCAGCCGAATCAGACGGCGACCTTCACCTTCACTATCACCGCGCCCACAACGCCGGGCACCTACAACTTCCAATGGCAGATGAACCAAGGGGGAGTCGGCTGGTTTGGCGACCTAACGCCCAATCGTGCCATCACCGTTGCGGCAACTGCACCCACCGCGATAACCCTTACCACATCCGGTGGAGCGCTTCCGTGCCCTGGAGGGACCGCAGCCCCTGTCGCGCTTTCGTGGACGAGCGTTTCGGGAGCATCGGGATATCGCGTAAAGCGGTCGGTAACTGCTGGCGGTCCGTATACGGTCATCGCCCAAAATCTTACGGCGACATCGTATCTGGACGCCTCGATGGGATCAGCGAATTACTATGTGATCAGTGCGGTGAATGCTGCCGGGTCTGAGATCGGAGCGTCTGGCGAGGTGAGCGTTTCTATCCCACCGCCGGTGTGCGCGACTATCCCGCCGGCTGCGGGTCTTGTATTTACCATCGACGGAGGTTCAACAAGCACTCGTCAGCAGCTGCAAGCATTCTCGTTTACCGGGAGCGGGTTTACGCCGGGAGGGACGGTTCAACGGTGGTCGTCGTTCAACAGCGGAGCGTCCTCGACGCTTTCGCCTGACTTTCCTGCTAGCGCGCAGGGGTTGGTGAGCTGGATGTTCACGCCGAGCTGTACGACTTCGCCGGGCACCTACACGCTTTGGTTGAAAGATCTTGCGACGGGGCGCACGAGCGGGCAGGTGACCGAAACGGTGACTCGAAATTCCGCATGTTCTTTGAGCGTTCCGCCACTGCCATCCCAATACAATCTCCGCGAAGGTGATGTCATCTCCGCCTCCGGCTCCTCCGACCCCGACCTCTACATCATCAACGCCCACGGCTACA
The DNA here is from genome assembly GCA_020852375.1 of Candidatus Yanofskyibacteriota bacterium. Taxonomy (GTDB): domain Bacteria; phylum Patescibacteriota; class Minisyncoccia; order 2-02-FULL-40-12; family GWA2-44-9; genus JAGOPO01. The sequence goes on from JADZAY010000021.1 coordinate 27,915, forward strand.
AGCGCCTCTTCCTGAACCCCGTCATCTTCGGCTTCTACGGCCACCTCGGCGGCTGGAGCGCGGTGAAGAGCATCACCCCCACCGTCCGTG
>JADZAY010000022.1 GCA_020852375.1 Candidatus Yanofskyibacteriota bacterium
CCAGAGCAGTGCGAACACCAGTAAGCCGGCGACAACTGCCACCAGCGACCCGCGAACAGCAGTGGATGCGACCGCGAGCAGCATCGTGCCCGCCGCGACGCGATACCAAATGCGCCCGCGCTGATGCACATCACGGAGGAATGAAAGCGTGAGCGCCAAGAATGCGGCCAGGATCTCATACCCCGCGAACAGCGCCGGATTCCCGATCGTCCCGAACGGACGCACGCGCCCGCCCGATCCGACGATAAGGGACCAGTGCGTCTTTTGGAGGAACCCGTAACACGCGGAGATCACCCCCGCGACAACGATCATGTTCAGCAGAAACTGCCACTCACGCCGCGTGCGCAGGACAGCCGTCGTGATGACGAAGAAGACAAAATAGTGAACGAAGGTGAAGAGTCCGCCCATGCGCTCGAGCGTACCCCAGAAACTCTGAAGCTGAGCAACCGATGTCACCGTGGTGAGTGCGAATGCACCCGTAAACGCCGCAAACGCCCACGTGATCGCATGCCTCTTTGGCCGATACGAACGGTCCCGCCATATCAGCAACAGATAGAGCGCCGCCATGATTTGCACGATCGAACGGAACACCACCACCTTTCCGAAATGGAACGGCGATTGGTACTGGCTAAAAATGATCAGCGGAACAAGGGCGGTTGCATACACGAGCCACCGTAACCACTTCGCGAGTAGATTCTCTTGCATAGTCCCCCCACTCTACCGCATTACCGAGTCGTCTTCAACGCTCGCTGAAGATACGCAAACGAAGCCACGTGGCTGATCGCGTACCATCCCGTCACCAACGCGATCGCCCCACCCGCGCCCCACCATCGCATTGCCAGCATACCAATCGGGGTCCCGACGATAAGCACGCACACATTAATGACGATAGATGTACGAACCTGATTCAGTGCTCGCCAGAGAGGACCGAGCGCGACGCCAAAACCGAAGAACACTCCAAACGGAATAAGCCAGTACGTCAGTGGTGCCGCAGGAGCGTACGCCGCGCCATAGAGAATGTTGAATACCGGACGAGAAATAAGAGCCGCTACCACAGTCGCCGCACATGAGACTGCGACCCCAGCGGCAGTCACCTTGGCAAAGGCACCAGCGAGTCGCTCCGGCCGCTCAGCCTGGATATGGGCGAGTTCGGTATTCAAGAGCACCGACACCGGACCAAGAACACTGAGTACCAGCGTGATCCATCCGAAGGCAATCTTGAAATACGAGACGTCAGCCGTCGTAAGAAAAAGCCCCGCCAGCGCGACCGGAGCAGCGCCATACAACATCGCGATATTCCGATCCGCAAGCACCCACAGCGCTGGAGCGATGTACTGCCGCCCATCGGTCGGGCGAGCGGTCCAGAAGTCCGCAAGCGTCGGAAGGCCGGCCCCTCCCCGACGAAGCGCTCGCCATGCGAGCGCGGAAACGCCGAACACCAGCACAGCTCCAAGAGCGTGCCCCGCCGATGCGCCGGCGATACCGAACCCGGCAAATACCAGACCGACAACAAACGCCTGGCGAACGGCCTGGTCGACAAACGTCAGGGCTGAAAGCATACCGATACGCTTGAATACTTGCGACCCGAGCTGTGCCGGAGTCAAAAGGATCGTCGACAGCGCCGATGCGATCAACACAATGAAGCCGAAGATCCCCACGCCGGCATCTCCGTAGAACCGCTCCGCAAGGAACGGCATCAGCGTCCCGAGCACGATCACCGTGATCCCGGAAACAAGCACGAACTTCCCGAGAAAAAGGAACGCACTCCGGAGCCCCTCGGCATCGCCGCGATGCTGAGCGCGCGACGCCACTGGAGCCATCGCATCAGCCGCGCCGGCCCCCAAGAACACGCTCCCGATCGCCGCGAGCGACATCGCGATCGCATAGCGGCCGAACTGGTCCGGACCCACATACCGGGCAACCAGAATATTCGCCACGGCCTGCACCAGCATCGCCCCGATCGATCCGATCTGAAGCGTCACGGTCCGCCGCGCGAACTCAGATGAAGCCAGTCGGAACATGTTACGCATGGAGGTACATCACATAATCATACTCCTCGTTCATCGGTCGCTCGTACCGTTGCATCGCAAAGAGCAGTCGATCCTTCCCTGCTGGTTGGAGGTAGAGGACCCGACGCAACCCGAGGAGCGGGAACAGTATCCGAAAGTACACCCGACTCGCCCACGTGAAACGGTACTGCCGCCCGCGGAAGAATGAATTATTGCCGCTGTTCTGGTGACAGAGGAAGCTGCGATACGTCCAGAAGGCGACCCGAAGAACGCGGGGATGATACGAAATAAAGCAATTCTCAAGGAATTCATATCCGCTGAAACCAAAGAAGATGTCGTCTGGCGCGATCGGGAATCGTCGCACTGCACGCGCGACCCGAAGCATCTGGAGCAATCTCCGGGGGTGCAGAGAATAAAACGCACGAGGGAATACGTGCACCTCATCAAAACGGCTACGGATATCGTCCAGATTCATCGCATCCCATCTGCGGTGTCGATACAAAAGGAGGCCGATCCGGCGGTTCGGCTCAAGGCGACGAACCATGGTGACAACCGAAAGCAGCACATCGAGCGGGCTCACGGTGAGAATGAACCAGACAGTTCCCGCCCGCTGAGCAAGCATCCGTCGAACCTGTCCCTCGAGCTCGCGGTCATCGGGAAGCGCTTTCTTGTTCTCGTGCAGAGACGCCGAGAGATCGCGGATAAAGAACGACTCGGGCATTTCTGAAAAATACACCTCCCGGTACCACCGAAGCAGTGTTTCGTTGTAAATTCCATGAAACACATCCATGAACATGTACGCGTTCAGTCCGAGCGAATATGCCGTCGCCGAAACAATGGAGTGCACCGAAAACACGTACTTGATGTGGTCGTGGTGATCCTGAAGATAGGTATCCGCGATATTCTTCTCCCGAATGATCTGGAAACCTTCGAGATTCAGAAGGCTGGTTTCGTCCGTCTCTGCAGGATGTGGCTTGTAGTAGAGGTCGCAATCACCGCACCGCTCACGCATATACTGCAGACATTCGTTCACCCGCCCGATGTAGCCGTTCCAATCAAGATCGGGGACATTACGAAATCCGGTTCCAAAAAAAATCGCCATATCCCTGGGGTGCTCCGAGCATGTCTTTTGCCCCTCTGCCGTCGCATGCGGATAGGGAACGTGGATCACGTTCCCGAGATGTTCATTCACCGCCGTTAGTTTTGTGACATCCATACTATTTCAACAGCGGCTGCTTCTGAAGACGATTGAGCGCGACCAGGAATCCGCGACCAGCATAGAGATGTCCGCGCCAGATCTCAGGGACCCAGCTGAAGTCGTTTGCCCCCTCGTGTTTGAGGATAGAGAATACCCGATCGAAATCGATCTCACCCTCCCCCACCTGCAACCCTTCCCCATTAACGCCCGCCCCGTCCGCGATGTGCATGTGGGCGACATATGGAGCGCATGCGCGAACAAATTCATAGAAATCAAATCCGTGATAATTCGCAGCCAGCCACGCATGAGACGTATCGAGGCACATCTTCAGTCCGAGTTCTTTGCACAGCGTTATGATCTCATCAGCGCGAACAAAACAGTTCTGATACCACTGCCCCGCAAAGTACCACGCCAAAGCGGGCAAATTCTCCGGCAAAAGCTCGACGCCCGTAGCGTCGAGCTTCTTGAACGCGTCGATAGAGCGATAGACAAGCTTTTTCGCCTCCTCTTCACCGACCGGGTCCAAGCTCATGCCGCCGACATGGATGACCACTTTCGGCGTACCAGAAAAGTGGGGAGCAAGCTCCCGCGCCTTATCAATGGTCCGCTGCATGAGTGCAATAGACTCGTTCCAAATGCGATCGTCATACGAGCACAGATCGACCACCTGCTCCCCGTAGTACTCTGGGGCATGGAGATACAGCTGCTGGTCATACCGCTCACCGGCCGGAAGCTGGAGATCAAGGTCTTTCGCCGTCATGTGAAACTCGAGCAGTCTCGGTCGGTGTTTCCGATATTCTTCCAGATCATGGAATCGCGTCTTGAATCCCCACTGAGAAGAGAGGTGCGGGATCGAGAGCTCATTGTCCACCGATTCAAGATCCTCGGGAAGGAAGAAATCATCTTTCTCGACGACGCGATCGAGGCGTCGCCCAAGAAGCACGCCCAACCGCTGTGGCGAAAGGCCCTTCGCAGGACTCCGTGCCGCAACCATGCTTCGCACGATCGTCGTCCCCTGGGGAATCGTCACCGTCGCAACGAGGCTCTTCGCAAGCGCCATACGGTTCAATACCTCGCCAGCTGACATTACCTTTGCTTTGCGGCCCTTCACGCGTTCGACCTTCCTGATCTTGGCGACCAGCTCCGCAAACTCATCCGGATTGAGACTCGCCGCATGATCCGGTCCGGTCGCGTTCTTATCATAAGTAATATGCCGTTCGACCACAGAAGCGCCCATAGCGACCGCGGTAACGCTCGGGTCAACGTCGCGTTCGTGACCCGAATATCCCACCGGAACCCCGTAGCGCTGACGAAAATGCGGGATGAGACGCAGATTAAGATCATCAATATTCGCCGGATATGCGCTCTGACAATGGAGTAGGATGAGCGGAGCCCCATGCCGCCGCACAACGCTGACCGCCTCGTCAATCTCTTCTGGCGTCGACATCCCGGTCGACATAATGACCGGCTTTCCATATCCGGCGATCTTCTCGATAAGCGGCGTGTTCGTCAGATCCGCCGACGCCGTTTTGAACATATGCACTCCCAAAGAGGCGACAAACTCGGCGCTCGCCTCATCGAATGGAGTCACCAAGAACATGAGTCCCTGCGCCTCGGCATACTGCTTCAGTTCGCGCATTCGCTCCTTGGGCAGCTCGACTTTATTGAGCACGTCCATCAAGTACTGCGTCCCCCACTCCTGCTTTTCGGGATTTTGCAGCACGCTCTCCGTATAGATTTCCTTGATCTCCCGCTTCTGAAATTTCACGCAGTCCGCCCCAGCTTTCTTCGCGGCATCGATCAGCTCTTTTGCTCGCTGCATATCCCCCTCGTGATTGACCCCGATCTCGGCAATGACAAACACCGGCAGATCATCGCCGATATACCGATGGCCAAGCTTCACCCGATGCGGGAGCCGCTTGAGGACCTTTTGCCTGACAAAATGTTTGAGAAATGGGAAATCAGCCATGCAGATCAGAAATCTTTTCCGAGTTTTTTGATCAGATACTCGAGATACCCGAAGTCCTCGAGACGATCGATGTCGATATCAAGCGACTTATCAACGAAGAGCGGGAGGATATTCTTGCCGCTCATTGAGTTGCGCTCAACGATGTTGCGCGCGCGAGTCACATCGATCTGCGCGCTATGCTGCCACACTGCGGGAAAGTTCTGCCGCCCAATCGAGGACGGCTCCGGAAATCGCTGGAAAATGCTCGGAAATGCGTCCCTCAGAAAGTAATCGATGTACACATCGCCCTCATTCTTATACCAATACATCTTGAATGGTGTCAAGTCCGGCTCACACACTCCCCGGACACAATCGGCGTTCGGATCTGCGATTAAAAGGTCGACCGCCGCATCGATGTCCTCGGCTCGCCGCAGAGCCGTCGCCCGCAGATGCACCACAATATCCGGCTCATATCCCTCTGCCTCTTTTAGCTGCCGGAGAAGACGCTGGAATGTTTCCACGTCGGTCGATGTGTCACTAGAAACTTCGGAAGGGCGCTCCACGGGAACCTCAAAGCCGTACTCCCGAGCCACCGCCGCCATGTCCGCATCATCGGTGTACGCGACGAAACGGCTGACGCGCTTCGACCGCAATGCCTCCCGTATTGCGTATGCGGCCAGAGGCCGCCCGAGGACGGGATAAATGCTCTTCTTGGGGATTCCTTTTGAGCCTCCCCGCATGGGAAGTACTGCGAGAATTTCCATGATTTTGATAGGAAAATACCTCATTACTATACCCGTTTCATCCAGAAATAAAAGAAAACGGCGGACGCTAGGCGTCCGCCGCACGAAAGAACGTTTCCTCGAACTCCCGGTGAAGCTCTTCGTGGATCGCATCCCCTTCGGGAGTGCACTGCTCGGCTCGCTGGATTTCCGGCCACCGAGACTTCGGGAATCGAACGTACATCATGAAGGTTCTCGTCAGGCCCCGAATCTGCTCCGGAGTGAACTGCGCCATGCGGAGAATGGAATCCTCGGCGTTCGAGGGGCAGATGAACGCCGGATCCATGTAACCCTTTTGCACCGCATAGTCCCGGAGTGGCGTGCCGAAGTACGGCGTGAATGTCGAGCAGCTCAGGGTGTTTGCGTTAATCCGCCGATTCAACTCGATCGTGTCGAACGCAAGCTCGCGAGTCTCATCGGGAAGACCGATGATGTTGTTAACGGTGAATGGGATCCCGAGCTCGCGCGGAATGTGAAGCGCTTCGACAACAAGGTCGTTGCTGTAGCACCGATTCACGATCTCCCGTCGAAATCGCTCATTGCCATGCTCGAGACCGAACGAGATCCAATCAAGTCCGACCTCGCGAAGCATGCGCAACTTCCGCGGGCCCTCAACGTGCGCCGAGACCGTCTCGGGCCTCGTCTGGCACCAGAACGGGAGACGGAACTCGCTGTACATCTCACAGAACCCCTCGAGCTCTGCGAGTGACCACGCGAAGAACGTATCGGCCCAGAAAAAGACGTAGTTAATGCCGACATGCTCGATCGCGCTCCGAATCTCCTCCCTGATTCGAGCAGCCGACTTCTTCCGGAAGAACGATCCGGCACCGGCTCCATTGAACAGATCCGTCTGGGCCGGGGAGTTGCAGAACGTACAGGTGTATGGGCACCCGCGGTGTGTCTCGACTGGCACCATCCGCCACATGCGCCCGCCGAGGGCGCGATGGAAGCGCTCATCTTGGAAAAGACTGAAGTCGGGAATCGGAACTGCGTCGACGTTCACGACCGGCGCCATCACGCTCTGCTGGACCTCACCGGTAGCGCTTCGAGTCCAGAGACTCGGCAGCCCTTCGAGCGAGTGCCCCTGTTCGAGCCGCTTGCACAGCGCGGGAAGCACCAGCTCCCCCTCACCGACGCACACGCTGTCAACTTCGGGGAAGTCCAAGGCGCGGCTGGGGGCAAACGTCGGGAAAACCCCTCCGAACACATTCGGGATCTTGCTTCCCGTTTGTTCGCGCAGGTGCCGGATCAGCTGGACCGCGATCATGAACGTGCTCTCGGTCACCGTAACCGCGATCAAATTCGGCTGGAACGAAAGGACCTTTTCGACGAGCGCGTCGGATGCCAAACCCTGCCCGCGAACCAACGCCGGCGTATCAGGGAAGAACAGGTTCCGCGTGCGCTCACTCTCCGGATCAACAAAACCCGGAATGTGATAATGCGTGGTATCGAGCAGGTCGACCTCGAACCCGCCATCCCGAAGAATGCGGGTAAAGAGCCCGATCGCGGGCGGCACCAAACTCATGCCGCGAGCATTCGGATACAGCATCAGCACTCGAAACATACCTACCTCCCCATACGGGAAACTTCGTTTTCAACGAGCGAGTCTACAGTACAATAAAATTCACGAATTATCAAGCTCTCGGAGAATAGCCTTGGCAATGCGACGCGCCGCATGCGGATCCGGAAAAGCGTTCTGCTGCTGGAGCGTTCGCATGCGACCCTCGTGATCCAACGAAGGATCGGCGAGGTATGAGCGGATCAAGTGAATCAACTCGGCCCGAGAGTGGGCGACCGCGACGCCGCCCATCTCAAGCAGTGTGCGAAAGTGCTCATCAGTATGACGCACACGGACAGAAAGCCAGTAATCTACCGGGGCAAGATCGTAATCGGTCGTAATAACGGGGCGGTCCATGCACGCCGCCTCGACGCTGATCGATGACGTCGCATTGATAACGACATCGGCATGATGCACGCAGTTCTTTAGGAGGTACATATCCTCAACGCTGTACCGCTCCCACTCTTGGGCGCCGCCACGGAGGCTTCCCTCGGGAAGATAGAGAACGGTATGCTGAAGTTTCCGAATTCCCTCGATATCTGACTCGTACTTCGGGCGTGGAGTTACGAATATCTGCGCGTGCGAGGCTATTTCACCGCTCCCGATCATCGCATCAAGGTCTTCTAGCAGCTCATCAGAAAATGGATTGATGAACTTCGCCGCCGGAAAGTAAAAAATAACCTTCTTACTTGGATCAAGGCCCATACGAGCAAAGAACGCATCCCGAGACTCAATGCCTTTGTCATCGAGGAGAATGTCGAGGCGAGGATTCCCGGTAACGATGACAGGAGTTCTGACGTAGTGAAAATCCCGCGCCTCTCGCTCCTGGACATGATTTTGAGCCAAGAGAACATCCGTTCGGATATCCAGATATCCCTTCATGCTCATCGTATCCCAGCTCTTCACGGCCCCAACCGTGCGAATACCGCGCCGCTTCGCCTCAAGGACCAGCGCGTGATCAAATGGGGCCGTGATATTCGTGGCAAAAACAAGGCTCGGTCGATAGGTTTCGAAATAGGGCCCGAGAAAGCGCCCTGAAAACGCGAGCGAAAATGCCGCGCGCAATATACGATGGCCAATGCGATTTGCGAGAAGCGTGTACGCGACGAGGTAATAAAGATATCGCTTCCAGTTCCCAAGCGCCCGCGCCCGCTGAACGTAATACGACCAAACGCTATCCGTGCGAAGAGCGACCTGCGCCGCTTGGAGCAGGAAGAACTGCACGCGCGTCCGCCGCGGCTGATCGACTCCCTCGATGATGATATTCGGGGCGCCGAACTCCTTTCGATAGTACTCGGTGTGGGCCCGCGGCACGAATAGGACAACACGGATCGGCGCATGGCGCATGATGTCGTAGAACTCCGTCCGGAGAAAGTTCCGGATCTGAACCATGTCGAATGTGGTCAAAAAAATAGTCTTCATCGAAGCATTGTTTTCACCCGCTCCCCCATTTTCCCCAACAGGAATCGGTCGAACGCATCAAAGGCGGCGATATCGCGAAATGAAAATGTTAGATCGGGACGCCGGCGGAACACAACCCACAAACGCGCGCCCTGATATGCGACGGCGACCACGACATAGGCCACGATGAGCCCCGGCATCCCAAGTAGCGAGCCCCAGATCGCGAGCAAGAGCGCCTCGGCAACCGTCTGTCCGGTCGTCAACACAAATTGTTCACGCTGCATGCGAAGCGCGAAAAGGTACGCCGTCAGAAGGCCTCCGAGCGCGAGTGGAATGAGCGCAAGGAGCGCCCACTGGAAAAGCCGAATGTAGGGGGCATAGTGCGGGAATCCATACACGATCAGGAATGGAAGGCCCACCGCCAAAGCGACACCCTCAAGAATATTGAACGCGATACTGTATTTCGCCCCCTTCGAAAGGATCTTCGCCGCATGCTCGGGGTGATCGATCTCGCGGGGAACGATCGGGATGAGCACCGCCTTCAGGGCGGAGAGTGATGAGGCCTGCGTTACGATCGAATCGGCAACCCCATAGACCGCAACTGCCTCCGTTCCCGCCACCGCCTTAATGACCAGCGGTGCGAGGTTCCTTCCCAAACCATTGAAATAGGAGTCGATGATCGCCCACTTCCCGTGTGCCCGAATAAATCGCCAGAGTGGATGTGCCTCGGAAGAAATCTCGGAAATGTTCATGAGCTGGGTCCGGAAGAATGCCGGAAGTATCAGAACGAGCGGAACGAGCATTGCACCGGCGGATGCGATGACCGCTCCGAGCACGCCAAAATTGCCGTACCACACCAGGGCGCCGATCAGAATGAACTTCGTGATGCTTCCCGAGACATTATGAAGGCTCAAGCTGCCAAATCGCCGATCGACCGCAAGCCCCATGCGAGCGATCTCAGTGAGCGTCGAGATCACAAATAACGGCGAGATCACCCGAAGATATAATGCGATACGAGCGCTGTAGAGCCCTTCAATAACTTGAGCGCCAAAGAGCGCGATCCCAAAGAGGACAAGGCCGGTCGCCAGTTTCAAGAATATGAAATCGCGGAACAAGGCGCGCACCGAGCCTCTCGCGCCCTCGCGTAATTCCCGCGCAAGATCGGGCTGCAGGAAGCTATTCACCCCAGACACCGTGAACACGTACAGCGCACCGTATACCGCAAACACCAAGCGATACGTTCCGTACTCTGCGACTGAAAGCGACCGGAGAAGCAGAACGAACCCAAGGAGAGAGAATGCCTTTGCAACGGCTTCCCCGCTCGAAAGGAACCCGGTGCCCCGTGCGATCTCCCGAATGACCTGCTTTTTGTCGCTCTGTAGCTCCATGTTCATACGGACACCGCCGCTACGATGGCCGCCGCACGCTCGTCCCAGGTATATCGCCGAGCAACCGCCCGAGCAGCCGCACCCAGCTTCTCCGCTCGGATCGGATCCCCGGCAAGATCGCCGATCGCCCGAAGCAAGTCCCGCTCATCGCCCATTGCACACGCTACGGCAACCTCGTCGGTCATGATCTCCCGGATGATCGGGACGCTCGAAACGATCGTCGGCTTTCCGAGCGCGAGATAGTCATACGCTTTCATGGGAAAGCTATATCGACTATACAGGGTATCGTGCGACGTTGGAATAACCACCGCGTCAGAAGCCTGGAGACATCGCATCACCGCGGCGCGGTCCGAGGTCCACTCCCGAAAAACACACCGGTCTCCAGGGAATGCAGCCCGATATTCGGCGATCTCATCCGGACGGCCACCGATCAGAAGGGCGCGTACTCGAGCGTCAGAGTGACGATGAACGGCACTGAGCAATGTGTGCAGGCCTTTTTCGCCGCACGTCTTGAAGTGCCCCGCATAAGCAACCACGAAATCATCCGTCTCGAGCCCCAACGACTCCCTCACCGCCGCGCGGTCATCGGTATTCGTGAGAACAACTTCCGGATCAAATCCCCCACGTACTACATGGATGCGCCCGGCCAACTTCGGCTCAAGTCGCACCATCAGGCTACGCAGACTCTCCGAGGTCGCGATAATACGGTCCGCAAACCACCGCCAGATACGGAGGAACACCCTGTCCCGCCGCCAGTGAAAGAACCCGTGCGCTTCATATACCACCCGGTACCCGAACAGTGGACGCCACAGAAGAGCCACGAGCACCAGCGGCTGTTCGTTCGAGTAGACAACAGCATCGCGGCCAAGATACCGAAAGAGCATTGGGAACGTAAAAAATGACCGAATGGTCCTGAACGAGCCACCGATGATGCCCGTCTCAAGAACGCGAACACCGGAAAATCTCTCTGGTTCTCGATTTCGCGCAACAACAAAAGCAAACTTCTCACCAAGAAGCCGAGATGCCGCCCTCGCCGCCTCCGCAACAAACAGCCCATCAGCAGTCGCCGATGGATAGCTTTTCGACGTCAGATAGACCAGTCTCATTCGCGAGCATTATACAGCATTTTTGGACTATGGGAAGGTGCTTGGCTTTTCGGCGCGGCATATTAGAATTGCCACATGAACTCCCTAAAACGACTCGCGAAACGCCTCGCAAAAGCAGTCGGCCTCGAAGTCCATCGGAGGCGTCTCCATGTTTGGACGACATACCCGCAGGCGGCCCGATTCCTATACTTCCAGAGATTGTTCGATCGCGTCAACCAGCTCGATGGCGATGTCATGGAGTGCGGAGTCGGCCACGGAACATCATTTGCGATGCTTGCGTTCCTCGCGCGTCACGAAAACAAGGGACGACATGTATGGGGATTCGACTCGTTCGTAGGATACCCCGAACCAACGGCCGAGGACCTGGCGGGAACTCGGAAGCCAAAGAAGGGAGAGTGGGCCGGCACGACGGTCGGGGATATCCAGCAGTTATTTGTCGACACCCGACTCGACCCCCCGTTCGTTCAATCAAACGTCCACGTTATCCCCGGGTATTTCCAGGACTCACTTTCAGCCTTCACCGGCTCATCCATCGCCTTCCTTCACCTTGATGTGAACCTCCATGCCTCCTATCGGACCTGCCTCGAACAGCTCTACCCGAAGGTCGTGCAGGGCGGAGTGATCCTCTTCGACGAATACGAGGGCGGCATGGAATTCACTAAATTGCCGGGAGCAAAGAGAGCGATCGACGAATACCTCGCACCGCTTGGAGAAATAGTCCAGCGAGACCCCGTCGCCGATAAATGCTACCTCGTCAAGAAGAACCCGCGCGAGGCATAGCTGACGCTACGTCTTAAATGCACGAACCATGCTGTGGTAATGCTTGCGCTTTTTCAGATAGAAGATAGGAAGATCAACATCGTCCCCATGGATGATCGCCCGCAATCCGGCTCGTTCGAGCGTCTGTAGAAAGGCCCCAAAGGAGAGGGTCGCTTTTCCGTGATGATATTCGATCTCCATCTCCGGGATCTCCGCAAGAACACCGGCATCGGAAAGCTCTTGAATAACCTCTCCCTCTGATCCCTCGATGTCGATCTTCACGAAATCCGGATGGATCTCTTTGACATACTTTGATAGCGTCTCAACCGGCACTCGTTCCACCAGCCACTCCTGAGCGTCATCGCCAAATACCCCCTTCAGAGACGCCCCGCCGGAACGCCCTCGGTGACGCGGTACGCTCAGCTCAAGCTCACCATCAGCGCCACCAACCGCCACGTGGTGCACTACAACATCGTCGAGCATATTATGCTGTATCGTCTCACGAAGATGCCGGACCGTTTCCGCGGCGGGCTCAAAGACATCAATATGCGCATGCGGATACAGCCATTTCACATAGAGCACCGACATTCCAATGTTCCCGCCACAATCAATGACCCTCGGAGCGGGTACCGAGCTTTCGAAGTAGTAGATCCGTCGAACGAAGATCTCCCGGAACATTCGTGCAAATCCGCGGTAATCATCGATTGCGATGCGAAATCCTAGGAACCGCTCGTGGGAAAACACAAAGAAACGGGCAAGAAAGAACTTGCAGCAAATACGAGTCGCGGCAACGAGCAGTGTGAGCCGTTTTCGCAGCGAACGCGGATACGAAAAAATAAAGAGGACGTCGGATATGCCCCGATACAGATCGGTACCAAGTGCTTTTAGGGTACTCATGAGAGAGATTTAGGATAACGCGCCGAGAAACCGATGCCAAATGCCGCGAGCGCCGGCGCGTAGCGCATGAGGCGCCGCCACTTCCCCAGCGGATACAGCTCCACGTCCGTGAACGCCATCCCCAGAAGTCGCTCGAATTCATGCCACTCGAACTGATTGATGTGCATCGGATCCGCGAGCGGGGTGCCGCGCTTTGATCCGAGAAGGTACCGAAGCCGACACTTGAGAGAAAATGCATTCGGCACAGAACCGACAAAAAGCCCGCCGGGACGAAGTACGTTCCGAATGCGCTCGAGAGCGCGCTCGGGATGGAACAGATGCTCGATAACTTCGGCGGCAACAACAACATCAAACGATGCTGCCTCCACCGGCCATTCGCCGGCATTAAAATCAAACTGCACCGTCCGTATCCCCAGCGTTTCCGCCGCGACCGAAAGCGCGTGCGAATCGACATCGGCGCCGATCACCTCGTTCCCCACGGCAAAATGCCGCGTCAGGGTGCCATCGCGACACCCTAGATCAAGAATGCGCTTTCCGGTCCCGATCAGCGCCTGGAACAATTTTCCGCGTTCCGCTTCAAGAATGGAAAAACCCTCCCGTCCTCGCCGAGCATGGTGGTACCGGTACACCGCCTCAGTGGATCCGCTGGTCATAGAAGTGTCATGAAGAAAACATCCATCGCCCGGGCAACCGCTTCGTGCGTGTACCGCTCCATGATATACGCCCGGCCGGCCGTACCCAGACGGACACGTAGCGCTTCGTCCGTTCCAAGACGTACCATGGCATCAGCAAGCGCCTGGGCATCGTCCGGCTGGATCAGTATACCTGTTTCTCCGTCCACAACGACATCAGAGATCGATCCGGACCGCGTTGCGATAACCGGGAGTTCCATGAGAGACGCTTCGGCCATTGCATAACCGAATTGCTCCGCCCATCCACGGTGAGGCATGCTGGGATACAGGAACACATCGGACGTCGATAGGAGTTGGACGAGATCCTTGTGATCCACCCACGGGATCCGGGTCACGTGATCGCGAACCCCGACCTCCTCAATAACACGATCGATATCCTGCTCATACTCCCCGCTCCCAGCAATGATGACATGTGCGTTCGGAATACTGCGAAGGACGGTCGGCAGAGCTCGAATAATATGGTGGATCCCTTTTCGATATCCGATAGCTCCGACGAACGTAAAGACGGTGTGCGCCGATATGGCCGACGGGCGCACCTCGACACGCTGGAATCGCCGAGGATCAATGCCGTTCATCGGTATGACCGCGATCGGCCTGCGAGTGTGCCTTCGATGAATGTCGGCACTCAGTGAATTGCCGCACACCAGGCCATCCGCAAGCCAGAGGTTCATGCGGAGCAACGCGCCATGGATAACACTGGAGATCCCGTGAAATTTCTGTTCATACGGCAGATTTTCCCACGTGAACAGCACGAGCCGCTTCCCCAGAAGCTTCGCCCACAGCGCGTAGTAAAGCGTGACCAAGAGTATGGGTTCGCTGCACGCATAGACAAGCTCGCATGAACGCCGATATCGCCAGAGCCACACCGGAAAGTACGGCATCAGCCCCTTCAAAAGCCCCCCGATGATCGGCGTTGCACGATGGTAATTCCAGAAGAACGCACGAGCAGGGGTTACACGGGGATCGTTCGGCGCCCGATACACCACTGCGCCGCCCTTCGCTTTCCACGCCTGCGGCAGCAAGAACCGGAGCCGCTCCGGCTCAGGCCAACACCGGAAAAGCTCGAAATACTCCTCCCGGACATATGGGAACCCAACTACCGCGATGCCATTTCGTTGAGGATCGTGTGTGTCCACCGTGTGAGTGAATGATGCTGCTCTACGACGCTTCTCAGAACTGAACGAATCCGCTGTTTCTCCTCGATCGACTGCGCGGCAACCTCGATCAGCGCGCGAGCGCAATCATCCGCATCCCCTTCCCGGAATACCAGTAGACGGGCAAGATCGCCGGGTAAGAACTGCCGGAGCGCTGGATTCGAAGCGATAACGATGGCGCCACACGCCATCGCCTCAAGCATGACCTTATCAAAACTTCCCGCCGGAGTCATATTCACCACAATATCGCTGCGCTGATAGAGCTTCTGCACCTCATGATGCCCAACTGTTCCGAGCCACACGACCGCACGCCCA
The DNA here is from genome assembly GCA_020852375.1 of Candidatus Yanofskyibacteriota bacterium. Taxonomy (GTDB): domain Bacteria; phylum Patescibacteriota; class Minisyncoccia; order 2-02-FULL-40-12; family GWA2-44-9; genus JAGOPO01. The sequence continues at coordinate 15,208 of JADZAY010000022.1, forward strand.
AGCTCGCCGTGATCGACCCGGGTCCGCAATGCGGTCGCATACGCACGATCAGAATCGGACAATGGCGCCCCAGCGATCACGACGCTCCCGGCATTGGGAACGTCCGGAAGTCGCCCCAGCGCGTCGATAAGAACCTCAAGGCGCTTCACGGGTGAGATCCTTCCGACATACGCAATCTGCCCGTCGATCCGCGGCGCGCCTCCTGGCTTGAACTGCTCAACATCGATCGCCTGCCCGACCGCCCGAACTTTTCTACTAACCCATGGAAACGATTCCGGGACTGAGCAGAATATGACATTCACAACTCGTTCGGCAAGCCGCAACTTCCACGTCCCGCGCCATACCGCATACCATAAATACACTCGCTTCCCGAGCGCCCGTGCAACAAGCCCGATCACAAACGCCCATCCAGGCGCCATGACCACCAGTACTGAGTCGTAGGAATCCCGCAGACGCCATAACCAGCCGATCACCCGAAGCGCTCTGCCGATCCGGCCCGGATGGCGCCGCTTCATGAGGTCGATCACCGTCGCATCAGCATCGCCGTGAACATCTTGGGCGAGCACCCGAACGCTCGCGCCTTCGCGCCGAAATGCTTCTACCCAGGATGGCAAAAAACCCATGAGGTCGTGGGTGCGATCGAATACGTTCGCAAAAATCAAAATTCGCCGGTGCATGCCTATGGTCGCTTTTTACTCTTGATTCGATAGTAGCACGCCCGGGCACGCCGCAGAATGCCAAGCCGATCGAAAAAATTCACCAAAAACCGCCGCGCCCTGCCCAGGATCACATGCTTATTCCATCGTTGGGTCCGCACACGCTCCATGCTGCGCAAGAACGCCATTACCTCTTCATAATCCGAATCTGGTACGCGCCCAACAGGCCCGCGCCGAAACACTCCGCGAATCTCCTCGTCGATAACGACCGGCTCCAGCCCAGCGACTCGCGCGCATGCAGCAAGCGTCCTCGCGGTGAAGTAGTACGTGTGCGCGTTCTGAAGGGACCGCAGAAAATCTTGCTGATACGAATGGGTCAGCGCTTTCACGCCGGGAACTTCAACGTAGACGATACCGGTCTCGCTCAGCATCTCTCGAGCCGAAACAAGCTCACCGATCGGATCAAGAGTGTGCTCAAGTGAATGACTGTACACAAGAAGGTCGATGCGCCCCCGTATATCCGAAATCGCCGAAATATCACCGTGACGTAGATCGAGACCACGCCCCCTCCCGTATTCGAGATACGCCGAACCAAGGTCGACGCCAACCACCTCATCTCCGACTTCACGAAATGCTTGAAGAATACCCCCGGCTCCGCAGCCAACCTCGGCAACAATGCGCCCCGCAACAGATCCCGCTTCATGCGGCTCAACGGATGATATGTACTCGAGGATGGCCCGGCCGTGCCGCATCTGCCGCTCAAAAAATCGCTCCGTTGGAACAGGAGCACCCACATAGAGCGGCCGATACTCGTGCTCATAGAACGCCGCCACACTCTCGCGGGTCATCCGAGGGTTCATTTGTATAAGCCCGCACATACGGCAAATACCGGTAGAGACCCGGAGCCCATACCGATCTTTCTCCGCGAGAACCTCGCATTCATCGTGCCCGCACAGAACGCATGCCACGCGCTCGATCGCATAGACACCCGATCGGAGCTTCTCCTCGACAGCGGCACGCGTCACGCGCTGCAGCTCGTTGAGCTGGATGATGGGCTCTCCATCGTATCGGTAACGATCTCCAAGCATAGATCAGCGTGTGTCGCCTGATGCGACTTCTCGGATTGCATCAGCATAGCGCTCGATTCCACGAGACCGCTCGAACTGCTGCACCGTCGCGAGCCCCCCTTCACGAAGGCGCGCATAGAGCACCGGATCCTTCAGGATATTCCGTATCTTGTCGGCGAGCGCTTCCGCATCCCACCCCTCGATCGCCTCCGGCGGGAGAACATCAGGAACAATACCGACGGGAGTGGCGACGACCGGAACTCCGCACGCCATCGCCTCGAGTACCACGCGGGGCCCACCCTCGCTTTGCGATGTCATGACGAGAAGTCGAGAACGATTCAGCACGTCGGCAACCGCCGCGCTATCCGCGACGAATCCAGTGGTATGCACCTTTAGACCCCGCTTTCGCGCCGACCGCCGCGCCCATCGAGCAAGCGGTCCGTCGCCGACGATCACACCAACGAGTCCGGTACGCTCAAGCACATCCAGAAAAAGCGACAGGCCCTTGTTCCGGGCAAGTCGACCGACAAAGGCGATGTCATACTGCTTTGTATCATCTCTTGGCTTGAATGCCGTCTGATCGATATAGAACGCAGGAATGTAGCGCAAACGCTCTCGCGAAACGCCTGCGGCGACAAGCGCGTCGGGTGTTTCGTGTTGATTGATAACGCGCACCGCAGTAGCAGGCTTCGCCTCCCAGGCAATGACTCGGAGAAATAACCATCGGTTTACCAGCTCCCACAGATTTCCGGCTTGAGGCAGACCGGTAATGTGCATGACCTCAAGCATGTATGAGACACCCGTCGCCCGTCGTAGCCAACGTGCGCCAACCCCGAAGAATGTCGGGGAGTACTCATGAACCGTCATTACCGTTTGCTGCCCGGCCGCCTGGGACTGGCGAATGAGCGCGCGCCCCTTAAAAAAGATCCAGAACCATTGAAGCACGAGCGGCAGGGGTGACGGGTGCACAAAGACATTCCCGAATACGGACATATCATACCTTCGCACCGAAACGCCCGGACAGATGACGTCGATCCGCTCGACATGCCTCCGCAGCTCTTCGAGCGTGTTATAAAATGCACCACGCTTCCCTTCGGCGAGCGAACGGTCGCCTGTGATCATCAATACATTCATGGGAGTAAATAGAAAACAGGGAACTCGAAACTAGTGGTCAACGCGCCGCTTCGTACTCTTGATAGCCGCATTAAGACTGATAAGCAAGTCCCGGAGCA
>JADZAY010000023.1 GCA_020852375.1 Candidatus Yanofskyibacteriota bacterium
AAGCATGCGGGGTCGGACTGTCGATATTCGATTGTTACCCCTCCTGGATGTAGTTCATGAGCTCGCACACCCTATCTACGGGACATGGGCCATTATACACAAGCCTGCTTTCCGGTCAAGTGGCATCCTACCACCCCCGCCGGATATCTTCGGCCGCCTCCCCGATGGTCCGGGCGACATCGGCTTTCATGGCATCTTTTTGAGCTTTTTTCGCCTCCTCTGCAGCGGTTGTGCCAACCGAATCAAGCACCGCGGCGAGCTCCTCCAGCTCTGCCAATAAAGCCATCTGCTTGCGGGTGAGGCCATCGAATTCTCGTTGAATACTTCCGCGTCGCCAGCGACTGAGAGCGGGATCCTTCAGCGCTTCGCGAAGCACAACCAGACGCTCGTGGATCGCGTCCACCTGTTGGGTCAGTAACTTGAAACGGCGCTCCATGCGATCGAGGTCACGCGCCATCTCGGCGTGTTCTCGGGATTTCGAAGCCCAGATATCTTCCAGCACGCGCGCGCCGACAGAGACTCCAGTCGCAACGTGTCGACCCCTCCGCTGCCCCGCCTCTGCCTGGCCGGCCAGTACGCCGTTCAGGGACGCCGCGACCATGGTCGCAAGAGCGAACCGCCGCGTCAGCTGCTTGATCTTCCCCGCATGCTCGGGGGCGCGACGGACGATCCCCGAACCACGCTCGGCAAGCACACGCATCTCCGCTCCCGCGAACCCCATCGCCTCTCGGCCATGCTCGCTCTCGACAAAAGCCCCCTCAAGCCCCGTCAGCATGGGGGCTTCTTCCTGTCGCTCTGAAGTATGCGCCCGTTCGTTCATGTGTTCACGATCGCATCCTCCTCCGATGCGAGTATCTGATTCAACAGCGCGCCATCGCCCTGAGCCAGCGCAATGCGCTTCACCTTGATATTTCGGGTCATGTCATCGAGATCACGCTCATCCCCGTCCAGCGATTCGAGGATCTCCTGCGCCTGCTCGTCGTCCATCATCTCCAGTGCATGCAGCCACATATCCTTGTCCTCTGCGGACAAGTGAGATGATTCGATACGCCGTTGAAGCTCTGCGACGCCCATATCACCACCCAGTATACACGAACCTCGGCGCAGGTTGTTCACAGTCTAGCCGCGCCTTCCGCCGTGCTTGGCACGCCACGCAGCGATCTTCGCGTGATTGCCGGAGAGAAGGATTGTGGGGACCGAGCGCTTCCGCCGTCCAATAACAACGGCCTCGGGCTTCGTGTATTGCGCATGGTCATCCTTGGACTGACTGTCAGCATCGTGCATAAATCCGGGCACCAGCCGTGCTACCGATTCGATGACTGCCATCGCAGCGACCTCCCCTCCGTTCAGAACGAACGGACCGACAGAAACGACCTCATCGGCGATGTACTCAGCAACCCGCTCGTCCACGCCCTCATAGCGGCCGCAGATGAACACCAGGCGATCGTACTTCAGCCACCGCTGAGCGGTCGCCTGGTCGAACTGCTTTCCACGGGGCGAGAAAAGGATGACGCGCGTCTTTCGAGTTGCGCCACTCGCGCCGCGCTTCAACTCCGCGACCGCCTTCATGATCGGTTCAACTTTCATGACGAGGCCGGGCCCGCCTCCGTATGGCTTCCCGTCGACGGTCTGATGCCGATCGGTGGTCCACTTCCGAAGATAGTGCGTGCGAATAGAAATGAGACGCTTCTTGAGCGCCTTCGAGATCAGCGACTCCTGCAGGAAGCCGCTAAAGATGTCCGGGAAGATGGTGATGATATCGAACTTCACAAAGATTATTATACATCATTTTTATCAAAATGAAAAGCCCGCCGAACTCGGTCGGCGGGCGTGGCTGGCACTAGAAGAACATGGCGAGGAAGTCCCCGGCTCCGACGGTTCGCACCGCCGCCTGGACCCCCTTCCGCCGCTGGACGATCGCCACGGCATCGCGGAACACCTCCGCGGGCGCCTGCCCGTTCGGGACGGAGAACACCTCGTTCGCATCGACTCGCTCGCACAGGTGACGCTCCATCCGCTCCACGAGCTCGCCCTCGATAGCGCCGAGCTCTGCCGCGCGGACGCCTTCTTCTGTTCTCACAGATCCTCCTACGGAATGAGTGGCGTGATACGAATGCGCCCGACGCCGGATGGCTGGAGCCCCTCGAACACCGCGTGAGCGTCTTGCATGCTCCGCCCCTCGTTGAACTCCGCGATAGCGCACGCGATGTCGCGCAGGGTCATGTCGGGAGGAACCTCCGCGACCGTTGCCCCGGACGGATCGAGTGCCGCCTTCCGGATCAGATGGCGAAGTGTGTGCTGTGCGGCCGCACCTCTCTGCAGTTGGTCCTGGCTGGACATGTACACCTCCAAAATCAATTATACCACAAATATACAAAATAACAAGACCCGCCATTGCGGGTCTTGTGCGCCGATCTGCCGTCGCTTACAGATCGCCAAGAATTTCTTCGACGTCGCGAGAGGCACCCTCCTTCGAACCCATCAGACCCGACGCCATGCGACCGCCCTCCGGCTCCTCGATGCGAAGGTTCACGCGCGCGTTGTTGCGCATGCCCACGATGCGAGCGAGCGTGCGAATGGATTTCGCAGTGCTCCCCGACCGACCGATGAGCAATCCCATATCCTTCGGGTCGACCTTCACGGAGAGCAGCACGCCCAGTTCGTCTACGGTGCGGGTCACGACCACCGCCTCGGGGTTATTTACGATGCTTTTGATGATGTACTCCACAAACGCTCGATCAAGATCGTCGGTCATATCAGTAGGTGTTGGAAATAGTACTCCGCTACGCTACCACGAAGTTCAGAAGTTTTCCAGGAAGGTACACGACTTTCCGAATCTCCCCTTCCGCAAGGAACCGCGCCACATTCGCGTCCTCTTTCGCAGCAAACACCGCATCCTGTTCGGAGCTATCGGGCGCCAAATCGAGAATGGCGCGCACTTTGCCATTCACTTGAACCGGCACCGGAACGGTCGCGGTTCGCAGAAGCGCCGCGTTGAAACGTGGCCATTCCTCACGGTGCACCGAGTCACTCTTTCCAAGAATCCCGCGCCACACCTCTTCAGCGAGATGCGGAGCGAATGGAGCAAGCAGGAGACAGAGCCGCTCCGCTTGTCGGGCCGCCAGCTTTCCTCCCCGCTTCTGCAGCTGCTCGATGGAGTTGAGCAGCTTCATCAGCTCGCTGATGGCAGTGTTGTATTTAAGTTCAGCGATATCTTCGCCAACCTTCTTGGTCGCCGCGTGTAAGAGGCGCTCGATGTCGTGGTCTTCTCCATTGCTCGCGCCGTCCGCCTGAAATACCGCCCACGCGCGATGCACGAAACGATTGATACCGGTGATACCGTTCGGATCCCACGGCATGGTCTGGTCCGAGTACGGCCCCATGAATGCAAGGTACATGCGCACCACATCGGCGCCGTACTTCGCCACCTCGATATCGGGATCCACCACGTTCCCCCTGCTCTTCGACATGCGATTCCCGTCCGGTCCGAGGATCACGCTGTGATTGCGGCGCGCGGTGAACGGCTCACTGAACGGCACCACGCCAACACTGTGGAGCGCTTTCGTGATGAAGCGCGCGTAGAGGAGGTGCATGGTGTTATGCTCCGGACCACCGATGTACATCGGAACCGGCAACCACGCTGAGATCGTATCAGCATCAGCGAGCCGATTCGCGTTGGCGGGGTCGGCATATCGAATGAAATACCAACTGGAGTCCACGAATGTATCCATTGTATCGGTCTCACGCTCTGCGGACGCGCCACACTTCGGGCACTTCACCTTGAGCCAACGCGAGGCCTTCGCGAGCGGACTGCGACCATCGTCGGCAGGCTTGAAGTCCTTCAGCGGCGGAAGTTTCACGGGCAGCTGGGACTCCGGCACTGGCACATACCCGCAGCCAGTGCACTTGATCATAGGGATCGGGGCTCCCCAGTACCGCTGGCGCGAAAGTACCCAATCACGAAGGCGGTAGGTCTTATGCGGGGCGCCGACGCCTTTCTCGACGAGCAGCGAAACGATTTTTGCTCGATCCTCCAGCGGAGCATTGCTTATCGGCAAACCATACTTCTTCGCGAATTCGCTATCCCGTTCATCATGCGCGGGCACCATCATAACGGCGCCCGTCCCATAACTTCCGAGCACATAGTCGGCAACCCATACCGGCACGCTCTCGCCATTTATGGGGTTCATCGCCTCAATATCGGCACGCACTCCCGTCTTCTCTCGCTCCTCCATGCGCTCAAGTTCTCGCTTCCCAAGGGCTTCCTTTATATATGCGCGCACCTCCACGGGCGCTTGCCACCCCTTTTCGACCCATTTCTGGGCCAATTCTGGCGATATGACTACTGCCGTCACCCCAAATAGCGTATCCGCTCGCGTCGTGAATACTTCCACCTCATTCGTAGACGGGATACCGGATATGTTGAATTTGATGAGCGCCCCCTCGGAACGCCCGATCCAGTTACGTTGGGCGGCAACCGTCGTGCTCGGCCAGTCCATCCCCTCGATATCATCGATGAGCTCGTCGGCGTATGCAGTCGTCCGGAACATCCACTGTTCGATCTCGCGCTGCTCTACGGTTGCGGTGCACCGTTCGCAGCATCCGTTCACGACCTGCTCGTTCGCGAGCACGGTCTTGTCGTTCGGACACCAGTTCACCGTCGTGCTTGCCCGATACGCCAAACCCTTCTCATGCAGCTTAAGGAACACCCACTGGGTCCACCGATAGTACTCCGGCGAGCTGGTGTTCACGGCACGCGACCAATCGAAGCTCGCACCCATGCTCCGTAGCTGCTTCGTCATGTAGGCGACGTTCTTCTTCGTCCAGAGCGCCGGGGTCGTTTCGTGCTTGATCGCAGCATTCTCCGCCGGAAGCCCAAAGGCATCGAACCCGATCGGGTACA
>JADZAY010000024.1 GCA_020852375.1 Candidatus Yanofskyibacteriota bacterium
CACAAAATCAAAATGCTCACCCGTTTGGGTGGGCATTTTGATTCGTGCCAGAGAAGATGTGGGGAATCGAAGGATGGAGCGTTGTGTCGTCAGCAGGCGACACCGCGAGTCGAGGCCGATTCCCATTCATAGAACGGATTTGACTCTTTTCCTTTGAAAATACCACGTATGGCAGCTCTTGATTTTCATAATAAAATGTGTTAGAATATATCGGCAGAGGAGGGAGTTCATGAACAACGAGGCGGATCGGGACGGTCGTATCGGCGAGCTGCTCGCGTACGACGCCATCGCGGTCGGCGAGGACATGGCCGAGTCCATGGGCCTGGGCACCGACGTCGGCACGGCTCTGGGCTTCGTGCTCTTCCAGGACGCGAATGCGCGCAAGGAGCAGGCGCTCACGGAGGCTGACGACACCGTGTTGTCCAACGACCTCGAGCGCTACCTGCGTATCGTCGCGGCGGAAGGCTTCACGGAGGTGCTCCGCGTGCCGTTCACCGTGGAGAACAACTACGGCAGCAGCGGTAGCGAGGTCAAGCAGGAGACGCTGTTCGTCTTCTTCCACGACCGCGACGGCATTCTCCTAGTGTTCGACACCTACGACGGCGTCCGCGTCAACAGCGGGCACTTCTACTACAACTGGATCCCGAATTGGATCCAGCCGGAGGAGCCGTTGATGCGCGTCCTCTGGAGCGGCAAGTGGCGCGGAGAGCGTTTCTGGGTCGGACACCACGACTGTCGCGAAGCTCTGCGTTTTAACCTGCGGCGCCTGCGCCAGCGCGGATCGTTCGTGCCGACGTGGCAGGAGCAGCCGTTCGTGTGGCTCCTGCACTACGGCGACTACCCCCACGGGAAGGAGTACGACTACGACACCATCATGCAGGAGCGGCTGTTCCTCCTGCCGAAGTGGGTCCAGCAGCGCATCGCGGGCGAAAAGTCGCCCGGGCCGCGGGACCGCTTCACCCGAGTGCTCGTCTAGTAGCCCCACACAGAAAAGCTTCACGCTGTGTGGGGCTTTTCTGTTACAAAAACACCTCCTTCGTATGAAGGAGGTGTGAGGCGCTTACGGAGCGCTACGCTGAACGGTGCAGAGCGGGCTGATGGAGGGCTCAAGCTGCGCGGCCATTGCCATGACAATGTCGCGGATAAGCTCCGCCGTTGCCACCACATCGATGCACGCTTGGTTGTGCTGCTCCATGGTGAGCGTCGGGGTTCCCTCGATTGCCGCGATCTTCCCGCGGATCAGGGTGCGGAGCTTGGTGACGGAGTTCTGCCACGTCGCGACTTCGAAGGTGTTCCAGACCGAACGCGCGCACAGGAGCGGCTCTCGGTGGATGGTCGTTGTGAAGCGATTCCCGTTCCGTTCGATCGTGAGCGGGATACCGTCGGGATGGTCCTCCATGTAGAACATGACTGCCCGCGGCAGTTCCGTTTCAAGCTGGTGCGCCCCGATCGCGGCGATGCGGTCGCCCGGCTGGATGCCGGCTGTGTGAGCCCCGGAAGGAACGAACACGCTCGACACATAGGTGTGGCGCATCAAGAGCCCGTCGGCGCCGAGGCCGAGCTCGCGCGTCTCGAGGGTGACGCCAAGCTTTGGCTCGGCAGGATCGAAGCCGAGGCGGTTCGGGAGCTGGCGGAGGATGATGTTCGTATCTTCCTCCAGCATCTTGAATGCCTTGGTGATCTCCAACTTTGTTGGAACTTGGGCGTCATCCGCCGATGGCGGCGGCGTTGCGATGAGGGCGGCGAGCAACAGGGCGGACAGCATGGCGCCTCCTTACAAAGAGCTTAGGCGCCATGCTACGCCCCAAGCGGGGCGTGTCAATGCGATCACTCTTCGTAGGTGCCTCGTTCCTTTGAGCGCTGAACGTCCTTCTTCTTGATGGCCTCTCGCTTATCGTATTTCTTCTTTCCTCGCGCGACGCCGATCTCAAGTTTGATGAGCTTTCGCTTTATATAGAGACGGATCGGCACCAGAGTGACGCCGTGTGCTTGCGCGAGTCCAATGAGGCCGGCGGTTTGCTGCTTGCTCAAGAGGAGCTTTCGGTCGGCCCGCTCCCGATACTCTTTTGGTGCATTTCCCGGCTGGTATGGCGGAACGGATGCCCCGATGAGCCAAGGGGTTCCGTTGAGGATCTTCACATATGCCCCTTTGATGCTCGCGTGCCCTGCTTTGATGCTCTTTACCTCTGGTCCGGTCAACACGATGCCGGCCTCGACTGTTTCGAGGATGTCGTAGTCAAAGCGGGCGCGAGGATTGGTGGCCAGGTCTGCCATGGGTTGCTAGGTGCGCTCCTGGAGTGTGACGCGGCACTCGTTCGATGAACCACCGCGCAGGTAGGTGAGGGTGATCGTATCTCCGACGCCGTGCTTTTGGAGCAGGTCGGTGAGGTCGCTGCCAGCGGCGAGTTCGGTGCCATCAAGGTGGGTGATGATGTCGTGTTCCTGGAGTCCGGCGCGGTGTGCGGGCGAGTCGGCGAGCACTGCGGCGGCTCCCGGCCGGTGATCGCGGATGACCATTGCCCCGTGGTCGCAGGGAAGCGCGTAGCGTTTTGCGAGATCGGGTGTGAGCATGACGTACATAAGTCCGAGATATGGCTTAATGATGCGTCCGTGCTCGACGATGTCGGTGAGGTCGCTCTTTGCCCAATTGATGGGAAGCGCGAATCCGATGTTCTGTGCGCCGAAGATCACGGCGGTATTGATGCCGACGACTTTCCCTTCGAGGTTGATCAATGGCCCGCCGGAGTTTCCCTGATTGATAGCGACATCGGTTTGGATGACGCCGCGGAGCTGCTCCATGTGCGCCTCGGCGGATCCGCCCAGCGATGCACTGATGCTGCGGGCGAGGCCGGACACGATGCCCTTGCTGACCGAGTTGCTGAAGAGGCCGAGCGCATTGCCGATAGCGATGACGGTTTGACCGAGTTCGATGGTGGACGAATCGGCGAGCTCGACGTGTGGAAGATCCTTCGCGTCGACCTTCAAGACCGCGATGTCGTTGATCGGGTCGCGCGAAAGCACTTTCGCGGGGTGTTCGCTGCCGTCGTTCATGACCACGGCGTATTCCGCTTCCGCATCGAAGACCACATGCTTGTTGGTGAGAATGAGGCCGCTCGGATGCGCAATAAAGCCCGATCCGCCCCCGACGGTTACCTTTTGTCCGGCACCGTCCTCAACGCCGCCCATCATGAACGGGTTGAAGAGTTGGGATGGGTTGATGTCGTGCATGCGCGGCAGGTACTTGCTGACCACGATGCTGACGACCGCGGGCGATACCTTTTTTACGGCTTCGATAGTGAGTTTGTCGTATTCAGATGGGTTCATAGGCTCAGTATAATGACCTTTGAGTATTTATCCAGATGTGTATGATATGGGGCAGGCCTTTTCACTCGCGGGGTGCGGATGGATAAAAAAGAGAATGTGCTCGTCGTTGCGCTGGAAGAGCGGGTCATACTGGTGAGCGCCGAGATTACCGACGAACTTGCCGACAGGTTCTGTAAAGAACTGGACCGCTTTGCCGCTAAAGGCACGGATTCTGTTCGCTGTTATATTCGGAGTCACGGTGGCGCTTTGGGAGCGGCTCTCTACATGATGCAGTCGGTTGACAGGGCTCCATTCCCAGTCGATTTCGTTGCTCTTGAGCGAGTCGCCTCGGCGGGGCTACTGCTGATGCAGTGCGGTAGGAACGCCTATTCGGCGGGGCGGACCGAGTTCGACTTTCATCGAACACACCAGAACTATCGGCTCCTTGAAGCAAAGACGCGCGATGTCACCATTGGGTGGAATGAAGTCGTCGATGATGTGTGGAATATCGCTGTATGCGATGCCGTCATGCTTCAGCGGCTGTTGCGTCGAGCTGATCCGCGCGCAATCTTGCCGTTGTTCCATCATGAGATGGCCATCAATGCCCACCGCGCGAAGCTCATCGGTCTCATCAGCGGATATCTTCATCCTGCATTGGTGCGTGCTGACAAAAAAGCCATTCGATGCGCGATGAGGGACAGCTTGCGAAAGAAGGCAGCTGGTGTGGCAAGATCGACGCAGCGCAAAGAGCGGTCGCCGAAGTAACTTGAAGTGACGACCGAAGGACGCCAGCCTTGCTGGCGTCCTTTCTTTTCGCGTTTTTCTGGGCTATAGTTTGCACATGTTTCGCCAGTGGCTTCACGATACGCTCGCACGCCTGTACCCCGGGCACCTTTTTGACGTGTTGGTGCCTCCGGACCCGGCGATGGGCGATTATTCTACAAACATCGCATTCGTGGCGGCGAAGGCCGCGAAGAAAAATCCGCGTGATGCGGCGCAGGAAGTGTGCGATGCGCTCATGCGCGAGGGGGCGGAGATGCTCGAGCGGTGCGAGGTCGCCGGACCCGGATTCGTGAACGTGTTCCTCAAAGACGTGTATCTGCAGCACCAGCTGGGCGAGGCGAGCATCTCGAACCTTGGGCAGAACAAGCGAGTGATCGTCGAATACTCATCGCCGAACATCGCGAAGCCGATGCATATCGGCCACCTCCGCTCGACCATTATCGGCGATGCGCTCGCCAATGTGTACGCGGCGATCGGGTACGACGTGGTCCGCTGGAACTTTATTGGGGACTGGGGGACTCAGTTCGGCAAACTCATCGCCGCATACAAGCGCTGGAAAGACGACGACGCCCTGCGGGAGCATCCCATTCGGGAAATGCTTCGGCTGTATGTGAAGTTTCACGATGAAATGAAGACGCACCCGGAGCTTGAACGCGAGGGGCAGGAGGAGTTTCGCAAGCTCGAAGAGGGTGACATAGAGAACGGGGATATTTGGATGCGATTTCGGGAGCTTTCACTTGGCGAGTTCGATCGCATGTATGAGCGGCTGCATATCGGACTCAAGGGAGCCGTCATTCACGGAGAAAGTGATTACGAGGCCGAGCTGAAGCCCCTTATCGAGCGACTCGTCGCACAGGGGCTCGCGACAGAATCCGAGGGCGCACTGATCGTCGATCTTTCGGAGAACAACCTTCCGCCCGCACTACTACGAAAATCGGACGGAGCGACGCTGTATCTTACACGTGACCTTGCAAGCCTCGAGGACCGCATCAAAAAATATGCACCGGCCAAGATCCTCTATGTGGTCGCGAATCAGCAGGCGCTCCATTTTGAGCAGCTGTTCGCAGTGAAGGATCGACTCAAGCTCGGCTCAACGGAAGCGGTGCATGTGAAATTTGGTATGGTGTTGGGCGAAGACGGGAAGAAGCTGGCGACCCGCGAAGGCAAGGTCATCGCGCTGGAGGAGGTGCTCGATGAGGCGGTGCGCCGTGCCGCCGATGTGGTGAAGGGAAAGAACCCCGAGCTTGCCGACGCCGATGTTCAGCGCATCGCGAATACGGTTGCGGTGGGCGCGCTCAAATACAACGACCTGCGCCAGCATCCGCACAGCGATATTGTGTTTGATTGGGACGCGATGCTCGACCTGGGGGGCAACTCCGGGCCGTATCTGCAGTACGCATACGCGCGTCTTTCCGGCATTCTGCGGAATGCGGGGGATGTTGCGGATGTCGCCGGGGATCGTTCGCTACTGACACATCCGACGGAGCGGGCGCTCCTGCGGCATCTGTTGGATTTCGGATATGCGGTCGCGCAGTGCGCGCATCTCTACGCGCTGAACGGTCTTGCGCTGTACCTGTATCAACTTGCGGAACTGGCGAATCGGTACTACGAACAGGTGCGCATCAACGATGACGACAATGGGGCGCGAAAAGCTGTGCGCTTGATGCTCGTACGAACGGTCATGGAGCGGCTCAAAACAGGTCTCGAGCTGCTGGGAATGGAGGCGTTGGAGCGGATCTAGTGAGGGTTATGCGCTGCGCTCTTTATGGAGCGCCCACCACGAGAGGGCGAGCGCGCCTCCGATGTCGGCGCCCAGGTCGGCGAGTGTGTCGGCGAGGTTTCCTCCGTGGAAATAATGGTAGAGCCACGGCGTGTATGGGCGCGCGAGCGTGCTGGCGTATTCGGCCCACTCCCACACAACGCCGATCAGTGCAGTTATACCTGCAAGTACTAAGATTTGCTTCCAGCCCCGCATCTGCGGCAGTTCACGCTGAAAAAGGGCGAGCACGAACCATGCCGCAATGACACCGCCGAGAAAGTGGAGGGCCTTATCGAGCCACCCGATGCGAAGATATAGGTTGTACATTTCTCCTGCGATCAGCGCGAATGCGACGAGGAGAATGCCGATGATGACGGGGGTTGCCGTGCGGATGTGGCGCAACATAGCGTCCAGTGTAGCACAAAAACGCCCCACGACGAGGTGGGGCGGAGCCCGGGCTATGAGAGTAGGGTGAGCGCTTGGCGGAGGTATTCGGCCGCCATTGTCCAATCGACGGGGTCTAGCGCACTGCCGCTGGGACGGAGGCGGCCTTGCGCATCGATGCTGATGTCCGGGAACTCTGCGATGAGCGGGGCTGCGAGGTGCATGGTATTCGGACCGAGCCCGCCAGCTGCACCGATGCCGAGCTCGGGAAAGTGCTCACGAATGGCGCGAGCAAAGGGGATGAGCTTCGGCGCATCCATGCCGATGCCCCGACCCATGCTCTTGTCGAGCAGGACTCGGTGGATGATACCTCTGTACTCGGCGAGCTTTCCGACGAGTCTCCGCGGATCATCTCGTACGGCCGCTAATGCGTTCGCACCGATCTGGAGGATGACTTCGATATTCGCGCGAGACAGGTGCACTGCATTCGCAATCTCGCTCGGTTCTGGCCAGACCAGGTCGAGCTGAAGCGCGTGCATGCCAATGCCACCGTAGCCGATCGCGCGTACGAGCGAGCGTGTCAGATCATCGCTCTTCTCGGAGTCGGCGTAGTGAATGCAGTTGAGCGTGCGATCCGAACAGAAGATGCTCGCGATACGCTCCTTCGGAGGAAACGCCGCCGCCCACCTCGTGGGAATGTCGTGGAGCGTTTTACGGCTCATCATCACTCCCACATGCAGGATGCGCCGCGACGCTTCTGGGAGCGAGCGTTCGAACACCGCGAGCATGTCGCGGACTTGGTCGCCGCTCATGAAGTCGGTAATACCGACATAGGGGTCCATGGTTGAAAGAACTCCTCTCGCAATTACTCTACAACAATTTTTCATTTTGACAACCTCTTCCAACAAAAACCCCACACGGTGTGTGGGGCGCAGTCTGCCTGTCGGAGGCGGGGCTAGCGACGATGCGCGCGGCTTCGCTTTAGGATGTCAGAGACGACCGCGTCGAGCTTCTTGCTCTCCTCGAGGTAGACGCTTCGAAGATGTTCGATGATGAGACGGCGCCCGCGTCGGGTCATAGCGAGTCGCGAGAGATGCCAACGGCAATCCGCACCGAGTTCGCGGAAGAACCACCTCATATCATCTGCTTCGGTATTCCTTGCCTCGGACTCCAGCTGTCCTCGCTCCATCTCCTGCGCACTTACTGCGCGGCGCTTTGCTGGGTCGAGTTTGAACGGCTTCGGCTTTGGTGTTGGCATTCCACCCTCCGGCGGGAGTATGTCCGCTCCGCGGAGCGTTGTCAAAGAGAAGCCCCGCGGGTGCGGGGCTCACAAGCCAGCAGTAAACAAAAACGCCGCAGTGGCGTCTTTGTTTACTGTAGTTGCGGGGGCAGGATTCGAACCTGCGACCTTCAGGTTATGAGCCTGACGAGCTGCCGCTGCTCCACCCCGCTGTATTGAACCAATTAACTATACGCTTCTTTCGGCGGCACCGCAAGAGGGGAGGTTGATAATACTGAGAAAATACGCTATGATACCCAAGATTTGCCGGCGTAGTTCAACGGTTAGAACGGGTCACTCATAACGACCAGACGAAAGTTCGACTCTTTCCGCCGGCACATGTGTACGCCCAAGACCCTTGAGGGTGTTGGGCGTACACCGTATGATGAAAGGCGGAAGAGGCGAACGCCGGACCGATGCGCCTCGAGCTCGAGGCGCCGGGAGGCGGTGACCAGCCCGAGCGTCGCGACGGCGACGCGAGAGGCGAGGCCGACTCTTTCCGCCGATATACATATGGACCACGGATTTTCGCACCAACTCCACACATTCCCATCCGGCCTGCGCTTGGTGACGGTTCCGATGCCTGCCGCGACGACAGCAACTGTGCTGGTGCTCGTGAAATGCGGATCGAAATATGAGCCGCGCGAGCTGGGCGGCATCTCGCATTTTCTTGAACACATGATGTTCAAAGGGACGGTGCGCCGTC
This sequence comes from Candidatus Yanofskyibacteriota bacterium, assembly GCA_020852375.1. Taxonomy (GTDB): domain Bacteria; phylum Patescibacteriota; class Minisyncoccia; order 2-02-FULL-40-12; family GWA2-44-9; genus JAGOPO01. The sequence continues at coordinate 8,215 of JADZAY010000024.1, forward strand.
CCGGATACCTCGACATTAGTCGCGAGCTCGACGGCATTGGTGCGAGCTACAACGCCTTTACCAGCAAAGAGGTGACTGGTTACTACGCCAAGGCGGCGGTCAGCAAGCTCGATACCATCATGGACGTCGTGTTCGATATTTTCCTGAATTCAAAGCTTGAGCAGGGCGCAATGGAGATCGAGCGGGGGCCGATCATCGAAGAGCTTCGCATGCGGCGCGACGACCCCCAGCAGCATATCGGCCGACTGTTCGAAGAGCTGCTCTACGGAGATCAGCCGGCGGGCTGGGAGGTTGGCGGCACTGAGGAGACCATTCGAGCTATGGGGACGGGTGATCTCCGGAAATGGTTTGATACGCACTACGTTGCCGCAAACACGGTCATCGCTGTTGCGGGCGGCATTGATCCCGAGCAGGTTCGCGCGAAGGTTGAGGCGGCGTTCTCTGCTATTCGCCAGGCGGAGCGCTCGGAAAAACCCCCAGTCATCCAGCGGCAGACCGCCCCGGCGGTGCTCGGTGTTTCGAAGGATGTTGAACAGCTCTATGTAAGTCTCGGTGTTCGTGCGTACGATCTCTACGACGAGCGCCGCTATGCGGCGGGGCTCTTGGCGCAGATCTTGGGCGGGGGGATGAGCTCCCGGTTGTTTGATGAGGTTCGTGAAAAACGCGGCCTCGCATACTACGTGTGGGCCGGGAACACGAACTATACCGACTCCGGATATTTTGAAGTTGGAGCCGGGCTGAACCTTGCGAAAGCGAAGGAGGGAATCTCGGTTATTCTCGCTGAATTGGCAAAAACAGCCGTTGAAGGGGTGACTCCGGAGGAGCTGACCCGCGTGAAGGATCAGGCGGAGGGGCGGCTCGCATTCACCCTAGAAAGCACGAGCGGGGTCGCCGACGACTTCGGAGGATCGGTACTGTTTTTCGATCACGTTGTGACGCCCCAAGAGGAGCTTGCGAAGATCCGCGCGGTGACGCATGACGATATTCGCGCGGTTGCCGCCGATATATTCCGGGACGAACGACTCAATCTTGCGGTCATCGGGAAGCAAGTGAATCCCGATGATTTTCGCTCCGTACTTCGTTTTACCCCATAACCATGACCGAACGTCAGCAAGTCGATATTTCGGCGGCAAGCGTGTTCCGGGCCCTCCTCGTGGTAGTCGCGTTCTTCTTGCTATACCTGCTTTCGGACGTACTCATCATCCTGCTGTTCTCCATCGTCGTTGCATCCGCCGTTTCACCGTTCGTTACCTGGTTCCAACGGAAAGGGTCTCCGCGCCTGGTCGCGGTCATCGTGCTGTACCTCATGGTGCTTGCCGTGGGCGTGGTCATCTCGTCGCTGGTACTGCCTTCCGTGGCATCCGATTTCTCGCAGCTGACCACATATCTTCCGAAGTTGGCGAGCGAGCTCTCAGTTTCGCTCGATACGGTGCAAAAGGACGCCCCGCGATACTTCGACTTCGTCTCCGAGATCCAGAACATCCTTGAGGTGCTGAGCGGGTATTTGCAGCAGTTCTCGCAATCGGCGCTCAACCTCGTCGTCGGCGCGTTCGGCGGCATCTTCTCCTTCGTGGCGATCGTGGTCATCTCGTTCTACCTGTCGGTCATGAAGAATGGCATCGAGAACTTCCTTGCAGCGGTCGTTCCCGAGCGGTACGAGGAGTATGTGGTTGATCTGTGGCGCCGTGCCGAAGTAAAGGTTGGGTTGTGGCTGCAGGGGCAGCTCCTGCTCGCTCTTATTGTCGGGCTGTTGGTGTATGTCGGTCTTGCGCTACTGGGCGTTCGATTCGCGTTGGTGTTCGCGCTCCTCGCCATGATCCTGGAGATCGTTCCCATTGCGGGACCGGTATTGGCGTCGATCCCGGCGATCGGGATGGCGTTCATGCAAGAGCCGGTGCTTGGCTTGTGGACGCTAGTGCTTTACGTTGTCGTTCAGCAGTTCGAGAACCACGTGCTTGTTCCGTTGGTGCTCGGGAAAACAACCGGACTCAATCCTGTCGTCGTCATCCTTTCGATCCTTATCGGCGCTCAGCTGGCGGGCATTGCGGGTGCACTGCTTGGTGTCCCGGTCGCAACCATTATCGTCGAGATTCTCGATGATATGGCCCGCCTCAAGTCGTCTCGCCGCACATCCTAGTGGCCTCCGGAACGCTCTTCATCGTTGCGACCCCCATCGGGAATCTCCAGGACATCACGCTCCGCGCTATTGAAACGCTCAAAGCGGTGGATGCGATCTTCTGCGAGGATACTCGGGTGACCGCGAAGCTTCTTGCTCATCTCGGCGTCACAAAACCGCTCTTCGCCTACCACCAGCACAGCAGCGATGCGGTTGTCGCGCAGATCGCCTCGACGCTTCGCGAGGGTATGCAGGTCGCGCTGGTAAGCGATGCCGGGACGCCTGGTATCAACGATCCGGGCGGGGCGCTTATTGCGCGGCTTCTTGCCGCTGAACCGGGGCTCGCGGTGGTTCCGATCCCGGGTCCGAATGCAGCCGTGACAACTCTTTCAGTAAGCGGATTTCCAGCCGATCGGTTCCAGTACTGGGGGTTTATTCCGCACAAGAAGGGCCGACAGACGCTCTTTCGGGAGCTTGCCCTCTGTGAGGATACGGTGGTGCTCTACGAATCAAAGCACCGCATTCTCAAGACGCTCGGCGAGATGCAGGCGGCATTCGCTGCCGCTGGGACCCCTGATCGTCCGGTCGTGCTCGGACGGGAGCTTACCAAGCAGTTCGAAACGCTCTATCGCGGGACGGTTGAGCAGGTCGCTACTGCGCTTCAGAACGATGAAGTGCTCGGTGAGTTTGTGCTCATTGTCGGTCCGAAAGGCTGGCGTTAGAGTCGATTCTGTGGCATGATGCGCCTATTCCATGGCGCGTTTTTATATCACCACCTCGATCATGTATGCCAATGCGCGCCCGCACGTCGGGTTCGCGCTGGAAATGATCCAGGCGGATGCTGTTGCGCGATACCGTCGCCTAATGGGGGACGAAGTCGTTTTTTGTACCGGTACCGACGAACACGGCACGAAAGTCATGCGAACCGCCGAGCAGGCGGGGACGCCGACCCAGGAGTTCGTCGATCGCGTCGCCGCAGAGGTCGGCACTCTTGCGCGGCGCTTGAACACATCCAATACCGACTTTATTCGCACATCGGATAGGGTGCGGCACTGGCCGGCAGCCGAGCGTATTTGGCGAGAGCTAGTCGCGCGCGGAGACCTCTATAAACGCTCATATGAGGGCTATTACTGTGTCGGACACGAGGCATTCATCAAGGAAAGCGAGCTGGAAAATGGACTGTGCCCACTTCACAAGAGCACCCCGGAGCGGTTGCAGGAAGAGAACTGGTTCTTCCGCCTCTCGAAATACCGAGATGATATCCGAAAGCTGATCGAATCAGGCCGCCTCGCCATCGTCCCGGAGACGCGGACAAAAGAGCTCCTCAACCTTCTGGACGACGCGGAGGACGTAAGCTTCTCCCGCCCGGCGCAGCAGCTTCCTTGGGGTATTCCAGTTCCGGATGATCCCACGCAGACGATGTATGTGTGGGCCGATGCGCTCACGAACTACATTTCGGTCCTCGGATATGGTACTGACGAGGCAAGGATGGCATTCTGGCCCGCAAGTGTGCATCTCATCGGCAAGGATATTCTTCGTTTTCATGCGATGGTCTGGCCTGCAATGCTGATCTCGGCGGGGCTTGAGGTTCCGAGGGCTATCTTTGTGCACGGCTTCATTACCGTGGATGGCCAGAAAATGTCGAAAACGCTGGGAAATGTCATTGACCCCCTCGAGCTGCTCGACCAGCAACCCGCCGATGTCGTTCGGTACTTCATGCTCAGGGAGATCCCCAGCACGGAGGACGGCGATTTCTCGTGGAAGAGCCTTGAGAGCCGCTATGTGTCCGATCTGGCGAACGGCCTAGGGAACCTTGTTCAGCGGATCGCGACTCTTATTGAGACAAAGCTTGGCGGGACGCTTACCATCGGGTCTTTCGACCAGGAAACGGAGAAGATTTTGGAGGATTTGAGGGATACAAAAGGTTACCACGCCGCCTTTGCCGATTTCCGCCTTCACGAAGCGCTGGCGCACGTCTGGACGAGGATCGGGATTGCCAATCAGTACATCAATGACCGCGAGCCATGGAAGCAAGAGGGGGAGGCGCAGGCGCTGACCCTTCGCGCGGTTGCTGCGATGGTCCTACACATCGCCTGGCTGCTCCAGCCCTTCATGCCCGAGACGGCGGAGAAGATCGGAGCCACTTTCGGCGTGGCGCTTACAGAGACGATCAGGAGCGACGCTCGCGTGAGTATTACGAAGGGGTCGCCGCTATTCCCTCGACCTGAGAAAAAGTAGTGACTATGCCGTTTTCGCGTTGTTTCATTTTTTGTCGTCCGTGAATAATCAGCAGAACATGAAAATTGTCGACACCCACTGCCACGTACAGATGGAGCAGTATGACCACGATCGCGATGAGGTTATCCGGCGGGCCCGGAATGCTGGTATCGGTATGATCTGCGTTGGGTTCGATCTTGCATCCAGTCGAGCCGCGATTGGGGCGGCCGAGAAGTATGAAGGTTTATATGCCGCCGTCGGACTTCATCCCAACGACAATCTGACCGAGGAGTACGACCAAGCTGAGTATGAAGAGCTAGCACGACACCCGAGGGTTGTCGCGATCGGCGAGATCGGACTCGATTACTTTCGGGTGACGGACCCTCGCCTGAAGGAAATTCAACGGGCGCGTTTCCTGCAACAGCTTGGTATGGCAGCCAAGCCGATTATCGTCCACTGTCGAGACGCGCATACCGATATGCTTTCGATGCTTGCCGGGAAAGAACTACGCGGAGTCATTCACTCGTTCACAGGTACGACGGCAGAGATGCGCGCATATTGTTCGCTTGGATGGCACATCGGGTTGAATGCGATCGCCACCTTCTCTGCTGACTATGTCGATATGATCCGAGCGATCCCTGCCGACCGACTTCTTCTCGAGACTGATGCGCCGTATCTCGCACCCGTACCGTATCGGGGGAAGCGGAACGAGCCTTCATATATAGAAGGTGTGGGTAAGTTTTTGGCCGATGTTCGGGGTGTTTTGCCGGAAGACCTTTTTCGACAGACAACCGAGAATGCGAAGCGACTTTTTTCTTTATAGAGTAGCAACCTATATGTATGATGAAGTAGGATAGTTTATATACAAAGAACGAGTGCGCTGCCGGGTTTGTAGTGGATCTGCGGGCCGCCGCAGATTTTTGTTTTTAGTGGGAGTGGCGGCGTCTGTTTTGCTTGTTTTTTTGGTACGCGGTACGTGGTTTTTCGTGCTAAAATGGGTTGAGGAATTTTTTATATCACCACTGACTGCTACTCGCATGCTTTCTGGTTTTTCATTGTCTGGTCTGCTGCGGAAATATTCGGCCAACCGCCGGGTTGGTGCCGTGGTTGTGGTTGTTGTGTTGTCGCTTGTACTCGGTGCGGCTGCCGGGTCGCTCACGCCGCCCGGAGCCCCCGCCTCCACCATGCACTCCCTGTCAGAGGTCTACGCCTCCATCGCCTCTGCGGCATTTGATTCCTCTGCTATCACCGCAAACCAGAACGGCTCCCTCATCGCCCAGCTCAAATACCTCAACAACC